>NZ_CP174607.1:3327225-3992670 GCF_045999315.1 Peredibacter sp. HCB2-198 | reverse complement strand
TTTCTCTGTCCGTACTTCTTCAGTGCGAACCTTGAAAGATGTCCGAAGGCGGGAATCTGCGAGACCTCTACCGCTAAAATTCTCCGCCGATTTTCATCCACACAAATCGAAACACTCAAAGGTTTGAGCTTCGAGTTCTCTTTCGTAATAAGATCATCAATTTGAATGTTATGGATCCTACCTTTTAACTTTAGAAGTGACTCTTGATTGAGTCGCCGACACTTTTTTCCCAAGAAAGATAATTTGCGCTCGACCGTTGTTCGATGGATACCCAAGAGAAGCGCAGATCTTCTTAAAGAGTTTCCTGAAGCAAGAAGCTTCAAAAGCGGAAAGTTAACCCGTCTTTTCTTTTGCCGATAGGCCTCAGAAAAAGTGGCATTTGAAAAACGAGTTCCACAGTTTTTACATCGAAATCGCTGGATCACTTTTGAATCGTCTTTACGACGAAAATGACCGTCTCGGATCACAAAATGTGGAAATGCGCAGGATGGATTTGGACATGTTTTATTCATGCCGTTCAAGAAGCAAAATAGATTCCAAGTTTTGATTTAGCTAAGCCGTGAAAGTTTAAGAGGATGTAACGCGAGACTTGGAAAAAATTTACTGGTGTTAAGGGAAAAAAGTTATTTACCCCAACACCAGTAAACCAGAGCAGTTCTTAAGCTTTTCGAGTTAAAAGTGCAATCGTAAGGAGAATGAAGATCATGCCGGCCCAATCATACAGTCCAAAGGGGGTATGGAGCCAGAAGACCGCGATCAATGCCGCAGAAAGTGGTTCTGCACAGGCAAGTAAACTGGTCTTAGTTGGGCCAATAATTTTCACGGCCGTGAGATAAGAATAAAAAGCCACCAAACTTCCGGGAAGAATCACAAAGGCCGCAAGTAAAAAAGTGATTAAGTCCCAGTTGCCTGAAACAGCAAATGGATTATTAATAAAACTTAAAGCAATCCCACCGATGAGCATTCCCCATCCAATCACGACGGTTGTGTCGTGTCTTTTTAATAGATTCTCTGGGGTGATGGAATAGGTTGCCAAAGCAATGGCAGAGGCGAGACCCCAAACGAGTGCTGGAACGGAAATAGACAGACTACCAAGACTTCCATGGGTCACAATTAAAAAAGTCCCAAGGAGAGCGAAAACAATTGCCACTAACTCCTGTGTGACTGGCAATCTTCGCTCTTTGATCGAAAAATAAAGAGCGATAAACACGGGTCCTAGATATTGAAGGATGGTGGCCGTAGCAGCATTTGAATGCTTAATCGTCACGAAGAAAGTGTACTGAACGGCGAGCATTCCAAGAACGCCGAAGATCAGAATCTCAATGCTATCAACTTTATTTTTCCATGGGGCAAAAATTGATTTCGGTTTTTTGATGGCCGGAATGGCGAGAAGAAGAATTCCTGAAACCAGTAGACGAACTGTCACTAACCAGCCTGGATCAATCGTGCGATTTTGAATAAGAAACTGAGCAAATGTTCCCGAAACACCCCAGAGAAGAGCGGCAAGAATGGCAAGAAGATAACCCGAGAGATAAGAAGTCATTGAGAACCTTTACATAATTGTAGAGATTCTCGGTCGCTATTGCTAGCGCTTAATGATGGCGGAAGCTCTCGTGACAGAGCATTCGGACCTCTTCGTTGGAGTATTAGCGGCAAAGGCCACTGATAGAAAGACAAAGGGAAGAAGGATTTTTATCATATGCCCTCACTTAATTGTTGAGGGCATACTAGTCAGAGACAGGATTTCCGTCATTGCCCAAGTGGCTACAGAAAGCCTTTTCGAAGATTGATGCCATATTCTACATAGGCCTTAAGGCAGCATACCATTTGCATCCAGCCCTGAGAGTTTCCAACTGCCGCATTTAGAAATTTATTTGGGTCTCGCCAACCAGATTCGAGAATTTTGACTTGAGTTGTATTGGCATCAATGGCACTAAATTCAAAAGTCACTGTCGTGTTGTAGCCAGCTCCTTGACCTGTTCCATCATTGGCCTCCCATTCAAAAACGATTTTCTCATTCTTCTTAACGTTTTTGATATACACCGGAAAAGCGCCAGGGAAGTCGGCAAATTCCCACATGACTTTTGTCCCTTCATCCATAGGTGCACTTGCTCCACCGGTCACAAAATAGCTGGCGAGTTTTTTAGGGTTATAGACCGCATCAAAGACTTCAGCGACTGGTTTAAGTATTTTGGCCTGAACAGGAAAGTTGAGTTCCATAACGACTCCTAGTGTATGAGATTGCATTTTATCCTAAGAGGGCAAATAAGATGTTTCAATTAAATATTTGTCTTTGCTTTCTAATGATTGGCCAAAGATATTATCATTACCTGCTTACATAGAGTTCAAGTTTCGTTTTATTGAGTATTCTTCTGTGCTAGTTACGTCGGGCCTTAAAACTTGATAAGGAGTTCAGATGAAAGCACTAACAGTTCTTATGCTCGTTCTTTTTGCTACTTCAAGCTTTGCTAATATCAGCCGTCCTTCTACAGAAGGTGAAGTGAGAAGATTTTGTCAGGCCATTGAGAAGGCCCTGACAGATACACAAGCAGATATGGCCCTTGATATGGAAGCATGTCTTGTGACAAAAATGCGCACAGTTGGTCATTATGTTCACGGGACAGTCATTCGCGGAAGTGTTCCTTTTCGTTCTCCTGGTCGATCACTTTTCAAGATGACCTGCGAGGCCCAGCTAAGAAGCGGACGAGTTCCTTCTGAATCAGTAACTTGTCAGTAATTAATATAAAAGGCCCGGTGTTTTCCGGGCCTTTTTTGTGCTAACATCACTTCATGCTAAAATTCATCTTTTTATTCTTATTAGTCGTTTCATGTTCGCATGAAAAATCATTAACTGAGTCTGCGCGAGTAGAAAAATTCTTCGATGCCTATTTCGAAGAGAAGGTCTCTCGTTATCCAACCTGGCAAACATATCTAGGAAGGAAGACCAATTACGGTTTATTGAATAATGAAACTGAGGCCTATGAGTTGGCCGAACATCAAAAAAACCAATCATATCTAAAAACTCTTCAGGGCTTTGACTTCGATAAACTCGATGATTCAACCAAGTTAAGTTACAAGATTCTTAAGTATCAGCTCGAGCAGGATATTGAGGGATTTCAGTGGCGTTATCATTCGTTCCCCTTAAATCAGATGTTCGGTTATCAGTCCGAAACGCCAAGTTTTCTCATTAACATGCATCAGATTGATAACAAGGGCGATGCTGAGGCCTATGTTTCTCGCTTAAAGGAAATAAAACGAGTTTTTTCAGAACGAATGGTGTTTGTTAAGAAACAAGCTAAGCTAGGTGTCGTTCCTCCACATTTCGTTTTTTCAAAAATCATTGAAGACTCAAAAAACATAATCGCCGAAAAAAATAATCCCCTCATGGATGATTTTAAAGGGAAACTGGATAAGATTCAGCTGTCAAATGATGAAAAAGTAAAACTCATGGGAGCAGCGGAAGAGGCGATGGATTTTTATGTGCGTCCTGCTTACCGCGAACTTATCTCATATGTAACGGATCTCTCTAAAAAATATAAGAAGAACAATGGCGCATGGTCACTGCCTCAAGGAAAGGACTATTATAATTTTCGCCTGCGCTCAACCACCACCACGAACTTAACTGCTGAACAGATTCATGAGATTGGAAAATCTGAAGTGGCCCGCATTCAAAAAGAAATGCACGCTATTATGGACAAGGTCGGATTCAAAGGGAATCTTCAGGCCTTCTTCAAACATCTTCGTAGTAATGAATTCACCTATCCAAATACGGAGGCGGGACGAAAGGCCTACTTAGACCAAGTTAATTTAGTTCTGGGAAATATTAAGGCCGCTCTTCCTCAGCTCTTTAATACATTCCCGAAGGCCGAACTGCTAGTTAAGCCAGTAGAGGCCTATCGAGAGAAAAGTGCAGGAACGGCCTTTTATAGCGGCCCCTCTATGGAAGGTACCCGTCCTGGAATTTATTATGTGAACCTTTATAAGATGGCGGATAATCCTAAATATAAGTTAGAGGCCCTTGCATATCATGAGGCCGTCCCGGGCCATCATATGCAGATTGCGATCGCCAATGAGTTGGATCATCTTCCAAAATTTCGTCGTGATGGTGGATTCACCGCCTATGTGGAGGGGTGGGGGCTTTATGCTGAACTTCTTCCCAAAGAGATTGGTTTTTACCAGGACCCTTATTCAGATTTTGGCCGACTCTCAATGGAAATTTGGCGAGCGGTCCGTCTTGTGGTCGACACTGGTATTCACGCGAAAAAGTGGTCCCGTGAAGAAGCGATTTATTACATGAAGACGAATACTCCAAGTGCGGATCTTGAAACAGTTAAAGAGATCGAACGCTATTTTGTTATGCCGGGACAAGCAACCGCCTACAAGGTCGGAATGTTAAAGTTTCTGGAGCTAAGAGAAAAATCGCGTAAGGCACTGGGGGATAAATTTGACGTTAGAAAGTATCACGATGTTGCTCTAAGAGATGGTGCTATTCCTCTCGACATCCTTGAAGAACAAGTGAACGCTTGGATTCAAAAAGAATCACAGCTTTGAAGTGTAGCAAGAATTTAGAACACCAAGCCCATTCTCAATGGCCAGGAAGCTTAAAAGTCCTGGCCAGATGGTGGTCATAACTTGCTGTTTATCTTTTAGACTTAGTTCACAAAATCCATGATCAACGTAACAGGCAACGTGACTTTTAAAGGCCTTTACCTTTAAATCATTGCAGCTTAAACCATCTTCGAATTTCTCCATTTCATTCATAAGACATTTCCTGACATTCACGATCCATAGTCTTCCTTGTCTCGAGAATTTATGAATTTCCTTACCATAACGAAGACAAAATCTTCTCCCAAATTGCATGGGGTACGAGCTGTTTTCACAATGTTTAGTGGCGGAGACACAGGAATAGTATTCACAGTCATTTATGAGTTCAGAGCAGCTTGATTTCTCTGAAGCAAATGAGATGAAAGGAACGAACAATAGAATAAGTAATAATTTCATGATGGATTCCTGAGAGTCATAATGCGATTCACTCTCTTAGCACATTTCACTGGTCTAAGAGGCAAAAATGAAGAATCGAGTAATAATGACTCGGCCTGGACATCACAGATATTCTATTCAGCAATTATATTCAAGCTTCACTGAGTTTAATTCAGTGTGTGACTCCTTTGAGCTTGGATTTCAAGAATTTAATAAAAAGATTTACGCGATTTGAGACTTGGATATTTTTGTAATAAACCGCATGAATGAGTTCACGATCATCTATGGTGTGATTTGCAAGGATCTGAACTAATTTCCCTTCTTTACGATCTTTCATGGTCATAAAGTCTGAAAGACATACGATCCCTGCATTTTCACGAGCGAGATTTAAGATGGTTTCTCCACTTGAGGCACCAATCTGGCATTTGGCAAGATATGGTCCTGCTGTCGTTTTAAGGGGCCATTGGTTGAGATGTCTTGGATCGGTAAAACCGATGAGGTGATGGTTTTGCAAATCATCTACATTCTTAGGTGTGCCATATTGTTTTAGATAAGCAGGAGAGGCAAGAATTCTTCTTCTACTCGTTCCCAAGGAGACAGCAGTGAGAGTTGAGTCTTCAAGCTTTCCAATTCTAATCGCCACATCAATTCTTTTTTCAATGAGGTCAATCGTTCGATCATTACTGTAAAGCTCCAAGGTAATACCTGGATAGAGCTTCATGAATTCCTGAACGAAGGGGGTAATGGAATGAATAACAAACGGGGAGGCGGAATCGACTCTTAATATTCCAGTCGGAGCGTTTTCTTTGTTACTCACTGAGGCCTCGGCCGCCTCAATTGATTGCAGAATCTGGCGAGCATGAGTAAGAAAGTTTTCTCCTTCAGGAGTGAGATCAATTTTACGAGTGGTTCTTCTAAGTAAAGTCACTCCTAGTTTTTTCTCAAGTCTTGAAAGGGTTCGGCTAACTCCTGAAGTTGTTTGCTCCAGTCTCTCCGCCGCTAGGGTAATGGATCCCAAATCAACGATAGATATAAGGGTCTGCATCTCTTCGATAGTGGTCTTCATTGTTGACTCCTGGTCAACTATGATTTTACTTTTCATGTCTAAATCAGCAAGAGTTAAAGTGATATATTGAGCATAATTCAAACTGGAGAAAGTTATGCCTTTAGCAATATATGCTTTAATGATTGGTGCCTTTGGAATTGGAACCACTGAATTTGTTATTATGGGAATCTTGCCTCAGATCGCAAAAGATCTGGGAGTCAATCTTTCCACTGCCGGTCTATTGATTAGCGGATATGCTCTGGGAGTTGCTATTGGAGCTCCTTTTTTGTCCCTGCTATCATCAAGGTTTCCTAAGAAATCGGCCCTGGTTGCTTTGATGGCCATTTTCACGATTGGGAACTTGGTCTGTGCCATTGCTCCAGACTATTGGACTTTAATGATTGCCCGAGTGATCACATCTTTTGCACATGGTACATTTTTTGGCATTGGTTCAGTGGTCGCAACCAGCTTAGTAAAACCGAATCAAAAGGCCCTTGCCATAGCCCTCATGTTCACAGGACTCACAATTGCAAATATCCTGGGAGTTCCTTTCGGAACCTGGCTTGGACAATTATATGGATGGAGAATGACGTTTTGGGCAGTCACCGCAGTTGGGCCAATTGCGATGTTGGGACTACTTTATTTGGTTCCAAAAGATTCTGAGAAAAACATTGTTCCCAACATTAGCGCGGAATTGTCTGCGGTAAGAAGACCTGAAGTGATTTTAGGATTACTTTTGACCGTGATTGGATTTGGCGGTGTCTTCGCTCTATTTACTTATATTGCTCCGATTCTGACTGATATCTCTCACTTTGATGAAAAGGCCATTTCTCCCATTCTTCTTCTATTTGGACTGGGACTTATTTTGGGAAATATTGTGGGAGGAAAGTTTGCTGATAAAAAACTCATGCCTACGTTGGTGGGAAGTTTGTTGGCCCTCACACTTGTGATGGTTGGATTTGTGTTCTTTTCGGCCAGTCAAGTGAGCGTTGTGGTTCTGGTTTTTCTATTAGGGTTCACAGGTTTTGCCACTGTTCCTCCTTTACAAATGAAAGTACTTGAAAGCGCTGGTGATGCACCCACGTTAGCGTCTGCTCTTAATATCGCCGCTTTCAACTTAGGTAATGCTCTTGGTGCTTGGAGTGGTGGAGTGATTATTGATAACGGTCCAGGTCTCTCGGCCGTTCCTTGGGGTGGATTTGCGATTTCGGCCGCTGCCCTTTTACTTTCGATAAACATGTGGAGAAAACATCCCGTCGTTGCTACCTGATTTTACAAAAACTTCAGTTTTTTGAAGCTTAGGTCTGAAACATGATTTCTTTTCATCATCAGTCATGGGCCCCCGCCCATGACTGTACCATTTAAAATCTCTCATGCAATATTTCGAAATTCATGTGCGCTGCTGCTTTTTGTCCTGACGCTGTGGCCATGAGAACTGATTGTCTTAGCTCTGCAATATCTCCTGCCGCATAAACACCTTTAACGCTTGTTTCTCCAGTGTCCTGGATCTTGTAGAGACCATGCTCGTTGAGTTCACATCCAAGCTTTGTTCCCAAGTCGGTCGTAAGCTTTTGCTCAGGTCGAAAGAACAAATGGCCTCTTTCAAGTATTTCACCATTTGTTAATTTAACTGCAGTCAGCTTTTCACCTTGATGAATCAAAGATTCGATGGGAGCGGAATAAACTTTAATTCCGTTTTTTTCAAATTGAGCAGAATCAACTTCCGCACCATTTGTGAAAACGATCAGGTCATCAGTCAACGACTTCACCAGAACGGCATAGTGGAGTGCGGTCTTACTGTCTCCAATAATTCCGATGGGGGCATTGAGGTGCTCGTATCCGTGGCAATAAGGGCAATGAAAAATGGATTTACCCCATAGCTCAGTAAAACCAGGGAGAGTAGGTAAAACGTCTTTCACTCCATGAGCAAGAAGGATCTTTCGGGCCCTGATGCTTTCATTTATCAGAAAAACATTGTCCTCTTTAACAAGTGAATGAACTTTAAGGGCCTCTAATTTTACATTTGGATATTTGGTAAGATCTTTTTTGACTAATTCTCTAAACTCCATGGGAGGAGTGCCGTCCCTTGAGGGAAAATTCATCATATGTGAAGCAGGGGCATTTCTTCCTTTGCCTTCATCCAGTACCATGACAGATCTATTACCGCGACCCAAGGTCAAGGCGGCACTTAGTCCTGCAGGTCCACCACCAATAATGACAACATCAATTATTTCTTTCATAGTTTTGTCCTTTTTCTTGAGTGGGAAGCTACACCCGATCATAAACAAGGTACTTAGCTGCATCATCTTTCTTCGGGATAGAGTTTCCTTCATGCTCTTATCTTAATGCGAACAAAGGTGTATGATAATTTCAAAGAAGGTATCATTATTGATACCTGTGGAGTATCAATGGAATCGAGAGAGCTTAAAGCATTTGTCGTTCTGGCCGAAGAATTGAATTTTAGGAAGGCAGCAGAGAGGCTCAATATGAGTCAGCCTCCGTTAAGTCGACTCATTAATCAACTTGAGTATGATCTGGGAGTAAAGCTTTTCACTCGCTCCACCAGGCATGTTGAACTGACCGGCGCGGGCCTTCACCTCTTAAAGAAAGGAAAGGACATACTCTCTCAAATGGAAAAGATGGAAATGGAAGTGAGGTCTCTTCCAAGGATGAAGGAGAAGCGTCTTCGCTTTAGTTTTTCCCATTCTGCCTTCCATTCTAATATTCCGCGACTGATTAGTTCGTTTAAAGAACAATTCCCTAAGGTTGAAATCGAAATAGAAGAGTATCCTCTTAACTCTCTGGAAAGATTTTTGAAGTCTGGAAAAGTAGATATTGCCTTTGGGGCGAGTGATTTTAAAGATTCTTCTATCACAAGGATGGCGGTCCAGACCCATGAGTTGGGAATAATGGTCCCGAGTGAAAGTCCCTTGGCGAAAAAGAAGTTTCTTAAACTTCGGGATCTGGAAGGTGAGACCCTGATCTTTCATGGAAAGCATGAGAACCTTGGATTTCAATCTGAATTTTTGGAGTATCTAAAATCTAAGGACGTTCATCCGAAGGTCTACTATAAGAAGACCAAAGAAAGTTGCCCGCGTCTGGTGACTCATGGAAAAGGTCTTTTGATTACCTCTCGAAGTTTAGTTCATGTGAAAGAGGGAGCAAGCTTTGTTCCTTTTGCTGATTATTCCCCTCGTTTAAAAATTTTCGCCAGCTGGTCTCTGGAGAATAAATCTCTCCCTCTTCAGATGTTTCTTAACTTCTTGGAAGAACGTAGTCTTGTACCGGCCTCAGACATGGACTATCATTTGGCATAGTTGACGGGATAAGTTTAATTTTAAATATATCTCATTTGACTCAAATCAGGACTGCACTTACACTTGATTTAAGCGGGTTCTGCCAAGAAGGCAGGAGTATTTTCAATGGTAGGGTCGCCATTATTTTATGGTAGACCTATGTCTAAAAAACCCGTGGCCCCTCACAAATACCGCTCTAAGTATAAACTGAATGCCCACGCACTCATTCCAGCAGCTTTAGTGATTGTTATATTTGGTTCTATTATTTGGCTTAATAGTCTTCAGAAGTGTCGTGCATCGGATTTTTCTGGAGAGACTTCAAGGCACGACCAATACTACACGGCCCTGACCACTGAGAGCGCTTGCGCGAAGGCCATGGCGGTTTGCTCTTATTACAGTAAAGATCCGAAGAAATGTAAAATTATTGAATGAGTTTGAGACTTTCATTACACTCATTCAATGAATAAACGAACATCTCTCATTCTAATCCTTGGATCCCTAACAGCACTTTCACCATTTTCCATTGATATGTACTTGTCTGCGTTTCCTTTAATGGCACAGTACTTTCAAACGGATGTGGCACAAGTTTCAATAACTCTTTCCAGTTATTTTATTGGCCTTGCCTCAGGACAATTATTCTATGGGCCTCTTATGGACCGCTTTGGGCGAAAAAGACCATTGATCATCGGTTTGTTGATTTACATCTTCGCCTCTATTTGTTGTGGTTTTGCAAATAGCATTGAAACATTAATTGTTCTTCGATTCATTCAAGCCGTAGGTGGATGTGCTGCCAGTGTGGGTGCTTTCGCCATGGTACGAGATCTTTTCGAACCGAGAGAGAGTGCAAAGATTTTGTCTCTTCTCATTCTTATCTTGGGTGTCTCACCACTTCTGGCACCTACGGTTGGAGGATATCTTTCTATTTATATGGGATGGCAGTCTGTATTTGCTGCCCTCGCCATTGGCTCAAGTCTTTTACTTTTTGTGGTAATGAAGTTTTTGCCTGAAAGTCATCATGCTGATAAGTCGCACGTTCTAAGGCCTTTACCTATTATCAAAAATTATTTTTCCATTATAAGTGAACCATTGTTTTCTACCTATGCTTTGGCCGGTGCAGTTGGATTCTCCGGCCTCTTCGTTTATCTGGCCGCCTCTCCAACTATTTTTATGGAAGTGTTCAAGGTGAGCGAACAGGTCTATGGTTGGATTTTTGCTTTCATAGCAATGGGGATGGTAGGAACCAGCCAACTTAATGTGGTTCTTTTAAAGAAGTTTTCCAATGAGCAAATTCTCCAAGGTGCTTTATTGCTTTTGGTGCTGACTTCAACAATCTTTTTAATTTGTGCCTTTAATGATTGGTATAATGTTTATGGCGTAGTGATTACGATGTTTATTTATTTATCTTCTATTGGGCTCTCAAATCCCAATGCTGCTGCTCTGGCCATGGCACCCTTTGCAAAAAAGGCCGGAAGCGCGGCCGCGATGTTAGGGTTTCTTCAAATGGCCATTGGCTCTCTTGCTTCAGTCATGGTGGGAGTTTTGAAGGCCCAACAACTGGCCCCCATTGGTGCCATCTTTGTTTCGACTTCTGCGCTGGCATTCATGATTTTACTCTTAGGAAGTAAGAGGATTGCGGGTAGAGTGGTAGAAAGTTAATTTTTTTTCATAGCTTGATGCACCGTTTCGATACGCTGCCCATTGGCGCCTTTGTGTCCTTGCATTATTTTCTGACGTAATCCAAGGACAATCAATGTACAAAAAAATCGAATTTGATCGAAAGAAATTGATCATTCTCTGCTCGTTAGCCGCGCTCATCGGTGCTCTTGCCACACTTGTTGCAAAAGTACTTTTACTCTCAATCGCATTTTTCACAAATCTTTTCTGGTTTCAAACTCTTTCTACTCATCGAGTGGACTTAGGTGAACATCAATTTCCTGTGCTTTATATTTTTATTCCAGTTCTAGGTGGATTGATTGTGGGACTCATGGCCCGTTATGGTAGTAAGGCCATTCGTGGTCACGGGATTCCTGAGGTGATGGAAAATATTCTTACGAAGGAAAGTAAAATTCCAAGAAGGATGACTTTACTAAAACCTTTGTCTGCGGCGATTTCAATCGGTTCTGGTGGACCATTTGGGGCAGAGGGACCGATCATTGCCACAGGAAGTTCTCTTGGCTCATGGATCGGAAGGCATTTTTATTTCTCTGAGTATGAAAGGAAAATTCTTCTGGCCGTCGGAGCTGCTGCGGGGATGACTGCTATTTTTGGAACTCCACTTGCAGCGGTTTTTATTTGTATTGAACTTCTGTTATTTGAATTTTCAGCAAAATCTTTTATTCCGGTTTTAATTGCTGTTTCAACTGCCCATGCCATTCGTCTTGCGACTGGGCACACCCATGCTGAATTTCCGATTGGTGAAGTTGCGGAAGTCGTGAATGGAGAAAACATCTTTTTCTATTTTATGGCCGGGGCAGTGACCGGTGCTGTTGCCTGTATTGTTTCAAAGCTTGTCTTCGTGATTGAAGACCTCTTTGAAAAACTTCCTATTCATTGGATGTGGTGGCCCATGATTGGTGGTCTGGTCGTGGGAATTGTAGGTTATATTGATCCTCGAAGTCTGGGAGTGGGATATGTGAACATTACCAATGCCCTTCAGGGTAAATTGCTTCTCGTTCCTGCACTCACATTGTTTGTTTTTAAATTTATCTCATGGTCAATTTCACTTGGCAGTGGAACTTCCGGTGGAACACTGGCGCCACTTCTTACTTTTGGCAGTAGCTTGGGTGTGGTCTTAAGTTACGTTGGTCATTTCATTTTCCCGAATGCGGGAATATCGCCTGAGGTAACGGCACTGGTTTGTATGTCGTCCATGTTCTCAGGCTCTACACGTGCTGTGCTGACTTCGACCATTTTTGCTTTAGAAGTGACTGGAACACATTTTGGAGTGGCACCACTTCTTCTAGGAAATAGTGCCGCTTATTTGATTTCGCTCTTTTTCTTAAAAGAAACCATCATGACTGAGAAAATCGTGAGACGTGGGATCCATGTCCCTAATGAGTATTTCTCGGTTAAGAAAGAAGCCCCATAGTATTCTTTTCAATAGAAGCGCAGATCGTTTCCAGGGGAAGGTCATTCTCATCTTCCCCGAACGGATCTTCAATCTCGACACCAATCTCTTCAATGCCAAAGAAAACGTAGGTGAGGAAGAGAGTGTCGAGAACTGTGGCCCAAGGCCATTCAAAAGAACCGACCAGAGCAAATGGTAGCGTGAAACAATAAATCACTAAAGCACGACGAAGATGAACCACATAGGCAAAGGGAAGCGGTGTTTTATGAATGCGCTCACAGCCGCCAATGTAATCCACCAGAAGTTGCACGTTTTGATCAATAGTGACCTGAACATAATCTGAGATATGGCCCTCAGTTTTTGCCTTTTGAAGGAGAAGACTTACTTGCTTGGCCGCATAGAGTGCCGCATGAGGGGACTCTAGGGCCGCTTTAAGTTTTTCGGGTGAAAGACGTTTTTCAATGGGACCGTAACTCTTTTTATCGCGAAGGGCATTCATTGAACCATAGACGAAGGCCAGCATCCATATGGCCATTTCTTGTCTAATGGCCGGAGCATTGATCAGAAAGGCCTCAGAAGATCTGATGAGGTTTCTGGTTTCATTTACAATTCCACCCCAGAGTTTTCTTCCTTCCCAAAAGCGATCATAGGAAGCATTTGTTCTGAAAACGAGTAGAAGACCCAATGCCAGACCGACCAAAGTATGAACAATGGAAGGAATCGCAATAGGATGAATGTAGTGATGAACATAAACGATGGCGGCCGACCAGGTGGTACACAAAAGGACCCGACCAAGAATCTCTTTAACTAATGAACCACGAATATCAAAAAAGTGGTCCATCCAACGATGAGGATCATAATTAATCATGCTAGATTTTCTCTAATCTGATTTTAATAGGCAAGTCTAGTGTCGAGTCGTCACGCTATTTAGCCATGAAATAACATTGTCTACAATGAGATCCTTTTCTGGCTCATGCAATAAATCATGATAGAGCCCAGGGTAAGTTCTGATGTCCTTGCCAGGAACGTTCTTTGTCATTTGATAAAATTCTTTAGTTCCTTCAATATTGTTCACTAAATCAGTTTCGCCATGAAGAACAAGAAAAGGCACCGAGAGCACCGAACGATTCGTTTCAATGTATTTGCAGTTGTTTAAAATCTCGACGCCGGTTCTTGCGGGAATTTTTGTGTGATTAATGAGGGGGTCATTGATCATATCTTGCACGACCTTTGGGTCCTTTGAAAAATCGTTGTCAGGTAGGTCCACCATATTTGTGTGAGGGGCCACAAGATTCACTGCTTTAAGAGCACCGATAATAAAGTCATTCAAGGCCGGCATGGGTTTTAAAAAAGGAGCACTGAGAATGAAACCATCAATCGCAATCTGGTGATCAATGGCATAACGAGCAACAATATTTCCGCCTGCACTATGACCAAAAATAATCCAAGGTCGGTTGTTGTCATATTTTTTGAAGGCCTTGAGCGCCCGGTCCAGATCATCAATGTTGTCTTCAATATGGGGGAAATAGTTTCGGTCACCACCAGATCTACCTAGTCCTCGAAGATCAATGCCAAACACTTGATACCCGACACTTGAAAGCTTACGAGCGAAATCCAGATAACGTTCAGAATAGTCTTTCATTCCATGGACAATTACGATGTTTCCCAGAGTAAGACCACCCTGGGCCACTAATTGCCAACCATGCAGCATTAATCCATCATGAGATTCAATATCAATTTCTCGAGTGACTTGTTCTACATTGAAGCCACTATGGCGATAACCTTGATTTGATTCTGTGATTAGTTCCATAAAAACTCCTTTAATTGAGAATATGTTCTGCCTGCTAAAACTGAAATTCAACTTAGTGAAACCCTTCCATCAGAATAGCCTCAGCGTCACGTTACCTCTTTTTAAAGTGGCGTTAGCATGTCCCTTTAACCATGGAGGCGAGTATGGCCAGTGAAGTGAATATGACAAAATTTTTCCCGGTGGATAGTGAGACTCTTTTCGATTATTTTGTTCAACCAAATTTGATCGAGCAGTGGGCCTATCCAGACGGGATGACGCTAAAAATTCCTGAGTTTGATGCCAAGGTCAATGGAAGATATCGTTATGAACATACCGCTAAGGATGGGAAGTATGTTTGTACAGGACGAGTTAAAGAAATTATCCCTGGCAAAAAATTGATTCAGTTTGATGAAGAAATTAAAGGGCCCGACGGTTCACTGATTTTTCAGAATCTTGAAAGTGGTATTGAGTTTTTCTCTAAACCCGGAGGAACAGAGATTCGGCTTTATGTCAGAGGATTTGAAGATGAAGAGGGGGCAGTGGAGTGTGAGCAAGGATGGCAACAAAGTTTTGATCACTTAAGTGCCATCGTTGGAAAAGATACCGGCTTTCAGCGAGGGATGGATGAATCCGAACAGTGGCCGGATGTCAGAGGTTAAAGCAGAAAAACCTACCAAGTAGCTCGGATTCTAAGTTCTATCGGCCATTTTGACGATAAGGTCATATGGCCGAATCTTTAAAATTAGATCAAATACGTCCTGTCTTAAAACCTTGTAGCCTTTTTGAAGGTGATAAGAACATTGTTATCGAGGACTCTGAGAGTAGATCACAAGTTGTTCTTCCAAAAGACAATCAGGGAATTCTTGAACTCTTGGATGGAAAGCACAGTATCAAGGACATTTCTTCTGCCCTTTATCAGTCACATGGCCAAGTAAGTTTTCATTCCATTATCACCACCATCAAGCTTCTTCATGAGGCCCATTTAATAGATGGGGTGGGTGATCAGTTCGCTGGTCTTCCGGAGGAAAAGAGTCCTCATGAACAAAAGACGTCTCTTCTTAATCGCCCATTAGCGGAGATCAAACTTTTTAATCGAATCAAAGTTCCCTTTAAAAACGACATTCTATTCTTTGGTATCGTGGTGCTTTTTATCAGTTCATTTTTTAACTTTGAGAGCTTTACTTCATTGAACCTAGAGAGTTTCCTCAAGACCGAGAAAGGTTATGAAGAGGCGATTCTTCGAATTTTTTTAATTTCATCAATTCTCATGAGTATGAAGGCCCTGTTTCAGGGAGCACTCTTGCTCACCTCGGTAGGTTCATTCTATGGCCCGTATCTAAGGTTTTATCCTTATGGCATTTCTCTCGGGATCAATGATAATTCTCTCTATTCTCATTCCAGAAAGGCCGTCATCATTACTTATGGAGTGATGTCTGCATTGTTCTATGGAGTATCTTGCTGTCTTTTGAATCTCATCCCGGGAATGTCTGATTACACCAACGATGTGGCCATCTTATCGATCCTTTTGTCTTTCATTGAAATGAATCCTTATAGAAGAAGTGATCTCACAAAACTTTTTTATTTCTTCTATGCTGATAATCAATTGAAAAACATCATGCCTTATCTTAAGAATTGCTCATTATCGGGCATTCTGAATGATACCGGGGCAAAAATTTCAGATGAAATCCGCTATGTCGTGTATTCCGTCCTTTCACTTTCTTGGGCTGTGGGATTTACACTGTTTAGTTTTGAAGTTGTATTAAAAAGTTTCCCTGGTCTTTTTTATCAGATCCAGCTTGGTCAAGACATCAGCAAGTATTCGGCCATGGTAGTTCTTAGTGGTCTTCTTTTTATCACGGGCTATTTGTTAATTGATCTCTTTCATACGTTGGTGAAGAACATTCTTTCGCCATTGATGGTCCCAATGGCCAAGTTAAAAGGAAGTTCCAAGCTGTATAAGGCGGATGATCTTTTGCAAGATGAGCTTCGTGCGAATCTAAAAAAGAACATGTTGTTTAACCAGTTTGGCCAAGAGGCGATTGATTTTCTGCTTGAACAAGCGGTGATTAAAAGTATGAAGAAAGGAGACTCTTTGATTCTTCAAGGAGATTCTGACCGACATGTGTATTTCCTCGTGAGAGGAACCGTCAATGTGAACGTTCGTGAGAAGACCGGCCGAACCAAGCACATTGTGACCCTGGGATCGAACGTCGTTTTAGGTGAGATGGCGATCCTGGGACAACAGAAGAGAACGGCGAATGTGGTCGCGGCCGAAGAAATTGTCTACCTCGAGTTCGATGAGAAGATCTTTTCGGAACTTATGGATCAATTTACGAACGACTACCTTAATCTAAAAAATAGAATCGAGATTTCTCAGTTTGTCTCCTCTGCCAATATGTTTAAGGACTTTCCTCCTGAGATCATGAACCTTTTTGTCGAGGCGGGGGATTTAGTCATTTTCCCTGAGGGGCATAGTGTGGTCGATCAGGGAGAAAATGATAAGACCTTCTATCTCTTAATCAGAGGTAAGGTGGAGATCGTTAAAGACCAGAAGAAGATAGCTGAACTAGGTCAGGGAGATTTCTTTGGTGAAGTGGCCTTGATAGCCAATGTACCGAGAACTGCCACGGTAAATACGCTTGAAGAAAGTTTGTTCCTTTATATTGAAGACAAAAAATTCTGGAAGATTCTGTCTGAGAACATTGAGCTAGCGATGTATATTGAAAGTGTCGGTCGTCACCGCATGGTGGAGGCAGAAGCGGCATGAAATTCATCAGGCTCATTTTAAAACTTCTTCCTCTTTTAACGATCATCGGCGGTGTTTTTGGTGGCGGCGCCAGGATCAATCCTTTCCTTGATACGGTCAAAGTCGCTCTGACTCAATATGAATTGGCACAAATTGCAAATCTGGTTGTGGTGGATCTTCATGGTTCCAACAAGCTGGTGAAAGAACCACAGAGGTTTTCGGATTTCATCCGTGATCGTTTTCAAAACCAATATTCTGTTCTTGCCCGTGAAATCAAAGGTGATAGGTCCCATGATCATGCACTTGATATCTGGGGTGAACCTTACAGATTGCAGTATGTGAAGATTTTTGGTTCAGTAAAAATTTTTAGTGCGGGCCCTGATCAGGAATACAACACGAAGGATGATATCGCTGCGGATATTCCGTATGAAGATCCTGAAGAGAGAAGACTGGCGCAACAACCGAAGAAAAAAGTGATCATTCAGGAAGTTGTGGAAGAGATTGAACCTCAAGAAGTTGTTAACGAGGAACAGTTCCCAGCGGCCGATGAAACGTTGGTTGAAAACGAAAGCTACGAACAAGATCAAAGAGAACCTGCTAACGAAGAGGATCAGTATCAGGACCCGGCACAAGAAGATCAGATTCCGGCCGACGATACTCAGGCCTACTAATTGAGCTGACGATCCACGGGTCTTTCGATTTCCGGAACTCGATAGAGACCTGTGTGTTCTGTTTCGGGAGTAAGAACAGTCTTAATCTCAGAAATTTTATTCACGGGTAAATTTCCTTGTGAAACATGATCTCTTACCGTTTGCTCGTCCTTTGCCAGATAAACACAAAAGACCTTTTCATCTGTCACAATTGTTTCCTGCCACTCTACTTGCGGGTCAGTATTTTGAAAGTCGTCCGCTGTTTGATTTCCGATATCAGGAACGATTCGCTCGACTAGAAACTTCTTCATAAAGTTCCTCCTTGCTGCCATCCGATTCTATCACTCTGGAAGCTCTTCATCAGTCCTGTGTGTTAAGTTTTAGGTTAGCTTATGAAAAAGCGAAAAGGTCTAATCAAGAAACAGTGAGATATGTAGAGAAACCTCTATGGGCGTAAAATAGGTTGATTTGAAATTTTTTTCAAGGAATGCTTATGGCCACACAAGATACATCTACAACTCCTGAGTTAAAGAACTTCGCTCCACCAGGACGTGATATCGTGCTTATTCACGGTCTATGGCTGACCCCCTTGTGTTGGGAGAATTGGATCAAACGCTTTAATGATCGTGGTTACAATGTGATCGCTCCTGCATGGCCAGGTATGGAAGAAAGGGCCATCGAAGACATCAGGCAAGACCCGACTCTTCTAAGGGGTCTTGGTGTTGAAGAAATAGTAAATCATTATGATAAAATAATCCGTTCTCTCGCGAAACCACCAATTATTATGGGTCACTCTTTTGGAGGACTTTTTGTTCAATTACTTCTCGATCGAGGACTTGGATGCGCTGGAGTTTCTATTGACGGTGTTCAGACTAAAGGTGTTTTAAATTTACCGTTCTCAACCATTAGAGTGGCCTGGCCCGCTTTAATGAATCCATTAGACACAAATGGCATAGTGGAGCTGACCTTAGACCAATTTGAGTTTGCCTTTGCCAATACATTAAATGAGGCGGAAGCGAGAAGGGCCTTTGAAAGATACACAATTCCTGGCCCTAAACGGCCATTGATTCAAGCGGCCCTGGCAAATTTAAATCCCAATGCTGTGACTAAGGTGAACTACGAGAATATTAATCGGGCCCCATTGCTTTTCGTCGGAAGTGGACTTGATCACACTGTGCCTGCTTCGATTAATAAGGAAAATGCTAACCGATATAAAACGACAACCATCACTGACTATCGGGAGTTTCCAGATCGTAGCCATTACACCTTTGCAGAAGAAGGGTGGGAAGAAGTGGCCGACTTTTGTCTGAACTGGTCAGTCGAACAAATGGACATGTTCGAAAGTCAGGCCGTCCTTCACTAGGCCTCTTTAAAATTACTTTTCTTCCGTGGAAGCGCTCGCTGATGTTTATTAGGTTGGGTCGGAAGATTCATCCCGCAATCAATACAAACAGGAGTAAGACCTCTGCTAGCGGCCGAGATGCCTTTCAGTCCAGGTGTTCTTGTTTTATGGAATGAAATACGGGGAGAGTGGCAAGCGGGACATCGCCCGTAGACCTTGAAACCGGCATTGAGAGTAAACCAACCTGAGACAGTATCATTTTCAAAGTTCATCATCGTCTCCCCAAGCTTAATTTTGTATTAAGCATTTTTTGCGTTTGAATTGAGTCATGACAACTTATTTTTTTGCTGGGGGGAGCTAGCGCATGATATCCTTTTCACACAATAATTAACGCCGTCGGAGCATCATGCGTATCTTGATTTGGTTCTTGTTCGTTTTCTCATCTGTGGAAATGGCATTTGCCGCTCCTACCGACATCTGTGACATTATCAAAATTCCAAATTGTCCGGGTGTGACGAAACAGATGCGTCGAACAACTTTTCCTACAGCTCCAACTCCAGCAACAGCGGCAGTCTTAAATCCCTCGAACGTAAGTTTTGATCGTGGTGCTGGACTTGAGGCCATTGCCCAGGCCAAAAACCCGGTCTTCTTTAGCATTGCCAGTGGAACTGGAAAAATGGGTGGAGCATTAATTAGTGGTTCATTGGATAATAGCTTTTTTGGGAACCGCGTTCCTGAATTAAACGAAGATATTGTTGAACGTTCAGCAAATGATCATCAGTTTAAGCCAAAGAAGTTTTCTTTTGCCCTTGGTGGAAAACTCATTGGTAATCGAAAGGCAGGACTCGACTTTGGGGTTATTGTAAAACGTCATTCTGAAATCAAAGACATTAATCCAGGCGCGGGGATTTCCGGTCGCTATGGGATGTTTCATATTGGTGCTTCAGTCTATCAGGATGATTCTTGGATCGATCTAACCAAATACTCTTATTACACAACTTCCTACGGTAAAGATTCTTTGGCCGACAAGTTTACCGTGAAGACATTCACCGGTGGTTTCAGATTTCATAATCTCGCCGTTGATGTTGGTTCAATCACTTCTAATCCAGAGTTCTTCGCAGAAGAGACGAAGATCATGCTTTATTCGGCCGCTTATCACTTTAAGAATGTTTTATTAAACGTTGCTTATCGAAAAGAGCATTCTTCAGCACCTGTTTATAAAAAGGGCGAATTGGAATTTGAGCAAGATAAATCTGCGTTCTTTGCCAGCGGCCAATACTCTTTCGGACAGCATCTCATCATGGGTGTGAACTATAATTACTTCCTCTTAGATGAGGTTTCTTTAAGTGCTACCTTGTTTATCTAAGGCCTAAGAATTCTTAGTTAAATCTTGTAATGGCCATGGTCGATAAGATGGCCATGAAAATACCATTTTATTTTTTTATCTTTTTCCTTTTCACATCGTGTGCAGGAATGCAAAGGCCCGGCGGTTTTTTTGGTTCTCATCATGCTGCTCATCAAGCGGCCCATGATTCTGCGGCGGCATCAGCAGCTGCAAACGCGGCGGCCATGCATCAGATGCATCATACGCCACCTCCGCCACCGCCACCAATGTCCGGTTTTTAATATCTTTTAGTCAGGTATTCGGTAAATGCTGCCAAGCTTGGTTACATAAAAACTATGGTCTATAATGAGCTTATATTTCCATGGAGGGAATGATGAAGCTTTTAGCTGTTCTGATGTTTATGGGACTAGTTTCAACCGCATGTTCTACATTTAGAAAGAATGAATATGTGGCGATCCCTGCTGATCGTACAATTGCACAAGAACAGCAGCAGCAGTAGTCACCACGAGTCTTTTAATAATTCGCCATTCATTGCTAAGGTACGGCAAGGGAGCTTTTTATGAATCCTTGGCACGACCTAGAGTTGAATTTTAACGGTGAGCTACTCGATTGTCTGATCGAGATTCCCTCAGGCTCAAAAATCAAATACGAAATAGACAAAGCTTCGGGACTGTTAAGAGTGGATCGCATTCTCTATAGTTCTGTTCACTATCCTTGTAATTATGGTCTCTTTCCCAAGACCTATTGTGATGATGGTGATCCTCTGGATGTTTTGGTAATAGGGCAGCTTCCCGTCATTCCTATGTCCATTATGAGAGTAAGACCGATTGGTGTTATGAGAATGAAAGATCAGGGACAAGGAGACGATAAGGTCATTTCCATTCATGCCCACGATCCTGAGTACGCCCACATTAGTTCCATTGATGAGCTACCAAGACATAAGGTCAATGAGATCCGTCGTTTTTTTGAAAGCTATAAAGAGCTCGAGAAAAAGAGTGTTGAGATCTTATCCATCGCCGGCAAGGACGAAGCGATTAAGGTCATTGAAGATTCAATTGCCCTCTATCAAAAGAGCTTCTAGTTGCGAGAATGATCTCTCTTTCAATTCCCAAATTTCATAGGACCAAAGGTTAGGAAACCTTTAATGCTTTTCCTACGATCTTGCATTAAGTTGCATATTTTTTTATTTAATCTAGACTTAATTTAAGTAAGTGCTTTCTAACGAACAAGCGAGACCCTATTGAATGTCCCCGCTATCGCAAAAAGAACTTTTGATGAGCTGAGAGATAGGCCTGAATTTCTCAGTCTTGTTCAAGATGTCGTTAAAGAACTGCAACAGTTACCAAACTCTATCCTTCGGGCCCAGTTCATTCACAATCTGGTAGAAGAACTCAACAGTGAGATATTTTCGAATCCATTAGTCCAGCAATTGAGTCCTTGTAAAATGGGATGTTCGGCCTGTTGTCATACACAAGTGAGCATAACTGAAGATGAGAGCAGATTGATGGCCCAGTTAATTCAAGATGGAGTCGAGGTTGATCGCAATCTTTTGCAACTTCAAGCGAAGGCCCAAAATGATTCGGACGCATTTTATAAGATCCCCTATGAAGAGCGCAGATGTGTTTTTTTAAACGAAGAAGGCGCCTGTAGTATTTATGAGCATCGCCCCTCAGTCTGCAGAACCAACGCCGTATTAGGAGATGCCAGTCAGTGTGAAACTAAAACTGAAATCAAACCTACCAGACTCGTGAAGACCACTCAGTCTGATCTTGTGATCTACGCTTCTTTCTTAAATACTAAAGACAGCGGAACACTGCCTTATATGTTATCGAAAGTTATTTCCGCTGAATAAGATGAAAACCAAATTGTGTTTTCACGATGCCTGAAATTTCTCCCACTTTAAGTTGAAGAAGGGCCTTCTCAAAAGCGGGAACCATTCTTCCTTTTGGAAATTCCCCCAAGTCTCCACCGCGAGCATTTGAAGGACAAAGAGAAAAATCCTTCGCCAGCTCTTCAAAACTTTTTCCCTCTTGAAGTTTCTTTTGCAGATCTTTTGCCTCATATTCATGACGAACCAGAATATGCCTTGCACTTAACATCATAGACGTGATCTCTCGAAGTGAGACTGCAGGACAAAGATGGAATTGGATTTTTCTGAAATTCCTTCTGAACGCATTTTCTCTAGTAAGTTTTGAAGCTCAAGTGGAGTGGCCGTTCTTGTTTTTAAAATAAGATCATCTTCGCCAGCGACCGCATGACATTCAACAATCTCAGAAAATTTATTCATGAGTTTTCCAGCATCACTGCATTTTAATTTTCCTGTTTGAAGTTTCACAAATGCAGTTACAGGGAGTCCAACTTTTTCAAAATCAATATTAACGGTATAGTTCTTAATGATTCCGGCCTTTTCCATCTTCTTCACCCGTGCATGGACCGCAGGTGCCGTTAAATGGACCTTCTCACCAATATCACCAAACGACATTTTGGCATCTTCTGAAAGGAGCTTAAGAATTTTAAGATCCATCTCGTCGAGAGGGCCTCGCTGGCCATTTCCATTTAATTCCATTCGTTTTTTCTCCCTGCGTAGAATAGTTTATTGATTAATATCATTAAGCGATTACTATATCGACATGAATACTGTTAAGGCTTTAAGTATATCCCTTGAATATAATGAATTTAAGACCTTAAGCGCCGAAGGGACCGGGAAACTGGTACTTCAGTGTCTTGGAGGATCTGGTTGGATCACGGCCAAGGATGATCCTAACGACTACATCGTGTATGAAGGGTGCATACTTGAGTTCCCGGAAAATCAGCCTGCCATTCTTCTTCAAGGGCTTTCTTCAAAGCTCGAAATTGAAGTCCGACGAGTGGAATGCTAGATTGGTTGGATGTTAAAATTTCTAGATAGAGTCTTTCGTGGCCTTGGTCAGGTCATGTTTCAAAATAATTCCCTGACAGGTTTTCTGATACTCATTGGTCTTGCTATTGCCTCTCCCTGGATTGCAGTTGGTGCGTTCATGGGGACGGTCATTTCAACCTGGACCGCCATTTATTTACGATATGAGAAAACAGATATCATTCGCGGAATTTATGGTTATAACGGGTGCTTGGTTGGCGCGGCCTTCTTTGCACTGTTTATCCCCTCACCATTTATGTTCGTGGGATTTGTGCTTGCAACTTCTTTTTCAAGTGTTCTCATGTTTTACATGGCCCCAGAATATAAAAGTATGGGACTACCACTGATGACCTTTCCTTTTGTCATAATTAGCTGGATGGCAGTGATCACACTTCCGATGAAGACTACTGTCACTTCAATTTATCTGGGACTGCACGATATCTCTTTTGCGAAAATCATTCTTAAAAACATCTCTGAGGTTTATCTGGTTGAGAGTGCGATTGCGGGTCTCGTGATCCTCTTTGGTCTTTTACTGAACTCCTTCTGGCCTGTGATCTTTGCCTTATTTGGAAGTGTCGTTGCCGGGGGTTTAAGTCTAGTTCTTGAACTGGATATGGATGGAGTAAGTGCAGGGCTCTATGGCTTTAGTGCTGTTCTAACTTCAATTGCTCTGGGCTGCACTTTCATGCGACCAACTTGGAAATCTGCCATGTTCGCTTTGGTGGGAATTATATTAAGTGTTCTTCTTCACGTACTGTTTATCAAGATGGGAGCTGTTCCACTTACGGCGCCATTTTTGATCTCCACTTGGGTGCTATTAAAACTGGAAGCTGTACTTCGCCACCATACCTCCATCCCCTGAAGGGAAGAGAGCAAAGACATCGGTGTCCTCCACGTTCATAAAAGAATCATAAATAAATCCGCTCATAAAACTACCGATGGCGTAACCGAACAATACATCAGAGGGGAAGTGGTCTTTCGCCTCGACCCTCGACCATGCCACTGAAGTGACCAAAGCACCGTTAATAATTCCGATTCCATTTCGTAGATCTCGAGGCATTTCTATCGAATTATAGTTGCGAGAAGAAATCATGCGGTAGGCGGCGGCAGTTGTGGCGTGACCCGAAGGAAAGCTTTTGCCATCCACTTCATCGGGTCTTAAGCGATAGATGTGTTGTTTCATCACCCCTGAAGCACTATGAGCAATCGAGGAAGACGCATAGACCACCACGGTTCCTTTCACTTTATTGACTGTATAGTGTTTCCAATTTCCATCATAGGAAGAGGTGAAGGGAATGGTGAGATACATTTGCGCTTGTAGAATACTTCTGGAAGTATCGCTGAAATCTTGAGCGGAATTTGAACTAATCGTGGGATCTCGCTCTGCCCATTCCACCATCTTTGCGTCCCAGTCTGCAGCTGCAACCACAGTACCCGCCGCCGCCGGTACCCAGACATGACGACTGGTAATATTTTTAACAAACGAGTTTTTCACTCGCTCCCACTTCACCGGATAGATCGCCTTTTTACCCCAGTTACCTTTGCGGGTAAAAAGTGAACAGGAAGTGAAAAGTAAGAGAGTAAATAGAAGTGAACACAATCTCAGCATAGAGCTCATTAATTCATAACTCATTTAGGCGGTCTAGACAGAGCGTGTCCGGCTACCTCTCCCTTAAAGAGGAACTTATCATGATGAGAAAAAGGAGCTTCTTATGCCTCTTAATCATTTTGTCACACTCGGTAAATCTGGTTTAAAAGTCAGTCCTTTGTGCCTTGGTACCATGACGTTTGGGGAAGATTGGGGGTGGGGAGCCTCAGTTCCAGAGTGTGAAAAAATTCTTGCTCGCTATATGGATCTAGGTGGAAACTTTATCGACACGGCCAACGTTTATACTTATGGGCATTCAGAAAAAATTATCGGCGATTTTTTTCGGAAAGATCCTTTTGAAAGACAGCAGATGGTGATCGCCACAAAATTTTTTGGGACCCTAAAACCAGGTGATCCAAATGCCGGAGGTGCTGGAAGAAAAAGTATCATACGTGCCTGTGAAGAATCGCTTCGAAGATTACAAACGGACTACATTGATCTTTATTGGATGCACTGCTGGGACTATCAAACGCCAATAGATGAAACCATGCGTGCCTTGGATGATCTCGTGTCGTCCGGCAAAGTTCGCTACATTGGTTTTTCTGACACTCCCGCCTGGAAGGTGGCCGAAGCGCACGTGAAAGCGTTGTTTCAAGGATGGATTCCTGTGAGTGCCATTCAAGTCGAGTATTCATTACTTCAAAGAACTGTGGAGGGAGAACTTATTCCTATGGCACAAGAGTTGGGCATGGGAGTGACTCCTTGGAGCCCCCTCAAGTCAGGTGTTCTTTCTGGAAAATATCGAAGAGAAAATAAAAATCACGTTGAAGCAGGCAGAGGTGAGTGGGTGACTTCTTCATTAGATGATCATGCTTATGATGTGGTTGAAAAAGTCATTCAGATCGCAAAAGAGGTGAACTCAACACCGGCCCGAGTGGCCCTTAAATGGGTCTGCACTCAACCAGGAGTGACCTCTCCCATTATTGGTGCAAGAACGATTGAGCAATTGGAAGATAATTTAGCGGCCTTGGATGTAAATCTCACAGAGGAACACTTAAAAGAACTGGATGAGATCAGTAGGCCGATGCTTAACTTTCCGGCCGATTTTCTTAAGCGTTCTGTGGCCTTTAGAAGTGCGAATACAACGATCAATGGTGAGACGGGGCCATCGAATCCTCTGGCCCCAGCGGACGGTCAAGATCCTTATTAGTTTTTTAAATCAGCGATGGCCTGGTAGCCGTTTAGAAGTGGGACATTACTGATGAAAGTAATGCGAACCTGCGCCCAACCGGCACCAGGTACATTTGGGTGATAAATCACTTCAATCTTAGTCTTACCGTTCTTCGGTAAAACCAATGCTTCATAAGCATCATGGTATTTTCCAAAGTTCGTACGACGAATAAATTTTAGTTCAGCGTCTGGAATACTCATTGATCCAAGCGTTTCAAGCTCGAGGTAGCCACGTTCATCTTTGAATTGAGTCGGTAGTTCTAAAACCGTGTCACCTTTTAAAACTTCTGGTGGTGCTGGAACCCAGCTGCGTTTAAAAACTTCGTAGTCCATTTTCACAATGAAAAGAGACTCGTGAGGAAGAACTTCAACAGAAGCAACGCCACCCTTGTGAAGTTTTCCTTCGCGAAGTGTGTACTGAGCTGAATGGGCAAGAGAAGACATAGTCATAATAAGGATTAAAAATAGGGTTTTCATAGGCGGGTGTGTATATCCCATCCCTTCGATTTTTGAAACTAAAATCATCGTGAAGATGACAGAAATATCAATGACTTGAGTCCGCTTAAATTTTCTCCCGAGGAATGTCGATAGAGCCTACTAACCAATTTTATATCCAGTAATTCAACAGGAAGTGTTTTATGGATATGTCGAGTCTTAAACCATTAGAAAACAGAGTTCAGATCATAACGGTGATCGAAAAGGCCGCGCTTTTCGGCGGAGACATCTGGCAGAATCGAGCGGGAGAACCCAATCGACATGTTTCTCAGATCATTCAAATCATTGTGGACATTAAATCGGATTTTCTTGTCTTAAGAACTCCTACGGTGGTTGAAATTGATCCTAATAAACCAATCTATATTCGTCTTTCATATCGTAATCTTATTTTCAGGCTTTTCCCTGGAGAGTTTAAAGTCAATGGCGACAAAATCATGTGTCACTATCCGGAAGAGGCGCGGGCCTTGGAAGAAAGAAAAGGTGAGCGTTATGTCCTGCCATTTAATTCAGACATTTCTCTTTCTCTAAAACGTGTTGAGCGAACCATTCGCGAAACAACCTATGAAATGGAGATTCGAATTATCGACGTGTCAGAAAGAGGTTTTGGAATCTTGATCTCTGGACAAAATAAAGACTACTTTAAAAAGAACGATCATTTCTGGTTAAAATCCATAGATCACAAACCTCTTCGTCATCATATCCTAGGAACTGTTTGTTATATTGCTCCTAAAGGCTATTACCTTAAGCGGGGAGACGTGAGAGTTGGGCTCTCACTTCAAATGCCTCTTGCTCAAGAAACTTTCGAGTATTTGAAAAAGAAGTGTCTTATTGTTCTTAGCGCTTAAATCGTAAAATGATCAAAGTCAGAATCCCGGCCGTAATTCCCCAGAAGGCCGAGCCAATTCCTGCCAAGGTCACGCCTGAAGCTGTCACAAAAAAAGTCATCATCGCAGGTTCTCTTTCATTGTCATTTTGAACGGCGGCCATGAGTCCTTGAGAGATAGCACCTAATAGGGCCAAACCAGCAACCGAGAGAACAAGCTCTTTTGGAAAGGCAGCGAAGAGAGCACCAACAGATCCAGCAAAGATTCCCATGATAATGTAAATGACTCCAGAGGAGATGGCAGCAGTATAGCGCTTATTTGGATCCTCGTGAGCTTCTGGGCCCATACAGATGGCGGCGGTAATTGCAGATAAGTTAATGGCAAAACCACCAAATGGAGCAATGATAAGGTTGGTGATACCAGACCAGGTAATCAGTTTAGAAACGTCAGGTCTATAGTGGAACGCTTTTAATACGGCAAATCCTGTCATGTTCTGTGAACTCATGGTTACAATAAAGAGAGGAAGGCCAACACTAATAATCGTTTTGAAGTTCCAGGTGGGTGCAGTAAATACGGGGACGGCCAATTCTGGGTTCATCGTTTCAAAATTAAGAAGTCCAAGAATTCCTGCAAGCATGAGCCCTGTGAAAAAGGCCGCTACGACAGAGTAACGAGGAGAAATCCTTCTAAAAATCAAATAGATCATGAAAACAGTGAATACGAGTATGAATTGCGATTTCATGGAAATAAAGACTTCGAGTCCGAATTTGAGTAACACACCTGAAAGCATGGCGGACGCAATGGACATAGGAATTTTGTCCATGATCTTTTCAAAAAATCCTGTTACCCCACTTAAAGTAATGAGGAGGGCAGAAAACAAAAAGGCCCCAATGGCGTCTGAGATTGGTACGCCTGGAAGGCTTGCGATCAATAGAGCGGCCCCAGGAGTAGACCATGCAAACATAATAGGAATTTTATAACGAAGAGAAAGGACGATATTAAGGACACCCATTGCCACACAAAGAACGGCGAGCCATGAACTTGCTTCATTAGGTTGAAGACCCAGAGTTGTTGCTGCCTGAAAAATCAAGACCGCCGAACTGGCATATCCCACGAGATCAGAAACAAATCCGGCCGTAATACTAGAAAATGAGAAGTCGTTAAGAACATTGTTTGTTTTCATGTTCTTTAATTATTAGAGAGGGCGGAGAACGCGTCAATAAAATAACCTGATACCTGCGGCCGCACTTACAAGTTCAGTCAGTACTTCTTTGTCGACCTGAGCATAGAAGCTCAAGTGAGAAACATTGATTTGAAAACCTCCGAATGCTCTCACTGTCACAGGAGTGACGAGAGAAGATGCATCCAAGTTGGCCTGAGCTTGAAGTTGTAAATTGCGACCTGGCCCACAACTTCCGCCCGTACATAAAACTGGAGTGACGTCGCCGTTGGCCACTCCGATCCCTTTAGCGTAACCAATATTAAAATCCATACCGGTTCCGCCGTATACGTTGAGAAATGATAAAAGTTGGTAGTCAGTGGAAACAGCGAGAGGAAAAGAATGTGTTCTTACTTTGACCAGCGCCTTAGGTGTACCTGTCAGGCGCCCTTGAAGGAGTTCATTGTCCCCGATGATATTGATCATTCTGTCTAAGCGAGTTTCATAAGTATAATCAGAATGGTTATATTCATATCCCCAGGTAAATTTGAGTCCACCCCATCTTGGATGTTGTTCACTTCTATCGACCAGATGATACCTAAAGTGCAGACCGATTGATGTCATATCAAGTCCCACCAGAGTTCGGTCATTTTCATCATCCAAAGACTGGATGTACTTAGTACTCATGGCGTTCACATACATGTTTAACTTGTCACTTTCCATATTAAGGATGTCATTCATCCCGAGAGCTCCGAGATTCACTCCAATCATGAGCCCCGGTGCCGCTGCATATCCACTGGTCTCACTCTTAGTGTGTTTTTCTTGCTCGAAGTCTGCTCCGGCACCAAGAGTGGCCCCAATCACACTTACTTGCATTGCTGAGGTATAGTCTGTTCCAATACCTTTGGCGGCCATGATATTTGCATCGCCCATCCCTTGCAGAATTCTTCTTGGAGTCTCGTTGGGAAATTCTTTGTTCACAGAGTCCTCAATCTTCATCACTTCTGAATCAATGAAGATTTTTACGGCATTGATTGAATCAAGACCATCATAGTCTGTGACTTTTAGTTGGAAGATTTGAGCTTGCACTTCGAAGCTAATCAAAATGCAGATGAGTATCAGGAGTCTTGACATAGGGCCTCCTCAAAATTCTGAAAACCATATCAATAAAACAGGTCACCTTGGGACTTAAGAGAGATTAAATTTGTTAACTCAGTCGTGGATTGATCAACATCAAACAATTGAATCCAATCATTAATGTAGAAAGTCAGAAAAAGGTCTTTGGCTTGCAACTCTAAAATTTCAGGTTGCTCATATTAACTGAATTGATCAGGAGTGATTATGAAAAGTCGATACATCTTACTTGCAGCGCTATTAACAGTCAGCGCTTATGCACAAGATAAGAAACCGAATCGACTCGAGGTCTATGGATTTCTACAGGCAGATTATGTCCAGGATTTCGATCGAGTTGATCCTGCGTGGGACGATACTTTAAGGCCTTCTCGAATCCCAACCGAAGAGGGCCAGTTCGGTAGTGACGGTCAGGCCATTATTGGTGCTCGTCAAAGTAGATTCGGAGTACAAGGCACTCTTCCGGTTGAAGACCAGAGCGTTTACACCAAATTTGAAATCGATTTGTTCGGCGTAGGTGTGGATGAAGGACAAACGACCATTCGTCTACGTCATGCTTACGGAGAGTGGAAAGAGTGGCTTGCTGGGCAAACTCATAGTTTGTTTATGAACATAGATGTTTTTCCTAACACCATTGATTACTGGGGCCCTGCAGGAATGGTTTTCCTGCGTAATCCTCAAATCAGATACACACCGATGAAAGGGGACAATTTGTTCTCCATTGCCATTGAAAAACCGAGTGATGACATTGATGCCGGTCAAATCAGAGACGTGGCCCCTGAGTTTGGTGATGATCTGCAATCAGATGAAAAAATTCCTGATCTCACCGCCATGTTCAGAATGAATCGAGATTGGGGTCACTTTCAGTCGAGCGGTATCCTCCGTCGAATCGGTTATGAAACTGTAAATCGCCCAAACAATAACCCGAAGGACCATGAACTTGGCTGGGGAGTTAATTTAAGTACCAACATTAAGTTTTTGGAGACGGATAAGCTGATTCTTTCCGCTGTTTATGGGCAGGGGATCGCAAGCTACATGAACGATGGTGGTGTGGATCTGGCACCGAAAGGAAAAAATATTTTAGACCTTGAGGCCAAGGCAGTTCCTTTGCTAGGGATTGTGGCCTACTACGATCATTATTGGGACTCAAAAAATAGTTCTTCTATTGGTTATTCTCGGACACAAGTTGATAACACAAGTTTTCAGGACGGAGCCGCCTTTCACAAAGGTGAATATGCTTCAGTAAACTTTCTGCACAAACCCGTGAAGAACGTCATGATGGGCGCTGAAATGCTATGGGGTGCTCGTACTGATAACGATGGCAACTACGGAAATGATGTTCGCACTCAGATTTCCTTCAAATACAGTTTTTCAAGTAACGACTTCTAGGAGTGTTTTATGAAAAATATAGCTTTTGCTCTTATCTTACTTTCTTCAGTCAATGTATTCGCTCGCAGCACAAGTAGCGCCAGCGATGTAAAGAGTACTCTTAGTGAGGCCCATAAAAAATTTAAAGATCTGAAGGACGGGAAGAATGCAGACTACATTCCAGCTTTAAAGAAAGTTCCTTCTGAGCTGTTTGGTATTGCGCTTGTGACAGTAGACGGGAAAGTTTACACCGCCGGTGATATAGATAAACAATTCTCGATTCAATCAATCTCAAAAGTATTTACTCTTTCGCATGTCCTTCAGGAGTCTGGTGAGAAACAAATTACCGATACAGTAGGAGTTGATGCGACCGGAGATGTCTTTAACTCAATCGTTGCAGTGGAAAAAAACAAAGGGCATGAGATGAACCCTTTAGTGAATCCGGGTGCGATTGCAACGACTTCGATGGTTAAAGGCAAAAATGCTGACGAAATCTGGAATAAAATCATCAATGTTCATAGTGCTTTTGCTGGTCGTCCCTTGGAAGTGAATCAGGAAGTGTATAAGTCAGAGTCAGAAACAAATCAAAGGAATCAGGCGATTGGTAAATTGATGGAGGCCTATGAAATCATCAAGACTAATCCAGAGCAGGCGACAGATCTTTATACAAGACAGTGTTCAATTAACGTTAATGCGAAAGATCTTGCAACGATGGCAGCAACTCTTGCCAACGGTGGTCTTAACCCAGTGACTCGCACTAAGGTAATTGATCAAAAGCACGTTAAAGGCGTTCTGGCCGTGATGTCTACTGCGGGTCTATACGATAACACTGGACAGTGGCTGTTTAAGACAGGTCTGCCTGCAAAAAGTGGTGTTGGTGGAGGAGTGATTGCCATCGTTCCAGGGAAATTTGGAATTGCTGCTTTCTCTCCACGTCTTGATGACGCCGGAAATAGTGTGCGTGCTCAGCGAGCTATTGAATACATCACAGAAAAACTTAAGGCCAACCCTTATGACATCCAACCGCGTGGTGAGTATGTGATTGGTAAGGACGAAAGATAATGATGAAAAAGTTTCTTTTACCATTTTTTCTGCTCGGCTGCTTAAACGCCCGGGCAGAATATTTGTTCAATGATAGTCATTTTCATTTGACCAATTATATTCAGGAAGGAACGCCCATCCAAAAATATGTTGAGATTATGGGGGACACTGTTGGAAGATCTACGTTGTTTGGAATTCCTTTGCAGCAACAATGGTCACATCGAATTTCCGGTGAGCATGCTCCTAAGTACTATCTTGATACGGATGCGAGACTTTACTATTACTCTTTCACCGATGCTTTCATTGCCATGGCCTATCGGTCACTCCCGAAGGAATCTCAGGCAAGACTAGATCCTATGATCACAGGTTTCAATCCAACTGACATGTATGCTGCTGATCATATCAAACGTGTTCTTCAGACATTTCCGGGAGTCTTTAGTGGAATAGGAGAATTCACTGTTCATAAAGAGTTTGTTTCTTCGAAAGTCGCAGGTGATGTGGCGAGCTTAACTGATCCCGCCTTGGATAAGATTTTAGATTTTGCAGGTGAAGTGGGGTTGGTTGTGTTGTTACACAGTGATTTCAACACTCCTTTTCCGAAAGAAGGAGCGGAGCCAACTTTTTTTAAGCAAATGAAAGCGCTCCTTGAACGACATCCTAAGACTAAAATTATCTGGGCCCACGTTGGTTTAGGTCGAATTATCGCGCCTGTTGAGAACCAAATGGCCGGAGTAAAAAGGATTATCGAAGATAAAAAGTTGAGTCATGTGTACTTTGATATTTCATGGGAGGAGGTCGCTAAATACCTTGTTCAAACTCCGCAAACAACGAAGAAGGTCGCTGATTTTATCAATAAGCATCCTGATCGTTTTCTTTTAGGAACTGACGAAGTGGCACCTGCGGATAAAGCGAGTCATGAAAAAGTTTACTGGCAGTATGGCCCCCTCTGGAATCTTCTGTCGAAGGACGCCAGTGAAAAAGTCAGAAAGCTCAATTACGAAAGACTTTTTGATGAGGCGAGAAAGAAGGTAAGGGCATGGGAAAAGAAACAGGGATTTGTGGATACAACTTCAAGACTTCCAGCAAGTAAGAAATAAAAAAGGGTCCTTGCGGACCCCATCTTGATTAAAAACCTTCGGCCTTGCCGACTTTAAATTCTTCTTCGTCGAAAGGAAGAACCTGTGCTGACTTCGAAGGTGCTATCTTCGGCTCAACAGGTGTTTTTACAATCTTCAAATCTTTTTTCATCTGGCCACCTCCAATCGAAGGTGGAGGTGTGTGAACTTTTTTGGGTGCCTTAGGTGCTGTTTTTGAACCACTCACAAACTTTCTTAGATCAGTCACAAGAGCAGAAAGTGTTTCTGCTTGGGCCATCATCTCTTCCGCTGAAGTTGCTACTTCTTGAGAAGAAGAGGCGTTAGACTGGATCGCTGTATCAAGGTGGTTCATGGCACGAGAAATTTGCTCAATACCGTTTGCTTGCTCTTGCGAAGCGGCCGAGATTTCAGAGTTCAGGTCGGCCACTTTCTTCACTGACGTCAGGATTTCTTTAAGCGCAACTCCTGATTTATCAGCGATCTTGGCACCTTCTTCTGTCTTTCCTACGTTTTCTTGAATTAGACCATTGATGTCTTTGGCAGCAGCGGCCGAGCGAGAAGCTAGATTTCGAACTGCATCAGCTACCACGGCAAAACCTTTGCCTTGTTCACCGGCACGAGCAGCTTCTACAGCAGCGTTAAGAGCAAGAAGGTTTGTTTGGAAGGCAATGTCATCAATAACGTTAATGATCTCTTCAATCTTTTTAGACGATTTCGACATATCTGACATGGCAGAGATAAGACTTGTGATTTCTTTTTCACCGCTTTCGGCCGAAAGAAGGGATTTTTGAGAAAGAGAGTTGGCCTCTTTCGCGTGATCCGAGTTTAGTTTTACCATTGAAGAAAGCTCTTCCAGAGATGAAACTGTTTCTTCCAGAGAAGCGGCCGATTCTGTGGCCCCCTCAGATAGAGTAGAAGAGGCAGAAGTCAGTTCATGTGAGGCCGTATTTGTTTTTTCAGATGATGTTTTAATTTCGTTTGAGAACTGGTTAAGACGATTACTAATTGAAGCTGAGAAGAACCAGCCAACAACAAAGGCCACAGCAACGCCTGCAAATGAGAAACCGATGCTCAACCAGCTAGCAAGATGATAAGCGTCTTCAGCGATTGCATTTTTTTCAGTAGCATTAGCACCATGGAATTCAAATAATTTTCTGAAGGCCTCATTCATGCGAGTGCGAGCAGGGTTAAGTTCTTTTTCAGAATAAACCATAGCACTTATCTTCGACTCTTCATCAAATGTACCAAAATGGCCTAAAAATTTATCACCGCTTTTCGCGTACGCCGTCCAAGCAGCATAGAATTCGTCGTGAAGTTCTTTTTCACCTGGTTGAAAAGGAACTGCTCTATAAGCAACATCCAAATCTTCTAGTGCTTTAACTTCTTTCTTCCAACCGGCCAACTGAGGATCAAGTTGATCTTTTGATACGGCCATATACGCTAAAAGTAAGTGACGATTGGCCTCTTGGGTCTTTGTTCCCATATCATTAATGATTTTGAGGTTATCTACTACTGTCTTGGCAATGAAGTCGTATTCTTTATGCACTTTTTTCATCGAGAAATAACCGCTTCCGGCCACAACAAGCACGAACACCGCCACGAGCATAAACGCTGAAAGCATTTTAAATTTCAGACTAAAATTCTTGAACATCGAATACTCCAGTTAGAGTTACAGTCAACTTTTCGTAATGTTTAAAAATTTTCTTGAGTAGAAGAGATACTTGATATGTCTGGTCAGGAATGTGTAAACCACCATAAATTCTGTGGATTAGTATTTTTACCTGAAGGAGAGTATTTTTAGTGCGGTGCGGAGTGTTGCTTGCGCCGAGTTCGAAAACTCAAGCCTATCTTCAGAACTTTTCAAAGATAAAAACTCCGAATCTGCCTACTGTTTCTTGGCTTCTGAATCGCTTCCGATCAAAGTGAGTAAGAAGGAGAAAACATCATGAAAAAGTGGTTTTATTTGATGTTAATGAGTTCTTCTATCGCCTTAGCTGAGAGTGAAATTTCAGCTTATCGTGATCCGGAAAAAGATTATACGCTCTATGAAAAGAGGGCCCTTCGCACTCTCGCTAAAGAAAAAAATTTAAAAACCTCTCCTCTCGGATCTGCCCGTGCTTATCGACTTCTATCTCCTTTGAGGGCCACCGAATGGAGAGACTTAGGTGATATGCAAGAGCGATTCGAGAGCGCGAGAGATGAGCGCTTTTTAAAAACGTCTCGTTCGCCGGATTTTTTAAGGCGCATTTCTTGGCTGTATCCAACCGACGGTTGTTATGTGCGCGCGGCCCTGTTTAGCCGCAACTTCTATCGGTTATTTGTTCCTGTGCCTGATAAGATTTTTGCTTTTGGTAATCTTCGAGTGGAGACTCCCAATCACATTCGAGGTGTGGTGACATGGTGGTTTCATGTGGCCTCCATTGTAGAAGTCCAAGGGCAAAAATACGTGATGGATCCTTCCATTGAACCTGCCAATCCTCTGACGCTTGAAGAGTGGTTAGGCCGTATGGGTGATCCTCAAAAAATAAAAATCTCTATTTGTAATTCAGGGGCCACATCTCCGACCTCGGATTGCATGCGAGAAACTGATGGAATGGAACTCTCAGCGGAGTATCAGCAAAAATATTTCCTCGATCTCGAATGGAAACTTCTCAAAAAACTTGGGCGTGATCCGGAAATGGAGCTAGGAGATTATCCTCCATGGCAAATGACGCAATGAATACCCTTTCAAACTCTTAGATTTGTCGCTATGATGACTCCATAACAATATTCATCCGTTATTAAATATCTACTCAGGAGTTGCTATGGATGTCGGTTTATTTACCCAAGACGGCTTGGTAATGGTTCTTCGTTGGATCCACTTCTTCGCTGGTGTTGCTTGGATTGGTCACCTTTACTACTTTAACTTCGTTCAAGGCGCATTCATGCCTGAAGTTGATGCGACTGTTAAGAACAACGTTTTCGCGAAACTAGTTCCACGTGCTATGTGGTGGTTCCGTTGGGGCGCAATGTTCACGTTCCTATCTGGTCTAATTATGCTTCTCATCGCTGGTAAAGATCTTGGTGGAGATTTCATGAAAACTCCATACGGTATCTTCATCTACACTGGTGCTCTAATGGGTATCCTTATGTTCTTGAACGTATGGCTTATCATTTGGCCTATTCAGCGTGGACTTATCAATAACGGTGCTGCTGCTCTTTCTGGTGGAACTCCGGATGCGTCTTTTACTGCAAGAGCTCCTAAGGCCGCCCTTGCATCTCGTACAAACACATTGTTCTCAATTCCACTTCTCTTCTTCATGGCAGCTGCTAGACATATGCCTCTAACAATCCCTGAAGATTTCAATCCAGGACTTGTTCTTGCTGTTGTTACAGCGATCATTCTTGGCCTTGAATTGAATGCAATTAAAGGGAAACTTGGACCTATGACAACAGTTAAAGGTGTTATCCACTGTGGTATCGGTCTTCTTGTTGTTCTTTATGCTGTGATTGAGGTTCTAGTTTAATGGCTTCTAATATTTTTTGGATGGGGATCCTAGCGGTCCTCTATTTATTCGTAACTTTTAGTACTCCTGTTGTTGCTCCACCGCCGGATAAGCTTCCGGATCCTGAGGCAGTAGTAGTTGAAGAGCCGAAGGCCGAAGCTGCGGCCACTGCTACAACTGAAGCTCATACTCCTGAAACTGCTGTTGATCCAGCAACGCTTATCGCGAAAGGTAAGGAAGTTTACACGGCGAACTGTCTTACTTGTCACAATAAAGATCCAAACGTTAAGGGTGCCATCGGTCCAGAACTGGTTGATGCTCCACTTGAAGTGATGATCGTGAAAGTGAGAACGGGTCGTTACCCAGAGGTCCTTCCAGAAGGTTTCGTTCCTAAGAGAAAGACGAAACAGATGAGAAAGTTTCCTCAACTAGAAGCTGATGTTCCTGCGATTCACGCATACATCCAGTCTCTAAAAAAGAAATAAATAAGAGGGCGCTCACAAGGCGCCCTTTTTTTTAGATCTTCCATTTCATTCTGAATTTACTGCTGAATAATTTTTTTCTGATTTCGATGTCCTTGAAGGACTGAGTGGAGATGATGTTTTCGATCAAGAGATCTTGCATCTTTTCACGGAACGCACTTGAGCAACCATTCAGGCTTGAGTTGGTACGGCCAAAAAAAGTCGAGTAGAGTTTGTTAAGCGCCATAACGTTTGGAACAAAGATATTTGAGTCCTTCATATCTTCGATTGATACTCCAGGATTTCTGCTTTCGAATAGTTTTACAAAATGAAAGTAAACCTTGGCCTTGATCTTCTTCTCTTGGTTGACCGTGAGATTGTCGGCCGCCTGGCCGTTGGCGATGGAAACTGGACCGGTATTTTCTTCGTCATTTAATTCTAAAAGTGTTTTTAGTGAACCTGAGAAAGCATCGGCGCCGATGGGATTTTCTCCACTACAAAGAAAGCTCACGATGTTGATCTTTGAAGCAAGTCCATCTTCGCTATATTCGATATTGAGATATTGATAGGTCTCGGGTTCTGGGACATTTTCAAATTCTGCCGCAAGAGGGGAGATTTCGAATTCCGCAGATGTTTCATCTACACCGACTCCTTTTACAAAGAGTGCTGAGTTTTGATGATAACAGGCCTGTTGGCCATTGATCTTAAGAGGGATGTTAATCGTGCCTAGATCAGAAGTACTGAAATCCGGTCGCCAGAGGTTATTGTTTCGAGCATTTGAATCAAGACATTTAGACCAGGCATTGCTGATGATAAAGGTACTTAAAATGGCGGCGACAATAAATTGTAACATGGCGAGGATTGTACTCGCCTTGGGGTCTTTTTAAGCAGAAGTTGAAATGAATTCAACTGGTGTCTAAAGTTTAGACACCTACCTAAAGGTCAAAGGAATGGTAGTGTAATTGACCCCATCTAAGGGCCTATAAACATCTAAATGGAGGTGTGGACCTGAGCTATATCCGGTATTGCCGCTTTCAGCGAGAACCTGTCCTTCTTTGACTTTCTCACAAGGGGCGACCTTGGCAGAGTTCGGCCTTAAATGGACATATGAAGATACCGTGCCATCTTCATGGACCACTTCTACTTTATTAGACAGGTCTTTCTTAGGATCGTTGTGGGCCTTGGTATAGTTTTGAACGACCTTCGAAACAATTCCATCTTCAACAGCAAGGACTGGAGTTCCTTCCTCGGCCGGAAAGTCGTAACCATATTTATTTCTACCTTGGTGGGCCGAATTTCCCCCTGGCCCAAAGTTGAGTGCTGGCTTGGACTTTAAAGGATGAAGAACAGTTTTCTTTGAAACCTGACTTATCTTTCCAGGCAACCAATACCATTCTCCCCATTTTGAAGCTTCGATGTCCTGTGATTTTGAGCTATCAATAGACCAGGTCTTCTTATTCGCAGACACCACAACCGGGAAGCAGAAAGAGTTTTTAAAGACGCCCGAAATGCTCACACCAGGTTTAGGGTATCCTTCCTGGCCAAAGGCAGATATGATAGGAAGCAAAATTAAAATAACCCGGTAAAAAATTTTCATGACTCAATTTCTCGACATTATTCTTCATCTTGATCAACATCTTTTATCATGGCTAACTCTCTTTGGACCCTGGATTTATGTCTTAATGTTCATTGTAATATTTTGTGAGACTGGTCTGGTTGTAACACCATTTCTACCAGGTGATTCACTTCTGTTTGCTTTAGGAGCTCTGACTGCTTTAGAAAACGGTCTAGACCTCTGGATATTATTAATAAGTTTGACCGTCGCAGGTATTCTCGGAGATACCGTGAACTACCATATAGGTAAGTTTTTAGGGCCCAAAGTTTTTGAACAAAACAGTCGCTTCTTTAAAAGAGAATACCTCATCCAAACCAATGCCTTTTATGAGAAGTGGGGCGCTTTCACAATCGTAGCTGCTCGCTTTGCGCCAATCGCCCGGACCTTCGCTCCTTTTGTCGCGGGCCTTGGATCAATGAACTACAAGAAATTTATCTCTTATAACGTTCTTGGGGCCATTGCTTGGGTCTTCACATTCATTCTTGCCGGCCACTTCTTCGGAAATTTACCAATCGTGAAGCGTAACTTTCACATCGTGATTTTCGGTGTGATTGCTGTTTCTGCGCTTCCAATGGTTATTCCATGGGTGAAGAGCAGACTTAAAAAAGCCTAAGAGATCCAGTTCAGTCTTCTTTATTCAAAAGAAAGAATCAATTTTCTTTCACTCCCTTGCGTAGTTAAGGATGAGCGCGAATCATTTCCTTAAGGAAAGGAGTGATTATGAAACTCATCTACGCGAGAGGCACCTGCGCATTTGGAATTCATCTTCTTCTGGAAGAAATTGGGAAGAAATATGAGACCATTCAGGTAAAGCTTCACGATAAAAATTCTATTCTCGAAAAATACAATCCTAAAAACTATGTTCCCGTTTTGGTGCTGGATAATGGAGAGGTCCTGACGGAGGGGATTGCCATCCTGGGCTATCTTGCAGATTCAAATGCTCGTTATGATCTTTTGCCGGAAGCAGGAACGATAGAGCGAGCACGATGTGTGGAGTGGCTGGCCTACCTTAGTTCGGAATTTCACAAAGGGTTCGGACCACTTTTCCAAAAAGGCAAGCTAGGTGAGTATTTAAAAATCGTAACGGATAAATTGAATTTACGTTTGAAGTATATGGACGATCATCTCTCGAACAAAAAGTATTTTGTGGGAGAGGACATTACGGTGGTTGATATGTATGCCATAGGTCTTTTTAGAATTGCTCAACATCTAAAAATTGATTTTTCTCCCTATCCGAATATCCAACGTTTCATTCAAACCATGGAAGATTTGCCGTTGGTGAAAAAAGTCACAGAAGCAGAGAATAAAGAACAATTAGCAAAAGCAGCTTAGGAGGATTTTATGAAAGGTAAGAAGAAAGGACGTTTAGATAAGCATCGTGGAAACCCACATGGTAACCGTCCCTATGAACAGAAAACAAAAGTTCAAAGAAACGAAAGCCTCAATACAGGGGTGAGCGAAGCCGTGAGAGACAAGCAGTAGAAGTCATTAAAAACAGCGTCTTGGCCCCTGGGGAAGTGTCTATTTTTTGGACACCCCAACCAAGATTTACAAGCATAGCGGGTTAAGCCTAGTGAAAAGTTCAGAATTTCATACAATGGCCTTGAACAGACAAATTTGAAAAGGTTACGTTATGAAGTTCTCCCTCTTCGCAGTTATGATGATAATTTCCATGCACACTTTCGCTGAAAGTAAGTGTGATGTAAGACCAGGAACATCGGTTGGAATTCGAGTGATCGAGTTCGTTTCAAAAAACGTCATTCATTCGAAGATTCCTCTCAAAGAGGCCACCGCAAGTGCACTTGAAGAAGAAATGCTGAATCTGCAAGACATGGGTGTTTGTGAAGAGAGAATCTATGCGCAAAGATGTGTGCTCAAATTTGAAAAACAAAAAAATCAAAATTTCATCACTATGATTCGAGGAACTGATCGTTGGAAGACCTGGAATCTCAGTGGAAAAAATGAAGCACAGGAATTCGTGAAAAGCCTTAAGAAAGTAGGGTTTTGTTCATGAACTTGGTTCTGGCCCTCGTTGCTTCACTGTTCATTTGTTTAAAGGCCCATGCCCGTTACGAATGTCTCTTAAATCTTTCTCATGCTGAAGAATCTGGACTGATAGTTGGAGAAAAAACCATTAAGGCCGGAACTTCTGAAATGCGCCAGAAAAATGAAGGCACCATCGTAGAAGAGTCTCTGGAAGATAAAATCAATTTAAAGTCATTTATGACAGGCTGGACCGGTGAAGAAGAGGCCGTTGTTCAAGTTTTTCGCGGTTCAGAATCAATCAGTGAAAAGTATCAACTTCGTGGAAATGATGCGCGTACGGTTTGGTTTGATGATTACAAAATGGACGTAAACTGTTCGATTAAATAGAAGGACCCGAAGGTCCTTCCATCAATGAATTAAAATCCTAATATATCGACGTAAGTAATACCCTTCGCCAGAGAAGAGTTTGACTTCGCTCTTTGACCCTTGATCATGATTCTTTTTGAGTTAAAAAGATCTTTCAAAGCAGAACGAGAAATGTTCTTAAGTTGGGCATTTTCATTTTGTTCACGAAGAGCATTCAGAAGAACGTTATCCATTCTGTCTTCCGGATACTCTAGCTCAAGAGCAATACGAAATGAGTTTTCTGGCTGTGGAGGCACTGACGTCATAAAATCCTTAGTCGTTCAAGAGCGCTGGAAGCGCCGTAAATAGTCCTGAGAATTCCGTTGCACGGGGAACCATCCAGATGAAATCAGGACGTTTATCTGATTCCCAAGTACCACCTACAATCTTGCCTTCAGAATTGAGTTCAAGGCGATAAGTGTATTCTTGAATTCCAGTTTTTTGATTTTCAGTACCAATAACTGTTCCCCAAGTAGGAGCAGAGCCATCGGCATGTGTAATCACCGTTTTAACGCGAATCTCTTTGACCGCTGTTGTAGCAGCATCTTTTGAAGGTTGCAAGTTATTGGCAACGACAGTGGATTCATAACCAATAATCGGGTGGTTCCATACTTCACGCCAGCGATCCATGTCCATCACAAAGCCCTCTTTTTGAAGGCCAACCTTGTTCGCCAGAACAATATGGAAGGCACCTGCATTTAGGTCTTCCTTACAACCGCGGGCAGCAGCTCCTCCGGTCCAACGACCGAAGAAACAACGAAGACCCACTTGATCAGAACCGGCATCGTGGTGGAAAGCATAGTAGTAACTAATCAGGGCCTTAATATCACCTGAACCGAATGGAACTTTAACTCCTTCAGCATTGGTTAAAAGTTTTGGAGTTGGTTCATTGTGATAAAGAGTAGCAGGAGACCAGCCGTGACAGATTCCGGCCCAAATAGACGCTGTTGGAGTCGCAACACCATCAACTTCACGAACCAGAGGATACTCATATCGACTCATTAATAAATCGAGTTTTTCCGAAGGAGAGAGTGTGGCCAACTCTGCTTCAGTCATTTTTAAGGCCTCTGCTTTTGTTGGAGAGATTAACTTATAACCGACTTTCACCGGAGCATTCCAACGGTAATTGATACTGCCTTTTTTTGCAGACCAATAGTCACCTGACCAGGCACGAATTCCCAGGTCTACGGAGCCTTCAAGTGGAAGGTCGCTCAGTTTATGAGTGAAGCCAGAGCTAAAAATCTCCGGATCAGAAAAACCTTTCCAGGCCTCGTTAATGAGTTTTTCTTCTTGAGCTAGACCGCTCAAACTAAACAGAATTCCAATAGAAAGAATGGAAATGTATTTCATAAAAAAGAACCCCCTGCAGTAAGGGGGTTCTAGCGAAGGCCCATAGCGTTTTGGAAGTATTTTTTTCTAAATTTTATGGAGTTAGCTCAAAGACTGCACCTACATTTCCAGGAGCTAAGACCAGTGGGTGCGAACTGTCATCAATATTCATATCGTTAATGGAAAGCGGGATAAATTTAGACATGCTGTTATTGGCGTTCTGATCAGAAAAGTATCCACCGCTGCTAGTTGTGCCATAAATATCTGAACTTGATGTTGATGTGATGGCCGGACCTTCAGCGAAGAAGCTGCCAAAGAAGTCAGTGTTAGAAACAATATCATTGAAAGAATAACTAACATTATTTAGAGGAGTAGAGTTACCCGCATTGAATTCTGCTAAAGGTCTCGATACGTATTGGCGTCCAGTGAACACAGATCCTGCATTAATCTCATACTGAGCTACCGAGCCGGATTTTTGTGAACCTGAAAGCTCAACTTCAACCCATCTTGCGAAGACTCCACTGGCACTTGTTTTATGAAGACGTAAAACAGTACCACGTTTGCGAGTGTCTTGTTCGAGAGAATATTCTTCGTATCTGGCAGAGGTATCAGAGTTCGTGTTCCAAACCAGAAGTTCATTGCGGATATCAGAAGGAGAGTACTCAACGTCTGCAGATTCGAAAGTCCCTTTTTGTGAACCACATTTTAGTTTAATTCTCATTTTTTCACGACGATCTGATCCTGAATGAGAGAAGTTTAAAATGAGATCATAAGGAACTGAACAAACGGCATTTGGGTCAGCGTCGTCACAAATGTAATTTGGCATCATTTCATTTGCTGAATTGGCGTCTACGGCGAGAGTAAAGTTCATTACTTCACCTTTCGACTCATCCACGAAAGTATGTTCTCTCGTAAATGGGGCCGCGGCCTTTACATCTGCACAAGTATTGTATTGAGAGAAGAACCCACCTAGGGCCTCAGGTCCAAGCATTTCTTGAATACGCTCTAGTCTGCCACCAGTTCTCACTCCATCATCGTGATCATTCAATGATTCAAAGTAGTAGAATGGTTTATCAACATCATTGAAGAATCTTCTACCGAATAATCTCAGACCGTCGCTCCAAATAGGCATGAGGGGCATGTTCTGCTTAGATTCAATGATAAGATTTTTAGAAACTCCACCATGGGTAACAGTGATGGTTTCTGAACAACCATTAGTGGTTGATACCAGTATGTCATTCACACCATGCTGATAAACAAAGACCCCTTGGTCTTTTGCAAAATAAACTTTTCCATCCATGATTGAGGTGGCAAGTGCACCCGCTGATTGAGTCATAGTCAATGAAGGAAGGGTTCCGTCAAAGATTGAATAATAAAGTTCTGTATTTTTTTGATAGTAGGCCTTACCGCCAGATACAACGAATGAATCCGGGATCCACGCTAAAACATCAATGGCGGCACTGAAAGTACCGATGCCACCTGCGTTGGCTGAGGCCTTTCTTACTTCCATATTTTCCGAGATGACATATAAATAGCCATTATAAAAAGAAATCAATGGAACTGTAAGAGTCGCTAGTGGTTCTACCGACGAAATTTGAGTTCCTGTAGATGTATACCCATAAACACGCGTGCCATTGGCCACGTAAAAGTAATTACCGACTGGATCCATTTCTACCTGATTACCACCTTTCCCGCTTAAGACCTGTCCTGACGGAGTATTGCCACTCACGGTGATGAAGTAAGCATCAGTGTTGTTAATCACAACAATTTTAGAACCATCAGTGTTGGCCGAAATTTGAGTATAAGGAGTAGAGCCAAGATCGTACTCGGCAATGAGTTTTCCCGCCTTAGAGTAGACCATGACATAGTATTTATAGACTGGAGAGTTTTTATAAATCAGGACGTAGGTTTTACCTTCGCGCTGATAAAGGTCTTTGATGTTGACTGGAAAATGATAAAACGGAGAGCCCTGACAAAGAAGTTCGTTACGAACTGGCTTAATCATTATCTGGTTATCTTTGATCGAACATGTTTCTGCCGAAAAATATTTTGAACCAGGAAGAATAGTATTTGGATCACATGTTGTTGCAGTAAGGGCATTCAGGCCTTTTAGAATCGTTTGCTCACGATTATCATTCATAAAAGGTACATTGATGTGGGCGTTAAGGGTCGGTTCAGCAATACAATCTGAAAGTGAGCCAGCAGAACCACACAGAACTCTTGGGATTTCATTCATGAAAGGGCTGGTTCCGCGTTTTGTTCTCGCAGAAGAAAGGAGAAGCATCGTTGCGGAAGAATTTAACTTGTGATCGAAGTTCGGACTGCCTAATTCAATACCATCTTTGAAAAGATAGTTTTGAGAAGCACGATTGTTAGTACAATCGTCAGCAGTTTTATAGAACTTCACCAAGAACGGAACTTTTTTAGTAGGTAAATTTAATGAAGTCGGAACAGTCAGGTCCTTACATTCTGAAACGAAACCTGGTGATTGAATACCGTCTTTAATATTAAGAGACTGATATCTGAATCGAGTAAAGTCACTGCGATAATCATTCGGCATACTTGTGCCGCAGAAAGAAGGAGAGAAGGAAGAGCTAAGAGCAGTAAATGAATTTGTAGATTGATTATATTGATAAAAGATATCGCATGAAATAGTACTCAACATGCGGATATTGATTTCGCTACTTAAAGCAACGTTTGAGCAAGAGGCCGCATCAACTTTAATTTCTACAGAAGCAGTATCACTATTAAGGTCAATACTTGGAACTGAACCACAAAGATTATTACCTTCAAAAGGTTGAGAACCGTCCCAACCAACGGCCGTAAATTTCCATACACCTCTTTCTAGTTTTATTGTGCTTTCAGTAGTTCCACTTAAAGAGAGAACAAACTTTTTAGCGGCAGATGCATTTTCACCTACGACGATATATCCGCCTGCGGCCATTGAACCAGCAGTCGCAATAAAGGATGAGCTCACAGAAAGTTGAGCGTTGGATGTTGCTGGTCCTCCACAACTATAAAGAAGAGGAGCCATTAGCATCAGAGGAAGAAATTTAATCATTGATTGAATGTTCATAACTTTCCTTAAGTCTCCGCTTCTTATCGGAAGATTGGTCTCCACTAATTATGTATTGTGTTAAGGAAATTTTGATGAGCAAACAGGTTCAGTCGGGTTTTCATATAATTACGAGCTTTTTCCATGGCCCGAAAGAAAGCCCATGACTAAATAAGGCAACTACTTTTGGCAGTTGTGCTTTCATGTTATTGAATTCATGAGACTTTTTAAAAAATGGTCCATTACGATTCCTCTTCAGATTGAAGCCTCGAAGGGAAGGTAAGTTGGGGATAATTGGAGAGATTTTGCCTTGATTGTGGCCAGTGCGGTGAAAGGTATAATTAAGAGGAACTTAACCCAAGGAAATTGGGGAACCGGGAAACCAAATATGAAAGTCATGATTTTAATCGCTCTATTTTTAATGTGTGCGAGTGCCTTTGCGACCTCTAAAGTTGCGGTAGTGAAACTCATGCGTGGTGAAGCGAGTGTCCTTACATTAGGGAAAACAACACCATTGAAAGTAGATGACTGGGTGGAGAACGGTGCAGTTGTAAAAACGGCCGAGAAGAGTTTTGTGAAACTTATCTTTATTGATAAGTCTTCAATGAACGTTGGCCCTAACTCAGAAATGAAGATTGAATCATTCTCTGGAAAAGACTCAGGTGTGATTGATCTTGTGAAAGGTAAAATCCGCTCGCAAGTAACAAAAGACTATCTTCAAATTAATAAAGATAAATCAAAGCTTTTTATTAAAACTCAAAACGCCGTCATGGGTGTGCGTGGTACGGACTTTATGATTTCTACTAACGGAAAGAACACTTCAACTGTGCTTTTTGAAGGGGAGATCGTGTTCAATAAACTTGAACAGCGTGGAGAGACGAATACAAATCGTCTGGAAGAAATCGTTGATCGCGGTGTGAGAATGTATCCGGGTGAGTTCTCGGTAATGGAAGCCAGTCGTCCGATGCCAACGATTCCATCACTTATGAATATTCAGCAACGTGAGAGACTTGAAAAAAACTCTGAGTTTGAATCAAGCAGAACACCAAGCAATACAACGAATGAAGTGAGTAAATCAGTTGTGCCTGCTGGGTTAAGTGGTGCTCAAGTGAGTAACACAAGTGAAACGATCAAAACTCAAATGGCCCAAGTTGTACCTACTGAGCCAACACAAGCTTCACCAGCTTCTGCTGATCCGGATGGTTACGTGAAGGGAGATGCCTTTAAGCCGGCCAACGGTTCAATCGTAAACGTTGAGTCTGGTGAAATCATCGCTCCAGGTCCAGGTAGTACGTTAGATAAAAACACGAACACTTATATTGATGGGCAAGGTATGGCCATGGTGTCTTCTTCTGGTGATGTTATTCAACCTTCCCAAGAACTAAAACCGAATGGCCCAACAGGTGTGCCAAATCCATCAGGGGGTCCTCAGAAACCAGGACCAACTCCGGTTCCTGCACCGGCACCTCGTCCTGATATCACACATAGCTTTCCAGACTTTCAAAGACCTCTTGGAGGCACATGTACAGGTGGGGGAATTTGTGGTGTGAATGATCCGACTCGTGGAGTGTCTACGCATACGGATACGACAATTATTATTAGACCGTAATTAAAGATTTAGATTTTATATACTGCTGTTGTTGAAGGACCAAGATGAAGTTATTAGCATGGATGCTAATTCTGGGCATGAGTTTTTCTTTGTTTGCTCAAGATGTATCTCAAGAAATTACCGACGCCACAAAAAATGCGACTTATAAACACGCAGCTAAGTTATTTGGTGAAGGGAAGTATCAGTCGACAACGGAAGAACTCACTAATATTGAGGCCAAAGAAACTGATAAAAGTAAGCTTGGTTTTATCGCTTACTGGAAAGGAATTTGTTACAACCGAATCCAGGAATTTGGTGAAGCAATTAAAAGTTTTCGGACTGCCCTAGGATATAAATACGCTCCAAGTGACATTCACTATGAATACGGACAAGCACTATTCGCAGCCGAAAAGCTCGCTGAGGCCCGTCTTCAGTTTCGTGAATCTGTAAAAAGAAAATTTAAACGGGGCGTTTCTCTTTACTATATCGGTTATATTTCGAAAGAAATGGGTGAGCGTAAGAAGGCATTCACCTTTTTTAAGGCCGTTGATAAGCTTCCTCCAGAAGAGGCACAAGAAGTAAAGCAGGCCTCTGAAATGCAAATTGGTGATATTTATCTTGAGCAGGTTGAAAAGCATCCTGATGCTTTCAAATCAGTTGAGACCATTGTTATTCCTCAGTATGAAAAAGCAATTGAAGTAGATAAAGAATCCGCCCTCGTTCCGGCGATCCGAGAGAAGATCGTTGGACTTCAACGAAAGTATGACCTGATTCTTTTCCAACTTCGCAATGGAAGACCGACACTAATCCCGCCGTATTTTGTACGGGCCGCTGCTGAACTAGGGCACGATTCTAACGTGACCTTCGCTCCTTCAGACACGACCATCTCTTCATCAAAGCAAGCGTCAACGTATTCACGTGTTGACCTGATGGGACGATACACTTTTTATCACCGCGATTATTTTAGTATTGCCCCTGAATTGAGATTTAATAGGACGTATTATTTCAATCGTGTTCCTGAAATTTATCGTAACGATAACTACATGGTGGCACCGGCCATTCGAACCGCCTATGAGCATACGTTGTGGAAAAAGCCCGCGGCCTTCCTGGTGGACTATGACTACAATGAGGCCAGACGTGACGTTAATGCCGAAGAAAAACTCGAGTTCAGTTCACGCTCGCATACGTTTATGATCGGGGAGAAATTTAACTATTTCGCTTTAGGTGAATCAATCCTGAGATTACGTTACAGAACGCTTGAAAGTTATATCAGTTCAGCGGACTCGAAACTGATTAGTTTGGCCTACGAACAAATCATGACTTTTAAAGTGAATACTTTTCTTTTATACGCTAGCTATGATCAGATGAGAGTGAGTGATTCGTCGTTTGATACAAACTCATTCACTGTTCGAGGTGACTTAATCATGGCCCGTGTTCGTGACTGGTTTACACCGATGGCGAGCTTGATGCTGACTTCAACTGATCCGATCAATAACCAAAGTGCCCGTGGACGCGAATTACTTTTTAACCCAAGTTTTCGTCTTGCTCGTACCTTTAAAAAGAACTGGCGTGCTAACTTGAAGTATGAGTATCAGAAGAATAATTCGAAAGACACTGAGAACTTTGCCTATAAAAAGTCTATCTACGCCCTTGAACTAGAATACTTATTCTAAAGGAAGATCAATAATAAAGGTCGTTCCTTTGCCTTCTGATTCGGCCCAGATGCGTCCTTTGTGTTTGGCAATGATGTGTTTCACGATGGAAAGACCTAGGCCCGTTCCACGAGAAACTTCGCGGGAAGAATCCACTCGATAGAATCGTTCGAAAATACGTTGAATATGCTCTTTCGAAATCCCCGGTCCGTTGTCCGAAATCGTGATAATGGCCCGGTCATTTTTCTTGAAGCTCGCGATCTTAATATCAATTGAATCAGACTCTGAGTATTTGCAGGCGTTGTCCACAAGGTTTGAAATAACCTGTTCCATTAAACGGCTGTCGCCAGTGATGGTCTCAACCGCCAAGTCCCAGTTCACATTCACTTTCTTTTCTGGGTAGTTAGTCTTAATGTTACTTGCTACGGTCTCAACCATTGATGGTAGGTCCAAAGGTTCCATGGTCTGAAGGTAACGAGACTCAATCACTGATAGATTCAAGAGATCGTTAAAGAGAGAAATCATTCTCTCAGTGTTGCCCACAATTTTATCCAGAAAGATATGAAGAGATTCATCAATCTTACTTGCCTGAGATTGAAGAAGTTGCGTATAGCCCTTCACCGAGGTGAGGGGAGTTCGAATTTCGTGAGAAACGTTGGCCACGAAATCCACTCGCATTTGTTCGGAGAGTTTAAACTCGGTCACATCGTAGAAAACTCCAAGGGCCCCGTTAATGGTTCCGTCTGAAGATTTAAGTGGTGTGATCGTAAGATCAAAAAAGCGCTCAGGGCGGTGACTATAAGGGAAGTTCTTGGCCCTAAGAGACGAAGGAGCACCAGTTTGAAGAACTGAGCGGAAAGCGTCCAGAACCACTTCATCATTAAAAGTGTGCCATAGCTTTGGTTTAATCTGGGTGTTCTCGTTGGTTCTTAAAAAGTCATTCTTGAACTTTGTATTATAGAAGAGAACCGATTCGTATTTATCAATCGCGAGAATGTCGTCATTAATGGATTCAAGAATGGCCGTGTTCTTTTCGTTCTCAAGACGAGATTCTGCCATCTGACTTTGAAGTTTTTGATCGGCCTTGTTCAGGGCCTCTTCAATCGCCGCCCACTCATCTCTTTCATAAAGAAGTTCAAGGTTCTTGTTAAAAGGGATATCGTCTTTGAATTTTTCCACCTTCGAGAGAATGATCCCAAGGGGCTTGGTCGAAAGATAGAAAAAGTAAACAAAGAATAGGTAACTGATAATTGAAAACGGAACAATTCGAAGGAACAGTACCCGGTCAAAGCGATCCATGTTGTCTCGAAGAGAGGACACTGGAATGACCTTTCGGATCATAAGATCATCACCCAAACGAAGACTCGCGAACACGGCCTGTGTTCCAAAAAAATCACTCTTTCTTAATTGAGTGGCAAATCGAGCTTCATGGGACTGAACGATTTCGGTGATGTTATCGAGCTTTTCACCCACCATTTTTTTGTCTGCGCTATCACAGATGATGGTTCCGTTTCTTCTTACCAGTGTGTATTGAACGTCCTTTAGGGGAGGAATACTTTCACACCACTTCTCCCAGGAAATTCCTGACTGAACCAAGGTATAACGAAGAAGTCTTAGATCCTCTTCGATCTGAATGGTCATCTGGGCCACGAGGCCCTGTTTATAAGAAGAGCGGTAAAGGAACAGAATTAAAAAAAGCGTAGGAAGGAAAACCACCAATACCAGGCGGGTGACACGGTAAAAGAAGAACCAAGGGTAGGCGGTTTTATTAGAGGACATCTTTAAATCTATATCCAATGCCCCTGATTGTTTCAATCATATTGGCAGCTGGACCGATTTTTTTCCTTAAACCTGCGATATGGGTATCAATTGTACGGCCAGTGACGAAGATGTTCTCGCCCTGGATGTTATTGATGAACTGTTCACGAGTAAACACGTGACCCGGTTTTTGGGCGAGCATGCTTAGGATCTTAAACTCGGTAGAAGTGAGGTTAATTTCATCTTTCTCAACCATCACTCGGCATTTAGCGACCTCAATCTTCATAAGACCGAAATCAAGAGTGTCGTCATCTGTCTTTTCAACTTTAAGTTCACGAAGCTGAACGCGAACACGGGCCTCAAGTACTTTTAGATCAAATGGCTTTGTAATGTAATCATCAGCGCCAGCATCAAGAGCGGCCACGATGTTCTCAGGTTGAGTCAGGGCCGTGATCATGACAATCGGAGTGTCTTTGTAGTTTTTCTGGCCACGAAGTTTCTTCGTGAACTCAAGACCACTCATCACACCAGGTAGCATCCAGTCGATGATGAAAAGATCAATTTTCTCAGGTCGCTCGACATAAGTAATGGCCTTGTCTACGCTCTCAGCGATGAGTACGTTATGCCCTTCAGATTTTAGTTGGAAGCTAATAAGGTCGCGAATGTCTTGTTCGTCTTCGATAACTAGGATGGTGGCGTTTTTCATATACCGATTATATATACTAACGTTGCTCTGAAGGAAGGTTAAAGTTCGGTTAAGAAGGGCCCCCTGGTAAGGAATTACAGGGGGCGGGTAGGTCAAATTCTATTTAGCGTAGGTTTTTATTAGCAAAGTCCCAGTTCACGATATTCCAAAAGGCCGTTACGAAGTCGGGACGAGCATTTCGGTAGTCAATGTAGTAGGCATGTTCCCACACATCCAGGGTCAGAAGAGCAGTCAATCCATGGGCCATTGGAGTGTCCGCGTTCGAGGTATTCATGATCTCCAGGTCACCTTTTTGGTTTTGAACCAACCAGGTCCAACCTGATCCGAAGTTGTCCACGGCCGACTTTGAGAAGACTTCTTTAAACTTATCGAAGTTTTCCCATTTCTTCGTGATCATATCCCCAATTTTTCCCCCCGGATAACCGCCTGCTTTAGGGGCCATACAGTTCCAGAAAAAGCTGTGGTTCCAGTGTTGAGCGGCATTGTTGAAAATAGGCCCCTCAGAATTTTTAATAATCTCTTCCAGCTGCATGTTCTCGAATTTCGAACCTTTAATCAGGGTATTCAATTTATTGACATAGGCCTGATGGTGCTTTCCATAGTGATATTCGAATGTTTCTTTCGAAATATGGGGCTGAAGTGCGTCTTTTGGGTAGGGTAGAGCGGGTAGGGTATGTTCCATAAAAGGCCTCCTTTTTAATCAGAAATACTTCAAATGAAAGCTCCCTTGAGGTTGCTCCTCTTGAGTTCGATCGTCAATAAACAGGGCTTGGCGTCAAAAGCTTATTGAGAGTCTCGTTGACTTTAATTCGAGATGAGTTCAGAATTTTTCCAAATGAAAAACATCCTGATTTTGTTACTTTTGAGTAGCTGTTCCCTCTTTGAGAAACGGCCAAAACTTTCTGATACTGCCCAAGAAACTCCCGGTTGGATTTATGCGCCTTATGAAGCATGTGCTGAGGCCACAGAATTATGTGCAACTGGTGAATCAAAAACCATGGCACAAGCTGATGCGCAAGCAAAGGCCAATCTCGCCAGCATCTTCGAAGTGCAAGTTAAGTCTGACCTGAGTGTGAACACCAGTTCCTCTCAAACATTTCCTTGGCAGAGTGCTGTACGACAAGAAGTTCAGCAATCTCTTCAAGAATCAGTGAATCAAATTCTCGAAGGCGTGGAAGTAAAGAAGCACTTTAAAAAAGAAGGCCTGACTTACGCTCTCGCTTCTCTTGATCGTGCAAAGGCAAGTGACCTTTTAGGTAATCGTATTCAAAAAATCGACGATGAACTCAACGTCCTTTGGGCGCGCAGAAGCCGCACGAATCTCAGAAAAATTGTTCGTCTTTATCTAGAGCGTGAAAAGCTTAACGAGAAATACTCTATCGTTGCTGGACAAGGTCGTCCTGCTCGCATGACTTATCAAGACATCATGGCCTGGAGAGAAACGAGACCACGTGTTGAAAATCTCGCGCTAAGAGTTGGTCAGGCCCCTGAGTGGATGACGGAGAAGCTAAAAGAACTTCTCACGGAGTCTGGATTCAGAATTGTTAAGGGTGACGCTCAAAAGATGATCTCTCTTAATGTCGATTCAATTAAGGAATACCTGAACGTTGAAGGTTTTGAAAAATATACCTTCACCATGAACATGACGAGTTTCGAGAAAGGGGAGAAGCTTAAAGTTCTCGCCGCTTCAGAAACAGTTACCGGCCGTTCGCAAGCGGACGCACTCCTCAAAGTAAAACATTTCTTTAACGATTACATCGAACAACATTTATCGGATTTACACTTAGACTAAGGAAAAGGAGCTCCTATGATGAAGCTGATGTCTGTCCTGTTGATTCTTTCTCTCGGCGTGGCATGTTCTTCTAAAAAGAAAGTGAAGGACGTTGATAACTCTGAAACAATTGCACGCGATTATGAAGTTCGCGATGCTTCTTCTACTGTTCGTCCAGGCTGGATCGAAGATGCTGAAGTATGGGTCGCTCAAGAAAATATGGACACTAAAAAGTTCCGTTATTTTTCTTATGAAACTGAGCCAAAAGTTAACCGTGAAATCGCATGTAATCTAGCGAAAGCAAATGTTCGCTCAGATATCGCTTCTGAAATTACAACTTTCATTCAGAAGTCACTAGCTGCTTCAACTGAAGGCCAGGCAGCAATTGATGCCAACAATCCTAAGACCGCTCCAATGAGAGAGTATGTTTCTAATACTCTTGCAGAAAGAGTTCAGTCTCTTATCCATGGCGCCGCTGTGATTAAGACATACTGGGAAAAGAGAAACTACCAGCAGAAACTTGGTGCTAAGAAAGATCACGTTGGTTTCACATGCGCGACTCTGATCCGTATGGAAGATGCTCGTCTTAAGGCCGCGATTGATAAGGCCTCTGAAGATCTAGTTGAAAAAGCCGATCCTGAACTAAAAGACAATGTGAAGAAAGCTCTTGAAAACCTTGACGAAGATTTCGTGAAAGCTCGTCATGGTGAAGTGTAATTAGGAGATCTAAATGAAATTTTTATTCGTATTACTTTCTGTTTCTATGCTGGCCACTTCTTGTGGTGGATTTAAAGCGAAACGTGTTGACGCTAATGAGTCTGATGAAAAAGGACTTTCAATTACTGATAACTGGATGAGTGCTGATACAACTCAAGCGGTTGCTGACGTTGTTAAACAAATGAAGGCACACCCTGGTTACAACAAAATGAAATCTAAGTTTGGCACTCCAAAAGTGTTCATTGCTGAAGTTCAAAACCAAACTTCTGAAGCTTATTTTCCAATCGGTGACCTGAACGATGAGTTGCTAAATGAGCTTTCTCTTTCTGGTGAATTCGAACTGGTTGATAACCAAGCTCGTGAAAAAATCCTAAAAGAGATCACTTACCAAAATGATGGTATGGTTGATCCTGCTACGGCCAAGAAAATTGGTAAGCAAACAGGTGCAGACATCATGATTTTCGGTAACGTGTATATGAAGCCTGAAAAACGTGATGGCAAAACCATCAAGGAATACTCTGTTAACATCCGTATGACAGATATTGAGAAGACGACTGAGGTTCTTCGTACTCGTACGAAGGTCTTTAAGTACTCTGAGAAATCATCGTTAGGATGGTAAAATTTCACTGCCTACTATTAGCTGTTCTTTTATTCTTGGGGGCCTGTGCCTCCAAGATGAAAGATCAGATGAAGGACTATCGCGAGGCCTATCAGTCGTTAGACTATGAGAAGGCCCAGGCGATCCTTGAGAAGAGCGCTCTTAAAGAAGATAAGAAAAGCTCTCTTCTCTGGCACATGGAAATGGGAACAGTGGCCCTTTCTCGGAATGATGAAGACAACGCTATCATTCACTTCCAAACTTCCCTCGACCTCATCGACAAACTCTATACAAAAAGACTTTCCAGCAAAGCGGCGTCTCTTTTAATTAACGACGCTTCTGATGTGTTTTATGGAGCAAGTTACGAGCGCTCTTACGCTCATTACTTTCTCGCCAAGTCCTATTACGCTCGCTTCTTAAAGAAAGGAGTGAAGCTAGATCTTCAGGCCGCGCGTGCCACCATTCTTGCTTGGGACACGTATTTTACTGAGCTTCAACGTTCTGCGACTTCCAAAACCCTTTATCACACGGATTTGATGTTAAAGGTTTTCGGTGGTCAGATTCACGAAATCAGTGACATCAGAAATGATGATCAGATTGCGCTTCAGTTGTATAAGGACGCTTATAAGATCCTGGATGCTGAAGGGGGAGTGTTCGCTCTCTTTAATAAGAAGAACATCGAATACACTCGTTCATTTGAAGAAAATCTAAAAAAGGGCAAAGGTCCTGATCAGAAATTGTATGAGAAGACCCATGCCTACAATGACCTGAAAGATTTTCTCCAATTTAAAATTCTTTCTCTTACAAAAGAAATTCGTAGTGGTGATTACGACAATCAAGTAAAGGTCTTAAAACCTTCTAAAGTTGTGACTAATAAAGTTGCTTTAGGTCCTACGAATGTAGTGGTTGTATTGGAAGAGGGAATGATTCCTCAGAAAGTAGGGAAGCCTTTTAACTTTGGAATTAAGGGTGCTGTGAATTCTGTGAGTAATCCGGCAGCAAAAACTTTTATTGCCACGGTTGGTACAGAATTTGTAACAGCTTTTGCTATGAACAAACTTGGCATGATTCCAGAAAGAACTGCCAATGCTGGAAGCTTCATTTTTGCTCATGATGTGACCAAGCTCGCGGTTCAAGAAGCGGCGGTTGAGTTCGAATTACCGATGATTGATAACGTTCCATTGGTTCAGCGCCAGGAAGTTTTCTTTTTAAATGAGAAAGGTGTCGTTGTTCATCACAGTCCACTTCCGGTGGTTTCTGAAAATGGTGACATCGCCCGTATCGTTTTAGAAGAAGACGTGGTTGCTCGCTATGTGAAAACTGGGACCCGAGTGGCCGTTCGCCATATTGTGGCGATCGTTGCCGCCATGAAAGTTTACCAAAGTCTTAAGCAAGGTAATGGAGACGGGGACTTCCTTGCGAAAACTGCGGCCATGGCAACTTATGTAGGAGCATCGAAAGGAATTGCGGCCCTAGAGAAGGCCGATACCCGTCATTGGACCACACTTCCTCAGGCCCTTCGTATGACTGAAGTAAAACTTCCACCTGGTAACTATCAGGTTGCCATTGCGACCTATGCAGGGGAGATGGTTCCAACTGCTCCGGCAAAAATCCTGGGGAATATCCAAGTAAGCAAGTCAGGTAAGACCATTCATCACCTAAGATTTCAATCACCGTAATCAACTTTTGACTCGAGTTCCTTTATGTCCTGCCGACAAGCAGGGTAATGAAGACGTTTTATACTATAATCCTGCTTGTAACGACGACTTTTCCTCTCTTCGCCATGGATGAGAAAACAATCCATGTAGAAGGTAACATGAGTGCTAATCGCTCATGGATGGATTACACCTCATCTCAGGAACTCAATCTTAAAAAGCTACTAGAGCTTCTTAGTCGTTCTGCGACTGGTGAGCAGATTATTAAAGAAGCGCAATACAAGGCCTCTCGTACCGGTCTGACACTTCAAGATGTGATCAGAGTGGGAGAAAGCTCTCTTACGGATACAACTTTAGTTCGCAAATTTTCTCCACATTCACCTGAACACGTGATCTATGAATCGCGCTCAGTTGTTTATATTAATAAGAGTCTTGCTTGGGACGATGCTCTTTTGGATCTTGCCCACGAACTTACTCACTATGTTTATAGAGAGAGTTTCAATCCTTATTCAGATGCATTTAATGCCAAAGACTTTATTAAAGGGACAATTGAAGGGAATGGGGGAGAAGTTCAGGCCTTTTTAACTGAATGCCGAGTTCTTCGCGAACTTTTCTCAAAAACAATTCAGTCCCGTTCGAATTGCCAAAAAATCGAAGACGCAAGTGGTCAACTTTCGTTCAAGAAGGCTGTCGAACTTTTTTATCACGTGGGTTCTTATTTCGACGGTTTCAATAAACAATTAGTAAAAAGAGAGATCGCTAGCTCATTTTCAGACCTAAAAGACGAAAAAATAAATTTTATTTCCTCTGCTTATGGCGTTCCTTATCCAGTAGCAGCTCTAATGGAATACGATTTGGTAGTAAGCAAGGTTTGCGAGAATGATAAAAAGCGTCTCGCCTACATGCAGCAAGGACCAAAAAGGGGACCAGCTTCTGCCTCTGACAGTCAGGAGAAATTCGTTCAGAATTACTCTGCTCGTTGTGGCCAAAAATAGGCGTACATTATTCCCAAAGACATTCTCTCGAAATAGCTGATTTTCCAAGCCGTTTCATTGACGAAAACGACCCCAAAAGGTACAAATAGGGGTAATTATTTTTTTCATTGAACCGGAGTTCTCCATGCAAGATGGTGTTGTACTGTCGACCGTTGATGATTTTCTCAACTGGGGTCGCAAAAATTCTTTATGGCCAATGACCTTTGGTCTTGCTTGTTGTGCGATCGAAATGATGGCCACAGGTATGGCAAAATACGATCTAGAAAGATTTGGTTGTGGTGCCTTCATGGCAACTCCACGTCGTGCGGATCTTATGATTGTTGCTGGTACAGTGACACTTAAGATGGCGACTCGTGTGAAAGTTCTTTATGAACAAATGGCAGAGCCAAAATACGTTATCTCAATGGGCTCTTGTGCCAACAAGGGTGGACCATACTGGCAACACGGTTATCACGTTCTTAAAGGCGTTGATGAAGTGGTTCCTGTAGACGTTTACGTTCCTGGTTGTCCTCCTCGTCCGGAAGCTCTTATTGAAGGTGTTATGACTCTTCAGAAGAAAATCGCGAACGAGCGTCTTCTTCGTAATAAGTGGGTAAAACATGCTTAATGTTGATTTCAATAAACTAGCAAGTCTCATCAATGCAAACGTTCAAGGTGCAAACGCCACTGTGAACAATGCAGAAGATGCAAAATTTGATTCAAGCATCACTGTTGAAGCTTCAAAAATCTTCGCAGTTTGTGAGTTCCTTAAAACAAACAAAGAAATGCCATTCAACTCTCTTCAGTGCATCAGCGGTGTAGACTGGGTTGAGTTCATGGAAGTTTGTTACATGCTTGCTCACTTCGATACAACTAACCCTCGTGAGTTCATTCTTAAAGTTAAAGTAACTGACCGTGTAGCACCTGCTGTTGATTCAGTGGTGAAAGTATGGGCGGCCGCTAACTTCCAAGAGCGTGAAGTTTACGACATGTTCGGTATCAAATTTAATAATCACCCTGATATGCGCCGTATTCTTTGTCCGGATGACTGGCAAGGCTGGCCTCTTAGAAAAGATTACATTGCTCAGAAAGATTATAACGGTATGGCCGTCTATCCAGACAACAAGATGAACTTCGAAGATCGCGAATTCATCGTTCGTCAGGACATGATTAAGAAGGCCCAACTAGCAGCTTCAAGTAATTAAGAGGAATCCACTATATGCAATCTAAATGGGACATTGGTGAACCAGAAAAGCCAACCATTAACAGTGAAACTGAACAGCTAAAGTCAGAGCTACTTACCCTGAACATGGGTCCTCAGCACCCTGCTACTCACGGGGTTCTACGTGTAGAGATCTGGACTGACTCGGAAATCGTTGCTCACGCTATTCCACACCTTGGTTACTTACACCGTTGTATGGAAAAGCATGCTGAAAATCTTGATTACCGCGGTATCATTCCTTTCGTTGACCGTCTCGACTACCTTGCTTCTATGAGCATGGAGTGGGGATACGTAATGGCGGTTGAGAAGATGCTTGGAACGGAAGTTCCTCGTCGTGCTGAACTTCTTCGTATCTTAACTGCGGAACTTCAGCGTATCGCTTCTCACTTAATGGCATTCGGTACATATGCACTAGATCTTGGAGCTTTCACTCCGTTTCTATATGCCTTCGAAGAACGTGAAAAAATCCTTCGTCTATTCGAAGAAGTTTCAGGCGCTCGTCTTCTTTATAACTACATCTGGATTGGTGGTGTGTGGAACGACTGGACTGATGACCAGATCGCTCGCGTATCAGCATTCGTAGATAATATGGAACAAGAAGCGAAGAAATATCATGAGCTAGTATCTCTGAATAAAATCTTCGTTGAGCGTACATCTAACGTTGGTGTTCTTACAGTTGAAGACTGTTTCACATACGGTGCAACCGGTCCGGTACTTCGTGGTTCTGGATACAAGTGGGACCTTCGTAAGAACAAGCCATACTCACTTTACTCTGAATTCGAATTCGACGTTCCAGTTGGTGACGGCGAGCGCGGCGTAGTAGGTGACTGTTGGAACCGTTACATTGTTCGTATGAGAGAAGTTGTTGAATCTATCAAAATCATCCGTCAGGTGATTGATAAGCTTGAGCCAGGTCCAGTTATGGGCAAAGTGCCTAAGATCATCAAGCTTCCTAAAGGTGAAGTGTATGTTCGTTCAGAAGCTCCTCGTGGTGAAATTGGTTTCCACTTGGTGTCTGAAGGCAATGACTCTAAAACTCCATACCGCTTGAAAGTGAAATCTCCATGTTTCACTCACACGTCTATGCTTCCACACATGGCCCCAGGTCAGATGGTGGCAGACTTTGTAGCATCTATTGGATCAATTGATATCGTACTAGGAGAGGTAGACCGATGAGCACTGCAGTTCACGAAACGTCTTCCGTGAAGGAATATTTTAAAGCACTTTTTGATGGTATCTACACAACTGCCAAAGGTATGTGGATCACTTTCAGATACGTATGGGCGGTTAAACCTGCTTCAATCGAGTACCCTGAAGTTCGCGAAGTTCTTCCTGAAAGAGCTCGTATGCGTCTCTTCAATGATGCTCAAAATTGTATCAGCTGTACTCAATGTGCAATGGCCTGTCCGGTTGATTGTATTTACATCGCTTCAGAAAAATTTCCTGAAGGTACTGAGATCAAGAAAACTTCAAATGGTCAGCCGATCCGTTTGAAACTGACTCAGTTCACAATTGATACTTCACTTTGTTGTTATTGCGGTCTTTGTACGACTGTGTGTCCGACTGAGTGTCTGACTCACTCTCATGACTACGAATTCTCTCAGTATACAATCGATGCCATGAAGTACGACTACCTGGCACCAGATGTGGTTGCTTGGCGTGACCGTATCGTTAAATCTTAGTTGAAAATAGAAAGGCCCCTTTTGGGGCCTTTTTTATTGCGCTTCAATCACTTCTAAAAAAACTTCCTGACTTCGTACATTACCTTTGTATTTCACCGGAATCTGAGAGTTCAATGGATACTTCGCAATGAACTCAAGAGAGAGGAGTGAGCTGCTGAGACTCACTTTGTAGAGCTGACCATTGATTTGCATTTGATCGTATTTAACACTGCTACCGTTTTGTCTGACGAGAACTCCAGTGGAAGTGGCCTTGATACTCGAAGTGTCCGAGAGCTTCGAAGACTGCTCAAGAGCAGAATTACTGAGATTCGCTTCGGAACCACATCCCACTGCCAGTAGAAGGACTGCGATAAGTTTAATTCCCATCACCTAGTGTTCCGTCGATTTTAAGTTTACCGTCTTCTTTGATCACCATGAATTCGGTCTCATGGACATCTTTCTTATTTTTGTTGGATGAGATTTCTTTTACTTTCGCAAAGTAGATCTCGTTTTTAAGGCCCTTTCTCCACGAGAGATCCGGGGCCATTGGTTTGCTTTTTTCTGATGGAGCAGGGAGTTCTTTGATTTTGGAAATCAGTTCTTCCTTACCACCGCTCGATTTGATGAATTTTTGGGAGAAGACCTCATCAATGAGTTCGATTTTTTTATGGTCCATGACCTGATCATATTTCATGAACAGCTCTTTCATGGATTTATCATCTGAACCCATGACTGAGACCGAAAAGATAATGATGATGAAGATTATTGAAATTCGCATCCGTACTTCCTGGCCAATGTTTTAATGCGGCCGATGTATTCTTTAATAGTTCCCGGGCAACTGGTCGAATGATAGTAGTTGTGCCACTTAATATATTTCATTCGAGGATATCTCTTCTGTAACTGACATGAGGTTCTGGCAATCATGTCTTGCGTCTGTTGAGTTGGATATCGAGGATTTTTCCTAGAGTAACCGTTCGGGTTTGTTTTAGAGAAAGGAGAGTAGTTACCAATCACAACCAGACCAATGGTCGTAACGTTGGCCTTGATCTTTCCGTCTTTCTCCATTGTTGAGTCGACCTTAAATTCTCCGCCTTCTTTACCGCAAGTGATCTTACCGTCTTCCCACATTTTCTTTTGGTCTTCATCCATCGGAACAAAAATATTTGATCCGGCATGAGCACCCACAAGATCTAATGGTCTTCCTTCAGTCACGCGAGCGCGAGGAGAAACAGCACCAGAATAAGGAGAGTTCACCACATACGAATAAGCGATCATATACCAAGGATCAGCGGGCGTTCCTCGGTTAAGGTGAAGCTCATTGATTCTTTCCGGTGTGTCCGTGCTAGGAGTTTCAGAGTGGTGAAGCACGATGGTATCCACCATGTCTTCAGGACGTTTACAAAAACTCGCTGTTTGAGAGTTCCGCTCGTAGTCGACCTTTTCGATTTTCACATATTCGATGGGCCACTCTGGAACTTGAGGTCTAAGACTTTCTTGTCTCCAAGGTAAGCAGAAGAAACAGTCGGGAGAGAAGCCCCAACTTACTGTTGTCCAACTAAACATTGCTAAAAACATTAAACTCTTCAAAAAAGCCGCCTTTTGTAGCTTATCGGATTTGTCAGATAAACCTTAAGTTCGAAATAAAAATTCTTGAGAATTCGCCCTCTTAGGCATTAAGATTGAAATAGGGAGAGACAATGGATTTTAAAACTTTTAGCGATTTTTACCCATATTACCTACGTGAACACGCGAATTTGCATTGTCGCCAACTGCATTTTGTCGGGACATGTGGGGTCATCTCTCTTTTGCTTCTCTTCTTTTTCACCGGCAATCTCATGACGTTGGTCCTGCTGCCTGTAGTGGGTTACGGTTTCGCGTGGATTGGCCATTTTGGGTTTGAAAAAAACCGTCCGGCAACTTTCAAGCATCCTTGGTACAGCCTATTGGGAGATTTCAGAATGTTCTGGGACATCCTTACTGGACGTGTAACTGCCTTCTAAGAACTAGCACTCGAATAATTTTTAAGACCTTGCTTCCATAAGAAGAGCATGAGACTCCACGCGCCCACTGTTACCAGTGTGATGTGAAGAAGAACATCAAAAGTAAATCCTTCCAAGAACGCTCGCGCTGGAAATGAAGCAAGCACCGTGAGTGGAACAATCATCGTAAAGACGACACGCAACCAACCTTTAAAAATTTTATCCGGACGCTCCATCGCAAGTCCCAATGAATAGAACAGATCAATGAAGCCACGTGAACTATGGGTCCAGAAAACTGGAATGATCATCATCATGTGAAGAGTGTAATAAACCAAAGCTCCATTCACGAGAAGCACCAGTAGTCCCAGAAGTTGCATCCAATCATAGGCGCCGGTGTAATTTGAGAGTGAGTAGATAAAGAACGCCACGGCCGTGATGAGATTCACAAAAGAGTTCGCCGAAAATTCTCGGAGCGAAAGAAAGAAGAGAGGATTCACCGGACGAATGAGATAGTAATCCAATTCTCCTTTATTAATGTAGGCCGGAAGCCACCACATATTGGTCGAAAAGACCGTCATGTTAATGGCATCAACTAAAAGATAGCAGCCCACGAAGACCATCATCTGCTCTCCGGTCCAACCAGCAATCATGCTTGTGTGGAGAAATAGAGTTTTAAAAAGAAGAATATTTACGGCGTAGTAAATAATGTCCATCAGAATTCGGAAAGTGAAATCAATCCGAAACTCCATGGCCTTAGAGAATGAAAATTGAAGAAAATATAAATAGAGATGAAGATATCTTTTCATATACCGACCCCATTATATTTTTTCTGACCTTTCATCCAGATGAGATTGGCCGTCATCATGAAAATGAAGGCCCAAGCGACTAGGAAAAAGAGTCCTTCATACATTTCTTCTCTCGTCACTAGACCCATCACAGTTCTGACTGGGAAGCTAATGAAGTATTGAAAGGGTAAAAATTTAAGAACATCAACCATCCAATCCGGGAAGAAATTAATCGGAATAAATCCTCCGCCTAAAAATGATGAGCCAAATCTTGCCATCACCATGAGGGACCAGATGTTATCTGCCCAGAGTGAGAGAAGTTCGACCACCATCGACATCATACAGTAAGCAAAAGAGGCAATCATGAAGACACCCACACCTGTGACAAGGTTTAAGAGCATGTCGCCAGTCATGCCTGATTGGGTGAGATTGAATAATGAATAAATCAGAATCAACTGCAGGCCATAAAAAGCACTGTAAGTGAGATAGGTAAGGGTCTTATATTGGAAGAACGAAAGCGGATAAATGAGATAACGATTAAAAGTTCCCTCGTAAATTTCGCGAGAGATAAATCCGATGTTCTCACCCATAAGCATTTTTGAACCAATGGGAACAATCAGAAAGTACAGGGTCATCATGGGGAGAGTGAAGCCATTCATCTCGGAGGCACCGTTGGCCTCAAAGATACTTTGCCAAAGGGCGCGGGCAATCAGGACCTGAATCAAGGTCTGGCCAATAAAGGTAATCCAGAAATCTGAACGGTAGGCGAGGATCTTTCGAAGCTCCATCGCCATTACATGGCGCCACCAGTTCATGTGGCCTTCATCCCATGCTTCATGATGGATTCGATGATGTCTTCGATGGAAGGATCGTGGATGTTAAGATCCAGCACTTCATTGGATTTAAAAATTTCGGCGGTTTTCACAGAAAGATCAGTTCTCGGTACAGAGACTTTAAAGTTTTTGTCCGGAGTTGTGACACTTAGAACTTTCTCATCACCCATTAAGCGCTGAACTTTTGAAAGAGCACCATCATACACGAACTCGCCTTCTTTAATGATGACGATTCGTGGACACAGTTCCTTGATGTCTTCCATATAGTGAGACGTCAGGATGGTGATGGGTTTAAATTCCTGCTGATAGTTCTTCATGAATTCACGAACAGCTTTCTGGGCAGAGATATCCAGGCCAATGGTCGGCTCGTCTAAGAAAATCACTTTTGGGTTATGTAGAAGAGCGGCCATGAGTTCCACTTTCATTCGTTCCCCGAGAGACAAGCGTCTCACTTGAACTTTGAGCTGATCATGAATTTGCAGCGTATCCGCCAAGAACTCTAAGTTCTTTTTATAAAGAGAATCTTCAATCTGATAAATTTCTTTCAGAAGAATAAAACTATCGAGGGCCGGAAGGTCCCACCAGACTTGGGCCTTTTGGCCCATGATGAGTGCCATCTGCTTACGGTAACCATTATCACGTTCCCAAGGTTTATACCCCAGAACCGTCGCTTCACCTGAAGTTGGATGAACAATGCCGGCGAGAATTTTAACCAAAGTGGTTTTACCTGCACCATTGGCACCAATGAGACCAATGATCTCACCTTGTTGAATTTCTAGATTAACGGATTTAAGCGCGTCCTTGGATTTCGTTTCACGTTTCACCAGTCCTTTCAAGGACCCCATGAGTCCTGGTTCTTTAACCTGAGAGGTGAAGGTCTTACGAAGAGCTTGGACTTTAATCATTGTTTTTCAAGCACCAGACCCTTTAAGTAACTTCCTTCCGGGAAGCCTTTCAGAGTCGGACAGTCTTGTCCTAAATGGAGTCGGGTCGACATTTTGTAGTTAAGTTTTAGTTCCGCGAGATAGTCTTTCATCAGTCGATCAAACTTCTCTTGAGTCACTTGGTGAGTATTAAGGAACACCACCAGCTTACCTTTTGGATTTAATAGTGGATCCATCTTCTGCAGAAGCTCTTTATAGGCCTTGCTTGCCGATGTTCTCTTTTCCCCATCAGATGAAGATGAAGGAGGATCACAAATAATCACATCAAACTTCTTATCTTCTTTCTTAAGATTCGTAAGAGCATCATCCACACTCGAAACAATGGCATCGTGCTGAGTATGATTCAACTCTGGATTTAGGGCCAGGTTCTGTTGAAGCCATTCAATGTACTTTGGAGAAAGATCCACTGAAGTGACTTGAGTCGCTCCTAGTTTCATGGCCCAAAGTGAGAAAGCACCAGTGTAGCTGTAAAGGTTAAGAACTGCGTTTCCTGGTTGAATGAGTTTCGCCAGAGTATGGCGAATAGAACTCATATCAGTATAAAGACCATGATCATATGAAGAACCAAGGCGAATTAGATATTGAATGCCAAATTCCGCGATATGAAATTCATCTCTTCTGTTTTGATCAATTGAATTTTGCGGAAGCTTTTGAAGCTCTTTGGTTTCTCCACGAAGTTGGAACCAAACGTTTTCATCTTTGATTTCAGGAAACACTTCCTGAATGGTGGTTTGAATAATTGATTTATAACGGTTCCAGAATTGAGTATAGAACTGAATCAGAACACGGTCTTTTAGTCTTAGAACAAAAAGTCCTGGGAGATGGTCCGCCTCACCGAACACGAGATAATAATTTTCTCGCTCTTTTAGTTCTTTCTGCTGAATGCGTTTTTCAAAGGCCAGATCAAGACGGCCTTGAATGCTCGCAGTGAAGTGTTGTGCCTCACGGTCAAACGGAAATTTCGTGCTCCATACACGGGCCTTCACATTCTTGTGATAAGGGTCGTGCATAAGAAGGGCCATCGGGCGTTTTCTGTCGTCGGTCGCGATCACGAATTCCGAGTGACGAGGAAAACGGTTAGAGAAGTTGTCCGCAGTAATCCACGGGTGGCCGGCACGCAATAGCTTGATTGATACCGGATGGATCAGGCATTCAGGAATTTTGTTCATGTAAGGTTCCGCAGATTTACTGCTTAAGGTTGTTCAATCTCTCTTCAGTTTTGTCCAGAAGGCGCAGGAGAATGTTGGTGGCGAGGTATGGATTTTTCATATGAGTGGTTAGACCCAACTGATCCATAATCTGACTACAAACGCTTTCAATCTCGCTTTGGAAGGGATCAAAGTTAATCCCCAGGTACTGAAGCTTTTTCATTAAAAGTTCAACTTCAACCGCATCCTGCATCGCCAGTAGATTTTTTTCAAATGTGACAAGGAATGTCTCATGTGAATCTTGGACCGATTTTGCAGTTTGTTTCTGAAGTGAATTCATACAATTGAAAGTATGATAACGCCTTGCTTGATGTCAATAAAACGAGGAGAGTTGGGCGGATTTTACTGAAGGAAATTAAGCATGTCTTATCTCTTTTATTTCATCATTATTACAGTTCTTGTTTATTGGGTGGAAAGGCCTTCAAAAATTTTACCTAACTCGTTGATTATCCGAAAAAATCCTGCAGAGGAATTAGAGGCCTGGCTCAAGAAGTTTAATTGGGTAAATCGCCAGGATTTTTCAAACCTCGGTCGTCTCCCATCCTACAAGTTTTATACAGAGATCGTTGAGGTCATATTTTCTCTCGCTCGAAAAATGGGAGGGAACTATCAAGATTCCATTCTTTTTTTAAGAGAAGGTCTTCAAGTTGATCGTCAGTTTGAAAAAAAGATTCGTGAGGCGGTGATGGGAACTTGGCTTCAGATGGCGATGATGATGGGACTTACTTGGATGTTTATTTTTGGTGCTTTGAATTTAGTCGAAGTTAAAGTTTCTCCACTTCATCTCTTTTGCATTTTTGCCTGGCAATCGTTGGGCCTTTCTTCGCTTCCATTTCTCTTAAGATGGCTCAGAAAAAAATATTTCGGGGACATTGGAAAAATCTGGAAGATGCTCTTCGTGTTGCGCTCCTTGGTGAAGGTCCCTTTATCACGAACAGAAATTTTTACCCTGGCCGGAGTTCAAGAACTCACTTCTATCAAACAAAAAGCGCTTGAAAGTATTGTCCAAAAGCTTAAAGAAACCTGCCAGAAGGCCCTGAAACAAGGCGGGAGTTATGAGGAAGAGGTGAAATATTTGATGGAAGAGCTTCGCTTCCAAGAAAAATGGCATTTTGAATTGTTTGAAAAAAGACTCATCGTGATAAAACTAGGACTTTTATCCATCTTTTTCCTGCCTTCTTATCTCGCCTTTATCTTTCTCCTCCTAGGTGATCTCATGGCCTTAATGTAGGCAATATGCTATTTTTGGTGCTTCTTAAAATTAAAAGGAAGTCCCATGGCCGTCGTTGATGACAAAAAGATTATTTTTGGAATGCATAAGGTTGGAAAAATCTATCCACCTAAGAGACAAGTTCTAAAAGATATTTCACTTTCATTCTACCTTGGTGCCAAGATCGGTGTTCTAGGTCTAAACGGTTCCGGTAAATCATCACTTCTAAGAATTATTGCAGGTGTTGATAAAGATTATCTTGGAACTGTAACTGCAAATAAAGGAATCACTTTTGGTTACCTTGAGCAGGATCCAAAACTAGATGCTAATAAAACAGTTAAAGAAGTTGTTGAAGAAGGTCTTGCTGACCTGGTCGCGACTGTTAAGCGCTATGAAGAAGTTAACATGAAACTCGGCGAAGAGATGACTGATGCCGAAATGAATAAGCTTCTTGATGAACAAGCTTCTCTTCAAGATAAAATGGATGCCCAGAATCTTTGGGACCTTGATTCACGTTTAGAACTAGCGATGGAGGCCCTTCGTTGTCCTCCTTCGGATCAACTTTGCGGAGTTCTTTCGGGTGGTGAAAAGCGCCGTGTGGCCCTTTGCCGTCTTCTTCTTTCTGAACCAGATGTTCTTCTTCTGGATGAGCCTACCAACCACCTTGATGCTGAAACAGTATTGTGGCTTGAGCGTCACCTTCAGGCGTACAAGGGAACAGTTATTGCGATCACCCACGATCGTTACTTCCTTGATCACGTTGCTGGTTGGATTCTTGAGCTTGACCGTGGTCACGGTATTCCTTGGGAAGGGAACTATTCTTCATGGCTTGAGCAAAAAACTAACCGTCTTGCAGCTGAAGAAAAATCTCAATCGAAACAGGCCAAGAAAATGGCCGAAGAGCTTGAGTGGATTCGCATGGGTGCAAAAGCTCGTCAGGCGAAATCTAAAGCTCGTATCCAAAACTACGAGAAGATGCTTGCTGATTCTAAGACCGAAGCTCGTAACGAAACAAATGAACTCTTCATTCCTACCGGACCTCGTCTGGGTGACGTTGTTATCGAAGCTGATGGTATTGCCAAAGGCTTTGGCGACAGACTTCTTTATGAAAACGTATCATTCAAACTTCCACCGGGTGGTATCGTAGGGATCATCGGTCCAAACGGTGCTGGTAAAACAACACTTTTCAAAATGATCACTGATCAATTGAAGCCGGACGCTGGTACTTTCAAAGTTGGCCAGACAGTTAAACTTGCTTACATCGACCAGTCTCGTGAGATGGACGGTGAGAAGACCATCCTCCAAGAAATCGTTGGCGATGTTGATCTGATTAAACTTGGTAACAAGGAAATTAATGCTCGTGCCTATGTTTCGAAATTTAACTTCTCTGGTGAAGATCAATCAAAACGCATCAAGGAACTTTCGGGTGGTGAAAAGAACCGTGTTCACTTGGCAAAAATGCTTCGTGAAGAAGGTAACGTGCTTCTTCTGGATGAGCCGACCAACGATCTTGACGTAAATACACTTCAGGCCCTTGAGCGCGCACTTTTAGACTTCGCAGGTTGTGCGGTGGTTATTTCCCACGACCGTTACTTCCTGGACAGAATTTGTACGCACATCATGGCATTCGAGGGTGATTCAAAGGTAACTTGGTTCGAAGGTAACTTCGAAGATTACCACGAAGATCTTCGTCGCCGTATCGGTGACAAAGCGGACGTACCAAGCCGCGTGACCTACAAAAAACTTAAGCGTGACTAGCCGTCCGCGACTAAAATAAGGGCCTTCGGGCCCTTTTTTTATTTAATAAGATCCGGAAGCCAATCCTTCAGGTCTTTTGTTTTAAATCCCAGCTTTAAAGCTTTACTCACATCCATAAAATAGTCTTTTTCAATGCCGAATGGAGATACTGCATTTGGGTCCTGTGAAAAGATGGCGCTTTTTCCCGTCTTAGTTTCAATCAACTTCATGAGATCTTTTAGTGTCATAGGAGTTGATGAGGCAAAGTTAAAAGAACCCTTATGCTTGTTTTCCACTAGCCACAATAGGGCCCTTGCCGCGTCTTCAGAGGAAATGAACGAGAACTTGGCCTCGAGGTTGGGGAAGTAAATTCCTTCGCCCCGTTTTACATTTTGAATATGCAACTCTAACCTCTGGGTGTAGTCATCAGGGCCCAGAACAATAGGGAAGCGAGCGAATGCAGTTGGAAAAGGAGCGGAAGTCGCAAAGACATGTTCTGCCCGACGTTTTCCTCCCGCATAGGAAGAGTCATTTGTTTGAAGATAACTTTCCGCTATAAAGTCTTCCTCTGCTAGATTTGCTTTTGGTTCATAGACCGAGAGAGTGGATGTCATTAGATAATAAGAAGTCTTTCCCTGAAAAATGCTGATGGCATCCTGGGCCTCAGTTCCATTCATACAGACCTGGTCAACGACGGCGTCAAATGAAAGGGAACCTATGGCCTTCCTCAAATCCTGTGGATTTCGTCGGTCAGCGACAAGTCTGTTCACTCTATCTCCAAGATCATCCTCGTATAGCCCTCGGGTGACGATTGTGACTGAATAATTCCTCTGTATGAGTAGATTGACCAATCTTTTACCAAAATACCTGGTACCACCAATAACAAGAATATTCATCATTCTCCTTTCGTTAACTTTTCAACTTCGTTCTGCAAGAGGAGCGAATAGTTTTGCATATCACGGATGCTGGAAACTTTGAAAAGCCCTTCGATCAATTGGGACTTCTCTTGAGGAAGATCAAGATAAAGGTATCTGAGACTAAAATCTTGTTTTTGAGGGGCATGAATGTTTCTAAGGAGCTTTGCATATATATGAATGAGTTTTTGATAGAACAACAGAGCATCAATGAACTTGCCTCTCAATGCCTCTTTTAGAAAGGTGCGGTACATAATTTCAAATTTTGCCCGCTCATTGCGAAAATCAATTTTACTATTTTCTAGCTTCGGTTTTGCAGATGCTCTGGACATTATTCCTAGCTTGTCAAAAAGAATAACGGGAGTGCCATGTCTGGCGTGATTATAATACTCGGTATAATGCTCTTCACTCATCTCCGAGAAGACGACCACATCTATATAGTACGTTTCAGGTGAATCATGTAGAACATAGAACCGCTGGTTATAAGGGCCATCTGTGGACAGGTAGATGTCCTTCGGCCCAATAATACTTTCTATAATACTGAAAGGGAGGAGAGGATCCTGAGAAATCATGACTATGTCAGAGTCGGAGTATTGATCCATCTTTCCTGTTGCTTCAGAACCTCCTAACCATAGGGCAAGAATTTCTGGCCTGGATTCTAGGGCCTTTTGAATCTTTTTCTCTAAAACACTTTTAAAAATTGGTTTGTCCATAGGCGAATCCTCTATTCAAAAGCGATAGTTTTCAATACTTTCATAAAAAGTATTGAAATGTGATACCTTAGGTTTAAAGGGCATGCACCATGAAGAATGAATACAGGTTAATTGAGGCATTAAAAAAACTTCTTAAATCCAAGGGGATCCTTTATAAGGATCTGGCGCGAGGACTGAACTTAAGTGAAGCAAGTGTAAAGCGGATGTTTTCTTCTGGAGATATGTCTTTGTCTCGCCTGGGGGAGATTTGTCATTTTTTGGACATTCAAATTACTGATCTTTTGAAATATCTAGAGACTGAGCGCCAAACAGGATCGCGAGAGTTAAGTCTGGAACAAGAAGCATTTCTGGCGAAAAAGCCCCAAAGGCTGGCCTATTTAGAACTGATGTTGGGAGGAATGAAACCCAAAATGATTGAAAAGAAGTTTGGGATTTCTCATACAGAGACGACACGTATTCTTCTGGAACTTGATAAGTGGAACTTCATTGAATTACTTCCTGGGGATAAAGTGAAATTTAAAGTTCATCAGGTGATTAAGCTAAGAGAGAACGGTCCTCTAAGAAAGCTCATTCAGGAAAAAGGGATAAAGTCTTTTTTAGATGCCGAGTTTAAGGGGCCGTTAGAGCAGCAGGAGTTTGCCACTTTTAAGGCCTCTGAGAAAACGATAAAAAAATTTAATGTTCAGCTAATGGAACTGATCAATGGCCTTCTAAAAGACGGTGAATTGGAAAGCATATCCGGAATACCCACTGTCGATGCAGGGATTTTTACGGCCACTAGACCTTGGGGTCTCACAGATCTATTTGGAATCTAGCTCATCAATCATTACCCAAGATTCATCCTTACAATAATCTGGAACTTTCTCTGTACAGTCTGAAATGTTTGGGATCGCTCCATTGTTTTTGTGGCTGGTTTTTGCCCAAAACTTCGCGCAACCAAAGTACTTCTCATTTTTTTTAACACAATTAGGATAAATGACAGCATTGATGTGACCCGAGAAGAGGGAGCGGGTGTATTGGACGGCACTCGGATTTGCCATTGCTGAGTTGTCAGGGCCAATCGCACGGCAGTCAAAGGCCGGCAGAACATTCTCATTTACCGGGCGAAGTGGCCTTAAAATGAGTGAAGAGAACTTATGTGAGAAACCCTGCCATTTTTCTACGTACTCATCAACGAGACCTAAGAGGTGGAGTGCCTCGTGAATCAGTGTCGGGCAATCCGAGGACATGTTATAGGCCTTGCTGTGTGAACGAAACTCACTGTCTTTAATTGAGATTCTTACCTGCGGCGGTTTTACGATGGTTTTGTGAACGGCCTCATTATAGATATGTAATCTGATTTTTCGTCCAAGTTCATCAGCGAGAGAAGATTCATATTCTCTAAAACAAGACTCCATTTTTTCAGGATAGAACTTGTTCAGAATTCCATTGATTGTTTGATCATCAAGTCCTCCGAAAGAAAGGGCCATTTCTTTCTTAAAACCTTTGGACGGTTTGAATTTAAGATTCAAATAAACATCATAGGTTTTTTCTTCAGAGCGTACCAAAGTGTATTTTTGATGGATCGTTTTACTGCCCAGGAAGGAGTGATTGACCCTGATAGACTCATTAAGAGGAAGGTCATGACAAATACCTCCTGCATTAGCGTTAGGGCCCAAAACCATGAAAGCGAGAACTGTAATGAATGATTTTTTCATGGCAATTGATAAGCAAGGTCTATGCCAACGCTTACATGCTTTGCTATCCATAAAACGGGGTCCAGGCCGTCTAAAACTTAAACAGAGGAGCATTTATCTGCTCAAAAAACGGTACACCTTTTTCTGATCCCAGAATCTGAATCACCTCCTTCACCTTCTTGTTTTCCATGAACACCACTGTTTCCAAGTTCCTACAAATGAGTTCCATGACTTTCTCAAATGAAAGATTCACTTCCCCTGAATAAAGAGAAAAGAGCAAGGCGACCCGATGAAGGGCGTCCACAGCACTTGAAGCGTGAATCGTTCCCATAAGGCCCTTATGGCCCGTATTCATGGCCATAAGGAAAGGAGTTACCTCATGAGACCTCATCTCACCGAGAATGATTCGGTCCGGACTGAGACGTAATGAGTAGGACAAATACGCTTTCAGACTGGTCTCCATGGATTTTCCCGCAAGGAATCTGGTCTGGTGAGGATGAGGCGAAAGAATTTCATAAGTGTCTTCTAAAATGACTAAATGTTCGGCGGAAGGGACAAGGCCTAAAAGGGAGGTGAGGAGCGATGTTTTTCCTGAGCCCGTGGAACCTGAGATCAGTATATTTTTCTTTTCTCGAACGAGTTTTTCCAGGACTTCGGTCTCACCGAATGAGTTCAAATCATGAGGTCTTGGGGCCAAGGAGCGCAGAACGAGTTTTGAAATGTTATTAGGTGAAGTCGAGGCGTGGACAAGGGTAAGACGAAAATTTCTTCCAAACAGTTCTCCATAAAAACTCGCAAAAGGTTGCTCAACGTTCCAGTTCTGTTTGAAATGAATAGAAATAATCTCAAGCCAAAGCTGCCAGTCTTCACTTGAAAGGGGAACTTCAAAGGATTCTTTTTCTCCTGAGAAGTTTACAATCTGAGAAGATTTCGGGCCATGAAAGAAAAATTCTGTGCTAGGGTGCTGTAAGATGTCTTTCAAAAACTCCCAATGGGTGAGTTTTAGGAAATTGATTTTAATCGCCTCTAAGTCTTCTGCTTCATTTAAGGTCGGAAGTTCCTGAAAAAAATCTTCCCAGCGAGGAATTATGCCTTTGTTGAGAGAAGAAACAAGAAGTTCTCTCGCTCTCGCGAGAGCAAATTCTCTTCCTAATGGTGCTTCTTGCTCTCTAAATAAACTTAACATTACTCTACCGCCTCAAGCACGATGTAACCGTAAATGTGTTTGTAGGTCTTTTGATCCGACTTCGATTCAAAGAGATGTTTCAGAATAGGGATATCAGAAATAAAAGGAATCCCTTTGCGACTTTTGGCGGTGGTTTGATAACCAATCTGGAAAATTTTCATGGGTTTTCCCAATTCAAGAAGAACTGATGAAACTTCCTTACTACCGCTAATGGCCTGTTCTACGGGGCGACTGAATTCTGTTTCGTATTCTACTAGAAGTTTTCCATAGGACTCGGTGATTTTGGTCTTGATTCTAAGGCCCGCGAACCTCCAATCAATGGGAGCAATCACTGTCGCTCCTTGAGTGGCGATGTTTTGATAAGGAATTTGAGAACCGATCTCAATAATTTGAGGAGTATTAAGATTCACCACCATTTCAGGTTCCGCGAGTGAAGAAAGATCCATTTTCATTTGAGTCAGTAGCACAATATTTCGATCAATCAGACTTCGGATTCCGTTCTCGAAAAGTTCCTTTACCGTCGCCTGTAGTTTATCCAAACCCATATGAATTTCTCGTCCGTCCATTTGTTCAAGCTGAATGAGTTTAAGTTTCAAGCGATAGTTCTGATGTTTAAGTCGAGAGTCTTGTTGAACAAAGGAAACGCGATAAAAACTAGCGAGTTGTTTTAAGAGGGCCTCATTATTCTGACCCTCATAAAAGCACATAATATCCAGCCAATCCGCCTGGCAGGCCACGGACGAGAAGCCATTGGCATAGAGCCTTTTATAGATCTGACCTACGATATGGTTTCTGAGTTTGGGTTCCAGGTTGATTTTAAAGAAAACCTGCTCCTGGAACTGCCCTTTAATCTTCTGGAGATAGAGGTAATCCGCAAAATCGGAGAGGGTTCCGGCCGCTGTCATGACGGGCCCTTTGATATCAATCGTGAGATTGAGGTTTTTGAGAGCATCCGCTAGTTGGAAGGTTTTCAGGAATTTTTGTTTTGAAAGAACGTAAATACTCACAATTTCTTTGCCGGATTTTCCCCAAACCACTAAATCGGTGAAGCCGACCTTCTTGCCTTTCACCAAAAGTTTCCCGGTTTTGGGCATCCATTTGTAAGAAATGACCTCTGGATTACCCACCGAGAAGTTCTTAAGGCCCAAAAAGGGGAGCTCTTTTTGCTCGCCTTTGGCCAGAATGACGTCACTCGGGGATACCTGTGCTAGTGACGCAGATGGTAATATGAGTAAGACTTTGACAAATAGGAGGCTTATCGTTAAATTGAGGAGCTTCAAATTTAATAGATTATAAGTTTTTATTTGGGAGATACCTATGGCATCAAGAACCGCAGTAACTGAAAACCGTCGTAAAGCTAAGCACAGAGCAATGGGTGCTAAAAGAAAAGCTGCTAACCGTAACAAGGGTACAACTCCTAAGTTCGATATCCACGAAGGCGCTCCAAAAGCTACTAAAGCTGCTGCTCCAAAGGCCGCTGCTGCTAAGAAAGCTCCAGCTAAAAAAGCTGCTACAAAGAAAGCCGCTGCTAAGTAATTCATTCATCGCTCCTATGGGGCCTGAAAGACTTTCAGTGATTCATTAATGAAATGACGATCAACGGAGACCACTAATAGGTCTCCGTTGTTTTTTAGGCACAGTTCTAATTTTCCGTTCGTTTTAATTCCCTCACATTCTTTGATCTTTTTCATGCTGATAAGTTCCTCAGGAATTTGATAATCCGTTATGAGAATGTCCTTAAGCATCTTTGCTTCAGTAGAATCTGCTTCGAAGTAGACCTGAATGGGTGAGGCATAAGCACTCACGCAGAAGAGAAAACTAATAACGAATTTCATGAGACTCACCTTTTTTAACCGATGCAAAGTTTAAGTTTTTCAAATAAGGAAGAACTTCCCAGGTCTCATGTTGGAAGAGGGCATGGGCCTCAGCTTCTTTCACAAGGACAGTCATCCTTCCTTCTGTTGCCGGAGTTTGTAGCACTCCTTCGAGTTTTTTGCGGCCAATCCGATTTACGATCAGCACTTTTTTTCCAGAATGAAATGGGGTGAAGAGTTCAGCGTTTAGTTGGATTTCAACCCAACCGGCCGGAGTGCCAGTCGCTTCTTGTTTCACTTCTGAATGATTTCCAAATAAGAGGAAGAAAAAGACGTTGGATAAAACTAAAGCAAGGCCTAGTTTAATCTTGGTACTTTTTTTCCAATTGATTCCAGCGGATTCGGAAGTCACTTAGATGCTCCTTGGTTTTCATTTCAAAGTGGCGATTAAGCCAAAACAGGCCTGCGAACAAAAAGCTCGCGGTCAAAAGCGTGAGAGCAAGTGGGAGGACAACATCGCCCCTTTCTCTTCCATGACATATTCCATTCTTGGATTCACTTTTTCGAATCCCTTCTCTGAAGTCGTGAGACTTAAAACATAAGGTTTTTGTAAAAAGTAATAGGTCCATTCGTTCTCTCTTAGAACGAGTGCTTCTTCAGCATCTCGTTTGGTCTTAAATGGGGTTATAAACATGCGGGGATCTAGAGGACAGCTCTTTCCTCTAAGGTCTTTGAGAGTTCTCAGATAAGAAACAAGCCGTATATTTTGTGCATACACTAAATACTTTTTGAGTTTCTGAGCGTCCATGGCCGCACCTTGAAGGCCCGGAATGAACATCATAATGAGGCTTGCCCGATTGATGTTTTTAATTCCCCAATTGGTTCGTCCCATAAAAGTCATAAACTCATTGAATTCACCTTTGGTTTCTTTTACGCAAAGAAAGAGATGGGATCTTTTTTCCAGAAGCTTGAAGGATTTTTTGAGTTCAAGTCCACAAACCAGAACCAGGGCCATAAGGCCCAAAAGAAGAAAACAAGAAAAGAGAGTGATTTCACCTCTCTGGTTCATAGCTTGCCTTTGATGGGTAAGTGGAACTTGTGACTTTTTAGTTTGGGAAGTCTTTGCCATGTGACGGTGTCTTGATTTCTTAAAACGTGGAGACGACAACCTAAGTGCCAGTCTCTTTCATAAGGGGATGATTGGGTAAGGGTTGCTTTGGTAATGAGTTCGAAGCTTTTTCGCCAGGCCTCCTGCCGGCAGACAGTAGAGCGCTGAAACTCCACCGCCTGAACCAGAAGGACAACTAAAAGAGAAAGACTTAAGGACCAAGCGAGGAGGTTCACTTGGTCTCTTTAAGTTCGATTTCCTGAGAAATCTGGCTTTTCATATTGTTGATTCGTTTTTGGACCACATCTCCGAATTGGCGAACGGCCACTAGACAGCAGATACCTACCAGGCTCGAGATGATGACGTATTCCATGATCCCTTGGCCTTTTTCATTCTTAATAAGCTTTTTCATAATGCCTCCTTTTTGGCAGGGAGGTTTTAAATCGAGGGCCTGAATCAGACGATCAAAGACGGGTATAGTTGATGGATTTGTTCGGATTTGAAAAAGTGTAGCGAAAAGTGGGGTAAGCCCCTAAAATAATGACATGGAAGAAAATAACAAAGTCATCATTTTTGAAAAAAAAGAAATCATCATCGTTTTAACGTTTGTGGTGGTTTTAATCATTACTAGTTTCACACTGGGAATTCGTCTGGGTAAAAAGCTTGCTTTAGATGCTTCAGGTGTAAAACCGGAGGATGTAAAAGCGGTTGAGCTTAAATCAACTGTTGAAGAAGATGCTGAAGCTGTTGTTTCTGAAGATGCAAAACTTACTGACGAAGAAAAACTTAAAAAGTTAATGGATGAATCAAAGAATCGTCTGTCAGATGAGTTAGAAAAATTTTCAACTCCACAAAATCCACCAACGACGACTGCTGCGCCTCAGTCAACCATGGCCGGCAAGTTCACGATTCAATTGGGTTCATACAACACGATGGAAGAAGCAAAACAGTTTGCTGAAGGCTTCACTGTTCGTGGCTACAGCCCAATCATCAATGAAGTGAAAATCGAAGGGAAGGGCAACTGGTATAGAGTGAGCCTGGGTCTTTTCGATTCAGTAGAAGAAGCAAAGACTTATATTAAATCTGAGCAAAGTCTCTTCACTGGCCAAGATCACATCATTACAGAGATTAAGTAAGCTTATAAGTCTCTTTAATGCGTTTGAAGACCGCCTCGGTCTGAGCCTCATACATGTCTTTCACAGAATGTAGTGGCAGAGATTTAATCGCAAGTCCTCGAGACTCTAGTCCCTTAATAAATTCATCACGAGATTTTGCTTCAAACGAGGCCGCTTGAATATGAGCGTAAAGCTCTTCACGTGTTCCATTGTAAGTCGGAAGAAGTTTATGAAGGATGTAACTTGAGGCCGTGGCAAATTCATTCTGAACTCTGAATGTGATCTTCTCTTCATTTAAATGAAGATCACGAATCATCTTGGCCGCGCGTCTCAGGGCATAGACTGTTAGACCGAAACTATCCGGTAGCCACATTCTTTCAGCAGAAGAGTGAGAGATATCACGTTCATGCCAAAGAAGAGTATTTTCGCGGGCAATGATTTCATGAGAACGAATGACACGTGCCAGACCTGAAATATTTTCTGATGCAATTGGGTTCTTCTTATGAGGCATAGTTGAAGAACCTTTCTGGCCCGGTTTAAAGCCTTCGATGACTTCATTCACATCAGAGCGGTGAAGATGACGAATCTCAATCGCGAGACGCTCTAATGCATCAGCAACACCTGCTTGAAGTGCCGCGAGAGTGGCATGGCGATCCCGAGGAATCACCTGAGTAGAAAGTGGTTCTACTTTAAGATTAAGAGCTTTAAGGACCTTCGCCTCAACTTCCGGAGTAAGGATTGTGTAATTACCAACCGCACCCGACATCTGTCCGGTGAGGGTATTTTTAAAGTTCTCAAGGTCCTCTAAACGACGAGAAAACTCACTCACGTAAGAGAGGAACTTAAAACCGAAGCTCATAGGCTCGGCAAACATCCCGTGAGAGCGACCTAAAGTATAAAGGTGTTTCGCGCCGAGAGCTTTTTGCCAAAGGGCATCTTGCAGCTCACGGAGGGACTTGATTTCAATTTCAAGAGAGTCACGGATCTGAAGAGAAAGAGCAGTGTCGATCACGTCCGATGAGGTACAACCATAATGGAAGAATTTCCCGGCAGAAGCTTCAACTTGTTCAGTTATGGAACTACAAAAAGCAATCACATCGTGATGAACAGTGGCCTCAATTTCATGAATGCGAGGAAGATTAATTCCGGCCTTCTGAAATTTATCGCTCACTTTTGGAATCATCTTGGTGTCTTCCAATGCATTCAGCAGGGCCATCTCTACTTGCATGAAGTAGGAGAACTTTTTGTCTTCGGTCCAAATCGAACTAATTTCTGAAACTTCGTAACGAGGAATCATAGTTTAATAGAAAAAGCCCAATTCAAGCCCAAGTGACAACCAACCTAGAGCGAAAGAGCGGTCACTCTTACTCTCATTACCGATTGCTTCGCGAGTCACTGAAGCGATGTTATAGGACAATTTTCCTCCATAAAAGAAAGAGGTACCAGAACGTTTATGTAGGCCGTAGTTAGTGGTCAAACCATAACCGGCATACTTGCGATCAATGAATGAATCATTCATTTGAACGTAGTTAACAAAGACATCAATGTTTTCAAACCAATCTTCAGTTGGAAGAAATTCCAAAAGAAGTTTGAAGCGATAACCTACACCAAGACCACCGGCCATGACCTTGGCCTTAGAGTCTCCAGGGCGAGGGTTTGCGCCCTCTGAATTAGGATTCGTTCCCAAGCTATGGTTCTGAGTAATGGCGTCAAAGTAAGTATTATGAGCAAAGAACTGAGCGCCATACCAGATTTGGTTATAGCGTGTTGTTCTTCTCATGTAAGCGACCTCTGCACCAAGAAGATTATTGAAGTGCTCATAGTCACCGGAAATGTGGCCCGCGAGAGAGAAGCGGTTTCTGTCTTCACCTGTATAACGACGCTGATCTCTGATCCCCAAGTTTGAATTGAAGTTATAGATCATAGATTCATCGCGCTGATATTTTTCTGGCTTCTTGATCAGAATATCTTCTGAGCTAGGATTAAGCTCTTCTTCCGAAAGATCAAAGAAGCCGGCCGCAAAAACGTGAGCTGGAATAAGAAGTAAAAGTAAGTATTTCATATGTTACCTCTGTGCCAGTGACTCGAAGTTTTCCCCTGGGAAATCCTCAAGACCCATAAAATCGGCCAGTTCTAATTTCTTTTGAAGGTGATTGTACTTCACGTTCTCAGAGTTCGTGAAAGAGTTCACCAGGTTATCAATGGCAAGCTTGATATCAGAATAAGTCGCGCGACCACCGATATAGTTGTCTAAGACAGAGTCATAGTTCTTTTGAGCGTTTTTGTGCTGATCCTGTGCGATCTCAACTTTTTGCTCAAGGTAGCGAACGGTTCTGTAAATCGTTTTGATCTTAACTTCCAGAGCACGACGAGTGTTGAAGAAGTTAATTTCAGAGATGCGCTTATTTAAGAATGACTGTTGATTGTCGCGAGAGTTGAAGAAACCGCCTTCACCGAGTAGGGTCCATTTCATATCAATCGCCGCAACCAGTTCAATGTTTCGGTTGCCTGGAGTGGTCTGATAGTTCCAAGAAGTTCCTTCTGGATCAAAACCTGTGCGATAAGTTCCAAGATTAAAAGAAAACTTCGGCAGAGGAAGGTTGTCTTTAAGGGTCTTCTCGTAAGTACGGCTGGCGTTATCGTAAGCAAGTTTTGCGTTTCGATATTCCACACTCTGCTCTTGAGCAAACTTTAGGGCCTCATCCATTGAAGTGTTAATTGAAACGTATTTCAATTGTTCCACTGAGCGATATGAACCACGGTACTCGTCACCTAGAAGGTTCGCGAGTTCCTCTTCCTGAAGACCTACATCATAAAGAATTTGCTGGTACTCAGTTTGAGCACGAAGATATTCAGAGCGAGTCTGATAGTACTCTTGAGCACGGATTTTTCTTAACTGCAGTTTTTCACGGGCCAGACGGTGAATGAACGAAGTCTGACGAAGCTGTTCCTGATAAATGCTTTTAATCGCTTTTACTCGGATCATGTTGAAGTACTGAGAGATAAGCGAGAACTTGAGTCGTCGACGGGCCTCAAGAAGTTGCTGATTCGAACGATTAAGAGTCTGCTTGTCGTTTTGGTATTGGAGATAGTCACGGCCCCAGTTAAAGAGGGTGTACTCATCAATCACCAGACCTAGACTTCCGTTTGGTGCCTGCTGAGCGCCCATACCGGGAGTGCTTTGTGAAGATTCACGAAAGCGATCAATCTTGTGATTCGAAGACTGAAGTTCCAACGAAACAGTCGGTAACCAGAACTTTTGATATAGATCGGTTTTTAATAATTCGATCTGCTCTTTTTGTTGGTTACGAATTTGTTGGAACGGGTTTCGACGAAAGCCTTCTTCTAAGACGGAACGTAGATCAAGGACACGGCCTTCACGATCTTTTACGTCATAATTAGAGCGTTTGCTGGCCCAGCGATTTCTTGAACCGGTGGAACCTTCGTCAACAGTAGTGGATGTCGTAACGTCTTCTTGAATCGAAGTTTCCAGCGCATTCAGGTCCTCGTCCTGCGCCAGAAGATTCAAGCTTCCCAGTAAAAGGAAGATGAACAGGGCTTTTTTCAAAGCTCATTCTCCCGCGAATAATGTGTGTGTGCGGAATAAGTGTAACATCAAGAAAACTGAGAAGTAAAATCAGATATTATAAAGAGAGACCCGGGCAGCCAGAGCGGACAATGTTTTCTTCCATAGTCTCAATCTGAAGATTGGTGAGGTAGAGCTCGTTTTTTACTTTAACTTCGGATGATTTCAATCGAGCGTGCAAAGTTTCTTTGGCCTTAGGACTCTTTTTAATCAGGTCTTGATTCCTCTGGAGAAGAGCATTCAGACGCTGTTGCATTTTAATTTTGTGGGCACGTTCTTTGAAAAGTTCTTTGCATCTCAGACTTAACACGGGCTTAGTGATGGCATCTTGCAGCAGGGCCTCTTCTTGAGCGAAAAGGGGCATTGAAAGTGCCAAAACAATGACGGTTAAAATCGGTTTCATAGTAATAAGAATAACATGCGACCGAATTATGGCAAAGTCGAATTTCACTCTCATCTTGTTGTCTATGTGTAGAGCTTTGAGTAAGATGAGGGGTCATATTTTTTTAGGCAGGTAAGTCCCTATGGCATCCGTTGTGATCCTCATTCCAGCACGTTTTGCTTCTTCACGTTTTCCGGGAAAGCCACTGGCACTCATCGCTGGTAAATCCATGATTCAAAGAGTGTACGAGAACTGCTTTGCCTCGGGTTTTGAAACTGCAGTGGTGACTGATCACGATGGCATTGAAAAGCATGTGAAAGAGTTTGGTGGAAAAGTTCTGCGTATTGATGACGATGTTCCATCAGGTTCAGAGCGAATCGCTCTCGCATATGAGAGATACTTAAAAGAAAAAAATCCTGATCTGGTCATTAATGTTCAGGGTGATGAACCACTACTAAAAGGTGATGTGCTAAAAGAACTCGCTGAGTTCCATATGAAGTCTGATTACGAGATCACGACTCTGATTAGAGAGAGAAGTGTAAAGGATGAGGACTTCAAAAATCCAAATGTGGTGAAGGCCGTTTGGAGTTCCATTTCTAATCAGTGTTTTTATTTCTCTCGTCAGTCACTGCCTTATGACCGTGATGGTGGAAGAGAATATCCTTGGTACCAACATATTGGTGTTTATAGTTACCGTCCAAAAGCGCTCACAAGTTTTGTGAAGTTGCCAATGTCACGACTAGAAGACCTTGAGAAGTTGGAACAACTTCGTGGTCTTGAAAATGGCATGCGCATTGGAGCGGTTTTGACCACTCAGAAATTAATCGGAGTGGATGTCCCTGAAGATGTCAAAAAAGTAGAAGGAGTTCTGTCGTGAAGCATTCTAAAAAATATATTTTCATTACTGGTGGTGTAACGAGTTCTCTAGGAAAGGGGCTCGCGGCCGCAAGTATTGGCTGTCTTCTTGAGCGTCGTGGAATCAAAATCAACATGCTTAAGATGGATCCTTATATTAACGTTGATCCAGGGACCATGAGTCCAACTCAGCACGGGGAAGTGTTCGTGACTGACGATGGTGCTGAAACGGATCTGGATCTAGGTCACTATGAGCGTTTCACAAGTCTGACTCTGACGAAGAACAATAACTTCACAACTGGTAAGGTCTACCTTCAGGTAATTGAAAACGAGCGTGAAGGTAAGTATCTTGGAAAGACGGTTCAGGTTGTTCCGCACATTACGGATGAAATTAAACGTCGTATTCATGTGGCGGCAGAGGACTGTGACCTTCTGATCGGTGAGATCGGTGGTACAGTGGGTGACATTGAGTCACTTCCGTTCATGGAATCCATTCGTCAGTTTGCTTTGGATGTGGGAACTGAGAACGTACTTTTCGTTCACTTGGTTCTTATTCCTTATATTGAAGCAGCTGGAGAGTTAAAATCAAAACCGGCCCAGCACTCAGTAAAAGAGATGCGCTCAATTGGTCTGTTCCCACAGATTATTATGTGTCGCGCGGACAGAGACATTGATAACTCTATCATTGAGAAAATTTCTCTTTTCTGTAACGTTCCTAAGCAGAACGTTTTCAAGTCGATTGACATGGACCTGATCTACAAAGCTCCAAAGTCGTTCCAGGAACAAGGTCTTGATCGCCGTATCACAGAACTTCTAGGCATGTGGACAGCAGAGCCCAAGATGGATGAGATCAATAAAGTGATTTACAACTCTGAGAACCCACTGAAAGAAGTGAATATCGGAATTGTCGGTAAATACACTGAGCTCATCGAATCTTACAAATCACTTGATGAGGCCCTAAGACACGCGGCCATCACCAATCAAGTGAAACTTAACCGCATTTACATTGATGCTGAAGACCTTGAGAAAGGCGTGAAAACTGATCTTCTTGAGAAAGTGGATGGAATTCTCGTTCCTGGTGGATTCGGTTCACGTGGAACGGAAGGAAAGATCAAGGCCATTCAATATGCCCGTGAAAAGAAGAAACCGTTCTTCGGAATTTGTCTGGGACTTCAACTTTCAGTCATTGAATTCGCTCGTAATGTGGTTGGAATTAAAAATGCCACGTCGATGGAGTTCACGGATAAAGGTGACTTCGTTGTTCACTACATGGCCGGCCAGACTAAAGATGGTGCGAAGGGCGGAAGTATGCGCCTTGGGGCCTACGACTGTGAATTCACTCCGGGAAGCTTGGGTGAGAAAATCTATGGCTCGACTAAAATTTCTGAAAGACACCGTCACCGTTTAGAAGTGAATAACGAATACATTAATAAACTAACTGATAAAGGACTTGTGGTTTCAGGTAGAAATCCGGCCCTTAATTTAGTTGAAGTGATTGAACTCAAAGATCATCCGCATTTCATTGCGTGTCAGTATCACCCTGAGTTTAAATCTAGACCATTTAACCCACATCCGCTGTTTGCTTCATTCGTGAAAGCAAGTGGCAAACTATAAAGAGGAACTTATGAAAAAGATGGATTTTTATATCGGGCCATGTGTAATTGAGAGCGAAGCTCTTGCCCGTCAGATTGCTGAAACACTTCTTAAAGATCTCGAGCCATTTAAGAATGAAATTAATCTTCACTTCAAAGGAAGCTTCGATAAGGCGAACCGTTCATCGTTCACGTCTTACCGTGGTCCTGGAATCGAAGAAGGGATGCGTATTCTATCAATGATCAATAAAGAGTACGGTCTTCCAACCCTAACTGACTTCCACCTTCCGGATCAGGCAGAAATTGTGGCCAAGCACGTAAGTGTTCTTCAAGTTCCAGCGTTCCTATGTCGTCAAACCGACATGATCTTCGCCGGTGCTGAAGCTTGTGCTAAGTATGGCCGCGAGCTTAAAGTGAAGAAAGGTCAGTTTCTTTCTCCGGAAGAGACAAAAAACATCGTAGATAAAGCGTCTCACTTTCTTCCAAAAGAAAAAATCATCCTGACTGAGCGTGGTTCATCATTTGGTTACAATAATCTTGTGGTTGATATGGCCTCGTTCCAGATCATGAAATCATTTGGTGTTCGTACCGTTCACGATGCTACTCACTGTGTTCAGCGTCCGGGCGGTCTTGGAACAGCGACTGGCGGTAAACGTGAGCAGATCCAGGTTCTGGCAAAAGCAGCAGTTGCGGCCGGCGCAGATGGTATCTTCATGGAATGTCACCCGAATCCTGATAAGGCCCTTTCAGATGCAGCGACAGCTCTTCCTCTAGCTTCTGTAAAAGGAATCGTTGAGAAGCTTCTTAAAATTCGTCGTGCGGTGGAAGAATGAGCTTAAAGGACACTTCCAAAAAGTTTGAAGCGAAGTTGAAGAAGATTAAAGTTGTATGCTTTGATCTTGATGGCATCCTCACGGATTCTCATGTGTGGTGGGCCTCTGAGGAAGTGGGATTTAACCGCACATTTTGCATCTACGATGGTTACGGCATGAAGCTTCTGATGAAGGCCGGAATTAAAGTCGGCGTAATCACTGGTGGGAATAGTATTTCGGTGACTAAGCGTACTGAACAATTAGGTCTCGATTTCTGCTACGCCGGAAACGAAGATAAGCGCGAAGCTTATATGGACATGATGAAGAAGTATAACGTCACTCCGGAAGAAGTGCTTTATATGGGTGATGAATTGTTTGATATCCCACTTCTTAGAAAGTCTGGTTTCTCAGCGACTGTTCCTAACTGCAGCGATGAGGTCAAGGAGCAGGTGGATTACGTAACAATTAAAGAGAGTGGCAAAGGCTGCGCTCGTGAAGTGATCGATCTTGTTCGTTACGCTCAAAATATTCATCCGAACATTGGAGATTTCTAATGCTAGGGAAGAAGCTTTATAAAACATCAATGCTGAATGTTTTTAAGTTGGTGATCCTGGCGGTCGTGGTGTTTTTCACAAACGACTTCATCCTTGATACTTATACTTATGAAAAGTTTCAGGCGATTGGCCGTTTTAAAATCCTGGATGTTTTAAATTATCACTACCGTTACCCGAATGAGTTCATCACGTTCTTCTTGATTGTGATAGTTCCGGCCATTTACTATGCCTTTATTCGTGGTGTGCGTTTTTGCGAAAAAGGTTTCGTGTACAACCGCGGGCTTCCTTTCATGAACAAGGAAGTGCTTTATACAGATGTAAAAAGCTATAAGCTTCTTCAGCCAAATCATGTCATCACGATTCACACCCAGAAAGGGGACGTGTTTGTGATTGCTGACAATAATATTGAACGCGTGATCGCGATTCTGGATCAGCACAATATTCCTGGTGACCTGGCCCGTGATGATTATTCAAGGCTTCTGATGAATGCCAAGAAGTTTCTCATCGTGGTGCTGACTTTCACTCTGGTTGTGTTCTTATTGAAAAAATTCGGATTACTTCCTCGCTAAAGAAAGCGTCTTCGCCTTCTCGAGGCGATTCCAGATACCAAGCCATTCCTCTCCGGAGTGGTTTGGTAAGAATGGAGTAAGGATGATGTCAAAGCCTTGCTCATCAAACTCTCTCATCTTCTGATACAATTCACGACTTGCGATACTTGGGTTCTCTGGTAGAAGCCAGATGGCCGGTTTCTTAAAGGTCTTGTGAAGTTCTTTTTCGATTTCAGTTTGGTTTTTGGCCCAACTAAATTCAGGTCCCGTAATAACAAGTGGGATCTTCGGCATGTAGTGGTGCTTAAGTTGTCCAGGGGCCACTGGGCTTTCTGCATAGACCACCTCAACGTTTAGGCCGGCCTCTTTCAGAATCTCTTTTAATTTTTGAGCGGTATAGAAACCAGGACGAAAGATTTCCACGCGACCATTCACCACACCGGCAACAGTTGATTCGATGCCAATGTCAGAGGCGCCACCTTCGATAATCGCAACAGCGTCACCAAACTCTTGGTAAACGTGCTGGCTTTGCGTAGGTGAGGTCTTACCGAACTTGTTAGCACTTGGTGCGGCCACACCGCCCGGAATTGATTTAAGAAGCTCTAATGTCTTCTCATGACGTGGACAGCGCAGTCCTACGGAATCAAGACCTGAAGTAATAAGAGGGCTCACCGAATCGTTTTTTTTAGCAATGAGGGTAAGAGGTCCGGGCCAGCAGGCCTTTGCTAAAACATCGTGGATCTGGGTCCAATCGCTGCTTAGCTTCTTGGCACTTTCAATGCCGTCGATATGAACAATCAGAGGATCAAAGAACGGACGCTCTTTTGTTGAGAAGATCTTACGAAGCCCCTCATCAGAATTAATCCAACCACCGAGTCCGTAAACAGTCTCAGTAGGAATGGCGACCACTTCTCCGGAAAGGAGAAGGTCGCGCGCTTTATCTAGATCAACGATATTCAAAAATTACTCGCTTACGATACTGGCAACAGCTCTTGAACCGGTGCTTCTTTTGACGTTATCAATAACCCCCAGACCCCGGAATTGTCCAGCAGAAAAGGACGTTGTGAAGCTTGTGCCCATTGAGGTTCTCGCCTGAAGGGTCCCATTGATAAAAGTATTTTCCGCACCAAAGAGGGCCTGAAGGCTCGCGATGTTCCCGGCCTCTTTGTAATATTTGGTGATAAAGCTTTTAAATTTCGCCAGCGACGGCTTTAAGTGGTTAGACAGATAGTCACTGCGGAATGAAAGATATTTTAGACCCAGGTCTTTCACGCAGCCTTCATTGCCTGTTTGCGAACGATTCAGCATAGACCCACGACGATCTTCACGGGCCCAATCATCTTTTTTCTTTGATTCACAAACAATGGCGAGCTGATAAAACACTGAGTTTTCCGAAGAGGCGAGGAGGTAATCAAACCCCGCTTTTTCTACACGAAGATTTGATTCTGCACGCATCGGACCTTTAAGCTGCTCCGATCTAATCGAGGTTTTGTAGTCTTTGGGAAGAGTCGTGAAATTGTCCACGAACCAAATCATGTCATTTTTAAAGCCGCGATCAATCCAACGATCCGTTCGGTTGGCATCGTAGTACTGGGTGAGAACAAAAGAGAATTGGTCGGTGCCGTCGATTCGATTGATCTTAGGATCGGCCGCCTGAGCATGTGTGGCCTCGTATTCCATAGTGAGCTGGCGGCTATAGATGGCCGCGTTTGTGGCACCCACTGGAAGTTTTAGAAGTTTATAGATAATGGCAGAAAAAATACGACTCAGAAAATTCTGAACGACTTTTACGTTTTGAGAATAGTTCTTAAAGAACACACGGACGGTATCATCTTTGATCACACGAATTTGTTCCGTTTTACTCTTCTGCATTTTACCCCAAAGAAGAATGCTTCCTCGGGATTCTAACGACGATGAACTAGATTCATCTAAGCGAACAACGTAAGGCTCTAGTTCCTTAACAGTACTTTGACCTCTAAGGACCTTTTTGAATTCAGCGTATTCTTCCGTGTCATTCTTCACGTGTTGCCATTGATCGTTATTGAGACCAAGAGTGATTTCCTGTCCGGCAGAATATTCATAATTTAAATCATAGCGAAGAAGAGAGAACTTTAAGAGTTTGAAGAAATCTAATTGAAGCTCAGCAGTGGCGCCGGCAGAAGCGGTTTTCTTTGCCGAGATGCCAATTTTAAAACGTTGGTCTTGGTTATTGGTATTGGAGACCGAAGTCATCTGTTGATAATCAAACTGAGCAAGGACACCGCCTGAGAATGAAATATTATAAAGCGGAGGAGTGCTAATGATACCACCGGCACTGGCGGTCCAATTGTCTTCACGTTTTAGAATCTCTTCATGGGCCATGCTCTCCATGCCGCTTTGATTGAACTTCGCAAAAGAAAGAAAGAGTTTACCGTAATCGGCCTGGAGCCCTTCTTGATAAGAATTAGCATAGTGATAGTAAGTGTAAACGCGAGAGAAGGTGATTCCCGCGAAGGCCGCGATCTCGGTGGCACTCATATTTGAAAGACCGGCCTCATTTAGCTTTTCAAGAAAAGTCGTGGCCTCAATGTAGAAATTGAAGGTGTCTTGGATGAGCCAGTTTGTTCCAAAAAGATTTGGTGTCACTTGGCGATCTACATAAACGTGTACAACGCCAAATGGCCTCTGCCAGCTAAAGCCAGAGAAGTTTGATGAGCCAAGATTAAACTGCTGATTCAGGCGATTGATGGTTGAGACCTGCTCGGCACCTAGTTGTTGATGAGCACCTTCAAGATGGCGACGAATTTCTTCATAGAGGGGAGACTCTTCTCCATCTACCGGAATTGGATTTGTGATGGTGCCTTTTGTGCTTCCTAAAAGTGCTCCCATCATTCTGGATTCAAATGTTGCCACAAAGCTATTATCGTTGGCCGACATCGCCTTGGAGGTTTTCAATTTCTGGGGACTTTTCGTCTCTCCATGAGTAAGATAGTGCTCAAACTCTGGGATCAATTTAATATGGGTGAATTCGCTGGCGAACGCAGAATATGAAATCGTCAGAAGGACAAGCATCCATACTTTCATGGGAACTCCCAGGCAATCAATCGCCTTTGTGATTAGAGCTTGGATCGGTTATTCTAGAGGGAAAACTTAATCCACGAGGCCCAGCTTAAGTGGCTGATTTCCCTTTTTGAGAGAGCGAAATCACGAGGTTAGTGAGAACAGGATTTTAAAAAAAGAACGAAAATTATGGATATTCAAAAGTTTAGAACATTATTGGATGAGAGTTACAATTGGCCGGACTATTACGAGTTCAAATTTATCATCAAAATTGAGGATAAGTTATTGATCATAGATAAACTTCCGGGTTATCAGATCACGGAAACTCTGTCTAAAAAAGGCAACTATACCTCTATTTCTGCCCGAAAACTCATGAAAAGCACAGACGAAGTACTCGAGGTTTATGAATTGATGAGTACTATTAAAGGTGTGATCAGTCTTTAAAAAGGACCGCCATGAAATTTAAAACCGCCCTGGTTCTGGCCGGGGGAGCTTTCGGTACTTCTATCGCATTCGTTCTTTCTCATAACTTTGAGAAAGTGATCATCATGGTGAGGTCTCAAGACATCTACGATGAGATTAACCGTGGTGAGAACACCACTTATCTTCCAGGACAAAAACTTCCGGACACAATTAAGGCCGCCAAGACTTGGGACGAAGTGAGAGCAGAGACTCTGGGCCATGTTGATTTGATTGTATCTGGTCTACCAATGTCCGCGATTGAAGACTTCTGTTCACGTCATGAACAGGACCTTAAGCGCTACCTTGATCAGGGCATTCCTCTGGTGAGTCTGGCGAAAGGAATTGATCACGAGACCTTAAAACTTCCAGACGAATTATTTAAAACCCACTTTGAAAACTATCGCTCACAGCTGATGTATCTCTCTGGCCCATCGTTCGCGAAAGAAATCGTTGATAAACAAATCACCATTGTTTCTCTTGCCGGTGAAGACAAAGATAAACTACTTCTTACTTGTGAGATGCTGGGAACTGAATTCTTTAAGGCACTACCAACGACAGATGTGAAAGGTGTGCTTCTTGGTGGGGCCCTTAAAAACGTGATCGCCATCGCTGGTGGTATCATGGAAGGGCTTGGTTATAACCATAATACTCGAGCCGCTCTTATCACTCGTGGTATTGTTGAGATGCTTCGTTTTGGAACAGTCTTTGGTGCGAAACCTGAAACATTCTATGGCCCGTCTGGAATGGGAGATCTAATTCTCACAACTACGGGTGAGCTTTCACGTAACAAGAGTTTCGGAATAGAGATCGCGAAGGGGCGGAGTCCCGAAGAGATCATCAAAGCAACGAAGTCAGTAGTGGAAGGTTATAAGACCACAAAGGCCGCATACTTTCTCGCTCAAAAGATGGGAATTCGCGCACGCATTTTTACGGGACTGTACGAAGTGCTTTACAACAATCATGACCCGAAAGAAGTGGCCCGTGAAATGATGGTGCTTCCGCCGAAATTTGACGAGGCCTAATTAATTGGCCCAAATTCGCCGCTCCAAAAAATAGAAATCGAAACCTTAAGCATTGAATGGTAGGGAAGGTTAATTCCGACTTCTTTTACATTGCGGCCTTTGGCGATTTCAGGCGCGGCCGGACCCCAAACAATCTTCTTCACTTCGGCCACGTACTTCTCAGAGTTCTTCTTACAAATTCTAGTATCCATCATGGCCCATTCACCGTCTTTGGTTGTGAGGCGAAGATTTAAAAGACTATTACGTTCACTAATTTGAAGAAGGAACGGATTCTTATCGTCCTTCTCGGCCCACTTTGTTGGGAAGGCATTGTTGCCTACCAGTGCCTTAAGTTCAGTAAGATTGCTGGCACAGTCTTGAGCGAAAGCAGACATAGAGAAAAGACAAGAAAGGATGAGTAGGAATTTTTTCATGACAGAAATGTTAGACTAAAATTTCTGAAAATGCGAAGTTAACCTTTGGTTAAGTTAACTTCGACGTCGGATGCAGAGAGCTAATTTAAATTTGATTCGATCTTTGAAAGGCTAATCGTCTCGCCAAGGTGAACAATCTGGCCGTCAGCTTTTTGAACGAAATAAGCAGGGACTCCCACCACATTATATCTTTTCAAAAATTGTGTGATGTTATCGTCACGCTTCGTCCAATCGGCACGAAGAAGAACAAGATCATATTTTTTTGCGAGTTCATTGAAGCCATCTGTTTCCATCACGAGGCGCTTGTTAACTTTACAAGTTAGGCACCACTCAGCGGTGAAATCCATGAAGACCAGTTTGCCTTTTTCATCATTTAGTTTTTCTTCTGACCATGGCTTCCATTGAGAGTCCGATTTTGTCACAGCATCTGTGGTTGTGGGACGCATCTCTAAGTTTTGAATGGCCATGACTGTCATGGCAAAGGGAAGAGCAAAGGCAAGAGTCTGAAGGACGCGAGACTTTGAAATTTTTTGGGCAAAGAAAAAAGCGAAGAACCATAAAGCGAACAGAAGGTTCAGGCGCCAGCTGATCTTATCAAAATCAACCAGAGTTACGAACACATCATAAAGCCAGATGACAGTTGCTACGAGTGATAGTCCCAGGAAGTATTTTAGTTTTTCCATCCAAGCACCCGGGCGAGGAAAAATCGCCAGAGCGGCAGGGAAGAAGGCCGTCATGAGAAATGGGAAAGCGAGTCCTAGACCAATGAAGAAGAACATCAAGAAAATGTTTAGTGTGCTGGTAGTAAAAGCGAAAGTTAATGCAGTCCCAAGAAAGGGGGCCGAACAAGGAGTGGAAAGAATTGTTGTGAGAATTCCTGAGAAGAAGTCCCCCGCCACACTTTCTTTAATTTCCGCAGAACCGAGTTTTGAGCCGCCTGGAGTGACGAATTCAAACAGACCAAAGAGATTTAAACTCAGGATAAAAAGAATCAGCATCATCACCAGAATGAAGGCCGGAGATTGAAGTTGAAAACCCCAACCAATTTCTTCACCAGTTGCTTTAAGAGCGGCAATAACACCACCCAGGGCCATAAAGGTCGAAAGCACACCTGCGGTGTAACTCAAATTATGTCCGAGGATCTTTTTCTTAGGAAGATTCTTGTGCTTAATAAGACCGAAGAGCTTCAATGAAATCACTGGAAGCACACAAGGCATAAGATTCAGAATGAGACCACCTAGGAAGGCGAACAAAAAATATTCGAAGATATTTCCTTGCGTTCCAGTTGTTCCTGCAACAACACTCGTGCCTTTCCCGTCAAAAGGAGGAAGGTTCTTATAGAACTCATTAAGTGCAGGAGTTGCGTTCGCGAAATCCTGAAGCTTTAACGTCACCACATTTACTTTTGCAGAATCTGGAGCATTGATGAGAAATTTTAATTCATAAGGTTTCGGGAACTGACCATTGGCAGGAAGCGGAACTACTGGATCCTGATATTCTCCGTCCCATTCAATTTCTGTTTTACCATAGATCACCCCGTCCTTAAGATAAAGTGATTCACGCTTAAAGCCCCATGGAGCTTGAGGAAATCCTGTAAGTAGATTCAGAGTCTCAGGAAGTTTAGGTGATTTGAAATTTTTAAGTGAGTAGTGAAGAGTCAGATTGGGCTGATCTTTTGTGCGAGTGAGATAATATTCAAACCCAGCCGGAAGCGAGGCCTCAGCTGGAAGTTCTTTGAAGGCCTTCTCAAGTTCATCTGCCGGAAATGGTTTTGCCATTCGGTTGGCCATGAAATCTTCACCGGCCCCGAGTTTAAGTTTTGCTTCACCCGGAATACAGATGTCCTTACAGATGAGCATTCCGACATGAAGATCGAAGGCGCCTGGAACATCGTCAAAGAAGAAATGTTTTTTGCCTGAATAACCAATCGTGAGAATGTCACCGGCCTCAATATAACGTTTTGGTGCTGGCCATTCGTATGCTTTTACATCAACCGGTTTGGTGTTCTGAGAGAACTTAAAAGTTGAAGCAATACCTGCGTCACCCGGATTTTTCCAATATGTGTGCCAACCTTCATCGTGGTTGATCGTGACAACGAGTTTTTTCTGGAAGCGTTGAACAGAAACCGTTGCGTGCTCTTCAGCTGCCCATAACGAGGCGGAGAGTATGAGAAGAACAATAGCTTTCAGCATGTGAATCCTTTATCATGAACGTGAGGGCCAATTATGTCTTTTCCGTCGAAAATTATATGCCTTACAGAGGAATCAGTCGAGACTCTCTATCTATTGGGACGAGAGGATTTGATCGCAGGAGTGAGTCAATATGTAGAACGACCACCTGAAGCAAAATCAAAGCACCCAACCGTCACCCAATTCATTCGCTCTGACATTGAGCAAATTGTCTCAATGAGACCTGATCTTGTTATCGGCTTTTCAGACCTCCAAAAAGACATAGCTTCCCAATTGATAGGACGAGGTCTGAACGTTTTTGTGACAAATCAACGCTCTTTAAGTGAGATTCTCAATAATATCCTCCTCTTGGGACGCATGATCGGAGAGGGCGAGAAGGCGCAGAAGTTGGTGGACTCGTTTAAACAAAAATTAGACGTCTTTAAAGCACGGACATTACCTCGTCGCCCGCGAGTGTATTTCGAAGAGTGGGATCATCCCAATTATTCGGGCATTCAGTGGGTATCCGAGCTGATAGAAGCCTGTGGCGGTGAAAATATTTTTAAAGACAAATCTGGAGCTATGGCGAGGGATCGTGAGGTGACTCATGAAGAGATTGTTCAACGTAATCCAGAAATTATTTTTGGCTGCTGGTGCGGAAAACCGGTCAAGCTAGATTCATTCGAGAGGCGTCCGGGTTTCGAAGGGGTTTCTGCGGTCCAAAATAAATTTATTTGGGAGCTTGATCCGGCCGTTTTCCTGCAGCCGGGGCCTGCCTTGTTTGTTGACGGACTAGATCAAATGTTTGAAAAAATTCAGAAAGTTGCCACTCTTGACGGCTAAAAAAATAGGCCCATATTTATCTATATGAAAAGAATGTACGTTACTCTCGGAGTTATGTTTCTTTTAGTGGTTTGGGCCATCTCATGTCTGGCCCAGAATAAACCGTCTGTTTCTGATTCTCAGGCAGACCAAATTCAAAAACGTCTTCAGCTCAGAGAAGAAATGCATCGTCGCATGATTGACAAACTCATGAATGGAAATGGTCCTGATGAAGGTCTTTTTGAAGATCTGGAAAAAATGGCAGAAGACATGATGAAGGATTCTTTTTCTGGCATGGATTCTTTCGCGCCAACCTCAAGTAATTACCAAATGGAATGGAAAGAAACGGCCGGCGGACGTACCCTCGCGATTACTCCAAAATCTCCCGATCAAAAATTAGATATTAATGTGAATAATGGCATGATCACGATTAAAGGATCGGCCGAACAAAAATCTCAATACGGTAATACCATTTCTCAGTTTAATAACAGTTTTAATGTGCCTGGTGACTGTGATCCATCGAAAGTGAAGATGGATCAGAAAGACGGTAAGATCCTTTTGAATTTCCCTTTCAGAACTGCCAAAACCATTCAGAAAAGACCCGAAGATCAGCGTAAACCCTTGCCGAAATCTGAAGACGATGTGGTCATCTAAATTGATGAAATGACTTAACTTCTGTATTCCAGGCAAAATTTTCCTAAGCATTTAAACCAAGAAGCCGAAGAGATTGGTGAGTGTTCAATCCCAATCCTGGAGGCCCAAATGGCAAAGACAGTAGCACTTTTTTTCGTTCTTGGTTTAATGGTTAGCTGTGCTTCACACCACAATGATCGCGGTATTTCTTCTGTAGAAGATCAAAAAATGGACCAAAGATCTCAGTACTATGATCGCGTGTACCCTCGCTAATATTCCCTAAGGTTTTTTTAGCCAATCGGGAATGTTGGACACTTCTTCCAATACACGTTTATAAGAATCCAGGCGAGAGAGGATCAATTGGTCCTCTCGATTGCCTCCATCAAGCTTCTGAAAAAAACACCCCTTACTATTTGCTTCATGAGTGCAGTTCGAACTGAACTGACATTTCGTTGTCCATTCGTTTACATCTGAGAAACAGTAAAGAAGGTCTTGCTTGGTAAGATCGGCAAGAGACATGGAACGAATTCCGGGAGAGTCGATGAGAGTGAAATCGTCGGCATCAATCAGTTCGGCCCAAGTTGTGGTGTGAGCACCTTTACCAACTTTTCCAAGTTCACCACTTAAGAGCTCAACTTTACCGTGGCTGAGTTCCGTAATAAGACGGCTTTTACCGACCCCTGAATGTCCTACAAGGATGGCGGTTTTTTTGTGTAATTCTTGGGATAACTCTTCAAAGCCCGCTGAGAGATAACGAGGTTTATAGTTTTTATCGTTGGCCGAAACTTCAAAACATTTTACGTTAAGCCACTTTAAACGATCGGCCTCAAATTTGATGTCGAATTCAGTTTCCTCATAGAGATCCATTTTGTTGAAGATCACATAGGCCGGGACGTTCCAGTAATCAGAGCGGGCAAGATAGCGGTCAACCAGACCTCGTTTGTAGGCCGGTTTTCCTGCACTCACTACCACCATCATCACATCAACGTTGGCAGCGATCACTTTCTTCTTTTGTTCTCGGGGAAGGTTCCTGAAGATAGCACTTTGGCGTTCTATGACGTTTTCGATCTTCCATTCCTCGCCGCCTTGAGGAGGAGGCGAAATTTCCACCCAATCACCCACAACGATGTGATCTTCCTTTAAAAGGGTGGCTAAAGCGGTGGCGTGGACTACCTCTTTGGTGTCTTCACGCTGGCAGTCAAAATGCCTTTTGGAGGAGCGAAAAATGCGGGCCTTAATGATCATTGATACAACCTATCACAAAATTCGGGGTACTTCATTGACAAGATTCACTGGGGACATTAAAGTGAGTTCCTAAATATCCTGAACGCTTAAACTCCTTGGAATCAATGGATTTTTCTCACGTTCGGTCTTTGAATCGCGCACCGGTAGCTCAGTTGGATAGAGCAACCGATTTCTAATCGGTAGGTCACAGGTTCGACTCCTGTCCAGTGCGCCATTTCTTTTGAAAATACGCCATCTTCAACTCTTCGCTCTCGTCTCACAATCGGTCGCGGACCGCAGGTCACGTACTGATCGTACGCTCCCTCATGTTCGCTCGGCGAATAGCTGAATCTGTCGCATTTTGAAAAGAAATGAATGGGCTTCTCTGAAAATTTCCATCTCTATATTCGCATTTCTCAAATCACTATTATCTAACAACAGGAGTGTTCCTATGATTCGAAATAATTATTACGTTCTAACTGGTGGTCCAGGAGCAGGTAAGTCCACATTGCTCAAAGAAATTGAAAAGCATGGCCTTCATTGCAGTCACGAGGTCGCGAGAGAAATTATTCAAGAGCAGGTCGCAAGTGGTGGGAGGGCCCTGCCATGGGATGATACGAAGGCCTATTCAGAAATAATGTTCACTCGTTCAAAAGAGGCCTATGAAGATAGCAGTTTATTTAAAGGTCCGGTCATTTTTGATAGAGGGATTCCAGATGTTATTGGTTACATGAAGCTTATTGGGCTGTCGGTTCCAAAAGAATTTTACGAGGTTGCGAAAAATTATCGATATAATCAGACAGTGTTTATACTTCCGCATTGGGAAGAAATTTATATTAACGATGCTGAAAGAAAGCAGTCACATCAAGAAGCCAGGGAAACATTTGAAGTCCTTCGTCAGACCTATGAAGAATTACAATATAGAGTGGTTGAAGTTCCGAAGGACACAATTGAGAAGCGATTCGTTTTCCTTAGACAGAAAATTGGGTGATTTTGGAGTGGTATGGATTGAAATCAGCTCTGTTGCTCTATGCAAACAAGTATTTGAAACAAAATTTAGATCTAAGTTATTTCGATAATCATACACTTGAAAGTATTTTTCATTATGAATCCAAATCAATTATGAGTTGGGCCCGGAATAAAAATTTCAAGAGATAATTAATGTGTGTTTGCTTTTATAAAAGCTATAATCTTGCTCCATTTCGTTTTCGAAAAACCTTCCTAGCTGTTTTCGCTTTTTCTTCCTCCGTAAAATAAGTCATCGTAAGTTTAACCATTTTAAGATGGGAGTACTTATGAGTGATGTCAGTTTGTCCAAAATCGAAAACATGATCTATGTAATCCGTGGTCAAAGGGTCATGTTGGATTCGGACCTCGCGGAGTTATATGAAGTCGAAACGAGACAGCTCAATCGACAAGTAAAAAGAAATATTTTGCGATTCCCAGAAGACTTCATGTTTCAACTAACTTCCGATGAATTCAGAGACATTCAAAAAATACAAGATAAGACTGTGCAGTATGGAGGTCAAAGAAAAAATCCTCATGCATTTACTGAAAATGGAGTTGCAATGCTTTCAAGTGTCCTTAATTCTGATAATGCCATCCTCGTCAATATTGCTATCATAAGGATTTTTACAAAACTCAGAAGCTTTTTACTTTTGGAAAAAGGTTTGAATGAAAGAATGAGTAGACTTGAATCGGGAACGAATAAAATTTTTAAAGTAGTCTTTGAAAGATTGGATGCTATTGAGCATGTTATCGATACAAAACTCCCTTCAACAAAGAAGAAAATTGGGCTCAAGAATGAGTAAATAAAGAAACTTGATGTGCCAAATTGGCACATCAAGTTTGTAACTCACTGAAAAAACTGTAAATTATTCGATCAATGTACCGGTCTTTCAAATCATTCAAAAAGCGATCAAGAGAAATTTGAACAGGCCATCTCCGGAGCCGCAAATGTCACAAAGTGACGGGCACGTTTGAATATCTTCTGCGCGTCGAGACTGCCGATCTGGCGGCCTATAAATACTTTCATACAGAAGTCTTGGGGACTTTACCGCAGGTCACTTCAATTACTTCACTCGTTGTCATGGATTCTCCAAAAGATGAGAGGGCATGAGATTGTAGGTAAGTGAATTCGAAGTTATACTTCATCTATGAAAAATCTATTTTTATTTCTTCTTGTTTCTCATACTGCCTTTGCTAACGTTGATTTCAAAAAACATTTTTCTGATCGCGAGGCCTGTTTCACAATTTCCGATTTGAATACAGGCAAAATTATTGCCGAATACAATTCACCTCGCTGTGATGAAAGGATTCCGCCAAATTCTTCTTTCAAAATTGCGGCTTCTCTTATGGCCTTTGAGAAGGGTGTGTTTAAAGATGAGAATCAGGTGATTAAATGGGACGGGGTAAAACGCGATCGTCCGGAAATTAACCAAGATCTTACTCCCATGACCTTCATGAGCACTTCGGCGAAGTGGGTAACTGAATGGATCATGCCTCAGTTGGGTGAGAAAACCATTCAATCATTCTTAGAAAAATATAAATACGGTAATCAGGATTTCTCAGGCGGAATTAAGACCGCATGGGTTACATCGAGCTTGAAGATTTCTCCTCATGAGCAAGTAAACTTCCTGACAAATTTCTGGAACGGCAAGCTTGCTTCAAAACGCTCGACTGATCTGACGAAGAAAGTGATGTTTATTAAGAAACTCGGTAATGCTGATCTCTACGGTAAGACCGGAACGGGGTGTGTGAAGGGGCATGGTTGTATGCAGAAACCCGGAAAAATGTTCGGCTGGTTTGTGGGTGTTTTAAAGAACGGGGATAAAACTTATGTCTTCGCTGGAAACGGAATAGATCTAAAAGATCAAAAGACTCCAGGTGGACCGAGAATGCGAGACACTACAATGGAAATTCTAACTGAGCTGGGTCTTACGAAATAGAATCTGTATTTAGTTTTGACAGGTGTCTGTTTTTCAATACTTGGTATTCAATAAGTATCCGAAATCAGGGTGAGGATATTGGTATTTCTTGTGCATCTATGATGTCATGAAAATGCTTTATCTTTCACTACTTCTCCTTTTAAGCACTCCATTTGCTGGATATGCCATCATTGGTGGGGACACTGATCAGGCCGACAGTGAAGGCATTGTGCTGATAGCACTGGGCGATCAGAGCGCATGCACGGCCACTAAGATTGCTCCTAATCTTCTCATCACTGCTGCCCATTGTTTTGATGACTCTTCAGAAGTGGTGGGGTTTACTACTAAACAAAGCAATCAAGAGTTCAAAATTGTCAAACTAACTACGGAAGAAGTCTTCATTCATCCTAGCTATGCGGCCTTAGGAAATGAGAATGAATATACGGAAAGCATAAAAGTACAAGACATCGCGATTGTTAAAGTGTCACCGTCTGCAGAGTTTGAGGCCGTTCCAACAAGGGAACTTGATTTTTCTGAAATCGCATCAGGAGAAAAATTGAGTTTCTATGGTTATGGCTGCACAAAATCGCTGAATGATTTGGAAGGCTATTTTCCATTTCGTAAAATGGCCAAAGTGGATTCATTGTCTGAGGAGTGTCTCTCCGAGGATCAAGGTATCATGACTGAATTTTATCAGGATATATCTTCACTCATTTATAAAAACAATATTGTTACTCCAGGCAAGAAAAGACAGTCTGATTCTGCTAGTCTTTGTCTTGGTGATTCTGGAGGCCCCTTAATTAAAGACGGTAAGGTTGTTGGAATCAACACTCTCTACACATTCAAGGATATTACTGAGAATGGCGAGTCTGAAACCGGGATTTCTTATCTTAATCTTCATGCTAGACTTTCTATGGCCCAAAAATGGGTACTAGAAACCATGAGTAAATTAAAATAATGATTGAAAAGTTTTGCGTTTTTCTTCCAGGCACTCTTTGTGATGAACGAGTTTTTCAGTATCAGCTAGAAGAGTTTTCTCATTACAAGGTGATTGATCTTCGTCATTCGGAAACAATAGAAGACATGCTCGAACTTGTGAAAAATCTTCCTCAAAAGAAAATGACTCTTATTGGTTTTTCGATGGGCGGACATGTGGCCCAGGAATTTGTGATTAAATATCCTGAGCGAGTAGAAAAAGTAGTGGTGATTGCGGCCGGAGGAGAAGGTTATCCGCCGGAAGAGAAGAGGCTTGTTCTCGATACTTTGCCGGCCTTGGAAAAAGGGAAGTTTACTGGAATCACCGATAAGCGTTTAAAAGATTACCTGGCACCAAATTCATACGAGAACTTTGAAATCAGAAATACCATTCATGCCATGGCCGGAGCTGATGCTAAGGAAGTTTATCTAAGGCAACTCAAGGCCACGTTAGAAAGAAGAAATTTAAGTCTTGACCTTAAACGAGTGGAAACACCAATGCTCTATATTGGAGGGGAAGAAGATAAAATTGTTTCTCCTACCTCAATTGAAAGAACTGCAAAGAATCCACTGAACGCAAGGTTTGAATCCATTAATGACTGCGGACATTTTGTCCCGCTCGAACAACCCGGAATCTTAAATATGATTCTGATGGATTTTATCTAGACTCAAATATACTTCAGTAAAGTATTTGTACTTCCTTTTTTGATTCTTCCATACCAACGGCAAATGTACCAAAGTGGAACGGCGAGCACTGCTGAAACCAACCACAGATACCAAACATTGGGCACACTAAAATAGTTTCCTTGGTTAGGCCCAAGGAAAAATTTGAGTGAGCTGTTGATGATGTTGAGTAGATAAATGTGAACCATGTAAAAGAACAGCGGAGTGCTCCCGAACACGCTTAAGTAGCGAGTGAGACGAGATTCTTTTTCCATTCCTCGCAAAATGAGAAGTCCGGTTCCAAGAGTCAGGAGAAGAAAATCCAACGATGGTGGATATTTTGTGAGATTGAAAAACGACATCACTGTTTGAAGATACGTGTCTGAAAGTTTCCATGGAAGAGGTTCTCCGTAGATATTAATGATTCTCAATAAGAAAAATGTAATTAAGAAAGTGAGACCAAAGTTTACGAGTTTTTTATTTTTGGTTTCAGCATTTGATCTAAACCATGGCCCAATTCCATAACCAAGAGTGATCACTCCAATCCATGGCAGAACGGGATACGAAGTTCTTACTTTCATGCCTAAGACATCAATGTAGCTTCGATCGTGAATGATCGCCCAAACCTGTTGTCCTAGTCCTTCAGAAAAAGAAATGGGATCTAGTAGGTTATGGCCAAAAATAATCACCAGTCCCAGAGTGATAAGCGCCCTTCGAGGAAGCCAAAGAATTCCGGAAAGACAAATCATAGAGAGGCCAATGGCCCAAATGACTTGTAGGAACAAAGTGGAAGGAGGAAAGGAAAAGGTCCAACCAAAATTAATCACGGTGAGTTCTAATACCATTAGAAAGATTCCACGCTTGAGGAGAAATTCCGAGGCCGCACTTTTTCCATTCTTGTTTTGATAAAGATAGGCCGCAAGACCGGTCAGGGCCACGAATACGGGAGCGCATAAATGAGCGGCCAAACGCGTGAAGAAAAGATCAGGAGGCGTGGTTGAAACATTCACCGGATCTGAAACCTGAGCATGAAGATAGAAGAATTCACGAGCGTGATCTACCAGCATCAGTAACATCACCAGTCCTCGAGTCGCGTCGATGGAGATTTGCCTTTTCATGACTAGGGTTATAAGTTAATTGCAAGTCATTTGCAATTTTTAAATTTCGGATTTATGATTATTTTATATATGATGAGGTATGAGCAAATTAAGCGGTGCCTGTCATTGTGGAAATATCCAGATAGAAATGAAACTCTCAGAAGTTTCTTCTTCTTACCAACCTAGGGCCTGTGATTGTGATTTTTGTCTTAAGCAAAATATCTCTTATATCTCTGATCCCAAAGGCGATTTGTCGTTCCTCGTAAATGCCAAGCATCTAGGTAAGTACCGACAAGGAAGTGAAACTGCTGAGTTCCTGTTTTGTAAAAACTGCAGCTTTGTTGTGGGTGTGGTTTATGCAGAGAGTGGCAAGTTGTTTGGGGCCGTCAACAGTCAGGTGATGAAAGCGACATTTGGAGAGAAGGTGTCTGCTTCTCCAAAGAAACTTAGTGCTCCTGAGAAGACGACTCGCTGGAAACAAGTTTGGTTTTCAAACGTTTCGCTAAAAGAACAAGAATAAATGGGATGAAATTGGTGTTCACCAAATCATGAAGACTGGCCCCAAAGTTCAGTACACCTCGGCCAAAATAATCGTCTTTCAGGTCTAAGATCTCCATAATAACTGAAACAATAAATCCCGGTAGAATCGAGTAGAAGGAATTGAGTTTCTTCTTTGTAAAAAGAAGAGTCAGGACAAGACATCCAAATCCAATATGAATGTGAATGGCATCTCTTGAAACGTGCAAGAAGTTTAAAATAATCGGCTTCATTTCCTGATAGGTCATGAAGTCTATTCTACAGGTTCTTTTTTATCCGGAAATACTTTTAACCAATCTTTTTTCATACTGATGACATTCCACTTGTACTGCTGGGCCCAGTTGAGTGATGTGTTTTTAGGTTCTCCGTAAATGAACTCTCTTTCGCCGTCATCATGATTTACTAGTAATTGAAGGGAACGATACTTACTTCCTTGTGAAAAACGGAGCATCTGAACATCACCCTCATTTCCCACGTTACCGCAGGCGATGACAGGACGTTTGCCAATCTGACGTTGAATTCCCACCGGCTTTTTATCTTTATCATTATTAAATTCAAATTTCTGAAGACGATTTAGCTGATTGGTTTTGGGATTAAAGGCATATACAAAATTAGAACCGATGACTCTCTCACCAGGGACCTGATAAAGTTTCTGACTAAATACCCGCATGAATTCAATGGTTCCTCCCGAAGAGATAAAAATGGTAAAACCATTGTCGCGTAGTAATTGCATAAGTTCCAACTGCGGTTGATAGACTGTTTGATCGAGAGGAACTTTATAGGTAGGGTGAAGAGCGGTATCAAAAAATTCCTTCACTTCTTTTTCAAAGGTCTCTTCAGACATGCCAGTATGGGTCTTCATCACAATTTTGAAGAACTCTTTTTCAGAAGGTTTGGGATTCACTTTCATTCCCATTTCTTTTGCTCTCTCCATCGCAAAAAGCCCTTGCACTACGGGCTTTTCGGCCCAGAGTGTTCCATCATTGTCAAAGGTCGCAATTCTGTCTTCAAGCGGAATGAAGTCGGGACTCTTTGGATCGGTGACTACTTTCAAATAATCGAGGATGGCCTCCTTCACTTGTGTATTGGCCCAGGAAGGGAGAGGAGCTGGCGGGGCCTTCTCTTTCCTTGGGGTGGCACATGCGACGAGTAAGAACGAAAGTGTAATTAGAAGATTCTTCATGAAGATAAGATGGAGAATAGGACAGAAATTGAAAATGCTGTGTGAATCAAGACCTTTGACGTCTGCTAATTAATGGCCGCTAAGAGATCGTGAAAGTAGGGTGTCATTTCATGACGTGGATACCAAGCAAGGGCCAGGGGATCTTTCATGATTTTTCCTTGGTTCAAAAGAACCAAAGTCTTGTTGGTGAGAAAGGGTTCAGAAATCTCTTTAGATAAAATCCCATAGCCGACTCCGTACTGCATAAGACGAGTAAGCGCCAAATTTTCATTGGCGTAGAGTCTTGGGTTTTTCACGTGTTTAAGGAGATTAAACGTCTTGAGATAATTTAGACTGGTATTGTCTTCAGGATGAAAGGCAAACAGTCGTTCTGTCTTGATGATATCAATGAGATCACGGCCCTTCCATTTTGGGTGTCCAACAAGATGATATTCATCTGGTCGTATCATCTTGCTATCAAGCTCATTAGGGACCTGAAAGGGATAGAGGACAACGACATCTGCCTGGCCTTGCTTAATAAGGTCCAGTCGATTACTTCTGTCATCAATAATGAATTGAAGATTCACCATTGGATACTTAATGAAATAGTTTTTTAATTGGGGAATGGCCCGTCCGGATACGAAGCTGGTTGGACCAGCGATTCGGATCTCAATTTCCTGCTTAATTCCTACATCCTTAAGCTCGGAAAGGGTTTCACTCTCAATTTCTCGGCTTCTTAGACAGTACTTTAGAAGAGACTTTCCTTCAGGGGTAAGAAGCATCCCTTTACGGCTACGTGTGAAAAGAGTTACGCCTAGTTCTTGCTCCAAAGCACGAATTCTCTGAGTCACGGCCGTTTGTCCAATTCCCAATACCTCTGCCGCACCACTGACAGTGGTTGATTCGTAGATGGCAAGGAAGGCCTGAAGGTTATGGCTGAGTAAACTCATTTATATTGATGGATACATTAAATATATGAATTATTCAACTTAATGCTTTTTTGGGAGGTTGTTCATATTCCATAGGAGGAATTATGGTTAAAACTTTCCTGGTGTTTTGTTTCCTGGCGGTTGGTACAGCATTTGCCCATGAAATGCAGCATGGCTTTATTATTTCTGACGATGATAGATTTTTTAGTCATCTCGTGGCGCAGGGTCATCATAGTCATCAACTTGATGCTTCTGGGACTTTGATTATCCCGAGTCGTGAGGAAAGAGAGATTTATCGCCAGCATAAAGAGCTTAATGTTCCTCTCAAGAAAACTTACTTCCTATTTCAGGCACAAAAATTGAATTTACCTTCTGTGAAAGGTGGGCAGGTGCTGACTGGACATATTATTGAGTCTCCTGTTGGTGACTATCAACCTCAAAACATCATTATTCGTGACGCTAGAATCCAAGTTGATAGAGTCTTTATCAATATGGTCAACCCTTTCTATGTTAATGATTAATTCATATTACAGCGTGATGAGAGCAAACCTGAGGAAATCCTGAGAAGCATTGATATATTTGGCATAATCAAGGAAGAGGCCATTGGCATCTTTCTTGGTTGTGTCTGCAAAGCTCTCTATGTTATCGAAGGCCTCATCTGATTCTTTGACCTTGCCTTTGTCGGCAAGCTGATCAAGGAGATTGTCATTCTTGTCTTTGATGTAAGTTGATTTGGCCATCAGGGAATCTTTCTTGATTTCCAGGTCACGAATGCGAAAGGCGAGATCGTCTCTAAAAAAAGCATTTTGATCCGGACGACTGGTATAGAATTCATAGAAAGCGACTTTTTCCATGAAGTCATGCTCGATATTGGCCTGCATGATGTCGAGCTTGCGAGAATTTTGACGGAGCTCATGACGAACATCTGAGGCCCGGTAATAACGGTTTGTACATCCGACGATCATAAACATTAATAAAACAATTACTTTCACCATTTGACCTTTTTTGCAGCTCTGGAGATGAATAAAGCAGATTCAGTGCCAAAACTTAAACCTCTGATTTCCTAATTTGCACACCGTCCTCATCGGACAATTCGCCCCTAGAAGTCGACAGTGCCCGAGACGTAAAAACTTTGTCCTTCAAAACGATGGATGGCATTGAACTCGTTGTAGTAACGAAAATTGAATAAGAAATCATGCTCCTCAGTAATTGCGGCCTGGCCACCCAGTGTTAGACCGGCCCCATAGACCTGGCCTTTGAATTCACCAAGAATTGCTCCCTCACCACTATCTCCTGTCACTTGCTGGTTGGCATAGCCAATAAGACCCAAGTTAACTGCTTTAGAGAAATGTTGAATGACTGCCAATTCTGCATTTAATTCATCACCACTGTTGTATTTTGTTTCCGTGTTCTCAAGATTCACCATGTACCCTAGAGCACTTGAGACTTCGATCCCGTTTTTCTCATTTAAATAAGTGAAGGCCGCCATGGGCTGAATTCCCCAACGATTAAGGCCAACATTCAGAAACTTATTTTTGTCATAGTCACCTGTTGGAGCATAGACATTAGTTAAGAACATATAGTGAAAGTAATCACGATGCCACCCAACCCCGGCCGTTATGGAAGAGTCTCCAAGAGAGCCAGTGGATTTTTCAAACCGATGTCTTTCGACGAGTCCAAGATTGGGAAATGTTCCTGTAACTTCACCGTCCATCTCAATATTGGTGTAGGGAAGCATGACTGAGAAGAAGGGAGTTCCGTTGTTCCAGACTTTTGCCTGGGCCGCATAGGTATAAGTAAAGATGTCTGCGGAAATTTCGAGATCGGAATCGAAGTACAATCTGCCTGCGCGAGTATGCTTTTCGGCATCTCCCGAGTATGAATAAAATTCGAGTCCCACATAACTACCAGGACTCGGTGCTATTCCTGCCTGGGGACTTAAATAACCAGGAGGATAAAGGCTCACACCACCTTCAATGGCAAAAGCGGTGAAGGAAATAAGAAGCATTATGAGAGGAAAATACTTCATATTATGTCCTTATAGGGAAGAGCGTCCTTTCGGACGCTCTAGTGACGTTCCTACTTACGAGGATTCTGATTTGGGTTCACATTCTGTTGACCCTGACCAGATTGATTTTGCTTGTTAAAGTCTTTCTGACCTTGTTGACCTTGTTGTCCTGGTCTTTGAGGATTTTGATTTTGGTTTTGATTTTGATTTTCCATAAAATTTCCTTTGTTTAAGGTTTCTATCTGCAAAAAACTTAAGTGCAATCAAGATGCCTGTTTGAATAACGGGCCATCAACATCATGATGCAACTGTCATGGGCAGATTTCCTCTGGAGACGGCTCCTCAGATTTCGCCTTCTTTAGAACCATCTTCGTCAGGCAGGTATTTCTTTCTTTCTGGATGATTATCGTCGTAGAACTTTCCTTGCACCTTAGGATCATCTTCTCTGGTATGAAACTTCAGTTTTTCCATGCGATCCTGTTCTTCTTGTCTTTGTTGCATACTTTGTTGAGTTTGAGATTTGTCTTGAGAACCTGATGGTGCGGCAGCATAGACCATGACACCTAGTAATAATAAAAACGTAATAATCAGTTTCATATTCTGTCCTTTGATTGAAGGTCCCTGCTTTTTTAGCAAGAGCAATGCCATCAGAGATGCTTTCGAAAAAATTTATTCGAATGACGTTTTGAACCACGACTAAAATTGTGAGTCAGAAGGAGTTCAACATGGAAACGCAATCAATTTGGTTTGAATCTCAGAACAATTTTAAATTTTCTTCTTTTGAAGGGAAGGAGGAAGTCGATGTGGCAATTATCGGTGGTGGCATTACCGGGGTCACTGCTGCTTATCTCCTTTCACAAACAGGATTGAGAGTGAAGCTTCTTGAGGCAGGAAGGATAGGAGAAAGTAATACTGGACGTAGCACTGGGAATCTTTACTCGGTGGTTGATAAATTTTTTGAAGAACTCAAATCAAAGTATGACGAGGCCACCATCCTGACAATCCTGAAAAGTCGTGAAGAGGCGATAAACTTCATTGAGAAAACCATTCAGACCTTAAATATTGATTGTGATTTCAAACGTGTGCCATGGGTACGTTTTTCTGGAACGAAAGAAATGGATGATCCAATTCAAAAAGAATTTGTGATCGCTCAAGAGCTGGGACTAAAAGTGGAATGGCTTGAAGAAGGTCATGAGATGCTTGCGCCACTTCAGGGTAGAGTCGGTATGAAACTTGATAATCAAGCGCAGTTTAATCCATATCTATATGTCGCAGGAGTCGCAGACATTCTTTCTCACCAGGGATGTGGGATTCATGAAGGAAGTCGAGTGAATGAAATAGAAAAAAACGAAGACTCATTCACATTGACCACTGATAAAGGGACCCTTGTTACCCGCCATCTCATTGAGGCGACACATACTCCGATTGGGATTTCGGCCCTGCAAACAGTGCTTGGACCTTATCGCGAATACGGTATTGCCACCCAAACAACGAAGCGACTTTCGCAAGATGGAATCTATTGGGGTCATTATCAAAAAGGCAAGGTCACCTCCGTTAGACATTACAAAGATCGTCTTCTTGTTATCGGAGAACCTCACAAGGTCGGGCAAGGAAGCAGTATCGAAAGAATGGGAAAATTAAAAAATTATGCTCGTGAATATTTTGGGGCCGAGGACATTTCACATGAATGGGGGGGCCAGCATTATCGTCCGGCCGATCTTCTTCCTTTTATTGGACAAAGATTAGGATCAAGATCATATGTGGCCACCGGTTTTGCAACTGATGGTTTGACCTATGGGACAGTGGCCGCCTTGATTATAAAAGACGATATTTTAGGAATCCAAAATCCTTATGCTGAGATCTATCGTTCTTCTCGCATTACACCTTTGAAATCCGCCTACAAGTTTATAAAAGAGAATTTAAATGTGGTTCAGCAATATGCTGGCGATTATCTTCGTCATGATTCGGTAAAAAAACTGAGAGCTGATGAAGGGATTGTTGTGAACGAAAATGGACGTCGTTACGCCATTAATAAAGATCAGGAAGGAACCCTTCATGTCTGTTCCGGTATATGCCCGCATATGGGTTGTATCGTTCACTGGAATGAAGGCGAACATTCCTGGGATTGTCCTTGTCATGGGAGCCGTTTTGATCGTTTAGGAAATGTGATAGAAGGTCCGGCCTTAAAAAGTTTAGGGCCAGTCTATGAATCACAGGAATTAGATATCAAGAGACGGCAGTCGGAAGCTCAACAGTAAAGGTTGAGCCTTTTCCAACTTCGCTTTCGACCCAGATACGACCTCCATGGGAGCGAACGATCTGTTCGCAAATGTAGAGCCCTAGGCCCAGTCCCGAAATGCTCTTGGAGGTCCCTGTGGCCCTTTGAAATCTTTCAAAGATTTTGCTTCTGAATTCAAGAGGAATACCGATGCCGAAGTCTTGAACTTTTAAAAAGACCTTGTCACTAGTGGCCTGGACCTCAATCAGAACTTCTTTTTCATTTCCATACTTAATGGCATTGGAAAGGAGGTTAGTGACCACTTGTTCAATTCGCATCTTGTCCCAATATCCGATCGCATTCTCGCATGAAATGTAATTCGCTTGTGGGGCGCCGCCTGGTATAACGCTAAATTGTTCTTTCATCCGTGCTACCACGTCACTCACCAGATCGCATAGATTGAACTGTTCTTTCTGAATCGTGAGGCGCCCGGTTCGAATGCGTGAAATGTCCAACATGTCATCCACGAGGCGTTCCAAGCGTTGAGTTTGCTTTTCACTTTGGTCTGATAAATTAAAAATCTTCTCACGAAGATTAGGCGGACTTTTGGTCAATGTACGCTTCATTAACTGGGCCTGGAGCTTTAATGAAGTAAGAGGAGTTTTGAGTTCATGTGAGGCAATTGAGAAGAACTCATCACGAGCATTGATGGCCTCTTGAAGCACATCTTGTGTTTTTTTGGTCAACATGAAAATTCTAAAAATTAAAAACGAAATGATGAAACCAATAATGGCGGCAATAACAGGTGAGATCATGCTAGAGGTCGTTTTAAAGGACGGTAGAGGCACAAAATGTAGAATGAAGTCGTGTCCATTGAGAGTCACATGTTTAATGATGCGAAATTTGCTGACCTTGTCCGAGTTAATAAAATTTGGTTTCCCGTCATAGTCATAGATAAGATTTTCGGCCTTCATTTCACCGTTATCGAAAATCTCTACATCAATATTGATCTTGTTTTCTGAGAGGATCGAATTAAAAAGATCATGGGCCCGGAAAGGAGCATAGATAAAACCAATCAGGGCATTCACTCTTTCCGTCGGAGTTGTCAGGGGCGTTTTTTCTTTATAGTAAGGAACATAGAGATTAAAACCCGGTTGCTGACGAGAACCTGCTTCTTGTATCAATGTCACCATTCCGCTAATCGTTGGAAGTCCTGAAAGCATGGCCCTTTTCATGGCCTCATGACGAACAGGCTCGCTGTACATGTCATAACCAATTGCTCGTTGGTTTCTCCAGTCCATTGGTTCAAGATAGAAAATTGAAAAATATTCGTTTCTAATCCCTTCAGGCCATACGGTATAGTGAGGGAGTTCCTTTCTTACTTTCGCAATATGTGTCTTCAGATCTTCTTTTTTTATTCGAACCGTTAGACCTAGTCCTTGAATGCCAGGATATCTTTCTAAAAGTTTGGTCTTCTCAAAGTAACGATGGAACTCTTTTCGCGAAACTTTATCGGAACTTAAAAAAAAGGCACGGGCCTGAACGAGGGCACCTTCATAACGATCCATGCGAAATTGAATACGTCTCCAAATTTGATCCGCCTCATACTCAAATCGAATCTGATCTTCTTGAAAATTTTTGGAATAAATATAATAAGAAAATATGCCTGTAATTAACATTCCGATAAAGAGTGTTAACCAACCATAAAAAGAAATTAAGTTTTTGAACTTCTTGAGATCCGGCATCATCTGATAATTCTCAAATGAATGCCTCTCAATTGCTACTCAATTTTAATTTTTCTTGATCGCGTTAGCTTAATCTTAAGATGAAAACTGCAATGACTGTCGGCTCTATTGTTGAGTTGCCCTGTTTCTTAAAGGAGTTCTTTCGATGACGGAAGGACTTCTTCCAGCTTTGTCTGAAGGCTCTCGTCCATCGTCGGCCACGGCATCATGTTTACAGTATTGAGGAAATCGGTGGTCACGAACGGCCTCGGACAGGACCTTTTTAAATTCTTTTTTTCCACCAAGAAGTTTAGGTTCAAAAATTTTATTTTGAGGACATAAGGAACCATCATCCATGAGTTCTTTCATCATAGCACGCAGAGACTCATAGTCTTTTTCTGAAGAGGTTGGACACTCTTTTTTGATAGATTTATAGAGAGTTTCTAACCACTCTTCACGAGGATCGTCAGAGCTAAAAGAAATGGAATAGGGACCCCATTTAATGGCATCAACAAAGTCCCGTGCCCAGTTATCAATTCTCGCAGGAACTTTGATACCTGGATCGTAACCAAGTTGCCCGTGGATGACAAAGAGTTGCCCACCTACATAGGTCTCATATCCATCCTTTTTCTCAATCTGATCGGCCTTTGTTTGGTACAAGTGCCAGCAGGCCTCCGCCATAGTGGGAGTGCTCAAGGACATGAGGGAAAGTGCCATCAATAGTTTAATCATAGTGCACTTGTCGGATACTCGATGGTTTTTCTTGAGTCCTAGCTTAAGCCACTGAAAAGATATATGATGGGCCCATGAAATTTAAAGGTGTTATTTTCGATATGGATGGCGTGGTGGTGGATAATCATGAATACCACTTCAAGGCCTGGATGGATTTTGCGAAGAAGTATAAGTTCGAGCTCAACGAACAAATTTATCGCGATAAGTTTAACGGTAAAACCAATGCTGATCTTTTTCCCATGATCTTCGGAAATCCGACGACGGAAGAGATGAAGCGGTATGCGGATGAAAAAGAGGGGATGTATAAGGAGATCTATGCTCCTGATATGAAGGCCCACAAGGGTCTGATTGATTTTCTAGAGCTCCTCAAAAGACATCGAATCAAAATCGCACTGGGAACTTCTGCTCCTCCAGGGAATGTGGATTTCATTTTAGATCCTTTAAAGCTTCGTCAGTACTTTGATGTCATCGTTGATGGAACTCATGTGAAGAAAGGAAAACCGGATCCGGAAGTTTACCAGCTTTGTTGTGCGAAGCTGGGTCTTGAGCCGAAGGACTGCGTGGTCTTTGAAGATTCTCTTGCTGGCCTTGAGTCGGGTGAGAGGGCAGGATGCACGATTGTTGGTGTGGCCACGTCACACGAGGCCTATGAACTAGAAGCGAAGACTGATCTTATCATTCATGATTTTACTGAGGCGAAAAGTCTTCTTGCTCTCTGACCTTAAGGTAAATGTCTCTTACTGGAAGCTTGGCATGGGTCTCTTCAAGACTTGAATAAAGAGTGACCAGATAAATGCCAAGGTACAGAAAGTCCTTTGGGATTTTTACTTTCTTCTTCAGCATAAAGTCTGAAAGTTTGATGATGGATGTTTTGAAGTGATCCAAATCAAAATACATTTCCTCAGTTAAAGCAGAACCAAATTGGGAACGGAAAAGTTCGGCCAGTTTATTTTTGTCTTCATCTGACCAGTCAGGCTGGATGAGGCCAATCATCTCAAGGCCCTCAAAGTACACATCGTTTTTGTCAGTATAAAAGCCATCGTAAACTTTAAGCACCCCTTGTCTGAATCTCTCATCAAACTTGGTCCAAAGGGGAGAAGGATGCCAGATGAGTTTATCTTCATCGGATTTAAAGTGATTGGAGCGAATATCTAAAAAGAATCCGTCTTTCGAAAAAAGCTGGGCGAAATAAAGGGTCAGCAGCTTTTCACCGGACGCTTTGTTCATTGTCAGTGTTCCAGAGATCGGTTCTTCCTTCAGATAAATACCGAGAGGCGCCAGCAGCTCTTTCTGCTTTGCAAGTAGCTCTGTATAGCCTTCTTTTTGAATTATGCGTCGGGAGATTTTGGGCAGCTCGTGAGCAAGTTCGTTCCACTCAACGGTTTGAAAAAGCACGGTAGGAACGTGTTTAGCTAACTCTTTCAAAACCCCTGGTAAGATTCTCATTAAGATCATAGGGACATTATGCTACACTCGTAAAAACATTCACAGGGATTTGTATGAGAAAAATCCTTATCGCAGGTGCCAGTGGATTTATTGGACGTGCGTTAATAGACCGGCTACTAGAATCAGAAGACATTGAGATTATAGGACTCTCTCGAGGAGTCCGTGAGTCCCATCATCCGCGTCTACAGTGGAAGAGATGTGATCTCTTTTCCTTAAAAGATATTACTGAATCCATGGAAGGATGCGAGAGCGCCTATTATCTGGTTCATTCCATGTTGCCTTCAGCTTCCTTATCTCAAGGAACTTTCTATGATTTTGATCTTATCATGGCGGACAATTTTATCCGGGCCGCGCGACTTCATAAGCTAAAACACATCATCTATCTGGGCGGCATGATTCCGGAAGGTGAAGAGCTCTCTTGGCATTTAAGAAGTCGTCTGGAAGTTGAGACCACGCTTCGTGAATCAAAAGTTAAAACCACTGTTCTTCGCGCGGGTCTCATTATTGGATCCAATGGTTCATCATTTACGATTTTGGAAAGACTGGTTGAAAGGCTTCCCATCATGGTGTGTCCGACTTGGACCAAGACGCGCTCACAGCCTGTGAGTCTTCAGGACGTCGTGGGAGTTCTCCAAAAGTGTCTGACTGATGAAAAAGTTCAAGGACAAATTTTTGATGTGGCGGGACCTGAGAGAGTGACCTATCAGGATCTCATTGTTCGTACGGCGAAGATCATTCGGAAAAGCACCAAGGTCTTCACGTTAAATATTATTCCTCTAGCACTCTCACGTTTTTGGGTCACTCTGATAACAAGAGTTCCTAAGAACTTAGTTTATCCACTGGTCTTGAGTCTTCGTCATGAAATGCTCCCTAATCCCTTGCAGAGTTGGCCCTATAAAGAAGATCTGCAGACAACACTGGATGAGGCCCTTCAGTCGGCCCTCGCCACTACCAAGAGAAGTGAATTTAAAGGTTACCGTCCGGTAGAAAGAGATGTTCGTTCTATTCAAAGGCTGGTTCTTCCTCCTGGAAGAAACGCGGAATGGGTGGCGAGCGAGTACTTTATTTGGCTTCCAACTTTTTTCTCAACACTGATCAAAGTTTTATTGGAAGGGGAGCGCTGTACATTTTACTTCTTTCATCCTTCGATCAAGATTCTTATTCTCGAGAGAAGCCTTGAGCGTAGTTCAAGTGACAGGCAACTTCTCTATGTGGTGGGTGGTCTTCTTTCAGGAATTCAAGATCGAGGACGCCTGGAGTTTCGTGAAGTTTTAAATCGTCGTTATGTCATGGCCGCTCTTCATGAATTCAGACCGGCCCTGCCTTGGTATATTTATCGTTACACTCAAGCTATTGTGCATTTGATGGTGATGTATGCCTTTAGCGAGCATTTAAAATGGCATGTGATCTCGAGCAAAAAGGTTGAAGCATGAAAGTACTTGTGACTGGTGCGAATGGTTTTGTGGGAACAGCTCTTATAGAGAGACTTCTTGAAGAAGGTCATCACGTTTCTGCATTAGTAAGAAACAAACATAAAATAAAAAAACATCATGACAAAATTAAATGGCTTGAAGGAGATCTCCTAAAACCAGAGACGCTTTCTGTTCTTAAAAATATTGATCGAGCCTATTACCTGGTTCATGGTCTTCAAAGTGAGGAGCGTTTTTTTGAATATGAAGAATCACTGGCCGCGGTAAATTTCATCAATTGGCTTCGTCCAACAGAAGCAGGTGTGATTTATCTGGGAGGTCTTGGTCCAACTAAAGATAATCTTTCTCCCCATCTTCGAAGTCGTCATCTTACAGGTGCGATCTTAGGAGCGAGTGGACTTTCCATGATTGAGTTTCGAGCGAGTATTATTTTAGGTGAGGGGTCACTCTCGTTTGAAATCATCAAGGCCATGGCAGAACGTTTTCCGTTTAGGCCTGAACTCTCTCTTTTGAATCATCCCTCTCAACCGCTGGCCTTGAGCGATCTTTTGGATTATCTCGTGGCCGCTTTGGATCTACCGAATGAGGGGCACCAGATTTTCGAGATTGGTGGACCGGATGTTATGACTTATGGAGAGCTGATTGATCTTTATGCGGAACTCGCGGGGCTAAATCGTCGGGTGATAAAACTTCCGGAAGTCGATGTAAAAGTCTTGATGAAGGCCTTGGATTACGCCATTCCTGAGCATTCTCAAATCGGCAGAAAACTTACTGAAAGTCTCGAGCACGCTACAGTTGTTACCAACGATCGGGCCCAGAAGGCCTTCCCTGAGATCAAACCAAAAGAGCTACGGGTCGCCATGGATATTGCCCGCGCGAGTTCAAAGACATATTATGCCCCAATATGGGAAAAAGATTTCCTGAAGATGCTCCTCTCAGATAAGATCTTAACTCAATCGGGACTTCTTACTCCTGAGCTACTTCGGAACTTGGAACGAGTAGGAAAGATAAAAGATATTCTTTCGAGAAAATGATATGACGAAATCTATTGGTATTTTTGATTCTGGCCTTGGAGGCCTCACGGTTTTAAAAGAACTCTCAACTCGTTTTCCAAATGAGTCTTTTTGTTACTTAGGTGACATCGCGAGACTTCCTTACGGAAATAAATCTCCTGAAACCATTCGTCGCTACGGGATGCAAATCCTGAAGTTCTTGAAAGACCAGAATGTAAAGGCCCTCATCATTGCCTGTAACTCCGCCTCAACGGTGTTCTTAGGTGAGAATGAATTTGAAGGTATTCCACTTTTAAATGTGATTGAACCTGGTTCAGCTGCGGCCTTAAAAGTTTCAGAGGACAAAAAAATTGCGGTCCTTGGAACATCGGCCACAGTTCGTTCTCATGCTTATTTAGAAACGTTAAAGCGTTTGGACTCTGCTGCAGAAGTTTATGAACAGGCCTGTCCACTTCTGGTTCCATTAGTGGAAGAGGGATGGGTGCATGATCCGGTTACTCAATTGGTGGCCGAAAGATATCTGCACGAGATCAAAAAAGAAGAAATCAAAACCGTCATTTTGGGTTGTACTCATTATCCGGTACTAAAGCCTGATCTTCGCAAGGTCCTAGGAGACGAGGTTCATCTGGTGGAAAGTGGCGAAGTTCTGGCCCAGCAGTTGGAAAATCTCTATCAACAAAAAGTGCTTGAAAGAGACGTTGGTACCCGACAAATTCGCATTTGTATTACGGACCTGACTGATCATTTCGAGCGCTTGGCCCGCGTTTTAATGCATCCTGAGCCCATTGGACCCCTGGAAAAAGTAGTTCTTTAATTTTCCTAATAATCCCTCCCTTAACTCCGATAAGTCATTTGAAAGAGTTCAAGGGAGAACCCATGTCTGATGATAAAAAAGTTGTAGATTTTAACGAGAAAAGAAAGCAATCAATCGAGCAGAAGCGCCGTACGTTTGAACGTGTGGTTTTCCAGGAGTTCCTGGGCGTATATACAGTGGTAGATGATCAAGGTTCGAACTTTCCCATTAAGCTTGTGGATATTTCGAAAGATGGTTGTCAGTTCCAACTTCCATTCAGTCTTAAGGCCAAAAACCAATTTAAGTCTGGCACAGAGGTGACTCTAAAGCTGTATTTCACAAAAGGTTCGTACCTCCCAGCGGTGGTAACAGTTCGACACGCTTCTGAATATGTGGATAAAGACGGTGATGCATGGTTACGTTTAGGGGGAGAATTCGACACATCTCTTCCAAGTTTCAAGGCAGTTTCTCACTTTATCGACTTCATTTACCAGTACGCTGAGTTCTCGTGCATTGATAAAGGCGAGAGCAAGGTCTTCTTCCTTTAAATTCAAGCTTTTTTAAACAGTTTTTGTTATGATCAAGACCTCCTTTGGAGGTCTTTTTTATTATGAAGCTAGCTATCATTGGCCATTCTCCGCTCGCACTTGAAACTGCATTGAGATTTCATCTCCATGGAGCGGCACTTACTTGGTATGTAGACCAAGATAATCTCGAACATTTTACATCGGCAAATCTTCCGAACATGCACTTCACCAGTGATCTGGGTCTGGGTGTATTGAAAGAAATTGGCCGAACCTATGCTCCTTCAAACTTTAGTTGGAAAGAGTGGACCGAAAACTATGCGGCCCCATTAATGACTTATTTAAGGGCCCATCAGGAATTGAAAACTGATGAAGTGATTTCAGTCACCAAACGTTTCCTTGCTCCAGGTGAGAAAATTGAAGGGCGTTCCCGTTTCTTGGATCTTTTCCGTGTGATCTTTAAGGTAAATCCTAAGGACTTCATTGAAGAGCAGAGAGAAACCAACCCTGAAACTTATCAGCGCCTCACAGAAGAGTTTGTGAACTCTCTGGCAAGCTCGATTGAAATGTATCAGGACTATGATCTGGTTTTAGATCTGAGAAGTGACCTTGGAAAATCTTCCGCTGCGGCCTCTGGTCGTGCTTTAGGGGAGAGTCGCCCGACAGATAAGGCGAGCTATGCTCTCGCGGCACTTGCAAACGCATCGAGCTTTAAACCAAATCCAGATCTTCGTGAGCTGGCCCTGATTGGTTCTGATTCTTTAGCGGCAGAGATGCTTCTTCACCTTGAAGAGTGGTTGAAAGAAACTCGTTCACGTCTCTTTATCGTGACGACTGAAGAGGAACCGTTCTCTCAGTATATGAAAGTTGCTCATCCCATGACGGCCGAGAAACTCACTAATCTCTTTAAGTACATTGATGATGAATTCCAAAAAGAGATTGATGTCTTCACGAAGAAACTTCATGAGTGGCAACAGCTGGATGATTTTGTTCAGGTGAAAATTCCAAAGCCCGCGGAACCAATTCCTCGTTTGGTTTATTTTTCAGGCCACAACGTTTCTGCCATTGATGAACTAATTGATAAGAAAAGAATGTTCCTGACTCTTGAGCGTCCGGAATTCCGTCATGGAAAAAAGCATCCTGAAAATAATTATCAGGACCTAAAAACCATTGGTGTGGATCATATTTTGGTCTCTCATGGCAAGAAGGACCTGTCCTTCATTCAGCTTGATCCGAATGAGCAAGGCTACTTTGCTTTAACGCCGTCTCGACCAAATGTCAGAGACTCCTGGATCAGCGATCTAGAAAAAGTAAAAGGTATTGAAGATGAAATTTTTAAGCTTTTCTCTCCTGCTGATTCTCATTAGTTGTACTAATGGACCTGTTCGCCAGGACGTTGATGATGCTCCTTACAGGACTTCGGGGCTAGAGCAGTTTTTTCTGCCTGAGCTTCCAACGTGGGCCAATACTTCTGCATCTGGGCAGTGTTTTAAAAAGCACAACTTCCAGTATTTGGATTTTGGGAAATTGTCTGCGACTTATCAGTTAAAGTATCCGGAATTGGTGGAGCTTCAGGCCCAGTATAATGAGCGTCTGGAGTCATATTTTCGTTCTACCGCCGTTCGTTTTGTGAAGCCAGTGGAAGAGGCCGCGTTCTTTTCCAACACGCTTGAACAGGTTCGTGGAGGAGTGAAGCACTTCAAGATCCCCAATGGTGTGCGTGAAGTGGAAGTGATCTGGCTGGATGGTTATATTGCCTCAAATAAAGTGGATCAGATTAAGCAGATGGCACAGACCAGTCGATTTGATGAAAGACTTCCAGTGATCTTCTCTTCTTGTTTATCAAAGCAAGATTTGAATCAATGGTTAGTGGAAAACGATCTTGATCAAGTGGGCTTTCATTCACTGACTGCTGAGTGGCTGAATCCTTACTCTTCAGATCTTTCCATGAAGCCAGGCCTTCGTGTCGAAATTAAAAAACTTATGGGTGATAATGTGAAAGTAAAGTTCCTTATCCCTAACGAAATTATTTTACCTACAGAAATCGTTCTTTAAGAAGGAGTCAATATGTTCGGAATGATGAAACAAGAGAAATCAAACTACAAAGAAGATGTTAACGGTCTATCAGCTGTTTTCAAAACTTCTATGGGCGAGTTCGAAATCGAACTTTTCCACAAAGATGCCCCTGAAACAGTATGGAACTTTGTGAACCTTGCTGAAGGCAGACAGAAGACAAATAAAGAAGGCAACTTCTACGATGGTCTAATCTTCCACCGTGTGATTCGCGGATTCATGATTCAAGGTGGATGTCCGGAAGGTTCTGGTCGCGGCGGTCCTGGTTACCGTTTCGGTGACGAGTTCAAAGCTAACCGTCGTCACGATTCTGAAGGCGTTCTTTCTATGGCCAATGCTGGCCCAGGAACTAACGGTTCTCAGTTCTTCATCACTCTAGGCCCAACTCCACACCTTGATGGCCGTCACACTGTATTCGGTAAAGTGATTCGTGGAATGGATGTTGTGAAGAAGATCGGGGACACTCCAACTGGTATGATGGATCGTCCGCGTACGGATGTTGTGATGGAATCTGTAACGATTAAGCGTTCATAATTCACTTTCTTAAGGTTGACTACGGCGCCGTAGTTAACCTTAAGATGTCAAAACTTACCTAGTTAATTTGTCCCGGCATCACTCTCTCAACCATCAGCTGAATCGTCTCATTGCCGTTAAAGCGGTTCACTCCCAGAGTAAATTGAACAGTCAGACCTGACTTACCTTGAAGCTCAAAAAGTTCTTCCGGAGTCATCTCGTTCCACTTACCAAGATAATTGAAGCTAATCCCTTGTACAGACACTTTTGAATTCGTTCCTGTGAAGGTCCAACGTACGTGAGCGTCTTTCATGATTCGGTAAGATTGAATGATCGCGTTCTTCATGCGGAACACGGGCTTTTCGTGGCCCGGACCGAATGGTTCAAGCTTATCCAGATCTTTCAGTAGGTGAGAGCTAATTTCTTCAATTCCCACTTCTACGTCAAAGGTCTTGGTCTTCGTGCGAAGACTTGCTGGAATTGGTTTTAAGAGCTCGTTCATGCGTCTCTTAAACTCATGAAAGTTTTCTTTATGCATGGATAGTCCAGCGGCCGCTTTGTGGCCCCCGAACTTAATGAAGAGGTCTTTACACTGATCGAGAAGTTCAAAGATATTAAGTTCACCTGCTGAACGGCAGCTCGCTTTAATCACACCTTCTTCTTCAGCATTGGTAAATACAATCGCCGGAACTTCAAAAGTCTCAACCAGCTTTGAGGCCACAATCCCAATCACACCTTCGTGCCAGTGGGGCCGGTACATAATGTTGATGAGAAGATCCTGGCCATTCAAAGATTTGATAACGTCCTGTTTGGCCTCATCAAAAACTTCCGCCTGAATCATGCGACGATCACGGTTAGCAACTTCAAGGTGAGTGTAGTGCTCACGACATTCAGCAAATGTATCGGCGATTAAAAGTTTTAGAGCGCGATCAGGATGATCAAGGCGTCCCTTAGAGTTAATATGCGGGCCCACGTGAAAAGAAATCTTTTCACTGGCGATCATCGGAACTTTGAGTTCTTCCGGTTGAAAGAAGGCCTTGATGCCTGGGTACCCAGACGTCGGTATTTGTTTTAATCCGTGACGGGTTAGTCTCAAGTTAAGAGGACTCATACGAGCAAGATCGGAAATGGTTCCGATCGCCACAAACTGAAGTAATGGATAAAGCGATGGAGTTTCTTTTCCAAGTTTCGCGAGATCATTTTTAATTTGAAGAGCAAGCGCAAAAGCAACACCCACACCGGCCAGAGGCTTTAGGGGAGAGTTTTCTGGTTCATCACGACGACTTGGATTCACTACTGCATAGGCCTCTGGAATGGTCGGGGCCGCATCTCGGTGATGATCAGTGATGATCAGGTCTAATTTGCCTTTAGCGTATTCAGCGGTGGCCACATTTGTAATTCCGCAGTCCACAGTGATGAGAACTTTTACGTTCTTTTCAACAGCGGCATCAATTGAAGAATTATGAACGCCATAGCCTTCAACAAAGCGGCTCGGTTGGAAAACTTCAGTGGTTACCCCAATCATTTTGAAGAAGTGCCAGAGAAGAGCGCAGGAAGTTGTGCCGTCTACGTCGTAATCTCCATAGATTCCAATGGTCTCATTTTCAGAAATAGCTTGAATCAGGCGTTTTGAGGCCTTCTCAAGATCAATCATGTTTGTAAGTTCTGGGATGTCTTTTAAGTTCCAGGACAACATGTCCTGAACTTCTAGAGGAGAGAAACCACGTTTTTTGAAAAGACGAACAATAACTGGGTTAAGTTCAGTAGGGGCCTGTGCTGTTAATTCCATTCTTAGAAACTAACATAGTGCCTCTCGCTTTCACCACAAAACAAAGAGTCCTTTGATAAGATCTTCATCCTCCAGAGTGTCGCTCATAGAGAAGTGATTCTCCCATTTTGCGTCTCTTTCCTGGTGGATCTTATCGAAATAGCGTAGGGGTAGGAAAGATTTGCTGCAGTGCTGACAGCGTTCTAGCTCACGATGAGATTCGTTTAGCTTGAGGCAAGAATGGCATACACGTATAAGTAGTTTTTCTTTAGTTTTAGCTCGTAGTTCTTTCATATTTTCCCTGCAGGTTGGGTGCTCTAAAGTCTCTTCGGGTAGGCAAAATATTTCTTTATGGTAAAAGCGTTTCACTCGGACATTGAACCGGCCAGATATTCCTAATTTAAGTTTAGAAAGGTTGCGATAGGATCACTATGGAAAATAGGGTACAAGTCTATATGAAGATGTTCTTTCTGTTAGGTCTCATAAGTTTTAATTCTTTGTCTGCCACATTATCTGAACAAGTAAATGCAGCTAAAAGAACGGCCAATACTGATCCAAGTTGTATTGCGATTCGACCTTTCTATTGGGAGATCGGTGATCAATTATCTGCATTGGTTTCAGGACAAAGTGGTATCGCGGCCCCTTCGGCAAAGACCCCAATGGAAATTGCTTCTGCTTCGAAGCTTATTTTTTCTGCTTATGTTGTGGAGAAAAGGGAAGGACAACTTTCTGTTAGCGAGAAGAATCATCTTAGATTTTTATCTGGTTACGATAAATTCACTGCCTGTTTATCTTTTTCCACTGTCGAGGGTTGCTTAAATTCTGGACAAAATGGAGAAAGAACTCTTAGTTCCGTTGGCAAGTTTGCTTATGGCGGAGGTCATATGCAAAAGCTCGCGGTAACGATGGGTCTGGGAGATTTTGGAAATGCCGAACTGACAACTGAGATCAATTCACTTGTTGGCATTCATGGTAAATTTGAGGCCCCTCAACCGGCCGGTGGTTATAGTACTTCGTCTCAGGACTATGGTTTTTTTCTTAGAAATCTCATGAATCGTAAACTCAAGATCTCAGCACTACTTGGAACAAATAGCATTTGTACCACTCCAGAACTTTGTCCAACAGAGGCAGTAAGTTCTCCGGCCCCCAAAGGTTGGAAATATTCTTATGGCCACTGGGTCGAGACAGATGGAACTTTGAGTAGTCCAGGCAAACTTGGTTTTTATCCTTGGATTGATCAGACCAATGGCATTTATGGAGTCATTGGAAGAAAGAGTCAGACTTCAGATGCTTATTTAACTTCAATTGAATGTGGTCAGAAAATTCGTAGGGCCTTCATCTCTGGAAAATAAAAAGGCCACCCTTGCGAGTGGCCTTGATCGTTCTTTTTTTATCTCATCATTGATACAGATGGAGAAGTGATAGGGGACATGTTGAATCCGATCCCATCAGTTCCAAATGTGCCGGCCGAAGGTTGCATTTGCATCGGCATAGCTTGGCCAAAGTTATACTGTGGTTGTAGGCCCCAGCTACTTGATTGTTGTGTATGCATTTGGTCTGGATAGATTCCACCTAGTTGTTGCATCGGTTGCTGCCCTTGCATTTGCGGCTGAGCAAAGATGTTGATCTGATTAGGTTGGAAACCTTGTGGGTAGTATACCCAGTTACCAGCAGTCATTGGTTGCTGATACTGATACGGAGATTGCATACCCATTGAGTTCATATAAGGCGCCCATGGATTCTGATTCTGTTGTTGAGAAATCATGGTCATCATCGCCTGAGTCATGCTCATCATGGTTTGCATGATTTGCTTTTGATCAGCAAGAAGTTGTTCTACCTGTTTTGTCAGGGTCTGAACTTTCTCGTCTTGCTCACAAACTTCTGCTTTCTCTTTTTTATCTTCTTCTTTTTTGTCTTCTGGCTTCTTATCGTCTTTTACAACGATCTGTTCTTCTTTCTTGGTTTCTTCTTTTTTCTCTTCAGGTTTCTTCTCGTCTTTGATTTTACAATCAGCAACGACCGGTTTCTCGCCAGCTTCAAGAGCTTGTTTGATTAGAGGATGCTCAAGTGGCTTATCTTCTTGCTTGTCCTCAGGTTTTTTCTCTTCGCAATCAGCGACAACAGGCCTCTCTTCCTTCTTGTCTTCAGGTTTTACTTCTTCTGATTTTTTATCATCTTTCTTTTCTTCAGCGACAACAGGCTTCTCTTCCTTCTTGTCTTCAGGTTTTACTTCTTCCGTTTTTTTATCATCTTTCTTTTCTGCAAGAGTCGGTTTTGCAGCATCGGCGATCAAAGGTTGGCCATCGAGCTTATGTTTAGGCATTGGAAAGTTGCCCTTAGGTAGGAACTTTCCTTCGCTTAATTTAGGTAGTTCTTTTTCTAGTGATTTGGTTTCGGGCAGTGCCGAGGCAATGCTTCTGTAGTTAGATTGAGTCTTCACCTGGATATCAGATGGAGACATAGCGAGTAATGTTAAAAGAGGCAAAACTGCCATTGAATAACGAATAAAGTGTTTCATAAACCCCCCTCAGAGTTATTGATCTACCCCAGATACTCCAAGTTCTATGCCAAAGGGCGTAAACCGGCTTCCGGATGACCCAAATGGGCAAAAAGTGCCCTAATTTCAGGAGGTTATTTCCTTGCAAAGGGTGCCTTTATCCTCGAAAATTAAAGAAGGGAACCGACTAAGATTTTCACACTGGTTCTGAATACTGCCTAAACTTTAGACACTGGAAGAATTATGCGTAAACGCCGGAGTGCCGCTCGCCAACCTAAAAAGATTAACTTTAACGTTGATCCTACGCACTTCTTGAACCGTGATATTTCGTGGCTTCACTTCAATCGTCGCGTACTTGCAGAGGCCGCTGATAAAAGAAACCCGCTATTAGAGCGTCTGCGTTTTCTTATCATCTTCTCATCTAACCTGGATGAGTTTGTGATGAAGCGAGTGGGTTATCTGAAGCACCAGATCTCATCCGGCTTTACTCACAGGTCAGTGGATGGCCAAACTGCTGAAGAGCAACTGGCCAATATTCGTCGTCACATTAATGAAGACCTGGAACGTCAGCGTGGGATTTATGTGGGGCTAGTGGGTGAACTTCAACGTCACGATATTTATATTTATGATTTTGATGACCTTGGAATTGAAGATCAAGAATATCTGAATGGGTACTTCAAACGAAAGATGTTCCCGGTTCTTACTCCGCTTTCTGTGGACCCTGGTCACCCTTTTCCATTTATTTCAAACCTGTCTTATTCGTTGGGGATGATTCTTAGGAATCCACAAACTGAAACTGTGCTCTTCTCTCGTGTGAAAATTCCGGAAGTCATTCCTGGACTCATTCAACTTCCTCGTCAGGAAGGGGACAAGAAATTTCGTTTCGTGACCACGGTGACTCTTGTGAGATCGAACCTTCATATGCTTTATCCGGGAATGGAAATTCAGCAAACAGTTCCATTCCGTGTTTCACGTAACGCTGATGTTGATCACCGTGAAGATGAGGCACAGGATCTTCTGATTCTGGTGGAAGAAGGAATTAAAGAAAGACGTCTCGCTGAATGTGTGCGCCTTGAAATTCATAAGGACACCGATCCGAGCATGACGAGTTTCTTAAAAGACTCGCTGGAGATCGTGGATGAAGATATTTATCTCATGGACTTCCCAATTGATTTCATGATTTTGAAATCAATTGTTGATCTGGATCTGCCAGAGCTTAAATTTAAACCCTGGGCACCTATTATTCCGAAGGCCTTCTTTGAAAATAACAATATCTTCAGTTTGATTCGTCAGGGAGATGTTCTTCTTCACCATCCTTATGAGAGTTTCTCAGGCACGGTGGAAAAATTTATCGCCAATGCGGCCGATGATCCAAATGTCCTTACCATTAAAATGACTCTTTATCGTACCGGCGATAACTCGCCCTTTATTCGCTCACTGATTAAGGCCGCTGAGAAGGGTAAGCAGGTGGTGTGTCTGGTGGAGCTTAAAGCGCGTTTTGATGAACAACGAAACATTGTTTGGGCCCAGAAGCTTGAAGATGCTGGTGTTCATGTGGTGTATGGAGTTCTCGGACTTAAGACCCACACTAAGACCGCCCTTATTATTCGTCAGGAGCACGATGGTGAGATCATGAGCTACGCTCACATCGGAACTGGTAACTACCATTCGCAGACCTCAAACCTTTATACGGATCTGGGACTTCTTACCTGTAATAAAAAAATCTGTGATGAAGTGGTGGAAGTGTTCAATTACCTCACAGGTAGTTCTCTTAAAACTGATTATCAAGAGATCTTGGTGGCACCTATTAACATGAAGTCGACCTTCATGAATAAGATCCAACAGGAAATTAAGAATAAGAAAGCGGGGAAGCCTGCCCGTATCATCGCCAAGATGAACTCAATGGAGGACGAAGTTATTACTGAGGCCCTCTATGAAGCAAGTCAGATGGGGGTGGACATCACTCTGATTGTGAGAGGATTCTGTTGTCTTCGCCCGGGCCAGCCTGGTCTGTCTGACAACATCAAGGTGATTTCTATTATTGGTCGTTTCCTTGAGCATTCGCGGGTTTTCTATTTTGCTAATGGATCAGATAATGTGATGGATGGAGAGTTCTATATTGGTTCAGCGGACTGGATGCATAGAAATCTTCACAACCGTGTGGAGTTAATCGCTCCCATTTATGAACCACGCCTCAAAGAAAAACTTTGGGAGTTTGTGGACATTATTCTGAATGATAATCGCCAGGCATGGGTCCTAAACCCTGATGGAACTTATACTCAGAAGACTCCACAGGAGGGAGAGGAAGAGCGTGGAACACATACTCTTCTTATGAATAAAACAATCCAACGTGAAAAGGCCATCACATGAGACTGATCTTCCTTCGTCATGGTTTAGCTGAAGGTCATTTTTCTTTTGATCAAGACGCTGATTTTGAGCGTGAACTTACCGATGAAGGAATTAAGCGTCTGCATAAGACCTTCAAGCAGTTTAAAAAAGTACAGGACAATATTGATGTGATCTTTTCGTCTCCACTGGCCCGTGCGATTCAGACCGCTGAGTTGTTCTGGAGTTATTATCAGGAATCTGATTTAGAAATGATGGCCGACCTGGACATTCTGGATGATCCACGTCACCTGGTGGAATACATTTCATTTCTTCCCACTGATGGCACTTATGTTTTTGTGGGACACGATCCGCATATTACCAAAGTCATCGCTGCACTCCTGGCCCTGCATCCTGAGCATGATTTCATGACCATTAAGAAGGGTGGGATCTGTGTTCTAGAAGGAGGCATGTGGAAGGGCTTCACTATGGAGCTTCTTATTAGTCCAAAATTTCTAAGAACGGTGACGGACTAGTCTTTCAGAACAAATTTTTTGGGCGTTTTCGGTAGCATGGAAAGGATAATGCCTTCTTTGAGTCCGACCTTCGGTAAGTGAATTTCTTTAAGCTTTAATTTTTCCATCAAGTGATGAGTCAGCATGATTGCGGGAAGGATCACATCTGCGCGGTTTTGATCCAGCTCAAGACGACGAATGCGATCGACATAACTCATAGAAAGAATGGCCTCTTCCATGTGAGAAATTTCACTAAAGAGAGCAAGCTGGGAAGTTGATTTACCGAGCATTTTCTTTCTGATTTTTCCAATTCGACGAAGGTTTCCACCTGTGCCGATAAAAAGATCCGGTTTTTTATTTTTTAAATGAGTGGCAATAAAGGCGAGCATCTTTTCCATTTGCTCAGCGATCACTTCTTCCAGGTCTTCTTGGTTATAGCGAAGAAGCCTAACGGTGCCGACGTTGAAACTTTCTACTGCGATTAATTCTTCATTCTTAACGATAATAAGTTCAGTACTTCCACCGCCAATGTCCATTAGAACCGCGGTCTTCTTTTTGAGGTTCACCTGACCTCTGACCGCCTCGAAGATCAGGCGTGCCTCTTCATTTCCACGGATGGTTTGAATTTCAATCCCAGTAGTATGAGCAATTCTTTCTGCCAGGGCCGGACCATTTCGAGAGTCACGCATCGCCGAAGTGGCCATGGCACGAGTATCGGTCACATTATATTCAGCGAACACATGAAAAAGCTTAATGAAGGCCTCTTCAGTGAGTTCCATTTTCTCAGGAGAGATAAAACCTGTATTAAAAACGTCCTCTCCCAGGCGCAGAGGTTCGCGGAAGTTTTTAATGACTTCAACTGCACTTCCATTCTTACGCACGATAATGGCCCTAAGAGCATTAGAGCCCAAATCAATGGCGGCGATCGTTTCTTGGTTCAGAACTTTGTTTAGGTAGCTTGGCATACAAGTTAATATTACACACACTCTGGCAAAAAACTCAAAGGTACCTTATTAAGCTTGTATAAAGTTCAGAGGAATAAGTGTATGAGATGGATAAAGCTCTTAGAGCGTTACTCACTGGTAAAGCGCCCAACCTTAAAAGTTGTTAATCCGCGTGTCGGAACATCAATCATTCCACTCAGCATGGATGATAGTGAGATCTTCTTTCAATACCTAACTAATAAAATTCATTCGCTTTATTTTGAGGGCTCCGAAGGGCAACTCACGAGCATTATCCATAAGCTCAAGGAAGACCAGGGTTTTACGATTCAGAAGATGAAGACATCAATTGGACGTGGTCGGGAGAAATTAATGCTCCTGCATTTAAAGTTCCCAAATGATGTGGAAATCCGAAGAGTGATAAAGCTGAGTTAAAAATCTACAGGGCCCTTGAATAAGGGCCCTTTTTTTGGGCATTTTCTCCCCAAACTCCATAAAATTTAGTGGCATTCAATCTGCATCTGATTCCCGAGTCATTAAAGGAGTCAGTGTTGCATAAATATCTTATCCTCTGCTTCTTCTTGAGCATCAATGCCTTTGCCCAATCATCTATGTTGCAACCTCCACGAATGCTTCGGAACATGACGGATCCCCTGGATATGCAGGAGCAGGAAGATTCACCTGAGCAGCACGACGTTAAAGAGATTCGGAAGGCGGAAGAACGTCATACAGAAACTTGGGGGGCAATTGACCCCGGGAAAGGTGTGCTTTTAGGTAAGACCGATGCAGGTAGTATCAATCTTAGTTTCTATGTTCTTGCTCGTTACATGAATCAGCAACCAGCTAGTCAGAGTTATCACGATCATTTGGGGAATAAGCGCAATGTGGACACTCGAAATGATATTGAACTCCACCGTGCCATCATGTGGCTTCGTGGATGGGCCTATGATCCAAAGTTAGAATATGTCATCAATTTCTGGACCGTGAACACCACTAAGAATGTGAATATCATTGGGTCCATCGCTTATAACTTCGATAAAAAATTCGTCCTTCAAGCTGGGATTGATGGTCTTCCTGGTGCTCGTTCATTAAATGGTCAGCATCCCTATTTTTTAAGTGGTGACCGCTTTATGGGAGACGAGTTTTTTAAGCCCGGGTTTACTATGGGACTCACAGCGAGAGGACAGCTCACTGACACTCTCTTTTATCGTTTAATGGTGGGGAACGCCTTAAGTGAAGTAGGGATCAAGGCCTCACAGTTCACACGGAATATGGCCTACGGAGGAAGTGTTTGGATACTTCCTACAGGCGAGTTTGGTCCTCGTGGTGGCTACGGCGATTATGAAATGCATGACAAGCTTTCCAGTCGTTTTGGTATCTCGGTCACTCAGAGTAGAGAAGATCGATTCGCTCAGCCCGATATTAATGATAATCCCAATAATACTCAGCTCCGACTCTCAGATGGGGTGAATCTTTTTGATGAAGGAGCATTGGCCCAGGGTGTGACCATTCAGCGTGCGAACTATTCCATCCTCTCAGCGGATGCGGCGGTAAAGTATCGCGGATTCTTTTTTGATTTTAACTACTATTGGCGCTGGTTAGATGGATTTAAGAAAAATGGCCCCACACCAGAGGATAATATTTTTGATCATGGATTCATGATGCAAACGGCGTATCAGATCGTCCCTCGTAAGTGGGAGATTTATAGTTCCTACACTTACATCTGGGGAGAGTTTAATAATCCCTGGGAAGTGGTGGGAGGTTTTAACTATTATCCAAGGGATACACGTAATTGGCGTTTAAATGTGATGGTGAACCACCTAGAGCAGTCGCCAGTGGGAAGCTTTTTTGGATTCTATACCGCCGGCCAGACCGGGGAAACCGTGGCCTTGTCGACGGACATTTTCTTCTAAGTATTGAAAATCTAATGAATGCTTAAGATGTTTCATGTAAATGAAACACATTGTTTCAAAATTTATTGTTTTAGACCCGATTTCATCCTATCGTCCCTGGCATAATGGACGAGCAATTAGCGATTCAAAAACTTTTAAGAAGTCATCTCCTTGCTGCTCAAAGCAAGAACCCGAAATTTTCCCTTCGTTCATACTCTAGAAAAGTCGGCATTCATCATGGTGCTCTTTCGGCCATCATGAATGGGAAAAGAAATGTTTCGAAAGATCTCGCTGAGAAAATCACCCGCAAACTTTTAATTGATCCTGTCTCTCGTAATGAAATCCTGAATCTATTTCCTGAAAAAAGAAAATACAGAACGGTCGAGGAAATGGAAAAAGATGAAGCGGCCCCAAAGTATCTGGAGATTGAAGCTTCGACCTTTAAGCTCATGGCCGAGTGGGAACACTTCGCCGTTTTATCTCTCATTAAGACAGACGATTTTATCAACGATTATGCATGGATTGCTGGTCGTCTTGGTATTACAAAATATCGCTCACAAGAAGTGGTTGAGCGTCTTTTAGACCTAGGTTTTCTGGAAATTAAAAAAGGTGAGCTGGTTCGTGTGCAGGCGAAAATCCGTTCTTCAGACGATACCGTAAACTTATCAGTTAGAAAGAGCCACGAAGAAAATTTGGAACTTGCTAAAGAATCACTTCACCGTGATTCCATTCAAGAGCGAGACTTTACTTATATTACAATGCCAGTTGATCCATCTAAGATGGCCCAGGCAAAGGAAATGATCCGTAAATTCCAGGACGAACTCTCAGACGTTTTGGAAGCAGGCGAGAAAAAAGAAGTTTATCGTCTGGCGGTTCAGTTTTTCCCTCTAACAAAATTGACCCAACAGAATCTCTCAAAGGATAACCTACAATGAAAAAACTCATTGGCCTCATGGCCCTCACAACAAGTCTCCTTGTTCATGCCGGCGATAGAGTAGGAAATGGCGGTGACGTCATTGTTTGTCCAACTCAAAGAACAGTGGTTCTTGATATCTTCCAGGGCGGAGAAGACTGGGGATTTGAACCTGTCACTAGAGAGGGAACGCGCCCTGAAATTATCGCAGCGACCTTGAAGGAATTTTCGTCAGTTGATTCGGTGATTGCTGCTAAATTCTTAGCAAGAGCTTTGGAGATTGAAAAAGAGATCTCAGAGCTTGAAAGATCCTCGCAAAAGCGTTCAAAACTTGTGAAGTTCACCACCAATGATCTCATCAATATCAGCGATGAAGGCATTGCTGAATTGCCTTCGGGATGTGAAATTGTTCAGGCCGCGACTCAGAACCAAAGTCCATTTCCAGGGGAAGTGAAGTTTACGTTTCAGAAGGACATCTGGCTCTCCCTAGATAAAGACGTTCAGACCTCGCTTATCCTTCATGAGGTGGTCTACGAGCACATGATAGAGATGGGGGAATTGTCCTCTAGAAGCGCTCGTTATATGAATGCCGCTCTTCATTCTGGTCACCTTTCTAATGTTAAAGAGTACATGGAAGTCTCTTCTTTCTTCGCCTACAAGAATCTCAATATAAAAGTTGATGGACGTTACCGCGTCTTCGGAAAGAGAGGTGCGTGTAAGGTGAAATTAAATCAACCCACAAACGATGAGTCTTCACGCTCTGGTACAACCATTATGGTGGGACGCATGAACATCGTGTCCTGGGAGGAGAACTTCCTTAGAGGTATGACTTATTTCACCCAGAAGTATGCTTCACAAGGTGCCTGCGATTAATCATTAAAAGAATATTTCTCTAAGAAGGGGCCGCTTTTGCGGCCCTTTTTTATTGTGTGTAATTTTTAGGCGTTTCAAACTCATGAAACGCTTTGAAACGGATCGTTGCAAATTCTATTGAGAGAGTCATGTGGGTATGGTTAAAGTGGCTCATACCCACTCTTCATCGAAGAGACAACCAACAGGAGAAAAACATGAAAACGACTCTCACACTTGCTCTTTCACTTCTTGCTTCTTCAGCATTCGCTGGCATCAGCTACTCAAACCAAGCTGATATCTCTCCAGCTCACTCAAACATCCGTCTAGCTGACGTACGTTTCGTATCACTTCCTTCTAAAACAGAAGTAAGACAAATTCCTGGTTGTAACCCAAATGGTGAAATCTCTCAAGTATGTACAGAAGTAGTTGTTCTTGAGAGCGAGCCTGCTGTTCAAGCAACTGTTACATTCAGAGATGGTGTTTCAAATGATCCTGAAAACAGAGAAGGTTACCTAACTCTTAATCTTGATCCAGCAGATTTCTCTGCCGCTGATCTAGCAGCTCTTGAAGGCGCTTCTCAAGGTCGTTGGGACTTCGGTGGTCGTCAAGCTCGCGTTCGTAAGTCATGGGCCGCTAAAAACCTAGAACTTTCTACAGCTCTAGTTACAAGAACAATCCAAGTTGTAGACACAAGAAATTCTCGCCTTTGTCCAGTAGGTGAAGCAGGTACAACTCTTCCTGGTTGTGTGGAAGACATTCAGTACAAGCCAGCTTCAACAAAAGTTCGCGAAGTGAAAATCAGCGTTAAGTAATTAGCGTAAAATTCTCTCACGGAATTCTGGGGTCCCGAATGGGGCCCCTTTTTTTTGGTAGGGAAATGAAGACAAATAAAAAAAGGCCCTCTTTCGAGGGCCTTATACTTTTAGCAATTAAGCTTTAAGTTTCTTTTGAAGATTCTGATTGATCGCCTCAAGGAACTGCTCAGTCGTTAAATACTTATCAGCAGTTACTTTATCGCCGTGGATACAAGCAGCTAGATCTTTTGTCATCTTACCTTCTTCAACAGTCTGGATACAAACTGCTTCAAGAGTTTCAGAGAAGTGAGCAAGCTCTTTGTTACCATCAAGCTTCGCTCTGTGAGCTAGACCACGAGTCCAAGCGAAGATAGAAGCGATTGGGTTAGTTGAAGTTGGCTTACCTTGCTGGTGCATACGGTAGTGACGAGTCACTGTTCCGTGAGCAGCTTCAGCTTCTACTGTCTTCCCATCTGGTGTCATAAGAACTGAAGTCATAAGACCAAGTGAACCGAAACCTTGAGCAACTGTATCTGACTGAACGTCACCGTCGTAGTTTTTACAAGCCCAAACGAATCCACCAGACCACTTCATACAAGCAGCAACCATATCGTCAATGAGACGGTGCTCGTACACGATGCCTTTAGCTTCAAATTTCTTCTTGTAATCTTTTTCATAGATTTCATTGAAGATGTCTTTGAACTGACCGTCGTACTTCTTAAGGATTGTGTTTTTAGTAGAAAGGTATAGAGGCCAGCCTTTAATCAGGGCCATGTTAAAACATGACTCAGCAAATCCACGGATCGACTCTTCAGTGTTGTACATACAAAGAGCAACGCCGTTGCCTTTGAAGTTATACACTTCCCACTCTTGAGTTTTGCCATCTTCGCCAGTGAAACTCATTTTTAGAGTTCCTTTGCCTTTGATAACTGTATCAGTTGCACGGTACTGATCTCCGAAAGCATGACGACCGATTACGATCGGTTGAGTCCAGCCCGGAACAAGACGTGGAATGTTTTTGATAACGATTGGCTCACGGAAAACTGTACCGTCAAGAATGTTTCTGATTGTACCGTTTGGTGATTTCCACATTTGCTTAAGTTTGAATTCTTCTACGCGCTTTTCATCAGGAGTGATGGTCGCGCATTTGATACCAACGTTATACTTCTTGATCGCTTCAGCAGCTTCAACAGTAACTTTATCGTCAGTTGCATCACGGTTCTCCATACCAAGATCGTAATACTTAATATCAATATCAAGATAAGGAAGGATAAGTTGTTGCTTAATGAATGACCAAATGATGCGAGTCATTTCATCGCCGTCTAGTTCAACGACAGGGTTTGCGACTTTAATTTTTGCCATAGGATTCTCCAAGGGAACGAGTGAATTGGAAGTGCTACTATTGTGGGGAAAAACAGGGAATTTGTCGAGGATGCGCGCTGTGTATATTGCGAGAAAAGATCAAATACCTTGCTGGTGGGGGCGAACCACCTCTAACTGGACCTCGAATCCTCGATCCTTTAAGTCTGAATAGACCTCCAGGACCTCTGATTGGGTGCTTTGAACACTCAATAATTTTGCTCCAGGGTGATAGTAGTACTCCGTCAATCCGAGTCCCTTTACTTCTGATCTGATGCTTTCTGTGGCGTTCACAATATGAAGCACAGATGAAATTGGGTGAAGTTTACCGGTTGATGGTGAGTAGGCAACGGGAAGAAGTCCCTTGTCAGAGCTTAAGCGAACAAAATTGAAAACTCCGTCCTGATAAAGAATCTCCCCCATAGAACTCTGATAGTTTTCTTTGGCGACAGCTCCTACATTGCTGATAAAAACATGGCCACGAGTCAGGTTGAAGCTATGGTCTTGTTGGAAGTCTTCTGTCACTTGAGGCGAAACTCTTTCACGAATTTTTCTTTCGACTTTTTTAAAAGCGGTACTCTGTTTTGCCGGAAGAACGATTGGATCTTTTTTGACAGGGGCCGATGGAGTGCTGGCCACTTTTCTCTCTGGAGCTTGGGTCTCAGTCACGACAACGGTCTCGGGTCTTTTATAAAAAAAGAAGGCGAGAAGCATAAATCCTAATAAACCGAAGGCGTATTTTTTCATCAGAAATCCGGCACCCAGCTCTTGACCTGCACACTTGAATATTCGCCCTGGTTATCAACTGCGCGAATGCTTAGGTAATAGGTCGTCGTGTCCTGAAGAGACATGCCAGTCACCTGTAGAGTGGTATTGGCCTGGCCCAGAGAATACCAGTTCTTCACATTTGATCCACCAGGAGTTGTTCCCACCGCCACTTCGTAGTGATCAAGATTAGAAAGGGACGTGGTATGAGCAAATGAGAAAATAGGTGAGTTAGTGGCCGAAGTTGATCCACTTGGCATAGAAAGCATGGTCACTGGATATGGTTTCACAAGATCAGATGGGCTTTGATGACCGTGAACCAGAATCTTCCAGTTGAGAAGACTTCCTGTTCCCGTGATGCTTCCATCATCTTTCGTAGTAATGGCGCTACTTCCATCGACAATTTTAATTTTCCAATAACCCACTGAACGCTCGCCATAGAAAGCATTACTTAAAAGAAGGGTATTGGCATCAAGGCCCAGAGAAAAAATATTACTGTTAATGTTCAGAAGTTTACTTTCAGTTCCACTCGGTGAAACGAGATGAACCGCCAAATCACCGGGCCAAGTGTGATTGGTCGTGATCTGAATCTGAATGGCCTCAATAATAAAGTCATGTCCCACCCAGATGCGGTCTTCAACACCTGTGGCGTCCTCATCAGGGATGGCGAGATTAATCGCGCCCGAGTCATAATACCATTGATCTGGATTTGGAACGGTGTTGAGAGTTTTCTCATAAGTTCCAAGTGATCCCGAGATCCATGACTGGGCCTCTTGAACAGCACTAAGGGCGTTCACGCGACCGAAACCATACCAGTTAGAAAAATAAAAACCTGCGGCGTTTCTGGTCCACTTTACATCATAGACATAACTGGCGAGATTAAATCCCCATGGGTGATTGAGAGTATTATTAAATGGATCGTAATCGATGTTATCTGATGTGAGGGCCAGAATGTGTTTTACTTCACGCCAAGTGAGACTCGGATTTGCCTCTAACATCAGGGCCACGACTCCTGATAGCACCGGGGCCGCGGAAGAAGTTCCATTAAAGAGACTTGAGTAATCGCAATAAGGGTTAAGTGGATTAGAACCAAAGTTAAAATAATTGTAATTGTTATTTCTATAACTGTCCCCTGAACTACAACCAGAAATATCGGTTGTGATCATGGCCGGTTCATCAATTCCAAATTCTCCACCAGGAGCACTTACCCAAAGGCCACTTCCGGGAGTGGAGTAGCTTGAGCTAAGCCCCATGGCATTGACGGCACCCACAAGAATTTTATGTGGACTTGCTTGGTCTGCGCTTGAGTTTGAATTTCCGGAAACTTTCATCTGGCAAGAAATGGCCGGGCCCGAACAAAGATCATAGTAGTCGGTGTAGCTGTTACCGGCCGACTGAACGTAGATGGAACCTTTGCCAGATCTTTGATTGGTGACTCCATATTCAAGCTGAGTAAAAATTGATGGATCAACGTTGATGAAATCACTACCACTGTAGCCGTAACTGTAGTTGAAGATATCGAAGTTACCCGACATCTGGTCAATCTCGCGAGCAAGCATTGAGGCCTCGGTCTCAGATGAAGAGTAGGCAAAAATATATCTGAAGCCCGCAAATTTTGCAGAAGGAGCAACTCCACGTGAACCAATTCCGTTCCACCCAACAGCGGCGATAAGACCTGAAACTGCAGTACCATGGGCCTCATTATCTGAAGGATAAGGAGAAGCGCCCGCCCAGCGTGAAGGCTGAGTGAACACATAGTTTCGGTGTTCAGTTGTGAGCATGTTACTGATTAAATCAGCGTGATCAGTGTCTACACCGGTATCGGAAACAGCAATGCGAACATTGTTTCCTTTGATGTTAAGAGTGCTATGAACAGTTTTAACTTTAATATCTTCGCCGGCGATTCCACCACTGGCGCTGAAGGAAGATTGACCGCGATTTTCCAAGTGCCAGGCATAGGAGGCCAGTGGATCCTCTGTCCCATTACTAGGAGTCCCGCCACCTGAACCGGAGGTCGTGCCCGTTCCTGAATTTGGTTTTGAGATGTTGCCTTCATCTTTCACGCATCCAAATGCGAGCAACATCGCAATTAAAAATCCAATCCGCATAGATAACTTTCCTCATCATCCTATCGGCTATTTGGAGCTCTTTCTGTACGAGATTAAATATTATAATTTTAGTTAAGGATGCCGTGAAATCAGCCTATTAGACAGTTAACTTTCTTTAGAAAGAATTAGGGATTTTTAAATAAGCTGCCGAAAAAGGGAGCATGAAAAAGATCCTGTTTATAGAAGAAGAGAAAGAACTTCAGGCCGTCATGATAAAGCTGTTCCCGAAAGATCAGTATCGGGTGATTGTGGCCCATGATGGTGTCGAAGGACTTCAGAAGTGTCGAAATGAAGAATTTGATCTCATTATTTTGGACTATCAGATGCCTAAGATGGATGGGTTCAGGTTCTATCAACAAATCCGTGAAAAAGGAGACATGACTCCCTTACTTTTCACCACCGCTTATGGTGAAGAGATGAAGCAGAAAAACATTAAGTGGGAAAAGTGTGAGGTGTTGGAGAGGCCTTATGAGGCCACCAGTCTTCTTCAAAGGGCGAATAAGCTATTAGGTGTAGGCACTTCATCGGTAAAATCAGACAAGATCATTCTTAATCCCGGTGATGTGCTGTTTGATGAAGGAGATTCTGCCACCGCCATTTATTTAGTCGTGAGTGGAGTGGTGACGGCCTCCAAAAAACTTGGTGATGGGTCTCAGAAAATTTTATTCAAACACGGAAGTGGGGACGTTATTGGAGATGCTTCCGTCATTAACGGCACTCAACGAATGGTTAAAATTACAGCAGAAGAAAAAACTGAATTGATCGTCATCCCTTCTTCAAAGGTCCTGGCAATTGTAGAGGGACAACCTAAGTGGATCAAGCTCATGCTCGAAAGCATGAGCCGTCGTCTGGAGGCAGGAGTTAAGCAGATTTCTTAAGTGGTTTGGCCTCTGCTTTTGGCCCTGGTCTCACGACAAACACATCACAAGGCGCGAACTTCACCATGTAGTCCGTAAAGGAGCTGTGAAAAAGTCCCTCGAACCCGTGTTTACCTCTTGTGGCCACCACAATCAAAGTGGCGTTCCGGTTTTTTAAAATATCAATCACCTCTTCTTCCGGATGAAAATCCTTGGTGAGCTGAAATGAAGTTTCACCTTGAAAGCCGGGAGGAAGAATCTTTTTTGATTCTTCTCGTAAAAACTTTTCCAAGGCCGGCATCATGTCGTGGTACGTTTCCTCGTCCGGAGTCTCTATCAGTCCAAACTCGAGAGGGGTGATGTTCTTTTTCACGACATGCAGAAAGTGCACACTTTCTACGTGAGAGAAGTCAAACTTTCTGCCCCATTCATGAAGAGGGGCCAGTAGTTCTTCTTCCAAGGGAAGGGCCACAACGATTCTTTGAGGACGCATAAAGACCTCCTGAAAGTCTTATTATCTCACCAGAATCCAAAACAAAAAACGGAGTAAGTACATGAGTCTTGTATTGGGGCAAACCTCCCAAAGATCATGAAAGAGTCATAAAAATTCTTCTCCAGTTTTCCACCACTTCTTCCTCTGCAACATTGGCAAGATTCATGCAATTTAAATAGATGCCTCATTGCAAGGTAAGGAGCAAATAACTATGAAAAACGAAAGCGTGGGAATTCAGGACATAAACGTGATTGATTTGATCCTGATTGATCACCGTTACATCAAAGAATGTATTGAAGTCATGATTGATGAGAACGCTGACAAACGTAGAAAGATGTCGTTGGCCAAAAGTTTTTTGGATGCGGTCCATATCCATTCGCAGACAGAGAAGAGGGCCATCTATGCTCCTTTGGAATCAAATGAAGAATTGCACTTTAATATTCTCGAGGCCCAAATTGAACACGGGATCATTGATCAAAAAATTCGCTCCATAAAAGCGAAGATGGCACGAGTGAGGGTTTTACGAGATGAGCACGAGGCCGAATTAAAGGTCCTGGCGGAAATTTTAAAGAAACATCTGATTGAAGAAGAAACGGAAATACTTCCCAAGATGAAAGAGGCGATAGACGACGCCACTCTGAATGAATTGGGAGTGAATTATATGAAACTAAGAAAATTTTCCCCTCGTGATTTGCAGGACTATCCTCAACTCCAGGATGAACTGATCGAGTGGAAAGACTCTATACAAAAAGTTTCTAGCGAATTTTTGACCAAGATGGACAAATTCGTGGAGAACTTACAGCACTAGTTCTCCCGCAAACAAGGAGGAGTTATGGCAACAACAATGCATCCTGGGTCACATCATCTCGTGGCACCCAGAAGCTTAACTCAAAAGGTCTGTATCGGTGTTGGACTGGCATTCGTAGCGGCCGGTCTTTTGGGAATTGTGTTCCCTGGCTTTATGGCCATGCACTTAAGTCTCGCTCACAATATTATTCACCTTGCTTCAGGTGCTCTGGCCCTGTGGTGTGGTTATGCTGACGATCCTAAGAAGGCCTACAGCTTTGCTTTTGGATTTGGTGTGGTCTACGGAATTTTAGGTCTGGCCGGTTTTCTTATCGGTGAACCTGGTTACCCAGGAGTAGGACACATGGAAGCAGATGAGAATCTGATGCGAGTCATTCCAAATGTACTTGAGTTCGGAACGGCCGATCATATTGTACACATCGCAATCGCGGCGGTGTTAATTCTCAGCGCCTACAGTTGGATAAAACGTCGAGATGTGGATAATGGCACAAGCGGCATTATAAAAACTCAGGCCCGCGTTGATCGTGACTTAAACCGTCGTTCAGACTCAGAAAGAAGAGTATAAGCTTAATAGACCAAACCGGGAGAGTTTCTCTCCCGGTAGATTCACGGAGCGACCATGGATCTTATTAAAGGCCAAGAGAGGTTTTCAGAACGAGAGGCGATTGTCCGACGTTTTGAGGCCGTGAGAAGAGCAACTGAAGATCTGTGCTTGCCTCTTACTCACGAAGATTTTGTCATTTCAGTTACAGAGGACACAAGTCCTCCGAAATGGCATCTCGCCCATACCACTTGGTTTTTTGAAAACTTCGTTCTGAAAAAAATCAATCCTCAGTATGAGCCTTTTCGAAATGAATTTCATTTCCTCTTTAATTCTTACTATAAAGCACTGGGATACTATCTCCCCAAGACCAAACGTGGAGTTCTTTCAAGACCCACGGTCCATGAAGTTCAGGAATACCGTCGTGCCATTACCAAAGAAGTCATGATTCAAGTCATGAGACTTAAAGAAGACAAATTTCAAGAGGTCAAAGAATGCCTGGAGCTGGGAATTCAGCATGAACAGCAGCACCAGGAACTTCTCTTGATGGATATAAAAAGAAATTTTTACGAGAATCCTATTCGACCTAAGTATCATCCGGACCATTCCCATGGCCCTTATGATTCTTTCGAAGTGAGATGGCATAATATTGCCTCGGGGTTAGTGAAAATCGGAGTCGATCGAAACTCTCGTGAGTTTGCTTTTGATAATGAGAAGGACCTGCATAATCAGTGGATCGAAAGTTGCATGCTCTCTTCTCATCTCGTCACTAATGACGAATACCTTAGCTTTATTGAAGATGGTGGATACGATAATCCGCTTCTATGGTTATCTGACGGTTGGGAGACCAAGGAGAGAGAAAAATGGAACGCTCCTTTATATTGGGAGCGAGATGGCAAGAGCTGGTGGTCGTTCACTTTAGGCGGAATGATGCCGCTTGATCTTGCGGCACCCGTGGTGCATGTGAGTTTTTACGAGGCCATGGCCTTCGCTCGCTGGAAAGGATGCAGACTTCCAACTGAGTTTGAATGGGAAGTGGCCGCTCGTTCAGAGCCAAGTGAGTGCACTTTCTTGGAGGACGGTTATTTTGAACCGGAACCGTCGCGAGATGATCATGAACTCTACTCGCAAATTCATGGTTCAGTTTGGGAATGGACCCATAGTGCTTATTTGCCTTATCCCCGCTATGAAAAGTTTCATCATGGTCTGGCGGAATATAACGAAAAGTTTATGTGCAATCAGTTCGTCCTTCGTGGAGGAAGTTCTATTACTCCGAGGTCTCATTATCGAGTGACCTATCGGAACTTCTATTACCCTCATATGCGTTGGCAATATTCAGGAATACGACTTGCAAAGGACTTAGCATGAAGACAGAATTTGATTCCTCTTACATGGACCTGGCCCCTCAAAGTCACTCACTTTTGTCTGAGGTCTTAGTGGGACTCTCTAAGCATCAAAAAAGCATTCCTCCGAAATTTCTCTATGACAAAGCAGGCTCTGAGATTTTTGAGAAAATCTGTGATCTCAGGGACTATTATCCCACTCGAGCGGAGAAAGAAATCTTGCAGACCTATGCCGGCGAGATGGCCGAGATGATAGGGCCTGGGGCCCTTATCATTGAACCGGGAAGCGGGGCCGGTGAAAAAGTCCGCTATCTTTTGAAGGCCCTCCATGATCCATCCGGTTTTGTTCCGATTGAAATCGAAAGAGAAATTCTTCTCCGTATGACCAGTGAAATTATCGAAGAATTTCCTGGTCTCAATATCACTCCCGTCTGTGCGGATTTTACCGAGATGCTTGAACTCCCTGTCACCGTTGGGATGAAGAATGGAAAGAAAGTCATTTTTTTTCCGGGCTCGACCATTGGAAATCTTTCCCCCGGTGAAGCGATTGATTTTCTTGTGCACTACGGGAACATGCTCGAGAGTGGCGGCGGATTTTTGATTGGGGCCGATCTTAAAAAAGACAGTTCGATCTTAAAACGTGCCTATGATGATTCTGAAGGAGTGACGGCAGAATTTAATCTGAATCTTCTTCGACGACTCAATCGTGAAGTAGGTGCCTCTTTCAATCTGAATAATTTTGAACATGAGGCCTTCTATAATGAGGAAATGGGAAGAGTGGAGATGCACTTAAAGAGCAAGGTGCCCCAACTCGTGCGTGTGAATCGAACAGTTTTCCGTTTTAACGAAGGAGAAACGATTCATACTGAGAATTCATATAAATATTCAGAAGACGAGTTTGCTGAACTTTGTGCTCATGCAGGACTCGTGCTTAAAAAATACTGGAAGGACTCTAAGAATTTGTTTTGCGTTTATTACTTTGAAAAAGAGTGAGGACGTATGAATTCACTTCTATTGTCTCTATTGAACTGGAAGGCCCAGGAGGAGTCGAGGTTTACTCTGATGATGTCCCAGGGACCATTTGAAGTAAGGCTCTATCAAAAACTTATTTGTGCCAGAGTTTCTTTGGAAGGTACCTTCGATGAGGCCATTAAGAACGGAATGAAGCACATTACGGAGTATCTGGAAGGAACAAATTTCAAAGTGGAGAAAATTCTTCGGGCCGGGCCTTGTTTTCATTTGAATAAAGTTGATCAATGGGACGTAGGGATGATTCTTCCTCCGGAAATGGACCTTTTGAATGTTCCTAAACCCATTAGTCGTTTTATTAAAATTGAAGAGTGGGCACCTTCTACCGTGGGAGTGCTTCGTTTTAGAGGAGGAATCACTCAGGAGATCTTTCATCGAAAAGGCGAGGAACTCAAACGTTGGATTAAAAAGAAAGGTCTCAATTTCCAAGGTCCTCTAAGAGTTTCACGAAATGATTTCTTATTACAGATACCTTTCTTTCGCCCGAATGAAGTTCATTTGGACATTATATAAGGCAAAAACATGCGGCCAATCTTGGTCTTATTCATCATGATTTTTTTCTCTTCCTGCGGGAGTGGGAAGAAAGTTTCGGACACTCCGACAGACGATACGATGACGCCACCTTCTGAGCAGTCTGCCCAAAAAAAGCAAGAGATGGTGGAGATCTCCTTTAAGAAAGGGAGTGATAAGTTGACCCCCAAGGCGAAAGAGGAAATGGAACAGCTTTATCAGAAGTTTAATCACGAAGGTATTACCAAGGCGAAGGCCCTGACCTGGGGAGACCTGGAGTATCCTTCTGTTCATAACAGTAAGGACATTGATAACGATACGACTCTGGTCGTAAAAAGAAATCTTGCTTTAGGAACGTATCTAAAAAAGTTAACTGAGATTGAAGACGTAACCATGATTAATATGGCAGAGCGATCTGCTGCTATTAATAAAATTTCGACCGATGAAAACATCAAAGAACCTCTCGAGTCAGCTGGAATTCCGAACACCGACACAGCAGTCAAGGTGCCAGGGAAGGCGTCGAAATCCATTGTGATTTTCATCAAGGAAGAAGAGTAGGTCGAGAGACCAGGGGGCCTTCGGGCCCTCTTTTTTAAAACTATGAACATCTACAACTGTCGTTTTCTAAAACCTTTTCGTATTAATGCCATCGTCCTTTACCCCTTCATCCTTTATTGTGATAAACACCCCAATGAAGAATTAAAGCGCCATGAACATGTTCATATTGAACAGATTAAGCGCGATGGCCTTTGGAAATTTTATGCTCGCTATCTTTGGCAGTACTGGAAAGGAAGACGAACGGGTCTTTCACATTACAAGGCCTATCGAAACATCTCTTATGAACGAGAGGCCTTTGGAGAGGATGAAGCGAGGACAAAAATTGCCAACTCTGACCAAACATGAAAATTCCTTAAGATTGAACCCCTAGAAATTCCTAGCATTTGTCAGTTTTTATAAAAGGACCTTGCGTTAAACGAGCGTTTGATTTAGATTTAAGCAAGCGATTAAATCATGCGATTGACCATGAGGAAAAATATGTTATTTCAAAGACTTGGATTACCAACACTACTGCTATTGTCTAGCATCCCTGTTGCTCAAGCACTCACTTTGGAGGAATACCTGACCGAAGTACGCGAGAGAAACGGAAACTTCCGGGGATTAAATATCTCTGTGAAGGCCAAAGAAAGTCGTAAGGATGAAGCGACTTTATTCTTTAAACCGTCATTCTTTTTGACGGGAGAGTACTCAGATGACCAGCGCCCGACACTGGCACCTGCGTTTCAAGGTCAGCAGACCATGAGGCACACGCTACGTGCTGGTCTCTCTCAGAATTTTAGAACCGGTACGAAAGCTGCCATCTCGTACAACTACTATCAGACCAAAATCAATGGAACTGAGGGTGGGTTAGTAAGAACGCCGAAGTTCTTTGATGTGGCACCTATGCTCGAGGTGACTCAGAGTTTGTGGAGAAACTTTCTAGGGAAAGAGTTCGAAGCAAATGAAGAAGTTCAGCTGGCGCAAGTTGAGGCCCAGCGTTTGAATGACATGTTCACTTACAAACAGTTGAACATGCAGGCAGAAAACGCTTACTGGCGTCTGTACTTTGCTCAAACGACTTTAAGAGTTCAGGAAGAATCTCTGGCCCGTGCTCGTAAACTTCGCGACTGGAACAAAGGTCGTTTTTCGAGCAACCTGATTGATGAATCAGATTTGATTCAATCAGAAGCAAACCTTCAAAACCGTGAGATTGAGTATCAGGACACTCTTTCTGATATCAATGCTGCTCAAAAAGAATTCAACTCTCTTCGCCAGATGGAAGGGGACGTGAATCTTGAAGGCACGAAAGGAAGAAGTAGCGCTTATATTTTGGACGCAACTCTTCCTTCGAAAATGAAAATGAGAGAAGACGTTCGTGCCGCTCTTGCCAACACAAAGGCAGCACAAGCGAACTCTCAATTGGGTGTTGAAAGAAACCGTCCGACTCTAGAGCTTTACGGTCAGTACTCAATCAACGGTCGTGACAAGTTCTATTCTGAGGCAACTGATCAGGCCTTCGGAGCCACTCGTCCATATTCAATCGTTGGTGTTCGCTTCTCAGCTCCGCTTGATTTCGGAGCTCAGAGTGATTACAGAAAAGCTTATGCACAGGAATCGAAAGCAGCGGAGATGACTTATCAACGTCGCTTGTATGAAGTTGACCGTAACTACGAAATCCTTAGTCAGCGTTTCGAAGATTTTAAGAAGCGTCTGAAACTTGCCATCAAGTTTGTAGAAGTTCAGGACAAGAAATATAAAACAGAACAACGCCGCTACCAACAAGGTCGTACAACGACTTTCCAAGTGGTGCAGTTCGAGCAAGACCTTGCTAACACCGAGCTAATTAGACTTCGTTATGAGCGCGATTTGATCCTCGTTTACAACGAACTGAAACTCTTCTCTGGAGAAGAATATGAGTAATAATGACCTAAAAGATACCTACGTTGATAAGGGTGGTTGGTCATTTGCCAAACTCTCTATTAACCGTCCTATTTTCATTACCTGCGTAGTCCTTGTAACGATGATTACTGGTTATCTCTCTATGAGATCTCTTCCAGTTGACTTGTTCCCGGATGTTACGTTCCCAGTGGTAACAGTTACCACTCAGTATCCTGGTGCCGGTCCCCGTGAAACAGAGATGCTTATTTCAAAAATTTTCGAGGAAGAGTTCTCGACTATTTCTGGTGTAAAAACCATCCGTTCTATTAACCAAGAGGGTGTATCAATCGTTGTGGCGGAGTTTACTTTCTCCACCGATATTAAATACGCCGAACAACAGGTTCGAGATAAGGTGAGTTCAGCGAAGGCCGATCTTCCAGATGATATCGAAGAGCCGGTGATTCGTCGTGTGGACCCTTCCGATCAGCCGATTGTGACTATCGCTCTTACGGCCGATATGACTGAAGCTGAGCTCTACGATTTGGCGAACCTCACTGTGAAACCAAAAATTGAACAGATCAACAACGTTGGTCTGGTAGAGATCATGGGTGGTCGTGAGCGTGAAATTCGTGTGGACCTTGATCTGAACAAAATGAAGTTCCGCCAGGTTTCTGCCATTCAAGTAGCAGACGCTCTTGGTAAGGCCGGTTCAAACATTCCTTCAGGTAAGATCGACGTTTCTGCAAAACAAGAAACGGTATTCAGAACTCTAGGGGAGTTCCAGACCATTGATGAAATGAAAAACACCATCGTTCAGTTCCTTGGAAACGATGTTCCGGTTGTTCTAAGTGACGTTGCTACGGTTCGTGAAGGTCTGGAAGATGAAAAGAACATTGGTTACGTGAATGGTAAACGTTCACTTCTTATCTCTGTTTACCGTCAGACTGGTGCTAACACCGTGGCCGTGGCCGATAACGTGGTAAAACAGGTCGGTCTCCTCAATTCAACTCTAGGGAAAGCATCTAATAAAGCGGAACTAACAGTTGTGCGTGATGGTTCAAAGGCCATTAAGGACAACCTTTTCGACGTACAAGAATCAATTACTATCGGTATTGTTCTAACGATTATCGTGGTGTTCTTCTTCCTTGCTTCTTTCCGTTCTACAGTTATTACATCTCTAGCTCTTCCTAACTCGCTTCTAGGTGCCTTCGTGCTTCTGGCAGTTGCTGGTTATACGATTAACGTAATGTCACTTCTTGCTCTTTCACTTGCGGTAGGTCTTCTTATTGATGACGCGATCGTGGTACGTGAAAACATTTTCCGTCACATGGAAATGGGCAAGGACGCCCGTACAGCAGCACTTCATGGTACTCAAGAGGTGATGCTCGCGGTAATTGCAACAACATTCACAGTTATCGCCGTGTTCGGTCCAATTGCATTCATCTCGGGTGTGGTAGGTCAGTTCTTAAAACAATTCGGTATGACAGTGTGTTTCGCTCTTATCATTTCAATGTTTGATGCGATTACAATTGCTCCGATGATGTCTGCTTACTTCGCTGGTAAAGGTGGACACGTAAAACCAGGTGAAGGTACTGGCATCTACGACAGAACAGTCGGAAAAATGCTGGCATGGTTTGACCGTTTTCAAAGTAAGCTTGAAGATCTGTATGTATGGATTTTGAAAGTGACTCTGAACAACCCAATCAAGATGATTCTTGGTGGTGTTCTGATCTTTGCTCTAAGTATTTACTCTCTTAAATTCGTTCCTAAGACGTTCCTTGCCGCTCAGGATAACGGTGAATTCTCGGTGAACCTGGATCTACCTCCTGGAACCAGCCTTCGCGAGATGGAACGTGTTGCGACTGAAGTTGATAAAGTGATCCGTGGTCACAAAGAAGTTGCCGTAAGCCTTCTGACTGTGGGTACAAAAGATGGTGAAGCGAACAAAGCAAACTTCTATGTTCGTCTAGTTGGTGCCAAAGAAAGAAAGGTCAATACGATTCAGTTTAAAGACATCGTTCGTAAAGAACTTCAGCCGTTCGCTTATGCTAACGTTCAAGTAAGTGACTTTGACCAAGTTGGTGCCGGTCAGCGTCCATTTAACGTGAACATTCAAGGTAACGATGAGAAAGAGCTTGCGGAAATTTCGACGAAAGTATTCGAGAAGATGAAAAACCATCCGGCCCTTCTTGGTGTGGACCTTTCATATCGTCCAGGTAAGCCTGAGTTCCAGGTGATTCCTGAGCGTCTACAAGCTGAAAGACTTGGTATCTCGACTAACGTACTTGGTATGGAGCTTCGTACCCTGATGGAAGGTCAAACTCCGGCAGTGTATCGTCTGAAAGGTGAGGAGTATGATATCCGTGTTCGTCTTCGTGAAGACCAACGTAACCTTCAGAAAGAGTTTAACAACATTTCTATTCCAAACATCAACGGCCGTATGATCCCGCTTAAGAGTGTGGTTGAAGGTGTTGAGACGACGGGTCCAGCAAACATCACTCGTCAGGACCGTGCTCGGTATTACCAGATCTCTGCGGACATTGCTCCGAATGGCCCTGGTATGGGTGGTGCGATGACTGAAGTTGCCCGTATCTTCAAAGAAGACATCAAACTTCCTGAAGGCATGAACTATAAGTTCGTTGGTCAGGCAGAAAACTTCGGTGAGATGATTGAAAGTATGGCGATCGCTTCAGGACTAGGTATTCTCTTTATCTATCTGGTACTAGCATCTCTTTATGAATCGTTCATCACTCCGTTTACCATCATGCTCGTGCTTCCACTTGCGATGTGTGGTGCTTTCTTTGCTCTTGCCTTAACTGGTGCTTCACTGGATCTTTTCTCAATGATCGGATGTATCATGCTTCTTGGTGTTGCGACCAAGAACTCTATTATCCTGGTGGACTATACCAACCAGCAGATGGAGAACCACGGTATGTCTCTTCGCGAGGCGATCCTACTTGCCGGTAAAAACCGTCTTCGTCCGATCCTTATGACGTCTTTCGCTCTGATCGCTGGTTTCGTGCCGATTGCTATCGGTCTTAACGAGGCTTCAGCACAGAGAACGAGTATGGGTATTGCCTTGATTGGTGGTCTAATCAGTTCGACACTTCTGACCCTGATCATTGTACCTGCCGCCTATACTTACATTGAGCGCTTCCGTCTTTTTGTGAACAGAATTTTTTCCAAAGTGACAGGAGCGGACACTAACGTACAGAAGGTAGAGTAGTTATGTCAGAACACGATACAAGACACAGAATTATTGAAGCGAGTACTTATCTTTTCGGGTTGAAGGGCTATGACGCCACTTCAACCCGGGAGATCGCTCAGAGAGCGGGAGTGAATATTGCTTCGTTAAATTATCACTTCAAAAGTAAGCAAGGTATTCTGGAAGAAGTCACTGGTTGTGTTATTGCTGAATTTAAAGACAAAATTAACAAGCTTGCCGAAAACAAGGATCTAACGGCCTCGGAATTTGCATTGTCGATTTATCACACGATGACAGAAGACGAGATCAAGTTTCTAAATCACTTTAAACTCTTTCTCGGGGCAGGCACTCCCTGCCACGAATTAGATACTTCTCCGATTGGTTGGGAACATTTGTCGTTTTATTTGAAAAAAGAGCTCGGTACAAATGTTCCTGATTCGGAAATGATCTGGGCAAGCAGTGTTATTTTTACTTACATTATGCACGTTGCTGTTATGTCAGCATCAGTTGTAGGTAAGGAGCACATAAATAAATTTCTGCCACAAGGTAAAGCGGCATTCCCGGTTTACATTAAGCAGTTAGTTGAGACCATCGTAAGAGATCTCAATACTCGTTATTCAGTTTAACTCAGCACGTGCAACAAGACCCTCGCAGCTTGACTGAAAAGTAGGGACATCCGTTAATAAACACGGAGGTTTCCTATGAGTACGATCAATGTCGGCGAGGGCTTCTCGTTCCCAAAAAAGTTCTGGGAGAGTGATTATCAAGAACTTTTCCCACCAGAACTTATCAAGCTTCTTAAAAATCTCCATGAACGATTAAATCCCGAACGATTGCGGCTCCTGGAAGCGCGTAAAGTTCGGCAAGGCCACTATGACAAGGGTGAGGTTCCGGAGTTTCTGGATCGAAATTCTGAGGCGGTCAAAGGCAGTTGGAAGGTGGCACCCATTCCAAGAGAACTTCTCTGTCGTCGAGTGGAGATCACGGGGCCCGTGAATTCGGCCAAGATGGTGATCAATATGCTCTCTCGCAATGAGAAAGGCGAGCGGGCCGACATGGCCATGCTGGATTTTGAAGACTCCATGAAACCGAGTTTTCAGAATGTGCTCGATGGCTATAAGAACGTGATTCTTGCCGTGCCAGGGAGACTGACTTACTTCACTGAAGAGAAAAAGTATCAGCTGAATCCCAATGACATGGCCTATGTGATGGTTCGCTGTCGAGGGCTTCATCTGAATGAGAGCAATATCAAAATCAATGGAGAGGAAATTTCGGCGGGACTTTTAGATCTCGCGGTTTGTTTTTTTCATACCGCTCGCCAATATCGTCTCCAGAATAAAACTCCTAAGTATTATGTTCCCAAGTGTGAGCATTATCTCGAGGCCCGCTGGTGGAACAATCTCTTTGTAGAGTTAGAGCGAGCAACGAAGTTTCCGATCGGGACTTTGAGAGCGACATTTTTGATTGAAACTTTACCTGCCACGTTTCAGGTGGAAGAGATTTTGTATGAGCTTCGTGATCATGCAGTCGGGTTAAACGTTGGCCGCTGGGACAAAATTTTCAGCGATATTAAAGTTCTTCGTAATCATCCGGAAAGAATTATGGCCGATCGAAGCTCCATCAATATGGAACGATCATGGATGGAGAACTATGCCAAAAGGGTGATTAAGATTTGTCACTCACGAGGTGCTTTTGCCATGGGAGGCATGTCTGCGTTCACTCCTGGTAAAAGTCCGGAACTTCGCCTCGAGCAAACGCAAAAAGTCAGTGCGGACAAAAGGCGCGAGGCCCAATGGGGCCATGATGGTTGTTGGGTCTCCCATCCGTATTTTATCGGTGTCGCCATGACCGCATTTAAGAATGAAAATCAATTAAAAGAAACTCTGCCGGATTTTGATAAATATTCTGACATTCTTCCTCGTAGCGAAGGCCCTCATACCATGAATGGTCTTCGAACCAATGTGCGAGTGGGAATCGCTTATATGCATGGATGGATGAAAGACATTGGATGTGTGGCCTTTGATAATTTAATGGAAGATCTCGCCACTCTGGAGATCTCCCGGGCCCAGACCTGGCAATGGCTTCATCATCAGATCACACTGGATGATGGAGTTCAGGTGACTAAGGGGCTTGTGGCCTCTGTCTTTGCGGATGAGTTTCAGAAAATTTTGGAAGAGATGAAAGCGGAAACTTCCGAGAATCGTCATCGTGAACTTTTTGTTGAACTAGAAGAGGCGAGGGACATGGCCCTTCGAGTGTTTACTCAAGATGAACTCAGTGATTTTTTAACAACGACTAGTGAACCAGTTGAATTTTAAAAAAGGAATGGAGCATGGATGCAATGATGAAGGCCGCGAGTGAAATGAAGTCCAGCTGGGGCTCTGATCCACGCTGGAAAGGTGTGACCCGAACTTATTCTCCGGAAGATGTCATAAAACTCCGAGGCTCCTTTCAAATTCAACATACTCTCGCTCATATGGGTGCGGAGAGATTGTGGGAGCTCATGCAAAAGGAAGACTATATTCATGCCCTCGGGGCCTTGACTGGTAATCAGGCCGTGCAACAAGTGCGCGCGGGCCTTGAGGCCATCTATTTAAGTGGCTGGCAAGTGGCCGCAGACGCCAATCTTTCCGGACAAATGTATCCCGATCAAAGTTTGTATCCTTCAAACTCTGTTCCTTACGTCGTAGAAAAAATCAACTGCGCTCTTCAGCGCGCAGACCAAATCGAATTCTCCGAAGGCAAAGTTTCTCGTCATTGGATGGTTCCCATCATTGCCGATGCCGAGGCGGGATTTGGTGGACCATTAAATGCCTACGAACTTATGAAGAGCATGATCGAGGCGGGTGCTGCCGGTGTGCACTTCGAAGACCAACTGGCCTCTGAAAAAAAATGCGGACACTTAGGTGGTAAAGTACTGGTTCCTTCTTCACAATTTATTCGCACTCTCACCGCCGCCCGCCTGGCCGCCGATGTGATGGGTGTTCCCACTTTTCTCATTGCCCGGACGGATGCCCAAGGAGCGCAACTTCTCACCTCAGATGTGGATGAGCGCGATCGTGAGTTCATGACTGGTGAACGCACTCCTGAGGGCTTCTATAAAATCAAGGCCGGAATAGAGTCTGCGATCGCTCGCGGACTTGCCTATGCTCCCTATGCTGATCTGGTCTGGTGTGAAACTTCAACTCCGGACATTGATCAGGCCCGTCACTTTGCTGAGGCCATTCGTAAAAAGTATCCAGGTAAATTTCTTGCCTATAACTGTTCGCCTTCTTTTAACTGGAAGAAAAATCTCAGCGAAGATCAAATCGCTCGTTTTCAAAAAGAGCTGGGCTCTATGGGATATAAATTCCAGTTTGTAACACTGGCCGGTTTTCATTCTCTAAATCATGGCATGTATGAGCTTGCCATGGATTATAAAGAGCGTGGCATGACCGCTTATTCAAAACTTCAAGAGCGCGAGTTCGCGAGCGAAAAGTTTGGTTACACGGCCACTAAACACCAGCGCGAAGTTGGCACTGGTTACTTCGATATGGTGAGTTCCGTGATTTGCAATGGCCAATCTTCGACACTTGCTTATGAAGGCTCAACTGAGCGCCAGCAATTTGTTCAACACTAAATTCTAAATGGCGGAGTCACTTGGCTCCGCTTTTTTTACTTTCACTGGAGAAAGTAGAATTCTTTTTTTTTAATTTTATTTGCAAGTTCGTTGAAACTTTATTAAAAATAAAATACGGAAAATGTACGGAATTGTCAAATTGATAAAAATGACAATTGAAGATCACTTTCTCTGGAGAAAGTAAATTGAAGTCAAATAAATGATTTTGTTGAAGAGAGTACTTTCTCTGGAGAAAGTAAAAAGGCAAAAAAAAGCCCCTCAGAGAGGGGCCGAAGAATTATAAGCTTCTTAGATATTGCATAACTTTTGGAACAAGTCTGGTGTCGAACTTTGCTTGGCGGATAAGTTGAACAAGCTCAGCTTGCTTAATCACACCGGCCTTAAGTTTGTCACATGCTAGTGGCTCAAGTGGATCAGTGATCGCGTAAATAGATTCGTGTTGCGGCCATAAGTTTTCAATGCGGTTACTTCCGCCAGCGCAAAGAGGAATCAAGTGATCAATCTTATATTGTTTACGTTGTTTTGGATCTAGACGATATCCAAGGTCGCGATATTCACGGAATACATCATCTTTAAGATCGCCACTTACGTTGCGGTTACAATAAGGGATGTGTTCAGGATAACGGTAAGCATCTGGGTTTGAGCAAAGAGAACCTGGAGTTACAGAAGCATCTGGACCCATGGGAAAATCAGCTCTGTAAATTACACCGGCAAATAGTCCAGTAGTAAGGAGTAAACCGAGAAAGAGGATTTTCATCTTCAGTCCTTAATTAAAATGTGTTGAGCCAACACAATAGTTAATCAGAAGAACTTCTGTCAAACTTCCTCTTATTAATATTAGTTAACTAAATAAAAAAATGGTAAGATAAGTGCATGAAAGTTCTTCCAAGCCTATATGTGAGTTACGGATTACCGCCTCTTGCCCTTCAAGATGACCCTTTTAATACTTCATTGGTAAATTTCGGTCGTTTTTTAGGTGATTCTGTAAAAGGAATCGTTTGTGTGTCCTCACAATGGATCATGCCGGGGCCGGTTCAGGTGACTAGTATGTCCCAATCCAGCATCCAGTATAATTTCCAAGGATTTCAGCCTGAATTGTATGAGATGAAATATGAGCCACCAGTTTCTTTTGAACTGGAAGAACATGTGGCGGATCTTTTGGAAGATAAGGGATTTGAAACGACCTTCAATGAGCACTATGGTTTTGATCATGGTGTGTGGATGCCACTTCGATTGATTCGACCAGAGGCCGATCTACCGGTTGTGCAAGTTTCGATTCCTCAATCGGATGATCCGCGTATCATTTTAAAACTAGGTCATGCACTTTCTTCACTAAGAGAAAAAGGCATCTTGGTGATAGGAAGTGGAGTGTCTGCGCTCAATATGAATAAAATCGTTTGGCACGCTCGTGGAGAGGACGTTCATCCCAAGACTCGTGAGTTTGATGAGTGGATGGAAGTAAATCTCATGACGGCCAATATTGAGAACATTCTAGACTATAGAAAGTCGGCCCCGCATAGTGATTTCGCCAGCCCAAGCACGGCGGGACTTATGCCTTTGGTTTTTGTGATGGGAACATCCATTGCAGGCGATAGACCTCAAATCGTTTACAAAGGTTTTAAGTACAGTACGGCCTCGCTCCTGTCTTTTTGCTTGAGTGAAGAAGCTATTCCGGAAGGGCTTCTTTCCTAATCAGTTTGAATAAAGGCCCGTGCATCTTTTGGTAGAGTGATAATGAAACTCGTCCCAAATCCTTCTCGGCTATTGACTCTGACTGATCCTCCCATCGTTGTGGTGAGACCCTTTACAAGAGTAAGCCCCAGACCCCAGCCCTTTTTACCGCTTTTTTTTGCGGAAAGAGATCGTTTGTAAAGATTAAAAAGATTGGCCTGTTCATAAGGAGGAATTGGATGACCTTCGTTATGAACTTCAATTTCAACTTCTGCAGAAGTGGCGGATATCCGGATGGTAACGGGTCTATTTTCTTCTCCGTATTTTATGGCATTGGTACTCAGATTTTCGACAATTCTTCTTATTCCATCAGAACTCCAGAATCCCATAATCACTTCAGGACTCTCTAAGGTAAACCGATTCTGATGAATCATATTAAGCTCGGTCATAACGTTCTGGACACATTCCACCAGATTAAACTCTGTGATCTCCAGGGGAATAGGGACTCCGGCACGAAGTTTGTTCGCATCCAAAATATCACGCACCATTTGTTCAATCCGATTCACGTTGTGAATGATTCTCTCGGTGTTTTTGTGGGTGTCTTCCGGTTTTCGATGAATAAGCTGAGTCGACAAACGAATGGCGGTGAGTGGTGTTTGTAAATCATGAGAGAGGGCAGAAACAAAATTTTCTCGGGCCGATTTTTCTTCGAGGAGTTGTTCCAGAACATTTTCGACTTCTTTCTTTGCCTTCAATTGCTTTTGAACAACTCTTTGGATCAATATGGTGGAGAAAATAAAACAAAGCAATCGAAAGGGATCTTTGGGCCATACGATCTCGATGGTATCGTAGGGAGGTACAAAAAAGTATTGAACGCAGATGGAAGACAAGAGAATAGAAAATAGACCGTTCCCATAGAAACAACAAAATAACACTGCTGGGAAATATAAGATAAATGGTGCCGGGTTAAGCAGTGGCCAAAGAAAGTATTGAATAAGTGTCGTCGTTGAAACGATAAATAGCGTAAGAAGATATTTATAGATGGGAAAACACTTTAGCCTTTGAAGATATTCTCGCGCCTTCATCCTGATATTGTAACTTTGATGCTGACTTCAGACCAGAAACTGTGAGTCTAATGCGAACCAAATGACATGACTTGCCTCAAAAGGTTTCAATCTATTGTGGAGGCAATCATGATGAAGAGCATCCTGATCATTTCTCTTTTCTCAAACTTCCTTTGGGCGGCCATTCCACCTAATCCTCAGATGAAAAAAGTCTTAGATAAATTGGATGAAAAAGGGGGACGCCCTGTTGAGCATCTTTCAGTTGAAGAGGCCAGAGACCAGCCCACAGCACCTGAGGCGGTAAAATCTATTTCTCCGAAGACGAAGGACAATCTGGCGGAGGTCAAGGACATTAAAATTCAAGGGGCAGATGGGAAGCTTAAAGCGCGACTCTATCGTCCAAAAGGAAAGGGACCTTTTCCGGTGGTGGTTTATTATCACGGAGGAGGATGGGTCCTGTCTGATATTGATACCTATGATGCAACTCCAAGATCACTTGCAGCAAAGACCAATGCCATTTTTATTGCGGTCGAGTATCGTCGGGCCCCCGAAAATCGTTTTCCTGCGGCCCATGATGATGCCTTTGCCGCCTATCAGTGGGTCTTAAAAAATGCCGCCACTTTTGATGGTGACCCAAAAAGAATCGCTGTCGCGGGAGAAAGTACCGGAGGAAATTTGGCCCTCAACGTGGCGATCATGGCCCGCGATCAAAGTCTTCAGATTCCGATTCATGAATTAATCATCTATCCCGTTGCCTCGACCAAGATGAATACTCTTTCTTATAAAGTGAATGGAGATGCCAAACCTTTGAATAAGGCCAAGATGAATTGGTTCTTTTCAAAATATCTTCGCTCACCACAGGACAAAGAAGATCCACGGATTGATTTACTGAAAGCGAACTTCAGAGGTCTTTCACCGGCGACCATTATTACGGCGGAAATTGATCCTCTTCAAGGAGAAGGAAGAGAGCTGGCGGAGAAGATGGAAAGACAGGGAGTGGATGTGACTTATCGGAACTATGAAGGGGTGACCCACGAATTTTTCGGAATGGCGGGAGTGCTCAAGGAAGCGCAAGAGGCCCAGAATGAAGCTTCATTAAAACTTCAAAAATCATTCGAGAAATAAAATCCAACCTACGGAGGGTGGAGAAACCGATAGAATCTCATCCATCCAGTGATAAACATTGGACGTATGATGAAGGAGATCACTCTTAGTACGTTATATGTGTATTGGTAGTTCCTCATCATAACAAGCTCCTTTGTTGCCTTGTCATGACTTTATGAAATGAATGTTGATTGACTGTGGAAGGAGTTGGCCGGCAATTTATGCCTGGGCCTTCTGAAATGTAACTTTAAGGCAAGCGCCTTGTATCTCTTCTTGCGAGATAAGATTCATCATTTCAATCGTACCACCATGAACTTGGGTGATGGTTTTCATGATCACCGAACCAAGACCAAGTGAAAAATCATTCGGATCTTTCTCTTTACGTTGACGACGTTCACGACGTTTACCAAATGATTGCAGTGATTCAGCAGTAAGACCTGGACCATCATCCATCACCAGGACTTCGACCTTTTCTTTTTGTACATTGATCTTCACCGTGATGTTACTGGCCGCATATCGGGAAGCATTGTCGAAAGCATTTCGGAAAAGGCGCGTGATAAGATGCGAGTCTCCTAAAATGTAGGGCGTGACCGAATCGTTCTGAACAAATTTCCAGCTAAGGACATGTCCTGCGGCGATCTGACGAGAGTACAATTCAGTCTGAAGGAGTGAGTTGAGATCAATGGTTTCAGTTGATGCTTTGTAATGAGGGCCATCAATGGTGGCCACAAGAGTGAGTTTGTCTAACAACTCCTTAAAGTAACGAATGTCAGTTGTGATCATGGCAAAGATCTCCTGGCAATCTTCCGAAGAGAGCTGGTCATGATGGAGTTTCAGCGTTTCAAAGGCCGTGGTAAGACTGGTCATTGGAGTTCGAAGATCATGTCCAAGCTCTTGTAAAAGATTGGTACGTGAGACCTCTGTGTCCTGGACGCGCTTAACCAGCTTTTCAATTTCATCCGCCATACGATTGAAGTCGAGAATAAGGTTCCCGAATTCATCATAGCGATTGATTTCAAAGCGGGCCTTTAGGTCACCTGCCTCAAGACGTGCCAGAACTTTTCTCGCCTCATTTGATTTCCGACGAAGATAATAAAAACTAATGGAAAGTGCTAGGAACACCGCCAAGGCAGCAGTGGTAAATGTATGCGTCCCTTGAATCAGGAGGTAGGGACCTTGAAAGAGTGTTCTCTCATTATGGGAGATCAAATAAGTGGTGGGAGTTGTATTTAACTTTACCACAAAAGTCTTCGGCTCAAGAATATTGGACTCGTTAGACTCCATGCCGTGAATCTTTTTAGGCAGCTTTAAGTCCCTCCAATCAATGGGAAGGGGAGCATCAGTATTACTGGAAAGGATGATACCTTCCTGAGATGCAAGCCACAGAAGCGGTCTGGTTCTTTTCTCATTGGTCGTCGCAGATTCACCCAAGTCTGGGCCGAATTCAGTCAGCTTTAAAAGATTAAGCGTGTCCCCCTGGGGAAGTGGGGGATCCTTCACTTTGTTTACATTGATCTTAGAAACTGGACGATAGTTGTTCGACTTCTCTATTGAGCGGCCGATGTACAAGAGATAACCCAAGCGGTAATCACCCACGGCCACGTCAGAAATTCTGACCAGCGTGTAGAGAGAAATTAAACTGATCATAAGAGCGCCCATGACGCTCCAAAAGAAGAGTTTTAAATAAAAGCCGGTTTTCTTTATGCCTTCCATTCCAGTCGATATCCTAGTCCATATACAGAGCTGATCTGTAGGGTCTGCCCTGCCACTTCACGGATCTTTCGACGAAGATGACTCATATGAGAGTCCACTGTCCGGTCATACAGGTCAGCATTTTCATAAAGAGTAGAAAGGATATTTTCTCGAGTCACAATGTCACCTGCCTTACGAGCAAGGAGAGTCAAGATGTCGAGTTCTTTTCTACCTAAGGTAATCATTTCTCCCATCACTGTCACAACACGCTTAACAGGATCAATGGTGAGATCACCGAACTTCACCACCTGAAGATGGGGAGCAAGTTTTTTGACAAATTTATTCACGCGTACTTTCAATTCTTCAAGACCAAAAGGTTTACGAAGATAATCATCAGCACCGTTTTTAATTCCTCTCACCACTGTTGCTTCATCTGTCAGAGCACTTAGAAAAACAATGGGAACATCGTTTCCACTTTCACGGACTTTTTGACAAAGATCCAGGCCGTTCCCATCGGGAAGACCAATATCTAAAAGCAGAAGATCGAAATGATCAGCGTTGATTTTCTGCCAGGCATCCTGAAAGGTCATGGCATTATCAGTTTCGAAGCCGCTTAGTTTTAGATTTAGTTTTAAGATTTTTGTGATTTGAGGATCGTCTTCAACAATTAAAATTTTTGGCATTTATTCTCCTAGGGTGTGAATGTTACAGGTTGTCACCATAAGAACAACTAAAAAACTTTTTCTCTCCAATTTGTTATTTCTTTTTTCCATATAGTTTTCCGAAGAAGTTTTGACAACCATCACTTAACTCAGAAATTTTGTCTGATAAGCAGGTGTTAAAAAACTCCTGGTCTTCAATCGGATGGCCGCATCCTTCTTCCGCGATTTCATGAAAGCAACCTCGGGACATGCTAAGTTCTTTGGTTGAAGGCGCATTCCCTTGGCCCGTTTTATGTTCCATATCTGCTAAGGCATGCAGAGAAAGACCGATGATCGCGATGACAAATATTTTCATAAAAAATTCCTTCCAATATCTCCCACGATATTTCCAATGGCATAGGGAACTGACGAATTACGACTTGATGTATAGTTGACCGCATGAGTGAAACCCAACTTGTGGAGCCATTCATGAAAAAGATTGTGGGCGACCCCGGCAGCAGTATAGCTATTAAAATATTTGGTGTTTACCCAGATACGTCTGGTATTCGGGTAGGTGTAACCAACAACATTATTGTTTTCATAGTAGAGTTCAACCTCGGCATCCATAATATTATTTTTTGAAGGCTGAAGCGTCTCCGCAGCGTTAAGAATGAGTTGATAAATCTGACCATTGGTATAGCCACCATTATCCACAAATTGCTTTTTCCCATCATAAGTGTAGTTCAAGATGCGATTCTTAAATTCATCTGTGGCCACAACCAGTTTGATGATCTCAATGGCCCTCTCCATCTTCTCCCGCTGACTTGCAGTGAAATTCACAAACGTGACATTGCTTTGGAAATTCAGGGCCTCGGAAGGAACGGGGTCGTCCTCCGAATAATCTCCATAAATACTGGCATCATAAAAAGTTCCTGGGTCGTCGCTTCCATCTGATTTATTACAGGCCGTACTCATCAGCGACATCAAGAGAATGAGTACCGTCAACTTTTTCATTGTCCTTCCTTGGTCAACATCGGAAGAGATGTTGCCACGAAGGAATTTGCTCTCAAAAGGAGGTAAGACTTTCCGAAGAAAATTTATCGGAAAAATCTAAGTCATGAAGAACTTGTGGAATCTGAAGTTTTGTTTTCAGATTCCACATTCTCTCAATAATTTAGTGTAGGGTATTTCAAGACATTGCTGGATTAAAACTCATTTGCCTTTTTTCAGAAACAATGAATTCGATGTTTTTTTCCAGTGTATAGATATTAAAGGCGTGACGGATCACAGGTTGGGCAACATTTCTGACAGGAATGCCACCAGGAGTTTCACCTTTTTCAACTCCCCCGTGAGCATGACCGTGAAAGGCAATATCGGCCTTGCCATAGTCTATGGCCTCGGCCAAATAATAGCAGCCCAGAAATGGATAAATTTCTTTTTTCTCTCCCACCAAAGTTTGCGCAGTAGGTGAGTAGTGAAGAAGAACGATTTTATAGTCCGTCTCAAGTTCTTTAATGGTGTTTTCAAGAGTTCGAGCGTGGGCCTTCGAATGTCGCATAAAGGCCTTCATTTCAGGTTCACCGAAATCTGAACCACAGGCACCTACAAATCCTCCGCCAAAGCCTTTGGCACCTGCAATACCAACGGAATAACCACCTATGTTTAAAGTGACAGAAGTTCCTTCAAGAACGGTGACTCCTACCTCTTTAAGAATGCCTAAAACCGTTTCTACTTGATCCACGTGATAGTCGTGGTTACCGAGAACTGCCACAATAGGGATAGGGCATTTCTTCAGATCTTCCGCGAGAACTTTCATTTCCTCCGGATGACCGGTTTGAGTCAGGTCGCCGGCAAGAAGAAAAACATCGGCCCTCTCCTGCAAGCCTATAAAATGTTGGGCCAGACGATTGTGTGATTTCCGGTCGAAATGAACATCGCCGGCAGCAGCTATTCTGATCATTTGATCGCCTCACTTCCTTCTGGTGCATGAAGAATTCGTACGTTGACCAAATTTTTGCATTCATAATTAGGGGCCATTTCACGAATCACTTCATCCACTGCTTCTTTTTGCTCTTCGGTAAATACCTCACCCTTGGCCACAATGGTTTTGTCTGAGACCACAACTTTTACATCATGTTCAGCAATTCTTTCATCGGTGGTAAGGGCCTCCATGATTTTTCCCTTCACATAAATTGGAGACTCAGTTCCTTCTTCGGAAGTGGTCGTCATCATATGGGTAAGATCATGGCGATAAGGATAAATAATTGACTCCGGTGTATAGACGGGAGATTCAAAAACGCCTCGATAAAGTTTTTGAATGACCTCATTGGGAACAGCAATGTCATTTGATTGTCCGTAGATAAGAAGCGCAAGAATTCTTCGAGGTGCGTGCTTGGCCCTTTTTAAAAGATACTCCCAATCCAGATTTCCTTGTTTCAAGACCGCCAAAGCATCATGCCAATGATGAGGATTATGCTCCTGATGGGCAGCTGCTTTTATGACAAGAAAATCTTCTGGGCTTATGGCATTCACATAACTATGGAGATAGGGCACCCGTCTTACATGGGAACGCACTTCTTCATCAAAATAAATGTCTCCACTGGATTTAAAAATGACATCCACTAAAATCTCATCACTCCAGGCCTTGAATAACCAGAAGGGATCGCGCTTTTGAGTGGAAAACCCTTTTCCTTCTAACACTTCCAGGACCCTGTCTGCATCGTCAGGCCTCACAAAAAGGTCAATATCGTGGGTCACTCTCGGTCTTCCGAGACTTTTTGCAGCAACTCCCCCAATGAGGGCATAAGGGATAGAGTTCTGCTCCAGCGTTTCAATGGCCGTGAAAAGAACTTTGTTGAGTTCAGCAAGATCGCTCAAGTTATGATCGTGATAATCACGCTCAACCTGGGCCTTTTCTTCCGCATGACTCAAATTCTTTTTGATATCCATAAGAGACCCCCTGCGGAAAAGGAGTTCAAAAAATGGGCCAATCATAATGCGGTATTAATAGGTAAACGATGAGGCAATGTGTCCCAGATCGCGAGAAAATGACTCTTGTCCGAGTTTGATAGTCGGTCTCTTCGGGCCTTCAAGTTTTTTGGTCAGCAGTCGAAAAGTACTTTATGAAAAACTTCAAACTATACTTTTTTGCTGTTGTTCTATTCTCTTCCACTGGAGCTTATGCTCAAGATCCTATCGAGTGTTTGACCGGTAGTGAAGCGGGCACAGTTACTCAGTTCATTGATGCTTACAAAAAAGTTGAAAATGGAATGTATAAAAACATTTTTGACATGAAAGTAAACATGGATGGTGAAGGAAAGATCGCCGTTTATTATGAGAAAGGTGAGCCCAAAATTTTGAAGCTTTCTTATAAGAACAAGGGTGGTGAAGTAACGAAGACCATTACCTTCGAAGAGCTTGCTCAAGGGAAAGAACTTATTTATGAGAACAAGGACATTCCCGGTAAGGCCATTGTTCTTTCTAAAGGTGAGCCGTTTAACAGCGGTGACGATTTCAAATTCAAATTGGGCTATCGTTCGGCCGTGAGGCCCGACAAACTTAGCAATGTGAATCTCAGTTTTGATTCGACTTACGCCTCTCCAAAAGTTGCTGCTAACGGTAAAGAATTCAGAAAGATGGTTCTTTCGCCAGGAGTAAGTTTTTTGTCGTGGGACGGTACCTTTAAAAAGGTCGAATTTCAGCCTTAATTCATCTATACTCACCTCATGCTAAACTATCTTCGTCTTTCAGGAGAGGAAGCGAGAGCATTTGTTAATGAGCTTGCGGCCCTCCGTCTAAAAGTATTCTGGGATTTTCCTTATCTATATGAGGGGACTCTTGAGTATGAAAAAAATTATCTCGAAACTTATTTTAAAGCACGTCACTCTTTCATATTTCTCGTCCAGGATGGTGACAAGATTGTAGGTGCCACAACTGGCATTTGGGCCCAGGAAGAAGAGGAGAATTTTCGAAGACCTTTCCTGGATGCTGGATTTGATCCATCAAAGGTGTTCTATTTTGGTGAATCGGTTCTCTTGAATGAGTACCGTGGCAAGGGCATCGGTAAAAAATTTTTCCAGGAGCGCGAGGCCTATGCTCGTTCACTTCCGTTTATTGAAAAGTTGTCCTTTTGTGCAGTGGAAAGAGCGGTGGATCATCCGTTAAGACCGAAAGACTATGAACCCCTCGATACTTTTTGGCATCAGCAGGGTTTTCAAAAAGTTCCAGGTCTCATCACTCAGTACGAGTGGCAGGACCGAAACGAGACAGAACCCACCACGAAGAAGATGCAATTTTGGATGAAAAGTTTATGAAAATTTCCGTCATCAGTTATTCTTTATCCCATGATCCTGAATCCATTCTAGAGTGGAAGAGCAAGCTTTTGGGTGAAATTGAAAAATGTGTCTTAAGTGGCGCTGAAGTCATTCTTTATCCAGAGTTTTTTCTCATGGGTCTTGGTAAGTATTTCCCGAGTCTCGATCCTAAGGATCAGATTGAGAAAGTGGCAGACTATGTCGCCCAAGATCTTCTGCCGGATGTGAAGAAGCATCTGTATCAAAAAGATGTATTAGTTGTTCTAGGATCGGCCCCTAGAAAGGCAGACAATAAAGTTTTTAATTCTTCACCCGTTCTTCTTCATGGAGAGTGGCTTTTCCAAGACAAATTGTATCTTACACCTTGGGAGACAGATTTTACTCCTGGCGAAGAACTGCGAGTTTTCGAATTCAAAGGGCTTAAAACTGCGGTGGTAATTTGTTTTGATAGTGAACAACCTGATCTCGCAGTAAAACTTAAAGAGGAGGTCGTTGATCTTGTTCTTGTCCCTTCCGCGACGACAAATAAGAACGGTAGTCAGCGAGTTAATCGCTGTGCCTCTGCCCGTTCTGTCGAATTAGGTGCAGCAGTTGTGACGGCCTTATTGATTGGAGACAGTGTGGTTGAGTTAATTGATCACAATGAAGGAAGATCCGGACTTTTTCTTCCGGCCCAGGAAGACATTACAGTAGAGCAGGAAACTTATTCCGAGTATTCAACCAGTAAACATATAGTTGCTCAACATGAGTTAAATATTCCTATGTTAAAGAAATTAAAGGAAAGAAACTCAGAAACTAAGCCCTTTCACGAGCGGATTAAGACACAATTAAGGCTAAGTCGCCGTTAGGTGGTTTGTCCTTTTCGGTAAACGAGTGTATACTCAAAATCATGAAAGGGTATACGCTCAAAGAAGAAATATTTAATGCTGTCACCCATGGTATCGGGGTCATTTTTGGGATTTCGGCCCTGTCGGTTCTTTGCGTCTTGGGAAGTTACTTTGGAACTCTTTCTCATATTATTAGCTATTTGATCTATGGCTTCTCTTTAATACTGCTTTATACCTCATCAACTCTTTATCATGCTCTTCCTTCTCCCAAAGTAAAAAGCTTGTTTAAGATTTTTGATCACTCATCCATTTATCTTTTAATCGCGGGAACCTATACACCCTTTCTCATGCTCAATTTAAAAGGGAATATTGGTTATATCTTGTTGGCCGTGATTTGGTCTTTGGCGATTCTCGGTATCGTCTTCAAGGTCTTCTTTACCGGACGCTTTAAAGTTCTTTCAACCTTGTTCTATGTAGGAATGGGCTGGATCATCATCTTTGCTTATGTTCCTTTAAAAGCATCACTTCCTCCCGAAGGTCTTACTTGGTTGATCGTCGGTGGGCTGACTTACACTCTTGGTACGGTCTTCTATCTGGCCAAAAAATACCGCTACACTCATGCCATTTGGCACTTATTTGTTTTGCTTGGAAGTATTTTTCATTTTGTGGCCGTTATTTACGGCGGGAACTTTTCTTACTGACTTTTTTCTTTGGTTTTTCCTGGATTCGGGCCCCGCGAAGAATCATTTTTACTTCTTTAATAAGCCTTTCAATGAGCTCTTGGCGACGGTGCTTAGGAAGATCAATCGCTTCAGCTCCTACTGTGAAGGCGACTGCCACAATCGCCTCGGCGGCCAGACCCACATCCATCAATGGCTGATCGAGAAGTTTTGATCCGCGATCCAGATCTTCTGTCACTTCCTCAATAAAACGATTTATCTCAGCGAAGAGGGCCTTTCTAAAGGCCTGAGAACTTCCTTGGCGTTCACCTTGAAGCAGACGAAAGAGGTTTGAATTCTCAGTAATGTATTCAATAAAAGTTTCAACCGATGAGCGAACCGCACTGCCTTCTTTATCAATGTTTCGGCGTGCTTCACGGAGGAGATGACGAAGAGAGAGGCCCACTTCATCAATTAAGGCGAGACCAAGTTCTTCCATGTCGTGAAAGTGACGATAGAAACCTGCTGGAGTGATACCTGCCTCTTTGGCAACTTCACGAAGACTCAAAGAAGAGAATCCTTGTTCACCACTGAGTTTTAGGGCCGCTTCAATTAAGTTTCTGCGGGTTCTTTGTTTTTGTTCCAGACGTTCACGCATGAAACTATTCTGGTTTCCAACGTTTTAAAAGTAAAGAGTTTGTCACCACACTGACCGAACTTAATGCCATCGCCGCTCCGGCCACCATCGGACTAAGATATCCCAGGGCCGCTAAAGGAATGCCGATCACGTTATAAATAAAGGCCCAGAAAAGATTCTGCTGAATTTTCCGGTAGGTCTTCTGAGAAATGGAAATTGCACTGGCAATGAGAGCAGGATTCCCACGCATGAGAGTAATGCCCGAAGTGTGCATGGCCACATCAGTTCCCGTAGACATGGCCATTCCCACATCTGCAGAGGCGAGTGCTGGAGCATCATTGATGCCGTCACCAACCATCGCGACGATGAGACCATCTTTTTTAAGATCTTGAATCACACTGGCCTTATCGCCTGGAAGAACTTCGGCCTTCACTTTATCAATGCCAAGAGAGCGCGCTACCGTTTCAGCACTTCCTTGATTATCTCCGGACAGCATCATGGACTTAATGCCAAGATCGTGAAGTTTATTAACTGCCAACTGAGCATCAGGTTTAATGGTATCGTGAAAAGTAATAAATCCTAAAACTTCAAACGGTTCTTTCTTAATGAGATAAGAAACGGTCTCACCTTTAAGCTCATGTTCATGAGCACGGGTCAGGTTTTTCCCGCTCAGAATTTTTTTACTACCAAGAATATAAGCTACACCATCAACCGTGGCCTCCACTCCTTGCCCAACAATCGCCCTTATGTCTTGAGCAGGTGAGTAGGAAGTGTTTTTCTCTTTGGCATAATTTAAAACCGCATGAGCAAGCGGATGTTCACTGCCAGATTGGATGGCGGCAAGAACCGGAAGGAGTTTTTCATCAGATAAATGGGCCACTGATGGTTTTCCTGAAGTGAGAGTTCCGGTCTTATCAAAGACCACCATATTCACTTTATGTGTCACTTCCAAGGCCTCTGCATCTTTAATGAGAATTCCTGCACTGGCCGCAACACCTGTTCCCACCATAATTGAAGTTGGAGTCGCGAGTCCCAGAGCACAGGGACAAGCAATCACCAGTACTGCCACTCCATGAATGATGGCCTTTTCCCAATCACCAGTCATGAAACCCGTGACGAGAATGGTTACCACTGCGATACCTAAAACAATCGGAACGAAGTAGGCACTGACCTTATCCACTAACCGTTGAATGGGGGCCTTCTTCACTTGCGCGTCTTCCACCATACGAATGATACGAGCAAGCATGGTCTCAGAACCAACCGCGGTCACTTCAATTTGCAGAAGACCATGGCCATTAATGGAACCTCCGATCACTTTGTCTGAGAGATTCTTTTCAACCGGAAGACTCTCTCCGGTAATGAGAGATTCGTCGACTTCACTTGATCCAGAAATAACTTTTCCGTCCACTGGAATTCTTTCTCCAGGACGAACAATGACCACATCTAATTTTTTGATGTCGCCTAAGGCGATCTCAACTTCGCCTCGGTTTCTCAAGACTCGGGCTTTCGAAGGTTGAAGGGCCTCTAATGATCGGATGGCCTTCGTAGTTTGTTGTTTTGCTCTGGCCTCAAGATATTTCCCGAATAGCACTAGCGTTATGATGATGGAGCCACTTTCAAAATAAAGGTGGTTCGAGAGATCTTGTGACATGAGATAGAGACTTAAACCAAAAGCGGCACTGGTTCCAATCGCCACTAAAAGTTCCATGTTTCCAGACATGGCCTTCAAGGCCCTCCAACCCGAAAGATAAAATCTCGCTCCCAAAATAAACTGCACAGGAGTGGCCAGTATTAATTGTGTCCATGCGGACAAATGAATAGATGAAAACATAGGAAGCATTAAGGGGAATGAGAGCATCGCGGCCAAGATGACCTTAAACATCTCCCTTTGAATTTCGTCTTCCTTGTCCGCTGGTTTGGATGTTGGAAGCGAGGCCTCGTAGCCGACCTTGGAAACGATTTCGATAATTTGATTAGGGTTTAATTTGGACTGATCAAATTCAATCTGCGCTTTTTCAGTGGCGAGATTGACTGAGGCATTAATGACGCCGGAATTTTTTTTGAGAGCTTTTTCGATTCGGTTTACACAAGAGGCACAGGTCATGCCTTTGATGTCTAAGCTTAGATTCTGCATATAGATCCTCTGTACAGATCATAGCTTAGACATCATTGGCAGAAAAGGTCATCGACCGTATTTAACTGTGAAGGTCGCTTTACCAAGAGAGTTAGCATTTAAGTTGAAACCAACTAATGCTCCTGAAGATTCTGCGTTTACGTCAAGCTTGTCTGTTTTAAGTGCATAAACGGTAAAGATATAACGGTGAGGTTTGTCTCCAGGAGGAGGACAAGCGCCACCGAAGCCTGGTTTTCCATAGTCAGTTCTGCCTTCGACAGCACCTTCTGGAAGTTTTTGATTATTAGACGCTCCTTCTTCGATTTTTGTGACAGAAGCGGGAATATTAACAACGGTCCAGTGCCACCAGCCGCTACCAGTCGGCGCATCTGGATCATAAACTGTAATAGCAAAGCTTTTTGTGCCTTTAGGAGCACCTGACCATTCAAGAGCAGGTGAGATGTTTTCACCAGTGCAACCAAATCCGTTGAAAACCTGCTTATTAGGAAGTGGCTTTTTTGGGTCAAAAGAAGTGGTTTTAAGTGTGAATCCCGCGGCAAGTACTAGCTGGGTACTGAACAATAGTGCGAGTGAAAATACTAGTTTCATAGAAGCTCCTTTTTGATTGGGAAAATTACATAACGAAGCAGCAAATTAGACAAGGCCAAGGGCGTCTTCTATAATAGAGCTTTAAAGGTGGGTATATGGATATAGAGACAATAAATAAAATGGCAGTCGAAAATCAACTCTCAGGTGCCCTGGGAATTTCGATGACGAAGATTGAAGACAAATCTGTGACAGCGACCTTGACGGTAGATCATCGTCATCTTCGCCCCGGTAATATTATGAACGGAGGAGTATCGCTGGTTTTAATTGAGACAGTTGGAAGTTTTAGTTCTTATTTACTCATTGATACTAAAAAACAAAACTCTTTCGGCATTCAGGTGAGTGCCAACCACTTGTCGATTGCTCGTCCAGGAGATGTTTTAACGGCGAAGAGTGAAGCGGTTCATTTAGGAAGAACCACACATATTTGGGACGTGAACATTTCAAATCAAAATGGGAAATTGGTTTCATCTGGAAGAATCACAATGCTTGTGACTGATAACCCGAAGTCTTAAGAAATCTTTACAATATTATTAAGGGCCTTCTAAAACCGGCCCTTAGTTCAACTGACACTTTCCAGTACTTATAAATTTATCCTTTTATTCTAAATGAAACCTTAAATTTTTCTTAACTCACTTCCGATAGATTAACTCCACAAAGCAGAACGTCGGAGGAAGAATCATGTTTAAAAAATTTAGTCTAAAGGCCAAACTCTTGATGGCCTTTTCATTTGTTTCTCTATTCGTTGTCGTTGTTTCTGGCGTTGGATATTTTTCTATGAAAAAAGTCCAAACAGAATATAGCTACATCTCTGATATCATCGTCGATAACATTCAAAAGGTAAGTGAACTCAATGATGCTGGTCATGAGGCCCATCGTTATCTGTTTCGTGGTTATATGACCGTAAATGGAAACCTTGAAGACTATCAAAGAGTCTCGAAAGGATTTTCAGATCAGGCCGTGAGAATGGCCGAACTCAACAAGCAATATCGTTCAACTCCTTTTGAAGTGGGAGAAGAGCAACTATATGAAGGAGTCTGGAGTAAGTGGCTTGCCTATGAGGCCGGTGCTGTAAAGTATTTCAAAATGCTGGACCAGGTGCGAGCAGGAGCGGGATCTCTTCCTCAGGCGGAGAAGTTTCTAAGTGAGGATCTTCGTCAATTGCGACTTGATACTAGGAAGGCCTTTGAAGCTCTCATGGCATTCCAAACAAAAATCTCTAAAGAGCGTTCTACTGTCGCAACTGAGGCCTATAATTTGGCGAGCACCCTAAGCTTTACTTTTGCGGTGGTGGGAATTCTTTCTGCCATTTGTATTGGTTTTTATTTCGCGACCTCAATCAGTAAGACCATCAGTAAGATCTCCGAAAACATTCTTAATTCTTCTTCTCAGACTGCGGCCGCGAGCCAACAGTTAACTTCTGCATCTTCGCAACTTTCTCAAGGGGCCACAGAATCAGCGGCATCCCTTGAAGAAACGGTTTCTTCCCTCGAAGAACTCTCTTCGATGGTGAAGCTTAACTCTGATCATGCCAAAGAGGCCAATTCACTTTCCCAGCGTTCACTATCATCAGCTGAACAAGGTGAGCGTGAAATCAGTAAACTCATTACGGCCATGAGTGAGATGTCGAAATCTTCTAAAAAAATCGAAGAAATTATCAATGTGATTGACGACATCGCTTTTCAAACGAACCTTTTAGCATTGAACGCCGCAGTTGAGGCGGCCCGTGCTGGTGAACAAGGGAAGGGATTTGCTGTCGTTGCCGATGCAGTAAGAAATCTTGCTGGTCGTTCGGCCGTTGCTGCTAAAGATATCAACACCCTGATTAAAGAGAACGTGGAAAAGACCGACGAAGGCGTTGACATCGCCGACACCTCTGCGGCTTCACTGAAAGAAATTTTAAATTCAGTGAAAAAAGTGGCCGACCTTAACTCTGAGATCTCTGCCGCTTCACAAGAGCAGGCAAGCGGTATCGAACAAATTTCAAAGGCCATGCATCATCTGGACCAGGCGATTCAAAGCAATGCCACTTCTTCTGAAGAAGTTGCCTCAGGGGCCTCAGAAATGTCGAACCAGGCCGAGTGTTTATCTGAACTCGTTTTCGACATGAAAAAATTTATTGAAGGTGCCACTGCTGGAGAAACCATCACGCCTGTGAAAAAGGCCCCTAAGGTCCAACCGAAATTGAAAGTGGTTCCTGCACCAGTGGTCAAAAAGCCAAAAGATGATTTCTTCCCGATGAATGAAGAAGAAGAAACAAAATTTGGAAAAGCAGAGGGGTTCTAATATGAATGCGGGCCAGTATCTCACTTTTAGGTTGAATGAGAATTTCTATGGAATCAATATCCGCTCAGTGAAAGAGATCAAGCATATGCAACCTATCTCTGCCTTACCAGACGTCCCACCTTATATGGTGGGAGTCATTAATCTCAGAGACCGAATTATTCCCATCATGGATTTAAGAATAAGATTGGGTATCAGTGATACGTCTTACACAAAAGATACTTGCTTCATTGTAGTAGAGCACGAATCGAAGCAGCTTGGGCTCATCGTGGATGCTGTAAAAACAGTGACTGACTTTGCTCAAAATCAAATTGAAGAGTCTCTTCAAGATGAGGGATTTGTTCGAGGGATTGGAAAGCTAGATGATTCTCTTATTATGCTAATTGATACAAAAAATTTCTTTCAGATGGATTGGAATCAGAGGAGTAAAACTGCCGCTTAAAAATAACCGGACTAAATAAGGCAGGCACGTATATGTGCCTGCAATCTTATGAGATCTGATCAAGAAAAATATAGTAGTAAGTAAAACTACGTACTCATCCGATACGATGACCTAATCAAAACGTGTCCATGAAGGGGTGAGTATGTTAGGCAATTCAAGTTTGAAGGCAAAACTGCTGTTTGCGTTTACCTTCGTTTCGTTATTCGTAATCGTTGTAGCGGCCGTGGGCCACTTTTCAATGAACAAAGTTCAAAGAGAGTACAGCTACATTTCTGATGTCCTCGTCGATAACATTCAAAAAGTGAGTGAATTGAACGATGCCGGCCAGGAAGCAAATCGACAATTGTTCCGAGGACTTTTATCTGTTTATAGTGATCAGGAAACCTATGATCGCGCATCGACAGGTTTTAAAGAGCAAACTGAGCGCTTTACTCGTCTTGATAAAGAGTATCGCGCTACTCCATTTGAACCAGGTGAAGAGCAACTCTATGAGGCCGTTTGGGCTGCCTGGACAAATTATCAGGTGGGTACGACCAAGTATTTTAAGATGCTGGATCAGGTTCGCGCGACAAAAAATGGTTATGACGATGCCAAGAAATTTATTGATGAAGACCTGAGAGCACTTCGTGGAAATATCCGTAAGGCCTTTGAGGCCTTGATGGCCTTCCAGTCAAAAATCTCAAAAGAACGAGCGGCAATTGCAACTGATGCTTATAAAACAGCAAGTCTTCTGGGTCTAACTTTTTCAATTGTCGGTGTCATCTTCGCGGTTGGTATTGGGCTTTATTTTTCAACAACGATCAGCAATACCATTTCAAAAATCGCCGAGAACATCCTGGGTTCTTCTTCTCAAACAGCAAGTGCCAGCCAACAGCTTACTTCTGCCTCATCTCAACTATCTCAAGGGGCGACTGAATCGGCGGCATCGTTAGAAGAGACAGTTTCTTCCCTAGAAGAACTTTCAAGTATGGTGAAGTTGAATTCCGATCATGCCAAAGAGGCCAATTCACTTTCTCAGAAATCGCTTACATCGGCCGAGCAGGGTGAAAAAGATATTTCACGATTGATCACGGCCATGGGTGACATGTCCAAGTCATCGAAGAAGATTGAAGAGATCATCAATGTGATTGATGATATTGCTTTTCAAACAAACCTCCTTGCTCTTAACGCTGCCGTAGAGGCCGCCCGTGCCGGTGAGCAGGGGAAAGGCTTTGCTGTTGTGGCAGATGCGGTCAGAAACCTTGCAGGACGATCAGCGGTAGCGGCGAAGGACATTAATGTTCTTATTAAAGAAAACGTTGAGAAAACGGAAGAGGGTGTTCATATTGCTGATACTTCGGGCTCTTCCCTGAAAGAAATTCTGAATTCAGTAAAAAAGGTCGCTGACCTTAACTCTGAAATTTCTGCTGCCTCTCAAGAGCAGGCAAGTGGTATTGAGCAAATTTCTAAGGCCATGAATCACCTAGATCAAGCAATTCAAAGTAATGCTTCATCATCTGAAGAGGTGGCCTCATCTGCGGCCGAAATGTCTTCTCAAGCAGAATGCCTTTCAGAGCTTGTGTTTGATATGAAAAAATTTATTGAAGGGAAAACCACTGGAGTAGAAAGGGCCGTCGTCAAAACGCAAACTGCACAGGTCGTAAAAAAGGCCTCTAAGTTAAAAGGAGTCTCTAATACCAAAAAGACAAAGGATAATTTCTTCCCAATGGACGATGATGATGATGCTTTAACAGTAGGTAAAGCGGAGGGATTCTAATGAAAGCAGGACAGTATTTAACTTTTAAGGTGAAGCAGAACGTGTATGGATTGGAGATTCATTCCGTAAGGGAGATCAAGCACATGCAACCCATCTCGGCACTGCCGGATGTTCCACCTTATATGGTGGGAGTCATTAATCTGCGCGATCACATTATTCCCATTATGGATCTTAGAATCCGATTGGGAGTTCAAGAGACCGAACATACCAAAGACACTTGTATCATTGTGATCGAGCACGAAACAAAACGCATGGGACTGGTTGTGGATTCAGTGGATACGGTCACAGACCTTACCGCTGATCAGATTGACACTACTTTGCATGAGAGTGAGGGGAGTGGGTTTGTTAAGGCCATTGGAAAAATTGAAGAAAACTTAGTGCTTTTGATTGAAGTAAAGAACTGTTTTTTATCTGAGAATAATGTTGAGCTGTTAAAGACTGCTGCTTAACTTTAAGGTCAAATGTTATGCCAACACGTTTCTGATGTTTTTCTCTGAAGCATAGGGGCGGAATATTGATCTTGAGTTAAGGTCAGTATTCCGCTCGTGTAATGGAGCAGATGATTTTAAATTATGAAAAATTATCTTCCAAAAATATTAAAACACTTTAACAGTATTAGCATGAGTAAGTTTTGTCCTCAGTGCCGGGCCGAATACGTTTTCAAATGGAACGATTTGGTTAAGAGAAAGTATCAGTGCTCTTCTTGTGGTGCTGTTTTGAAGATAAATTATAATAAGCTGTTCTTGGTGATCTACCTTGGATCATCTTTTATCGTTCCCTTCCTTCTTTTTAAATTGGTTTTCACTCATTCTGTTTTATCAGTCACAGTAAATACACTTTGTATTTTGGGCGTTGGTTATTTGGGTGGAATGTATTTTGGTCGTCTTTCCGAGTAAACAAAAAAAAGGCCACCTAGAGGTGGCCTTCCGTAAATTATCTCTTCACTTTAGGTCTTTCTTCTTCCGCCTGACGGAGAGTAGAAGTTTGTGGTGCTGCTGGAGCTCTACGTGATGGCTCCAGACCCTGCCAGCGAATTTTATTTGTCACAGATTCACCAGCATCAGCAGTTTCATACTGGCCACCGAATGTCAGAACTTGCGTCATGGCAGTTTTATTACCATTCAGATAGTTCAATGTTTCTTTACCATAGGTCACGCGGGCATTATCGGCCCCGCGTTTACCAACCATGATATCGTGAGCGAGGTTCATCGCAAGAATGTTACCGGCCTCTGTATTAGAGAACGATGACATTTCACCCTTTGTACGATCTAGGACAACAGAACCATTGTATCTCCAAATATCATCAATTTTAGAAACAGGGGCACGGTAGTCTACAACGTGTTCGAGAGCATTTTGGTGCATAAGTGGAAACTTATGATTATAGACGGTTTTGTGGACAACAATCTTCTTGAATGGGGCAACATTCCTCCAGATCAATTCATCCGATGTGACCTCTTGAGGATCACCGTGTTTCTCAACCATTTCTCTTGCGGCGGTGACCGATGCTTGTGGCCATCCATTGGTTAAGCTATTGGCCTTATCAAAGGCCGCTTGGTTCTTTTGCTCAGTTTGTACTTGGGCACTTTTCGGTGTCCCTGCACTAGATGTAGTTCCTTGCTGTTGACTTGGTGAAGTAGACTTGAACATACTACAGCTTGTTAATGCCGCAGTTAGCGTCAGGATTACTCCAAGATTGAGTGTTTTCATATTAATCCTCCATAATTAGTCTGCGACCTAATGGTCACCATTGGTGATAAATCGAGCAAGACTTATACCATTTCATGAAACTCTGAATCTTCTCAAATCAAGTCAGTAAGTTAAGATGTATCCAAGAAGGAAGGTTATATGGAAAAACTACCTGTGCTTTTTATCTCTCATGGCGGAGGACCTTGGCCCTGGATTGAAGACATGCGGAGTGAATTTAGAGTCACAGAACAATGGTTGAAAAAAATCGGTGAGGTTCTTCGTCCTAAAAGCATTCTTTCAATTTCCGGACACTGGGAAGAGCATCAATTTTCTGTCGCTACTTCTGCCGAACCTCCTATGATTTATGATTACTCCGGATTTCCTGCACATACTTACCAAATAAAATATCCCGCACCTGGTGCCCCAGAACTCGCGACTCGAGTGAAGGCCCTGCTTGCACCAGTAGGTATTCATGTGAATGAAGATCCTTTTCAAGGATTTGATCATGGAACTTTTGTTCCCTTGCATTTGATGTATCCCAAAGCGGACATTCCTGTAGGTCAGCTTTCTTTGAAAGCAAATCTTGATCCTGCCGAACATTTTAAAGTCGGAGAACTCCTTGCTCCTTTAAGAGAGGAAGGAGTGCTCATTATTGGGAGTGGACTTTCTTATCATAATCTACGAGCATTTTTTCATGGTGGTGGTCCCACGTCTGAAATGTTTGAGACCTGGTTAACTGGTGCAATCACAAGTGAACCTTTGGCAAGAAAAGAACATCTCCTTCATTGGACCGAGGCTCCAGGTGCCAGACTTGCTCATCCTAGAGAAGATCATCTTATTCCTCTTATGGTGGTTGCAGGTGCGGCCCTTCAGGATAAAGGGAAAAGAATATTTTTAGACAAGGCCTTTGGTGTTGCCATGGCCTCTTACTCATTTGGGGATTTAACTTTATGAGAGAAACTCAAGCGGTCCGCTTTTATCAAACCGGCGGTGCAGAGGTTTTAAAAATTGAAAAGATAAGCGTTCCTTCTCCAGGTAAGGGAGAGGTCTTAATTCAAAACCACGCTGTCGGTCTTAATTTCATTGATACGTACTATCGCACCGGACTTTATCCCATGGGACTTCCTTCAGGGCTGGGTTTTGAAGGGGCAGGAGAGGTCCTTGAAGTGGGAGAAGGCGTGACTGAATTTAAAGTGGGAGATAGGATCGCCTATCCTCATAGTCCCATCGGCGCTTACGCTAAATTTCGAACTCTTTCCGAGCATTGGTTAGTAAAACTTCCTTCGAGCATTTCTTATGAAGAAGGGGCCGCCATGATGCTGAAAGGTCTAACGGTCCAATATCTTTTTAGACAAACTTATGAACTAAAAAAGGGAGATACCATTTTATTTCATGCGGCCGCGGGTGGTGTAGGACTTATTGCTTGTCAGTGGGCGCGACACCTGGGTGTAAACCTTATTGGCACTGTGGGATCAGAGGAAAAAGGAAAACTCGCTTTGGAGATGGGCGCGAGTCACGTGATTAATTACACCACCGAAGATGTGAGAAAGAGAGTGCTGGAACTAACTGATAATAAGAAAGTAAAAGTGGTCTATGATTCCGTTGGTAAAAGTACTTGGGAAACTTCACTTGATTGCTTAGAACCGAGAGGACTTATGGTCAGCTTCGGCAATGCCTCGGGAGCTGTGACAGGCGTGAGTCTAAATATTCTCGCTCAAAAAGGGTCTTTATATGTGACTCGTCCGGTGCTTGCCACTCATATTGCGACTCGAGAAAAACTCGTTGCCGCATCCCAGGAACTTTTCGATCTTGTGAGCAGAGGAATTATTAAAATTCAGATAGGCCAAAAGTTTTCATTGGAAAAGATTCAAGATGCTCATCGGGAACTTGAATCAAGAAAGACCACGGGAAGCACGATTCTTATTCCGTGACTTCCTTAAACTGATAGTAAAGATTGTCACTAACTCTGATAATAAGATAACCGGGACGTTTATCATATTGCCCCCCGGCACCTGAAATTAAGAGTTGGGTTCCTTTGGTCTGCCCAACATTTTCCAAAATGTGATCATGCCCGGTGACCAGCATATTCACCTTTCCAATGATCTTGTCCTCATAAAAATATTTTAAGAAGCCCTCGGCAGATCGAGACGGGCTTAAGTAAGGATGATGGGCAAGTGCGATTCTAAAACGACAACCTTCCAATTCCTCTTTTATGGAATTGATCCATTTCATTTGTCTAAAAGCGGCAGTAAGGAGCAATGGGCGGGAATAGAGATTTGAGTCCAGGACCAGAAAGCAAGTGTCATTGATCTTTTGCAGGAAATAATTATTGGGGAAGAATACCCAGGAATATTTTTCTGAGACTTTTTTCCAGCTTTTTATTGATCCATTGTAATCATGATTCCCCATGACCAGAGTAAAATTTTTATTCAGGCCTTCATAAACCTGAATGAACTTTTTTTGTAGATCAGGATCATTTTGATTTTTAATTCCATCTCGATAAATGACATCACCCAAGACAAAGATTCGATCACAGTTTTCTTTTTTAAGGGCCTTTGCAATGGCATATTGAGCTGGACTGGCATTCCCTGAGTCTCCCATCAGACAATACCTCATTTCTTTTTCTGGTAGTGATTCCTTATATGTCACCTTGGGAGTTGAGCAAGACAGCAAAAAGAAAAGAAGCATCAAATGCTTAAAAATTCTCATGGCCTTCTATACATGACAAAAAGAGAAAGAAGAACTCAAGAATGGCTTTAGGTTTGTTTTGGTAAGATGAGTGAATCTAAGGAGAGAGACTATGGAACAACAAAATGATTATGCTGGCTATAGCTTTGAACCAGAAGAAAGATTTGAATGGAGCATGCGCCATCGCATTCTTGCCATCAAAAACTCTCTGTCCACTTTGAAAGAAGATTGTTGGTCAGAGGCCGAAATTACTGAAACTCATAATATGAAAAACCTCCTTGAAACATCGGCCCGAATTCTTGAAGCACTTGAGCAATCATTTGAGAAAGGATTTGACGATGACAACATTGGTATTTCACCTAAGAGCACGGAGCCGTGGGACTAACACTTCTTATTGTCATACTTTGTCTCGGACTGAATGCGGTCCTGGCCTGTGCTGAGATGGCCTTCGTTACTGTTGATAAACGGAAACTAAGAAAAGACGCCCTCGGTGGAAATCGTAGGGCCCAATTCTTGCTGGACATGCAGGATTCTCCGGAAAGAATTTTATCAGTTGTTCAAATCGGAATCACTTTGGTGGGAATGCTTTCGGCGGCAGTGAGTGGTGCCAGTGCTGAAGAATCGTTGACTCCTTGGTTGATGACAAGTTTTCAACTTGATGAAAAAGTTTCTGAGTCACTTTCCATTTTTTTTGTCGTGGTTCCCCTGACTGTCTTATCTGTCATTATAGGTGAGCTTGTTCCGAAATCTCTTGCGATAAGATACTCCTATGCCATTTGTTTGTTTCTTTCACCTGCTTTAAAAGTGGCCGACAAAATTCTTGGGGTCTTAGTTACGCCCATGGAGCGGGTCACTAACGCCATTGTAGATTTTATTTTTCCGGAAGAACCCGTTGAGCATGATATCAACGGTGAAACTGAAATTTCCCTCAGTGGACTTTTGAGTGAGCATAGGGAATACATCCGTAATCTGATTGATCTGGACGCGAAGCTGGTGGAGAAGGCCATGGTGCCATGGAAGGACGTTGAATTTCTTTCCAGTGAATCATCAGGTTCAGAAGTTTATGACTTCATCCTTGCTAAAGGACGCACCCGATTTCCCGTGATGGACCAAAGGGAAGTCTATGGTTACCTCCATCTGAAAGAATTTTTACAGCTTCAAAATGCAGGTGAAGGAGACAACTGGCTTAGTTTTGTGCGACCAATTTCCATCGTCGAACCCAGTGCTAAAATTTTGAGTGCACTCAAGTTAATGAAAATGAACAAGACTCAAATGCTGGTCGTGGGTAAAAGAGAGGCCCCTCTCGGTATTCTTACTTTGCAGGATGTGATAGATGAGGTCCTGGGTGATATCATTGATGAAGATACCGATAAGAGAATAGTCGGCTTTCTTCGTCACCGGGTTTTGCGGAAGAGATATCGTAGACCAGAGGCCACTCATTAGTCTGCCCTTATTTTAATCTTCATTCATTGATCACATGATCCTGACACAATCTTTACAGGCCAAAAGTCTCATTCTCTTGAAAGATTAATAGGTAAATAACTTACACAAAGGGCGTGAATGGAAGTCGGCGCATTATGGTTTAATACCCAGTTTACCATCGGAAGAGTACCTCACTATCTCAAACTAAAAAGCCTAGAAGGCAAGATCCTACGTCCGGCCTATCAGATAGATTTTGAGAACGATTACTATCAGGTGAAAACTGTCAACCATCCTGAAGAGCTTGCTCAAGTATTGGCGCTTCGTTTTGAAGTGTTCTTCAGAGAGTTCTCTACACAGAAGGTGACATTCTCCTTGTTTCCTTATGATGTGGACATGCATGACTTCGTTTGTGACCATTTGATTGTGAAGGACAAGGCCCTGAATAAGGTCGTGGCATGCTATAGACTTTTGTCCACCAACACTGATCGTTCCTTTAAACGCTTTTACTCAGAAGGGGAGTTTCAAATTGATGAGCTCTTGAAGGCCCCGGGGCATAAGTTGGAACTAGGCAGGGCCTGCGTTCACAAAGACTATCGCAAAGGAGCAGTGATCTCGCTTCTATGGAAAGGTCTGATTGAGTATGCAAAAAAATCCGGTACTCGCTATATGTTTGGGTGTTCAAGCATTAACCGAAAGGACTTTGGGAGTGTGGCGGAAATGATGGAGCAGTTGGAGAAACAAAACAACTTCATTTCGAATTTTGAAGTTGGTGTGCAATCAAAATACAAACTGAAATTCGAACTCCCAGTGAATGCTGAGAGAAGTGGAGGCAAGGCCATGGGGTCCCTCATGCACATGTACCTTCTCGCCGGGGCCAAACTTGGTCGCACCCTGGCCTACGATGCCGAAATGGACTGTCTGGATATGTTCACTTTGATGGACATGAATGAACTGCCAGCATCTTTTGAGCGGAGGTTTGCTTGATTTCAGAAAGTCTTGAAAAAAAAGAACTAACGAATCCATTTTATGTGTTCATTGGTTTGTTCCGATTTCTTGCCTTCTTTCTGGTTATTCTGGCCTTTCTGCTGGTTCATTCACTGATGGCATTTTTTGTTACGAATGAAAAGAAACGTCTGAAGCTATATCTCAAGAGCATTCCTTTCTTTGCTCAGATAGGATTATTGATTTTGAACGTTAAGGTTTCTCTGCATGGGACAAGAGGGGAAGTAAAACAAAGGCTCATCGTGGCCAATCATCTCTCTTACCTTGACGTTCTGATCTTATCCGCCTTTTACCCGTCGCTTTTCATTACATCAGTGGAAATTCGCGAGACCTTCCTTTTGGGTCAACTCACGGGCCTTGCAGGTTGTTTCTTTGTAGAAAGAAGAAAAGAGAAACGCACTGAACATACCAAGCAAAATGAACTAAATGATATTTCTGAAAAGTTAAGAAACGGCCATAACATCTTCTTGTTCCCAGAAGGAACGAGTTCAGATGGTTGTCAGGTTCTTCCTTTTAAATCAACTTTCTTTCAACTTGCAGTAGATGCGAATATTCCAGTTCTTCCTTTAACTCTCTCCTATTCTGGAGCGGGCAGTGAAGCGGTCCCTTGGTACGGCAAGATGACGTTCCCTGATCATCTTCTTCGCCTGTGTATGCAAAAAGAAATTAATGCTCACGTGATTCGTCTGCCTGAAGTAAAGGGCGATGATCGCTTTTATCTGGCAAAAACAACACAAGACGTGATTCGGACGACATATGAAAAATATTAAAGTTCTCGGCATCCCCTTTGATTTCGGACAAGATCGTATTGGAGTCAGACTTGCTCCTCATGTTTTAAGAGAAGGTAAGCTCATTGCTCGTCTTAAAGATATCGCCAAAACAGAAGATCTCGGTGATCTCATTTTTCCTTTTAAGGTCGTTGAAAATAAGCAGGATAAGTACATTAAGCATTCACTTGGTGCAGGACTCGGCACTAAAACCATTAATGATCGTATTGAAGAGGAAGACTTGTCAGATAGCTTTCTCCTTAACGTCGGTGGAGACCATGGATTGGCGCTAGGAACCGTCCATGGTCTTCTTTCTCATCACCCGGAAGCGGTTGTTGTATGGGCCGATGCTCATGGTGACATTAATACTCCTGAAACTTCTCCTTCTGGTAATTTTCATGGAATGCCGCTCGCTTTTCTTCTAGGGCTGACTCAACATCCACACTTCGGCTGGATTCGTCGAAAAATTCTTCCTCAGAAACTGATTTTTTTTGGACCACGTGATTTGGATCAGGGTGAAAAAGACATTATCCTCAAACACAACATTCAGTATTTTTCCTCTGAAGATATAAACCGATTAGGGGCGAAAGAAGTGATTGAGATGGCCCTGCATAAGGCCGATCCCTTTGGCACCTGTCCCATCCATTTAAGTTTTGACGTGGATGTGTTTGACCAAATGGACATTGACTCGACGGGCACTAAAGTTCCCCATGGCCCAAAGCTAGAAGAACTTTTTTTGATGGGTGGGGTGCTGGCCGAAACCGGGCGTTTAAAGAGCATGGATTTGGTAGAACTAAATCCTCAAATTGGTGATGCGGCAAGTGTAGAGAGCTCAATTGCCTTAGTGTTAGAGTTCATTGAGACGACTCTTCGTCAGGTGTTCCACGCTGGAAAAGAAATTAAACCGATGCCCGCTATGTTTGAGGCGAGAACAACTTCAGGTCGATACTTATGAAACTCATTTTTGTTAGACATGGAACTGCAGAAGATAAGAAAAAGAATCAAACCGACATGGATGACTTCAAACGCCGTTTGACTGAGGACGGTGCTAAAGAAGTCAAAGAGATGGTTCATTCTCTTCATTTTGTTTTCCGTAAGATTGATACGATCTATACCAGCCCTTTATTCCGTGCGGTTCAGACGGCCAATTTTGTTTATTCTGAAAATCACAAAAGTGAGTATGAAATACTCACCACTCTTGATCCTTATTCTACTCCCCAGGAATTTGTAAAATCGATCCGTGAACTTGATCCTGACGGGGTGTACTGTTTCGTGGGGCATGAGCCCCTTCTTTCTCAGTCTATGAATTATCTCTTGAATAAAAACTGTGAGATCCGAATTGAGCTAGAAAAGGCCGGAGTTGCTGTGTTAACAGGTGAGAGCTTGGAAGATTTACGTCTTACAACCTTACTCTCACCCAAGATGGTGACGAAATTAGACTTTTAAAACCACATCGATAAAGAAGTCACCAAAAATCCTTCAAGACGGTTTTTACCTGCGACACCCTGTGGATAAATTTCGTCATGAGAATAGAATCCGCGGAGTTCTGTTCTCCACATAGTGTTCTCTTCCAGTTTCTGATCATAACCAGTGGCGATACTTGTGACTCGGAATCCGTTTGGAGTATTTGTTACCACGTTTGCTTGATGAGGATCAGCGTAATATTCAGCTCTCATGGCAACGGTACGTTTTTGATCAAGAGGGTGTCTCACCGTGAATGCTGTCGTAAACCAAGCGTCTACACCATCATTTTGCTGCTGAGACTGATGACCAATATCAAAAGTGTAAATGTACTGCCAGGCATCTGATTGAAGCCATTGAAAGATGAAGTTATGGTAAGCGCGGAAGCGAGAGCTTTGGCTCACGACTTCTTCATCTCCGAAGAAGTTATTATAGGTGAAAGTAAAAGCAGGAGTGACAGCGTTCTTATACTGCATTCCGATCGCCTTCCCCTGATTGTTCTCAGAAATAGTTTGCCAGCCATTTAAGAGCTGAAGTTGGAAGCTTTGGTTGTTATCTATAAAATGCTCTAGTCTCGCTCCAGAAGAGTAGTAAGGGACATAGTCGAGGGAAAGAGCACGAGTGTAAATCCAGTTGTCTTTTGAGATCCAAGACTCAGCTCCGATGTTTCCAAGGAAGATCCCCATATCAATCCAGGTCCTCTCACCAATCTTTGTTCCAACATAGGCCTCTTGGAAAATTTTTGAGTCATTAGGACCTGAAGTCGCACCTTGAGTAGGTTCACTCGAATAGTTTTTAGTTACTGAGTTACCGTATTGAAGAGCAAGTCTTCCACGGGATTTTTCTTTCTTTAAGATCGCTTCAACGTAGGCAAGGTTAATGTTGAATTCATTGTGACGAACTGGTTGTGTGGTGAATTGTCTTTCGTGATCTTTTGGTTGATTGAAATCATAGGCGTAGTAGGTATCGAGAAAACCACCAAAGCTCATGTCCTTTGTGATCTTAGCAACCTGATTGTCTTCAACGATATTGGCAGAAACGCCAAAAGAAAAACATAGCAACACTAGAAACTGAATCATACGCATCTTACATCCCGATTTAAAGTAATCAGTCCCATCCTATAGGACATTCTTAAAAGATTGACATGGATCTCGTTCTTTGAAAAGTGAATCTGTCATGTATGGAACGAATGTGATAACCGTTCTAATGCAGTATCGAAAATTAGGAATTTTTCAAGGAAAGAAAATCTTTCGCACTATGTACAATTAGTACATGAAAAGTTCTGTAATACTTTTATCAATCCTCAGTGCGTTCTCCCTCTTGATTGCCATTTTCGCTGCGATACAAGGGCGGGAAGAAGATAAGCAAATCAGATTCTCCCCTGTAGTAGAATTGTGGTTGTCTTTTGCTTTTATGCATCTGTTGATCTTTTTGGCCATTGACTTAAGTCATGAACTCGCTCCGCTGCTACTTTTAGGCTGGATATGGCCGATGAGAGGGATGTGGAGATATCTTGATTCATTTCATATTGGGTTACACAAAAAACCGGTTCTTTTTTTGATTTTTGGTTCCATTCTGAGTGTGGCCTATCTCCATATGGATCAACCTTTCGTCACTTACGCTCTTCCCTTTTTTATTGGGTTTGCCCTATGCGGACTGGTCTTTGTCTGGAACACCATCAAGACCATGACCAAGGTCTCTGAGGATGTGAGGGGAACGATGCTCATGTTTACTTTGTTCTCTGCATTGCAGATATTGGTTCCTTTTTGGGAAGTAAGTGAGAAAATTCAAACTTTAAGTTTAGTCAGTAACGCCGTTATATTAGTCATCATGAGTGTGACCACATTATTTGCGACCTTGAATCCCCATCGAAAGGAAAAACCATTTATTCATGAAGAAGATCTTTTGGGTAAAGCGAAGTTCTTCGAATTGGGAATGATGTCGGCCGGTATTGCTCATGAGATCAATAATCCCTTGACCATTATCCAGGCCCGGACCACACAGCTTCTCCGTATTTATCGAAATCCAGAGCAGCAAAAAGAACTCGCTCGTGGATTGCAACAAATTCTTTATACGACCGAAAGAATAGATCGCACCATTAAAGGAGTTCGAAATGTCTTTTATCAGCAAGACCAAATTCCTTATGAGAGACTGGAATTAAAATCCATTCTGGATAATGTGCTGGTCTTTGTCGGTCAACGTCTCAAAAATCATGGCATCGAATTACGAATGATGGATATTGAGGACGTTTATCTTCGAGGACATGAAGTTCAGCTTGAACAGGTTTTCGTGAATCTGATCAATAATTCCTTGGATGCCGTTGATAAGCTTTCTGATAAATGGATTGAGGTATCAACAATAAAGAGGGCCGGTTACGTCGATATTTATTTTAAGGACTCAGGAGAAGGCATTTCTCCTGATGTGGTTGAACATATGATGGAGCCGTTCTATTCCACCAAAGGAAACAAGGGGACGGGACTTGGTCTTACGTTGATCAATGCCATTCTTCACAAGCATGGAGGCAATATCACTTATGTCCTGAATGCTCCTCATACGACCTTCTTAATTGAGCTTCCATTGGATGAGAGAGACCAGCGAGGAGTTGATTATGAGGTCTTTTCCATTCAATGATCTTGGAAAAAGTATGGAACCCATTTTTTGGAAACCATTACCTCGATTTTAGTGAACTCGATTTTGTGGCAATCTCTTCCTACCAGGAGGATGTTATGACAAAGATTTTAGTAGTTTCGAATGATGAGCAATTTTCCAGAATGCTCAACTATACTCTCACTTATAATGGGTTTACCGTCGAGTCATCTCCCACCCTGGATCATGCCTGGAAATTGCTGCAAGAAATTCATTTTGATCTCCTATTGCTGGATTATAAATTTCGCGAAGGTAATGGAGTGGAATTTTGTAAGGAGCTAAGACACTGTGGTTCTGGGGCCGCCCTTGTGGTTATGGGTGAGTGCTATGATGAAGTTTCCATTTTGCACGGCATGTATTCGGGAATGGATGATTATATTTTAAAGCCATTCGGAATGTCAGAACTCAAAATGATCTTAAATAAACAACTTGAAAGAAAGCGTCTAATGGCAAAACCAATTGTTTATGGGGACCTTCGAATTGATATGGCGAGGAGTCTGGTAACCGTGAAAGACAAGATTTTATCTCTTGGTAAAAAAGAGATGGATATCATGATCATTTTAGCGCGTAAGGCAGGACGAATTGCATGGGCAGATAAATTGATCACGGAAGAAAGAATTAAGGCCCTCAGTAAGAAGCTGAAGAATGTGGCCGGAGAGGCCTTACAAATTAAATCCATTAGTGGAGTGGGCTACAAGCTTGTTTCTTGTGGATAAAATGAGGTTAAGTTTCTTCCCATCTGATCCTAATTTTCTTATTCTGATCTTGTTCAGATGAAACAGTTGAGAGTAAAATCAAAACTGATAACCAAGCTGGATTAAAAAGGCCGTCTGAAGATGGCCTTTTTATTTTTTATCTATGAAAGAAACTATTTGGACCCAAAAATACAACGTTAATACCTTTCTGGTAAATCCTCAGAAAAAACTTGGCCTTTATGGACTTTTGAATTTGCTTCAGGACACGGCCTGGATTCATGCGACCCATCTGGGACATGGATACGATGCCATGATTCAAGAACAGACCGCATGGGTCCTTACAAGACAGAAGCTCAGTATGAATCATTGGCCCAAATGGGGAGACGATATTGAACTCAAGACCTGGGTCCGTCCGATTAAAAGCATCATGGCCGTCCGTGATTTTGAAATTTGGGACCGCGGCGAAAAAGTAGGTGAATGTACTACCCAGTGGTTGATTCTTGATCTTAAGACCAGAAGACCTGCGGAGAAGGCCCTTCAGGATGTAGGACAGTTTCGTCTTGATGCTCCTCCTTTTCTAGAAGCAGGGAAGATCCATTTAAAAAATGATTTGAAAGAAATGGCACAATTTCAGGTCCGCAATAGTGACTTGGATCTTAATGCCCACGTTAATAACACTCGATATGCTCAATGGATTTTGGACTCTATCTCTGAGGACAAACATCGCCAATACACGCTAAAAGAATACGAAGTAAATTTTATTGCTGAGACCATGTCAAATGACACAATCGTGATTTACGGTGGCCCTTTATCTGAGGACAAGTTTCAATTTCAAGGATTCAGAACACAGGACCAAAAAGTAGTTTTTGCGGCGACCTTAAAAGTTGCAGAAAAGTAGTGCAGAGCACTTGCTGCCGTTAGTATTCATTTGTCGAGATTTTATGTCAGACTAGCTCCTCGAAAAGGAGCCTAAATGAGATCACTATTTCTTTTATTATCTATACTATTTTCGTTAGAAGTTTTTGCTGAAGTCCCAGAAGCGGCCCACACCTTTGAATTTAATGTGAAAATGCTTCGAATGAGTCGTAATAGAGAAGAGAAAGTTAATGAGGCAATTGATCTCCTTCGTAGAATATTTGCTTCTCAGGAGTTCAGAAGAAGGATTTTGAATCATCGCTTTAAAGGCAGAAAGGCCTTTGCTAATAATCGCGGTATGAGCAATCAGCAAATTTATAATGCAATTCTGGCGGGAGTGGAGCGTCTTAAACCCACTCGAAATAATGCCATGGATCTGGAATTGGAACTCTACACTGACCATGACTCAAAGGTCATGGGATACACACTTCCACGAAGTAGAAGGGTTTGGATGAACACCAAATTCTTTAATCGTCACACTCCTGCGAATGTTGCCTCAAATCTAACTCATGAATGGTTGCATAAACTTGGTTTTGATCATGATTACAAAGCAACATGGAAACGAAAATATTCGGTTCCTTATGGCATCGGTTACATCGTGAGAGACCTTGCCCGTAGACCTTGGACTCTATGATCAAAGTCTATATTCAGCACGATCCAAAGAAAGGCAGAGGGGTTTTTGCTGATCAGGCAGTGATAAAAAAACAGATCATAGAGACCTGCGAGCTTCTGCTTATGGACTTGCAAGAAGTTGGGCCAACTCTTGAAGGGTACGTTTACCAATACAATAAAAAGTTAGTGGCACTGGCCCTGGGGAATGGTTCTCTTTATAACCATTCTGACGATCCCAATAGTCATTTTTATTTTAATTATCGAAAAAAACTTCTTTATATTGAGGCCTTGAGGGAGATTGGACCCGATGAAGAAATTACAGTGAATTATGGTTACACAGAGGAAGAAAAGCGGAAGTTTAATCTGATTCATTAATTTACATATGCCGTTGATTACGATCAAATATGTATATGCAAAAAAACAGAACAGATTGGAACGTTAATACGAAACTTAATCACCCGGTAGAAGTAAAGATCACGGAAGGAAATAGGCCCCTTATTCAGCCCATCTATCTATCTGCCAAGTACTATCCGAATGAGGCCGTCCCTTATTTTGATCAATTCATGTACTCGCGAGTTTCGAATCCAACGACGAGACAACTAGAGCTGACATTGGCCGAAATTCAAAAGCGCGAAGAATGTATGGTGGTTGGTTCAGGAGTGGCCGCCCTTACGGGAACTTTTCTTGCTTTACTCAAGACCGGCGACCACGTGATCTCTTTTAAAGAATCTTATCGCCCGAGTCGCGTGTTTATTCGCGATTATCTTTCTAAGTATCAGATCACTTCGACTTTTTTAAGTCTCTCTGATCTTTCTCAACTTGAAAGTTCCATCGTACCCGGAAAGACCAAGCTTATTCATTTTGAAAGTCCCTCAAATCCAAATCTTGAAATAGCCGACATTGAAAAAATCATTACGGTTGCTCGTAAGCATGGAATCCTAGTCAGTATGGACGGAACTTTCGCAGGACTCCATCAGCATACACAATTTGATGTGGACATCATGATTCACAGTCTTACGAAATTTGGTAACGGCCATGGAGATGTGATTGCGGGATGTATTGCTGGAAAAATGAGTGTCATTAAAACTATTCGTGATATGTGTCTGCAGTTAGGTGCGGCACTTGAGCCTCAGGCCGCCTATTTGATTCAGAGGGGACTTAAGACCTATATGCTTCGTTATACGCATCAAACTGCAACGGCCGAAAAAATTGTAAAGTTCCTAAAGTCCCATCCTAAAGTTAAATGGGTGAGATATCCCAATTCTGAACTTGCTAAAAAACAAATGAAAGACATGGGAAGCACTATCTCTTTTGAAGTTGATCCATCAGTGGCCAAAAGTGCGGACAACTTCTGTCACAAATTAAAGCTCATTCAACTTGCAGCAAGTCTTGGTTCTACTGAATCAGTCATTGCACCAACTTTGGCCTTCTTCGGACTGGATCTAAGTCAAGAAGAGCGTGACTCGATGTTACTCACTCCATATTCTGTTCGATTGTCAGTGGGGCTTGAAGATGCGGAAGATCTCATTAAAGATTTAGAAACAGCTCTTACCTAGGAATTTGGGACCGGATTTAACTCCGGCCCAAATTAAAGACATGTGAGAGAGACGTGAGAGTCATATCCGTGCACGGTGAAGAGAGGTCAATTAACTTTCTCTTCAACGCCTGTTGGGAGGTTGATACTTTCTTATTTCGAATGAAGCTTGAAGACAATCGAGCATGTAAAAAAATCACATCACATCGAATCAACAAAATATTCATCTTCGTCTTGATCATCAATGCCTTCATCATCATTCTGAATCGTGATGTAGAGGGCATAGACGGTCAAAGCATAGAGAACCAATAGCCAGAGTTCCATAGTTGATATTTTAACACTCCTACCACGGCCTTCGCGCTTAAGATTAAATAAAGTCTGAATACCTAACTTAGTGAGTTTTTCATTCTCGTATGAAGAAAAGAATAGAGTTCTAGGCGCTTGCACACTTTTTCCAAAAAAACGGTCAGATTTATAAACCATAAATCTTAAAAAAGTGTGGAGGCCCATTTTCCTTCCACAATCACTGCACATTCGAACTTCTTGCCTACCTTAAACACCAAAATGGTCTGTGTGAGCATTCCTTTACACAACAACAAATGCAGAGACCGGGAAGTGTCTGTAGCAAAACCAAGGAAGGTTCAATGACTAGAATTTTGGCCCTATTATTTTTATCTCTTTTCCTCGTGGCCTGTAATAAAGACGGTGCGGGGGACGATTGTACAGCTACAGCACAAGCGGAAGAAACTGGCTCAACGACAGATTGTACAGTGACTCAGCCTCCGGTCGAAGGTGAAACAACTGGATCAACTGATGGAGGAACAACTGGTTCAACCACAGGTTCAACAACTGGCGGAGGCACTACTGGATCTACAACAGGCGGAACAACAGGATCAACTACCGGTGGAACAACTGGAGGATCGACAGGTGGACTTCCGACAGAGGCCTATACATTTGATACCGACATTTTTTTTGTAAATACAACTTCAACTCAACAAGCAAAATTTGATAAAGCGATTGAGATGATTAAGGCCGTTGTGGCGACTGAAACATTCCGTGATCGAGTTTTAAATCACACATACAACGGCAAGAAAACTTTCGTTGATAATGGTGGATACACGAATGCTCAGATCTATCAAAAGATCCTGGAGGCCGCTGAAAGACTATATCCAGAAAAGAACAACACAATGAACATGGAAGTAGAGCTTTATTACGCTGCAACTTCAACTGTTGGATATACTTACGCAAATAGCAAAAGAATTTGGGTCAATACAAAATACTTCAATACGAACTCTACTGGTGGCGTTGCTGCAAACCTGTTCCACGAGTGGTTACACAAGATTGGTTTCACACACGCGACTTCTTACTCGACGAGCCGTGATTACTCTGTGCCATATGCTATCGGACGCATGATCAGTTCCATTGGGAGTGCGCTCTAAGCTGTTTCCTGATTTTTTCTAAAGGACAGGCCCATCTTAGGATGGGCCTTTTTTATTCAGGCGAGTCTTGTTAAATAACATACTTCTTTCATAAGCTTACCCAAAAGGTGGTTTTATGAAAAAAACAGTGATCCTTTTTCTTTCACTTTTTCCACTGTCTAGTTTTTCTCAAGCTGAAATTCCCTTTCCACCCGTTCCTTCGGCGAGTAAGGCCGGGCCGACCATAGAAAAATCCGTTCATAAAAGACGTGAGAAGCCCAACCATTTGTTTAAGGACGCTCCTAACATTTTAATTATTTTACTTGATGATACGGGCCCTGGTCTGCCTAGTACTTATGGTGGGGAAGTCAATACTCCCACACTCACAAAAATCGCTCAGACAGGTATAAGTTATAATCGTTTTCACTCTACCTCAATGTGCTCTCCCACAAGAGCATCACTTCTCACTGGTCGCAATCATAATCGGGTAGGAAACGGGCAGATTGCAGAGTTATCCAATGATTGGGACGGGTTTAGTGGAGTCATTCCTAAATCTGCCGCCACTGTTGCGGAAGTTCTGAAGGACTATGGTTATTCAACCGCCGCATTTGGGAAGTGGCATAACACACCGGCCGATGAAACGAGCAAGTCTGGCCCCTTTGATAATTGGCCAACGGGATATGGATTTGAATATTTTTATGGCTTTCTTGCCGGTGAATCTTCTCAATATGAGCCTAATCTTGTTAAGAACACCACCTATGTTGATCCACCCAAAACTCCAGGAAAAACTTATCATTTATCAGAAGACCTCGCAGAAAATGCTATTGCCTGGCTAAGAGATCATAGGGCGATTCATCCTGATAAACCATTTTTTATGTATTGGGCCCCCGGTGCTTCTCACGGTCCCCAGCAGATCATGAATGACTGGGCCGATAAATATAAAAGTAAGTTTGATGATGGATGGGACAAATATCGGGAACGGGTCTTTGCTCGTATGAAAGAAATGAAGTGGATTCCGGAGAACACGCAGTTAACTCCCAGACCATCTACTTTATCTTCTTGGGAAAGTATTCCTGAAAATCAAAAACCCTTTCAAAGAAGACTCATGGAAATCTTTGCGGGGTTTACTGAGCATGCAGATGCACAGGCCGGTAAAGTGGTGGCGGAAATTGAAAGATTAGGAGTAAGAGAGAACACTCTCATCTTTTATATTTGGGGAGATAATGGCTCAAGTGCTGAGGGCCAACAAGGAACGATCAGCGAATTTCTGACCCAGAACCAGATTCCTACTAAGATTGAGGACCATCTTCAAATTTTGGAGAAACTTGGAGGAATGCCTCAATTAGGGACGGCGAAGACAGATAATATGTATCACGCTGGATGGGCCTGGGCCGGATCAACTCCCTATAAAGGTACTAAACTGATGGGTGCTTATTTTGGAGGAACCAGACAACCCATGGCCGTGTCGTGGCCCAAAAAAATCGCCGCTGACTCTGTTCCCAGAACTCAATTTCATCATGTGAATGATATTGCTCCCACCATTTATGACATTCTAAAAATCTCACCTCCCAAAAAGGTCAATGGTGTAAAACAACTTCCCTTAGATGGAGTTAGTTTTGCGTATAGTTTTAATGATTCAAAGGAAAAAGGAAGAAAGAAGACCCAGTATTTTGATATCATGGCCAGTCGTGGGATCTACCATGATGGATGGATGGCCTCCACTTTTGGTCCTCGAGTTCCCTGGATGACTGTGACTCCTGGAATGGCGACCTGGACACCAGAAAAAGATCAATGGGAGCTTTATCATTTGGATGCTGACTTTTCTCAGGCCAATGATCTTGCTGGAAAATATCCTGATAAACTACGACAGATGAAAGACTTGTTCATGAGTGAGTCCAAAAAAAATCTCAATATGCCCATTGGGGGAGGACTTTTATTCGCCTTTCGACCTGAAACAGTCATTCAAAATCCTAATGATCATTTTGTTTTTAGCGGAGATTTTAATCGTCTTCCGGAATTTTCTGCTCCTAAGATTGGAACTCGTGCAAACTTAATGACATTTGACTTGGAGATTCCAAAGAAAGGAGAGGGAGTCCTACTTGCCCTTGGAGGTTTTAGCGGAGGGATCTCCCTCTTTATGAAGGAGGGCAAACTACATTATGAATATAACACTCTTCAGCTTGAACGGTCTAAATTCTCTGGGGCCGTTCCCAATGGGAAAGTGAAATTGGAAGTGGAATTAAGACCGAAAAAATTGATCTACACTTCAGACAACAAAAAACTCCAGTCTGCTGATGTTCTCATTAAGGCCAATGGGAAAAAGATCATTGAGGGTGAAATTCCTACCATCGTGAATCTGGCCTTCACGGCCAATGATACTTTTGATGTAGGAACGGATTTAGGGTCTCCTGTTTCTCTGGATTATTATGACGCCGCTCCTTTTAAGTTTAATGGGAGTATTCATTTAGTAGATATTCGATATTTGGATGTTCCTCCAAAAACCAAAAAAACAACGATGAGATAAAACGATATGAAGAAAATATTCTTCATTCTGCTGTTCATGCTTTCTTGGGTGGCCGAGGCCCGACCCAAGATGGATCAATTAGAGCTTCAGGAAGATGTCCAACGCTTCTTCAGCCGGTTTGTGGAAAGAGTGGTTCAGGTCTATTATGACCCGGCGATGTACCGCACGACCAAGTTGGGTGAACTCTCATTGCGCGAATATCTGTTATATGAATCTGAGGCCCTTAAAATTGCCACTGGTCCTTATCCTGAGGTGAACCTTCTGGATATGATCGTCTTTATTAAACTCAATAAAGTCGTAGTGAGAGATTATTGGACCCCAAAATATTATGGGAAGGCAGGCAATAAACTTTGGAAGGCCTTCAAGACTTCAGAAGACGATATCGAATCTATTGCTAAGAAAATCATGGATGAGAAACAATTAAAGCAAGTGGATCAACTTGTTCGACAATGGTTCAAGGACAATCCGGGCCAGTTTCGAGTGGAGAAAATCCGCATCGGTGATTTTTCTTCTGTCGCCTCTAAAGTCAGTCAAGGCCAGGGAGGAATCTTTGAAACACTTTCTATCTCTAATCTTCTGGTAGGAACGAAGGACACAGTGAAAGCAGTGGACCAAATGGTCCTGGTCGCAAACCGGGGAATTTTTCTCGCACAACATCTGCCTGGCCTTATCCGTCTTCAGGCCCGTTTGGGGAGTAATGAGGTGATGGATGACGTCTCAATGAGAATGGCCAAGTCTCAAGGTATGTGGAATAAACTCAATGAAACGAAACCCATTGTGAATGATCTTTCAGGATTAGTTGCTCAGTTAAATGAGCTCGTTCAAAACTCAAAAGAACTAAGCCATAGTGTAAACAAGGCCGTGCCTCAAGGTGTTAATTGGAGCGACGATTTGAAAGAGATACACGGCACAGTGAACACTCTCAATAGCATGCTGATGCAAATTAACTCTAATGGGCTTCGTCGAACAGAGGTGCTGCGAGAGATAAAACAAGAATTTCGTTCTTCGGTTTGGTTTCTTGCCATGGTGATTGTGTTGATCGCTCTATGCGTATCTGTCTTTTGGTGGGGCGGTGCTTATCTGGTAAAAAAACGAGAGAAGCTTTAGTTGTTCTTATAAGTGGTTCATAGTTTCTTCGCAACTGGAGAAAAACTATGCTCAATTTTTTCATTCCTCTGATCTTTGTTTCACAAGTATATGCGGCCTCTCTTTATCCCGGGATGATGCTTATTCCAGGGGGAGAGTTTCGAATGGGCTCCGATGATAAAAATGCTTATCCACCAGAACGCCCTGCCCATTCAATGCATGTCAGTGGCTTTCACATGGACATAACAGAAGTGACTAACGAGCAGTATGAAAAATTTGTGAAGGAAACTGGATACCTTACGGTTGCCGAACGAAAACCCAACTGGGAAGAATTAAAAAAACAACTTCCTCCCGGCACTCCAAAACCCGATGATAAAGTTTTAGTTCCTGGTTCATCGGTCTTTACTCCACCCAAAAATCCAGTGAACTTAGATGAAGTCTCCTGGTGGCAATGGACTCCGGGAGCAAGTTGGAAACATCCGGAAGGACCGGGGAGTTCAATTGCCAATCGACTGAATCATCCTGTTGTCCATGTGGCCTATGAAGATGCGGTAAATTTCTGTGAATGGGCCAAGAAACGTTTGCCAACAGAAGCAGAGTGGGAGTTTGCGGCACGAGGTGGACTTCTTGGAAAAAGGTATGCCTGGGGAGATGATCTCTATCCCAAAGGGAAGTATATGGCGAACACCTTTCAAGGAAAATTTCCTTATGCTGATTCAAAACAAGATGGCTTCACTCAATTGGCCCCAGTTGGGTCGTTTCCTAAAAACGGATATGGCCTACATGATATGATTGGAAATGCCTGGGAGTGGGTAGGAGATTGGTATAACGATAAACTCTACGCTGAACGAGTGGCCAAGCGGAACAGGAAAACTCCTCCCAAGTGCCATGATTCAACTGATGCTTTGGCCCAGAAGAGAGTCATTAAAGGAGGGTCATACCTCTGTTCAGAAGAATATTGCGCAAATTACCGTCCAAGTGCTCGAAGAGGTACCGCCTTTGATACTGGAATGTCTCACATAAGTTTTAGATGTGTGAGAGACATTTGATTTTGCGCCTGCTAAACTAGGGCCATGACTAATTATTTAGACCAAGCACTTGTATTCATCGGTTCAGCAGTTGTCTTTGTTCCCATCTTTAATAGATTAGGATTCGGTTCCGTTTTGGGTTATCTCATAGCAGGTATCCTGGTGGGCCCCTTTGGCTTAAAACTAATTCGTGAAGCTGACAGTGTTCTTCACTTCGCAGAGTTAGGGGTTGTGCTACTTCTCTTTATTATCGGTCTTGAAATTCAACCTCCAAAACTTTGGTCCATGAGAAGAAATCTACTTGGACTTGGTGGCACTCAGGTCGTTCTTACAAGTTTAATCTTCATGGGCATTGGCCTCATGAGTGGTCTTCCACTTCTCGCCGCCGCGGTGATTGGTTTTTCTTTGTCACTTTCTTCAACCGCCTTTACTGTTCAGACTCTTACCGAAAGAAATGAATTTAAAACGGAGTTTGGTCAGGCGAGTTTCTCTATTCTCTTAATGCAAGACTTAGTGGCGATTCCCGCCCTTGCAATTATTCCAGCTTTGGCATCGACCGGAGAGTCAACGGCCTCATTGAGTAGTGTTTTAATCTTCCTTCCGACGTTTCTCATTTTTGGATTTTTCGCCAGTCGTTTTTTAATCAGACCGATCTTTAGAGGAATTGCCTCCATCAATGCCCGCGAGATTTTTACCGTCGCCACTTTATTTGTGGTTCTTGGTGTGGCCTCTCTTATGCTGAAGGTAGGCCTCTCTGCGGCCCTGGGTTCATTCATTGCCGGTGTTCTTTTGGCAGACTCTGAATATCGACATGAACTAGAGGCCAACATTGATCCATTTAAGAGCTTACTCATGGGTCTTTTCTTTATTGCGGTAGGGATGGGTGTGAGTCTGGATCTTATTGCCTCAAGACCATTTTTTATTTTTGGTCTGGCCATTGGATATGTGTTTTTAAAAATGCTCGTGCTCTATATCGCAGGAAGAATTTTTCGATTTGATCATGAGAACTCAAGACAAATGGCAGTTAACCTTGCTCAAGGCGGGGAATTTGCTTTCGTGATTTTTGGTATCGTTACAAGTTCTAAACTTGCTCCTCAAGAGACAGTGGATATTCTTACAGCGGTCGTGACTCTGTCGATGGCCATGAGTCCATTTTTAGTGCTTGGTCTCGATAAGTGGATTGCCATGAGATACAAGGAAGAGATTGAGCCTCGCTATGACACTATTAAAGATGAATCGCCAGAAGTCATCATTGCGGGTTTTGGTCGTTTCGGTCAAATGTTTGGTCGTATGCTTCGCTCACAAAGCATTCCGTTTGTGGCGATTGATCACGATTCGGAACAAATCGAACTCATCCGCAAATTTGGACATAAGGTATATTACGGAGATGCTTCTCGCTCAGATCTTCTTGAGGCCGCCGGGGCAAAAAAGGCAAAGTACTTTGTTCTTGCCATTGATGATATGGAGGCCTCGCTTAAAACCGCAAAACTTCTCCGTGATCATTATCCTCATCTTCATATTTTTGCCCGTGCTCGTAACAGAGGACATGCTTTTGAATTAATGGAACTAGGAATTACACATGTTAAACGTGAGACCATTGATTCCAGCATTCTCTTTATCGGTGATCTCTTAGTAGAGATGGGCATTGATCAAGCTCGCGCCAAAGAAATGGTGGCGAGATTTAGAAAGCACGATGAGCTAATGCTCCAGGAACAATTCAAAGTTCGCAAAGACGACAAGATGTTTGTGAGTGTCTCGAAGCAGGGCCAGGCCCAGTTAATCCAAGTTCTTAGTGATGAAAGTAGCCAGTCCTACATCGAACCAAAGACCAATAATGCGCGCCCGGTGGAAGATATTGTTTGACAATTGAAACCATTGTTTTAATAATCAAACCATAATGAAAACATCAATTTATTTGATTTCAAAGTGGCCAGACTTGATCTTTAAAACACGTAGCCTGCCTGTATTATCCGCTAATTGTCTTGTCTTTATTACTCATCAAACACCCCATCTTAAAAGAGCAAGTGGCCACTTTCTCTTAAGGGGACAAAGTCTTTCTAAAAGCAGATGATTAATACCTCTATCAAAGGAATGAAGATGAAATTTTTAATAGGACTTCTATTTCTCACTTCAGTTGCTCATGCTGAAGTTCTTTTAAAAGATATTGGGGTGATTGGCCTTGCCTCTCATGACATGTTTACTTGGGACAAAAAACTTGAAGTGAATATGGAAAATGGTCGTCTGGATTTAACGACGATTTTTGACTTTGAGGGTGGTAAGCGCTGGAAGCAGGGTGGGAACCCTAAGAACTCTGAGAATGCCCCTGTTTATACGGTAACAATGACTCTAGTGAAGTATTATGAAGAGTTAGTGAAGGCCGGACATACAGAAGAGAATGCCCGTAAGAGAACGGTTAAGTTTTTCCATGAAATGGTAAAAGATTCGTTTCAAAGGTTAATAGGGGTGCACTTCCCGCTTGAAGGACTGGATGAGGGTGTAACTAATGCTGAGCAGGCCGCCATGAGGGGACTCCATGATATCCTTCCGGGAAAAGTCCGACTTTTTGATCGCATGGGAAGGACAGAGCTTGATGTCACAAACTTCATGTTTGCCAAGACCTTCCTCAACGAAAAAGAAATGAATCAGGAAATCGCTTATTATAATGGCGATTACGATGAAGAGTATAAGAAGATCAATATCCCATTTTCTCGTAAGACCATAAATTTAAAAGAAGTTGATGGTGAATTTATTGAGAAGTACTCCCCGTATAAGCAGATTGATATGCTTCAGGATCTTGCTCAACTTGGGAAAGGGGAGATCACAGTAAACGACGTTTCTTGGATGAGGCATTTAGAAGATTTGTTTATGAAAGGTATTTGCCCGGTCGGGAACCGCTGGATGCCTGAAGTTACTTGTTATTCAAAGGCGGCCAGACGACTCTAAAAAAAATTCAAGATCCTATTTTTAAAATTCAGGATTCCGTGGATAATGCCACAAATGAATTCTTTATTAGATAAAAAACTTTTCATCTCAAAGTTTATCGCCTTTTTTGGCGGTTGCTTTGTCTGCTGTATGCTTCAGAAGGAATTTGGTTTCTCTGCGGTCGTTGCTTCAGCAAGTACGGGCTTTGTGGGATCGTTTCTCCATTTCCCCCGCTTCTATGAAAAGAATGGACTTCATTCTGCCATTTATGCGGGAACATTCGCGGGCATGTGTTCTCCACAACTTCTTGAGAACCATTACCAGGTTTGTTTCATTTCTCTCATTGGGGCGGCCCTTTATCTTTTGAGTTTGCCTTACGTGAAGGGAATTGGTGGAAAGCTCGGAACAATTTCTTTTATCTCAAGTCTCATTTTCTTTTTAAGTAAAGGCGTGTGGTGAAGCTTTTACTAATCATAAGCATCTCGATGGTAAGCACTCAGCTTACTCGTTGGATTATTAAAGAGAAGGGGCTTAGTCCCATTCGCACTTCAACCATGCTTACACTTGCATTTTACCTAATGACTCTACCGTTTGATTTTCAGCATAAGCTTGTCCTTCAGTCTGCTTTCTTAGGGGCGACTTTTGTGGGCATGAGTGAAACGGGAAAGATGTCTGAGTGGAGGCTCTTCTGGGCGAGTCTCGTTTATAGTCTGCTCTTTTATTATGTACTGCCGTTTAATATTGGTTTAGGTGGAGCACTTGGTTTTGCCGCTTTCATGTCCTGCCTCTTTGTGCAGTTCATGCGCACTCACGTGATTAAGGCCTCGATAGCAAGAAAAAACTAAAGAGAGCGGTGACGGCACCAAATGCTTTCTTAAATGTCAGTGGTTCCTTCGCAAGAATAAATCCCAGCGTCAGCATCACAACTAATGACACCATTTGAGTCATCATCGAAACTTGTCCGATTTTTCCACCGCTCTTGTAAGAGACTAGGTAACCAAATTCAATCCCGATTAAAGCAAGTGCGAGAACAAACGGAAGATAGGGACGGTCTTTAAACGGAAGACTGAATTTTAGTTGTTGCTCGTTAAAATAAATTAAGACGAGACATACCAGGGCCGCAATTCCGTAAGACCAGAAAAGAATGAGAAAAGGCGATTTGCCACTCGCTTGCTTCAGCATGAAGTGATAAATTGCAGAGGAAAATACGGTAAGTGCTACTGGTAGTAACATAGGAATCTCCTTGTCACTCATTATGCATGAAAACCGAATATAAGGATAATGCATTGATTTTATATATCTATGCATTTATATTATACCTATGTTAAACGACTCTCAGCTAGAGGCCTTTTACACAGTGGCAATGGAGGGAAGCTTCACTCGAGCTTCAGAGATTCTTCACTTGTCCCAGCCGGCCCTTTCTCGCAGGCTTCAATCTCTCGAAGAAACTGTCGAATTCACCCTGTTCGATCGAACTCCACAGGGCGTGGAACTTACCGAGGCCGGTAAGAAGCTTTTGATGTATGTGAAAAATAAAAAAGCGCTGGAACAAGACGCTCTGTTAGATATTAGAGGTGAGGCCAGAGGTTCACTTTCTGGACTCATCCGAATAGCTTCTAATTCCTCCATCCTCGAACAAGTGGTGATGCCGGCCCTGGCCCCGTTTCTTTTAGACCATCCACAAGTGCAGGTAGAGTTCAGTGTAAAACCAAACTCGGTGCTTGATGAAATGTTAAACTATTCAAAGACCGACATCATTATTTCGAATCTTGAAAATGATCGAAAAGATGTGGTTCAGTTTCTTATGGGAGAAGAAGAGTTTATTTGCATAGAGAGTTCGACTCTTCAAGGTCGCTCTCATGTGTATCTGGACGCCAATCCTAATGACACAACTACGGAAGATTTTTTTAAGAACCAACCAAATGCCCCTAAAAAAATTCATCGAAGCTTCATGCATGATGAGAATGGAATTCTTAGAGGAGTGCAGCTGGGCCTTGGTCGTGCGATTAAGCCCCGTCATACATTGAAAGGTGCCAAAGATTTAAAAATTGTGCGTGGATTTACTTCTCTTAGGAAACCGGTCTATCTTCGTCATAGTAAAAAACAATTTTTCACTCGCCTGGAAAAGTCTGTTATTGAGGTCCTTCAAAAAGAAGTTCCCAAGTTTTTCAAATAATTCCCTTTGGGTCATGCTGACTCCACCATTTTATGGAAACCTCTTTCATTGAGGTGCCTATGAAATTTTCTCTATTTATTGTGTTTTTTATCATTGGTGCATGCGCCAGTGATACATCGTCACCCGTTCAAAAATTGACCTCTCAGCATGGAGGCACATTACTGAAAGGGAAAGAACACTATCTGGAGGTCGTGCTCACTCGGGATGAGATCAAACTTTATCCCCTGCAAGATACGGGCAAAAGACTTGAACCTCTTCCCATTCAAGGAGCGAGGGCAAAATACAGTTCAGTTCTCTCTAAGAGTGATTGGCCAGTGGACGACTTAGGCAGAAGAGGAGACGCATTAATAGGTCATATTGATGCCAAAGGCGACAAGATTCTTAACGTCAAGGTCGACCTCTTGGTGAATGGCAAACGAGAATCTTTCTTTCAAAGAATACCTGTCCTGAGTAAAATGAATGAAAAGGAAGTTCAATGATTGCTGTAATTAGTGGCGCAACTGGCCTGGTGGGGTCCCATCTTATTCATAAACTTCTGGATGATTCTCGTATTAAGGAAGTTATTTCAGTCTCAAGAAGACCCTTGGGAATTTCTTCTCGAAAACTTAAAGAAGTCATTTGCCCTGACTTTAAGCTCTTATCAAGTAAAACAAGCGAGCTTAAAGGTGATATTTATTTTTGTTGCCTTGGCACCACTATTAAGACGGCCGGTGGTCAGGAAAATTTTCGTGCAGTTGATTACGACGCTGTCTTAGAGTTCGGAAAAATTGCCAAGGCCAATGAAGCACAGTCTTTTGTGGTCATTTCGGCAGAGAGTGCCAATTCTAAGTCTAAAATCTTTTATTCGCGCGTGAAGGGAGAAGTGGAAGAGGCCCTTCAAAAGTTAAATCTACGTCATCTTATTATCATGCGACCAAGTCTTCTCATGGGCGAAAGAAAAGAGTTTCGTTTAGGTGAGAAAATGGCCATCAATATCATGAATGGCATTGGCAAATATCTGCCTGATGGAATCAGGAAGCGGGCCATGACACCAGTAGATGCTCTGGCCGATCGCATGTTGGAAGAAAGTATGAGAAATACAAAACCTCTTTCAGTCATCGGCGCGACACAAATCTAGACCTCAAAACATTCCTGTCAGCAAAATGATCTCTTCTGAGGAGTATGGAACTCTTGTGGCAGAGATTAATCAACTGGCAGGTTTATATGCGTCTTTTCCATCGTGCGAAACCACTCCATAAACGTACCTGGGTGTATGTTTTATTTTTCGTGCTTCTTTTCCTCTTAATTCTAAGAATGATTCTCCCATCTCTCATGGTGGCGGTGGTCAATAGTCGTCTCCAGAAAGAATCACCTAATTTCTCTTTCCATGTAAATGATATTGATCTGGCGATTTTTAAAGGGAAGTATGCGATCGAAGGCATCACCGGCAGAATTAAATCCACGGACCAGCAGTTTATGACTATTAGCTCAGTAGATATTGATGTCCCTTGGAAGAACATCTTCGATGGAAAAATCGTGACCGATGTCATTGTGAATAGAATGAATGTGGTGGCCTCGCAAACTTTGGTTGATACCGCCAAGAAAGAGAAAAAGAGAATTAAACAGATCATGGCCGAAAAAAAAGATGAGGAAAAAGAAAAGAAAAAAGAATCACCTGTGAACGTGAAAGTGTTTAAGCTCAATGATTCTAATATCACTATTCAGAACTTGCTGAGCTATAAAGGCAAAGACACAAGAACCATTTCCAATATTAATGTCATTGCCTCTAACCTCACTCCCTCTGAGAAAAATCCTGTGACAAACTTTGTGATGACGGCCGATGTTTTTGGGCCCGCTCCCTTAAAAGTAGGGGGAATTGCCACGCTTAAGACCGAACCATTACAGTGGGACGTGAACAGTGAACTTAAGAAGTTTGATCTCACTACTTTAAATCCATTTGTTAAAGAAAAAGTGAAGGCCTTTATCCACAAAGGAAAGTTGGATCTTTATGCTGAGGCCAAGTCGCAAAAGGGAAAAGTTGAAGGCTATGTTAAACCTTTTGTGAGTAAGTTTAAAATGGACACTCCTCCTGGTGGCTTTGACTTCAAAGGTTCGGCCGCCAAAGAAGGAGGAAATTTAGTAAAAATTCTTCTCACTGATTCAGAAGCAAAGACCCTGGCCACGAAGTTTCCTTTTACTTTTGAAGACAAAATGAAATACGAAGTCATTCCACCTCTTAAAAAGGCAGTTGAGCATAAAATTAAGCAAAACATAAAACCTGGAATTGAGAACCGGATTCAGCTTGAAGATGGACAAGGCCTTCATGGAATCAGAGAAGCTCAGGAGGAAAAGCCGAAGAAATAGCTCAGGTTATTTGCGGAAAATACGTACTAGGCAAAAAAGACAAACCTTGTTTCTACCTAAATTCTCTTGGAAACTCATATTAATATTTTTTCAGGAGAGTTATGCGTAAAACGATTGGTGCTATCGCCTTATTATCTTCTTCATTGGTCTTTGCCCAAACCACAATTGAAACAGCAGAGAAGAAAGACAAAAATCCTGCCCCATTTGCGCTTAAAACTCCCGACTTTAAAATCGAACCTTATGCCCAATTGCAAGGGTGGGCGGTGTATTCAATGGATCGTGCCGCTCAAAACGATGGTGATCATGAACTCGATAAGGCTGATCCTCGTTTAAATTTTTTCTTCCGTCGTGCACGACTTGGTTTCAGAGGGAAACCTTATAAAAATCTTAGTTATCAGATCAGTATGTATTACGATAACGCCGGTCATGATTCGCAGTCCGCGACTCGTGCCACAACTCTTCCTGCTACGTCTAAAAGCGGTTCTACTGCCGGAGGTCCTGCTACAGTCGGGATTTGGGACTCAATTTTAAGTTGGAAAGTGGATGATAGCTCAGACATGTATCACGTCACTTTCGGTTATTTTCGTCCTCAGATTTCACGAGAAAGTATTACTGCCGCTTTTAATGTGAATTCATTCGAAAAAGCTCCTTCACAAAACTACGTTAGACAAGCAGTTATTGGCCGAGGCTTTGGTCGTGGGACAGGTGTAAATATTGGTGGCCTATCTGAAGGTGGTTTTAACTATAACGTAGGTGTTTTCAATAAAGTGACTACTGGTGAAAAAGTAGACGACGTAACATTAGGTGAAACACAGGGATCAGACACTCAATCACTGGTTTATGTAGGTCGTGCGGCCTGGAACTTTGGTGACAAAGAAATGGATAAGTACGGACTAAGTTACAACATTAACTATTTCGGAAAACGAAAAGGTCTGACTATTGCGATTAACGGTTCTTCTCAAGACAGAACTCCTAAGTATTCTGCCAATGATGTTATTGGTGGTGATCTTCTCTTTAACTGGGGCCCATGGCAGGTTGATGGAGAGTTCTTTTATATTTATAAAAAGAACAGAGGAGAAAGTGATTACGCTCGCGCCAGAACTGGTCACTTACGTGGCGGATATAACTTCTTCCTTGCGAATGGAACGGTTCTTGAACCGGCCCTGATGGTAAGTGGTTTTTACGGTGAAGAAGGTTCAGATTATACGGGCCGTGACTTAACAGTGGATGTGGGTCTAAACTGGTACTTGGATCAGAACAGATATAAGTTCTACGTTCACTACGTGAAACAAGATGGCGACGGTAATAACTTAGTTCATCAAAATCCATCAAGCGATCCAGCGGATGTTAATACTGGATACAGTTACGGCGACTATGCCGGTGTTGGTCTCACTCTTCAAATCTAAGACTCTGTGTCCCTGACTCTTCCAGAGTTGGGGACAATTTTTTTCTTCGCTTCAGCGACAACCAAACTCCCGAACAAAATACCGTCATAAGACCTAGACCTGTAACGAGATTAATCACCCTGCCTGGCATTCCAAAATATTCTCCGGAGTGAATCGGGAAGATAATAAGACGTTTAATGTTCCAGCTCTTTGGGTCCGTGGCCGAGTTGAAGGACTGAATAATCTCATTTTTCTCTACATCAATTAAGATTCGTCCATAGCCCTGCAGGAAGTGGCGGTCATGAAGACCATAGGTCGCTTTCACGAGAGAATTTTTCTTTCCACACATGTGAATCGAAATGAGATTCTCACGTTGCTTCTCATTGAGAATATTGAGGGCCTCTACTTCGCGGCGGAAGTTGCAAGTTCCCTGTTTAACGATCTCTTCCACATAGGCCGGATCTTTATTGATCATTCTTCCCACTGGGTAAAGAAGATCAAAGATCGTGAGAAATCCAGTGATGGCACTGATGAAAATAGGAATTCCAAAAACAAGACCGATTGAATGGTGAATGTTTTGAGAATGATTCTTACTCTTTAATGTAAAAAGACGTTTGATTTTGGCGTTTGTTCCGTGCTTCGGAAGCCAAATGATGATTCCTGAGATCACAAAGAACATAAGGACCGCACCGAGGAGTCCCACTAAGTAGCCACCAAACTTTCCTAGAAAGAAGTTAGCGTGGAAAAAAAGCATGACCGCAAAGGCATTTTGCCAGGCCGCCATGTCGCCTGTGATTTTTCCTGTATAAGGATCAATCGCCACGATACCGGGTAGTAAAGCAGATGGGTCTTTATAAAGAACAAGGTAGGCCGATTCTTTATCTTCGGCCGTATAGAGATTTGTAATGATCTTCGTTTCACCCAGGTGCTCTTTGGAATTCAAGAGCAGAGTTTCTACCGGAAGTTCTTTAATCCCCGGAGTCACATGAAAAGCAGGGTAGACCTTGGGCATAATTTCCGCTCGGAAAGTGATAAAGACACCACTTAAAGCGAGGAGGAAAATAAAGAATCCCAGAGTGAGACCTGAGAGTTTATGAATCTTGTAGAGCTTCTTTTTACTCATAATTACCAAAAGTAGTTAACACGAACACCTAACTCACGAGGCGTGCTCATACGGTGATATGAGGCCTGATATGGAGTATTGGTTGTTCTCGGTTTGCCATCGTAGATACGATAGTGTTGATCGAAAAGATTTCTTACGAATCCTTCAATGATGAACTCTTTCCAGAAGTACTGAGTGTTCACGTCAAAGTAAAACTGCTCTGGTACTTCACGGGTGTTTTCAGGATCTGAATACGAAGGACTCAAATAGCGTGCGGCAAAGATCAGCATCCATTCGTCCGTCATTCCTTTCCAGTATGAAAATTGGCCGGTGAATTTGGCGGCATCAGGAAATGAATTTCCGGCATAGCTAATGCCATTGTTCTTAAAGCCCAGGAAATGAGTCTCAACTGTTCCAAGGTTTAGGCGTAGACTGTCACTCTCATTAATTTCAAGATTTCCTTCGACTTCCGCACCATAGAGCTCTGAAGTAGAGGCATTTTTCACTTGAGTGTCATAAGGATGAGCAGAAAGACGGGCCTCAACTTGCTGGTCCAACCACTTGGTGTAGAAAACGTTAGTGGTGAAAAGAAACTTTTCCGACATGTGCTTATAAGAAACTTCATAGTTGCGAGTGCGTTCAGGATCATACTGGCTGATGTTTGCTTTCAGTCGGTTAATACTTAAACCACCCGTACGATAGCCTTCTGAGTAGAAAGCACCCATTGAGTGTTTTCCAACTTTATAGTTATAACCAAGCTTTGGTAAGAGAACCGTATTGTAGGCCGTGTCTTTGTAGTCACCTTGAAGGCCATTGATAAAGCTATCTACCGCCGCATTGTTACCAGGGCCAAGATCTTGTAAACGACGACCGCTAAGACCCGCTCCAAATTTGTTCTCGACCACCTCTAAGCGTCCGCCAATGTTGATGGAGTTGCGCTCATCAAATTCATAAACGAATGAATCAAAGATCGAATTTACGTTACGGGTCTTTTCATTGTTCTGGGCCACGGCCACAGGAGTGGAGGTTACCGGAGAGAGTGGAAGAAGAAGATTAAAGTCGTAAAACTCATCTAACTGATAACGGTGAAAATGAAACCCTAGTGAGTTCTTAAACTTTTTGCCGGTGTACTTAAAAATGTTTTCTAAGCTAACGTAAGAGTCTTTGCTGTTCTCATCTCTTTCACCGGCCGTATTTTGGTCAGTTCCATCAGCATCGGAAAAAGTATTATTATCGCCCTTCGAGAACCCAAGAACCAAACGGTTATCAGCTTTTTCTCCAATGCGCTTGTCCCAAGAGATGCTTCCTTGTTTGTTGTTGGAAATGCTCTTAAAGTCCTGGTCTTCGTAGACCTTATAGTCCTGGTAATTACTGCCTTGGACATAGTCTCCACCGCGGTTAAAGCGAAGGAATTTTAGATTTAGGCGAAGTTCATCATTAGCACTGAGTTTATAAAGGAAGTCGGTAACAAAGTGGTCTTTGTTTTTCGCCCCCCACTTATCATTGCCTGTGGTCGCGTTCTTGATATAGCCATTATAAAGTTCTTTATTGTAAGCGGCACGGAAGATGAATTTCTCACCAAGCTTTTGGTTAATGGTCGCCGCTGCCTCTTTACGACCGTAGCTACCAAAGGTCGCTTTGGCCGCACCACCGTTATCTTCAGTTGGTTTGTTATGATAGAGAAGAATGGTACCGGCAAGAGAGTTCACCCCTTGAGTGGTCGACTGAGCACCCCGGTAAACTTCAATTGAATTCAGGTCCCATTGTTCAAAGCTACCTGCTTTAAGAGCGATCGGAGTTTGGAAAACATCGTCCACCATGATGCTCGCAAGATTGTCTTTTTGAAATCCAGTAACTCCCATGTCTGAAATACCACGGATACTGAATGATTCATCGTTCTTAGAGCTGGCCTGAACGTTTGAAAGACCGGTCAGCATTTGGACCGAGTTTTGAGTATCACCACGGTTCAAGTTTTTCTGCTTGAGGACCGAGATACTTTCGTTGGTTTCGATGTAGGTCTTGTCTTCTTTATCACCCTGAAGTTCAGTGACTTCAATTACGTCCAGTTCAGTGGCACCATAAGCGGATACTGTAACAATCAGAGCAAGTAGGGATAGCGGGTACTTCAACATAAAATTGGCTTTCTTAATCTCTTCCGTACTGGATAAAAGTTGGAACCACTTCCTGTGGTAGATAAATATTCTTTTCCATTAAATCGTTAATAATTGTGGCAGATCTCCAGGCCATAAGACTGGTCTGAGGTTCTGCGATTCCATGAAGATGACGACTGAAATTGAGAGCGTAAATCTTGTTAGTTTCCGGTCCTTTCCATTTCACACGGAAAGAGCGGTCTAGTTTAAAGCGGTTTTCAGTATCAAGCTCAAGGAGGTGCTTAATTTTATTTAAGACAGGAGGGAGTGTCGAGACAAAGCCTGTGCTTAAAATGATGATGTCGGCATCGAAGCTTTCTTTCTCATAAAGGAAGCTGTTATCAAAGATCGCCTTAAAACCGCCGGTCGCATTTTTCTCAATTCCCACCAATGTTCGCTTAGGAAGAATTTTTGCTAATTGCGCGTTTTTCTCCACATGAATGAGACGATAAAGATCATTGTATAAAAGCTCCAGGTATTGAGGAGTGTTTCCATCTGAGGCAAGCTTCTGACTTTGAACGATCCCCGCCTTCTCTTTGTGATCAATGGAAAAGAACTGTTCCACATAATGTGGGTTAAAGTATTCATTGGTAAACGGTGATTCATCCAGTGGTTCAAGATTCTGACGGCGAGAGAAGAGTTTAATCTCGGCCGGCCTGCCCCATTTGCCGTGAATACCATTACGGAAGATCTCAACACCTGTCTGACCTCCGCCGATGATCAGGACTCTTTTGTTGGTAAAATCCTGTGACATCAAAAGAGGAGATTTCGCATGGAAAACAGTGCTTCCAAGGAACGGTTTTGCGAACTCAGGAATTCTTGGAGTGAGACCTGTGGCGATAGAAAGATGGGTAGAAGTATGTTTCTCACCTTTGGTGGTCACAACAAATTTGTTATCGACAAACTCAATGTCCTCAACAGAGGAATTAAAGTTCAGAGACCCATTGATGTTTTTACTTACCCATTGGCAGTAAAGTTCAAACTCACGACGAGTAATGACTCTGCGGCCGGTGTTCATAAAAGTATAGAACAGACCATTTTGTACTAAATAATTCAGGAAGGAGTGCGGACTTGTTGGATCAACGGCCGTGACCAGATCTTTTAAGTACGAAGTCTGCATGTCCGCGTCGCTAAAAAGAAGCTCCGGGTGCCATTGAAAGTAGGGCTTTTGATCGAAGAATTTAACTTCATGATCTTTGACCTTATCTAGAAGCGCCGCTAGTGAGAGATGAAATGGGCCGATACCAACACCAATTAAATGATAGTGCTGACTCATAATTGACTCGCTTGTTTAACTAAAGGGTTATTGAGAGGAGAACCCAAAATCGGAAGAGGACGAGCATCTGAATCTCCGTAACCGATATTGAATCGGACCTTGTTCAGAAGCACACGACTAATCTGTGGTTGGAGCAAATCAATTTGTTGATCGACTTTCACCTGATGGGATTTTTTATAAAGCTCAATGACATCTGAAAGGACGCCATAGAAAAGTGACTCTTCCATGTCTTCGCTTTCTTTCATTACCGCTGAAATGAATCTTAGAACCGTCACAAAGTGACCTGTCACAAGATCATGAATCAGGTAGTGAGGAGGAAGCTTGGTGATATCTTTATGAATGCCGCTGAAATATTTTTGTCCAGCTTCAGGAAGCTCAGTTAAAAGCCTCATGTCGCCATGGAAGTCTTTTAAGATCATACGGTGAGGGCGGTGATCTTTCAGAACGAGAACAATGTTCTGGCCGTGGGCCACCAAACCAACACCATACTTCAGTTGCAAGTGATAGAGAGGAACCACCACTGTTTCAAACAGAGAGCGAAGCCAAATTTCGGCCGCAAGACCAGAGGCCCGGATGTATTCTCCAATAAGGGAGTCTCCGTTCTCATCTTGATGAAAGAGACTTGCGGTCAGGATGGCTTTCTCGTTATTGGCAAGTTTACTCATTGAGCTTTCGCGGTAAACTGCGCCGAGGAACTCATGATAACGATAAGGGGCCTTCTCAATCTTTTTGTATGACGGATGAACAAAAGTCACCCCGGCCGCTTCTTTAAGAATTTGGATGTCTTTTAACGTCTCATCACTCTGGCACAGGGCCTCAAGATTATGTGAAAGGGACGGACCCATCTCAACGTGCTTCGCTGGTAGACCTCGAATACATGACGTATTCAAAATACTCAGGGGAAGTTTAATGTCCATTTTTTCAGGACGAGAAACGTTAGAAAGAGTACGGATAGAAATTTGCGGGCAGTAGTCATCGCCATATTCGCCCACTGGAATCAGTGATCCGGCAGCAATCTCGGCCGCAAATTGAATCTGAATATAACGCTTCCATTGCCATGGATGAACCGGAAGAATTGTGTGGCCAGCATGAACGCCTTTCACTTTTAGCACTTCTTTAAAGTACGAAAGCTCCGCCGGGCCAAAACTCTCTGCCAGAATTTTTTCTTCACTTATACCAGTGGCAAGATTGATATTGAGGAGCTCTTTTTTAACGGCGATCCAGAAAAGTTTAAATGGTTGATGAGACTCTGGGGCATATTTCTCCAGGTCTTCAGCGTTCCAACCAACACGGCCCTTATTGAGAAGAATCTTGGGGTGACCATTTAGAACAGTTTGAATCTTCTCACCGTTCCAGTGGGCCAGGTCTTTAACCGTTGTCGCTTTATTTCTCTCTTTAAGCCTTGTATCGCTGTAAAGAGTGTTGTGCATTTCCTCCAGGAAGTTTCCTAGAGTGATGTCATTCATACCGGTTTCAAGCTGAATATCAGAGAAGAATTGAGCCGCACTTACAACGACTTCTCCATTTCGAAGAAGAGTGGCGGGTTTTACGCGGAGGTATTCCCAAACCGTTTTCCAACCTTCGAAACGATAAACGACACCAGATTGAGTCGTAAACTCAAAGTGAGTCCCTTTTAGTTCAGGTCGTAGCACTTCTTCAAAGGTGAGTTCACCGATAGACTTTGCCACAAGATCCTGATTAACGCTGTTCCAGATTTTGATCACAGAGCATGTCTCCCAAAGAACACTTCGCGACGGTTCTCAAGAAGGGCCGCACGCTTATGAGGAAAATCGAACTCTTTAAGTTTTGTCCAACCGATCGAGGCCTGGGCGTATTTAAGGACCTTTTGGTTATCATGACGTGGCTCTGCCATGACCTTGCGAGTTCTTGGATCATCAAGATAGAAGAAGTGAAGAACAGACTTAATCGCCGAATCCGTATTGAATCCGCCAAGGAAACTTGGTTCACCAATCAGAAAATGGAAGCCTCGATCGAAGGCCTCACTTTCATAATAAGGTCCCAGTCGATCTTCCGCCACCCAGTAGAACTCAAAGTATCCAACCGGTTTACCGTCAGACTCAATAATGATCGGAAACTGGTGAGGGTCATTAAGACCATTTTGAATATACTCACGAAGTTCTTCTTTTGGTTTTGCCAGTTCCCAGAAATGCGCCACTCGCGATTGGTTGTGCCAATTGTGGAAGAGATCCAGATCTTCGATTGTGATCAAACGGAACGAAAGAGTTTTACCTGCGGCGGGATAATAGCGACGGTAAAGAGTTCCAGAGGGAAGACGTGGTCTTACCGGATGGGCACGACCTTTTGTTTCGGTCCAACGCTCCGGAGTGATGGTGTGGTTTTTCTTATAGGTCCAAAGGGCCGGGTTCTGATAAAACTCAGAACGAAAGCTTTCTTTTTCTTCTAATGGGAATTGAAACAACTGAACGTGAGTGACATTTGAATGAGATCCAAAAAGGTGCTCAAGAGCAATGTCGGTCAGTTCTTTCACATCATTGGCATTTGTATCTTTTAAGAAGAGCGAAAGCTCGTTCTCCGAGACCGTAAAAGTTGCCGTTAACTTTTGATCACGAGTTGAATGAACAGTGATCTCGCTCCCATTCAAAGTTGCCTTGAATGAATCTTCAGACGTAAGAGGTGAGTATACTACTTCTTGGTTCATATTATTTCCCTACTAAAAATGGATTTGGTATTTGGACATAAATATCCAGTGGGTTCTTGGCCGTGTTCTCGTTGATGTTACGAAGACTACACAGGAAGTTCCCTTTATGTTGAAGGACTTTGTCGTTTAATAAATATTGAATGCAACTTGGGTCCTTCGGATTCTCTGCCAGGGCCTTTTCCAGGAACGCTCTCATCTGTAAAATAAGTTTTTCTTCTGAAACGGCATTCCCCTGGGCCAGGGCCGTCATGACGTTGAAGGTGGAGTTAATAATGAGATAGTAAGTGAATAGGTAGTTCGCAATCTCATAGTTAAGAATGTTTCCATTATTAACATCAATGGTTTTTACCGACTTCCCGAAGAGCTCAAGGCCCAAGGGAGAGTAACCAGTTCCATGACAGTCACGGAAAGTCGCCTTCACGGGAAGGTTATTTTCAATTCCAATAATAAGATTCTGCTGATGGGCCCCGAGAAGAATTCCAAAGTTCTTCTGAGCATCAAGCATTGGTGCCACGGCATTTTTCAGATAAAGATCAAACCACTTATTTGAAGCGTCGGCGTGGCCGAGCTTTTCTTGTTCAGCGTACTTTCTCACCAGGCACTGGAGAAGGTTCTCTTTAAACTCAGGATGGTCCTGAGTAAGGACGGCCAGTACCACGTGCTGAACTTTATCTTCTTTAAAAGAATTTTCGCGGCAAACGACAAACGTTTCCCTAATCGGAAGACCCTTTTCATCTTTAATCGCGTAATAAGAAGGTTCAAAGACCACGTTAAAACCAGGGTGAGAGGCAAGAAGAGATTTCCCTTCTTTTGTGTTGAACACTTCATGCACCTGAAGACCACGAAGTAATTCGTGCTCGAGAAGGTGTCTCATAGAATTTGTGAGCTTCACATTGAGTGAAAACTTCAGCATGTAGCTTGCTGATTCTCGATAGATGGTTCTTAGAGATGTGGTCGGATACCAATCAGGTCCTGTTTCATTCATCTCCATCATCCGACCTTGCTTCATATAGGTCTGAATGACTGGCATTGAAAGAATATGCTGGGCCTGCCATGGGTGCATCGGAAAGGCCTGATAACCTTCAATCGCCGCTTTATGAGGAAATTCTTCTTTCCACATTTTAGTGAGCCACTCATGATCGTCGAAAATCTCTGACGATTTTTTGTAGATCATGTCATTGGCCACCCAAAACCATCGAAGAGGAAACTGTCCACCACATTCAGGTGAGTATAATTTGGCATCAATCTGATTGAAGCCCGTTTTATTTTTGGGAGCTGGATGAAAAGCATGTCCTACGAAAAGGGCACGTTCTGCATCTTTGAAATTCGGAAGGTCCCTAAAGATAGATTCAAAATCATTCTTTCTGAGTTTTAAAGAAAAGCGAATGTTCTCTTCACTGTCTTTCACTCGCGAGATGAAATTGTTGATGTTGTGAATTTCATCTTCCGTTTTCGCCAGAGTCTTCAGCATGAGTTCCACAGATTTCTGGAAATCAATTTGAGTATGGTCACCTTTGTTTCGGAGGAAGAAGGTCCCTTGATACTCGTGACGTCCCAGACGGGAGTAGCGCTTAAGTGGAATTACCAGCTCTTGCTCAGCATCGAGTTGTACGAAGAAAGCGTTCTGGTTTCTGAAAGTACCAAGGCGATTCTGTCTCCACTCAAGGAAGAGGGAATTATAAAAGCATGTGGCCGAGTGTAATGAGGCTAACATACCTTGACCTCCGCCTGCGCGAGGATCCTAATTCCGCTCATGATAAGTAGCCCTAGAATAACCACTGAAACAAGCTGATGGTTACCGATCGCCGCGAGAATTCCTCCCAAGGCGTAGGAAAGTGTATTGAAGGAAGCGAGTTGTCCCAGACGTTGACCGCGAGTTTCTCTGTCCAGACCCATCCCCTCCATAAAAGTAATATTACTTGGTTGAAGGAAAGCAATTCCAAGTGAAATGCCAGCGATGCCAATCCAGTAGCTCATTTCATTTGAAACAAAAGCGATGAGTAGAGCACCAGAGGTCATGGCCATAATCCCGACTGAAAGGGGAATGCGCCAATTGTTTTTAAAAAGTGTCCCGCCCACGACCTGAACGATAGACATGATGATAGTGCCACTCAAGAGAAGCTTTGCCATAAAGGTACTGGCCGCTTCTGGATTTAAGGCCAAATCAAGACTGATCTTTTCGCCGAGGCTTGAGTGAAGCATTCCCGTGTAGAGACCAAAGCTCATAGTAAGGGCAATAGGAAGAACGAGCTTTTTAGAGACCGCGAATGGAGAAGGACGATTCTTTTTGGCCTTAATGTTGTTTGCTTCCTGCTCTTGCATCATCAGCAGAAGATTTAAGAACCACAAAACTCCTCCCCAAATAGTGAGTCCATGAATGATGGATTCGGCACTGAAAGGAAGTAGAAGAAGACACGGTCCGAGTGTGCGGCCGATATTTAGAAATGCGGAATGAGAGAACATGCTCTTCATCATTTCCTGGCCCCACGAGAGACGAATGCTTTGTGAGATGGCAGGAATTCCCGAAGCGAGGGCACCGTAAGAAATTCTTCCCATGAGAAGAATCATCATGGCAGTTACCATGGTGAAAGATTTCTCAAGAATGAAGATGAGAGAAGCAAAAATCAGAGAAACAAAAAGTCCTGTCACATTGATGAAGAGAATTTTTTGAGGATTTTCTAAATCAGCGCGGTTTGACCAATAAGGTGAGCCCCACAAAAAGATCAAGGTTCCAAAAGAAAAAGCGAGCGCAATAATTGAAATCGAAAGACCAAGTTTTATGGCCAAAATGGGGAACAAAGAAAACAAGAGAAGTTGATTGGCCCCGAAAGTCAGAAGGTTCAAATTGAGAACTAATTTTTTAAGGCCAAAAGGTAGTTGAAACATCTTAAATTAAAAGATTTTTTGTTATTGGAAATGACTTTTACCAGAGGGGAGTTTGATAAGTCAAACAGAGGTTTATATTTTTAAACCCTTTTAATTTACTCGATGCAAAATTGTGAAGTTTTTACTGTCTGGAATTGGCCTCGTTAACGCGGCGTTGAATCTCCGTTTTAATCTTATCCGGAATGATTTGATTTGCCCAGCTTTGAAGCTTGGTTTTGAGACTAGCTTCGAACACCTTACTTCGCCCACTTAGAATCGCCTCATAGCCCTCCCGAGCTTGAGCGACGATATCGTCTTCGAATTGATTTTCTTCTCCGAACACCGGAATCATAGTGGTGATGGTAATGCCGTGAGTGCGGGCCGTATGCTGGATGGACTCTGCAAATGAATTAAGAAAGGCCATGCTCGAACCATAAATGGCCTCAAGAGGCGCAGAACTCGATGTCGGGAATGGAGAAGCGATGAGAATTTTTCCATTGCTCGCACTCATCATATCTCTTAGAACTAGTTTTATGAGATGAATGGTAGAAATAATGTTGTGATTGATGAGTTGAATCTCGCGCTTAATGGCGGTTTCAGTAAAGTCTCCACTCACACCATCAGTACAAGTGATCACCAAGGCATCAACGGGTCGATCAAATGATCGAATGGCCTCATAAAGTTTTTCGGTGCTTCGATAAGTGTCTAATTGAGATTCCATTCCAATGACTTCAACTCCAAAAGTTCGAAGTTCATCTTCCGCATGGGCGATACCATTACTGGATGATGTAATGAGTAAGTCATAGCCGTGTGAAGCAAATTGCCGTGCCATTTCCATTCCAAGTTTACTGGAGATGCCGGTCACAATGGCAAAAGGTCTTTGCAGAGAATCACTCACATTTTGCTCCTGTTCTACCCCAGGGTGGGGAAAAAATGGACTTACTCCCGCTTGTATAAGCAGGAGCAAATCGTCATGAATGGAAATTGCAAAGTGAGTGCCGAGACGTGGACCTATTGGTCAACTGACATTTCGAGGAACAATGGTTTGTGATCGCTGCCGTAGGCCTGTCCGATGACTTCAGCATTGCTCACTGAAAGACCACGAACAAAAGCATGATCGAGATAGTTCTTAGTGAATTTAAATCTCATACGAAGGTGACCATTTTTAAAAGTCACTGTCTTGAAGCCGTTCTTTTGAATCATGTTCATCAGATACTTCGTGCGCATTTGAGTGCGAGTATTGAAATCACCTGCAAAAAGAATCGGTCCGGTATGTTGATCAATTACTGCCTGGGCCTGATTCATATGTCTCACAAAGGTCGCGTGACTAGTAAGATTAATTCCATGAACAGAGATCACCAGAAGCTCGTCCTGTTGACCCTCAATGGGATATTTGGCGAAGGTAATTGATTTAGGAGTTCCTGTCACAGGTTCATCATCAACCGAATGCTTCACGATGACCTCAGTCGGATCAACGTTTGATCCAATCATGGTTCCAGTCGCTTGGTTGTTATACATGCGATAAAGAAACCCGATTCCCATGTCCCAGCGAATTCCATCAAACGAAGCAGTGGTATTGTTGAAAAGCTGTGTACGATAGGCCTCTTGAAGAAGAATGAGGTCTCGGTTCTCAGCAAATTTTTTGAATTCCGGTTCCCAATTTGCTTCCAGACCTTTTTTGATGTTCCAGACGAACACCTTGATGGAGTCAGGTTTAAAGTAGCGGTCACGAGCAGAACCATAGAAGGTGTGAGACTGACTTTCGGGTAAAATTCTAAAAAAGCGAGTCAGGACATCCTTGTCTTCGGCAACAGCATGAACGTTAACCAGAAAAACGAATGAAATGAGCAACAATAATCGATCCATGATTATTAACTCCAGTTCCTAATATTATGGCATGAATTCTTATAGAGGAATTTTGCAGTGGGGCGACAGACAGGTTTAATGGCATAGTTTAACTAATTCCTGACTGACCGATAATAACGATTTTTCGTCTAATACTTTATTACTGTGAGTGAGAATCTGGCGTCCGATAACGTTCATTCCGATGAAGGCCAGTTGAGTTCTCATGCTCAGAAGAACGTTAAAACCACCGCCACCAGAGAAGGTCGCAAGTGCTGCTGGTCTACTGTTTAAGCAGTTTCTCCAGTCTTTGCTTGATCGACTAAGCCAGGCAAGGAAGTTGTTAAACACTGGGGGAGTGCTACCATTGTATTCCGGGGCAATGAAAACATATCCATGGGCCCCGTTCAATAGGGGCATTTGGTTCTTTAGTAATTCAGCGGCGTTGTACTTGGTTTCAGTTCTTGAAGAGTACAAAGGTAAATCAAGATCGACTAGATTGATAATTGAAACGTTGGCGTTCTGAGATTCAAGGCTTTCTTTGAACTTTTGAGCGAGTTCCAGGTTTTTGACTTCACTGGCAGTAAGGATCACAATATTTTTCTTTTCCATGGCTAAAATTCTATTGAAGAGAGTGCGCAATGGCGATAAAAAAAGACCCTCGTATTGTTTGATTCCTGTAAAAAGAGTTAATCGTGAACCTCACTATCCTTATCCTTGGTCTTCTAACTGCCTTTGGTCCTCTCTCAATTGATATGTATCTTCCGGCCCTTCCGGGAATAGCAAAAGACTTTGCTGTGCCATTAGCATCTGTTCAGTTATCTCTGGCATCGTTTCTCGTAGGGATCGCATTAGGACAAATTTTTTATGGGCCAATTACCGATCGTTGGGGAAGGAAAAAACCTCTTTACATTGGTTTGATTATTTATGCCTTGGCCTCTTTCGCCTGTGCCTCTACTTTTAGTGTGAATGGACTAATCCTATACCGCTTCATGCAGGCCCTGGGTGCTTGTGCGGGTATGGTCATTACTCGAGCGATGGTAAGAGATCTTTATCAATCTCATGAATCTGCAAAAGTATTTTCACTCCTGATGCTTATCATGGGAGTGGCACCTATTCTTGCCCCGGTTCTGGGTGGAGTTTTAACAACTGCTTTTGGATGGAGGTCCATTTTCTGGATTCTCACAGGCATAAGTTTATTGGCACTCATATGTGTTTATAAATTTTTACCTGAGACCCATAAACCTGATGTGAAGTACGGGATGAAGGACATTTTTCGAAATTATTTTGGGATTTTGAAAGACAAAAATTTCACCGGCTACACTCTGTCTATGAGTCTCGTGTATGCGGGGATGTTTGCTTATATTACGGGTTCACCATTTGTTTTTATTAATCATTACGGACTAACACCGGCCCAATATGCGTGGGTGTTCGGAATCAATGCCTTCGGACTTATCGCTTTCTCTCAAATTAACGGTCGCATTCTTCGAAAGCTCACACCAGAAACAATTCTGGTTCGTGCTCTGCCTTTTGTGACAGTTTTTGGTGTGATGATTTTTATCGTTGGCCTCATGAATGGACCTATTTGGGCCATGTGTGGATGTCTGTTCCTTATTATCTCAAATATGGGTCTGATTGCTCCTAATACTTCTGCCTGTGCCCTGGCCCACCAGAAAAAACACGCAGGTAGCGCCTCGGCCTTAATGGGGACCATTCAATTTGCCGTGGCCGGGATCATTTCAAGCCTGGTCAGCCATTTTCATAATGGCACGATCTTGCCAATGACCGCGATTATGTGTGTTTGCGGGGTCTTATCGTATTTATCTTATTTACTGCTCATAAAACGTAGGGTCCTTTAGACGAAATCCAGTTTCCCTGGGTTTTCATGTTGAGTTCCTTTTGCTACAAGGTGGCGCATCTCTTACCTGAAAGGAGCTCCACATGAAATTCGTTTCTCTATTAGTCGCTTTCTGCTTTTCACTAAACGTGATGGCAAGTACCGGAACAATCCAAGAGCTTGAAAGAAGCATTGATGAGTATCAATATGCTTTAACAGTTGATTGGGACCAAAAAGATGAGAAGTTCTACGATGAACAAACTCAAATCTTCTTTGGAAAAATGGAAAAGCTTATTCAAGCTGGTCTATCTCAAAAAGAGATCCAAACTTTTGTTGAAAAACGTGTAAACAACAATAAAGCAGTTGAAGCACTAAAATTAAAAATTTCACTTCTAGCGAAAAACGCCTCTTCTGAAGAGCTTGCTCAAGTAGTAAAAGAGGCAACTAAAGAAATTTATGCTCAAGGTGCTAGTTGGAACGGCTACGTGATCTTCCCATGGATCGCTGGCGGTATCGTTGTTGCTCTTCTTGCTTACGGCGCTTGGTGGGACGCAAACCACGAGTGTGTTGCTTACGAGAATCAATATGTATGTAACACATACTATACTTGTAATGGTCAGGTTATTTACGGATCACCGACTGGAAGTTCTTGTACATTCCCGATTGCACACACAACTTGCGGATACACCGACGTTTGTACTGAATATCAGAAAAAAGATTAGTTCTTCTGGGCCACTCGCAAGAGTGGCCTTTTTGTTTTTCCCTTCTTTGGAATAAAAAACATCTCGCTCGATCTACATCTAAACACTCCGTCTCTATAAAACTCATCCTTCCAGAAAATTGAATTCATAGAAATATTCCATTTTTTCTTTCCGCACTTTCAAACCACTTGTTGCATCAAATTTCCTTCTGTCGAAAATACGAAGCTCCTTTAGAAAAAATTTAGGTTTGCCAAGAAGGCAAAAGACAAAAACAGTAAGGAGTTTTCATGACGAAATCCGTTCTTCCTCTCGCCCTTGCAGTTGGTATGTTTTCCGCCCAAAACACTTCTGCAGCAGTGCCGACCCTGGCCAAAACATTCGATACCAATGTGACAACTGTTGGTATGACCAGTTCCCAGGAGGCAAAAATTCAGGCCGCTGAACGCAAGATTCGCGCAGTCATTGGTTCTGAAGAATTTCGTACACGTGTACTGAATCACACTTATAACGGAAGAAAGCAGTTCTTAAGTCCCAATGGGCTGACTAATGCTCAGATCTACCAGAAGATTTTAGAAGGTGCAGAGAAGCTCTCTCCTGCGAAAAACAACGCCATGGATATTACTGTGAAGTTGTATTATCAAAATTCAAGCACCGTAGGCTACACAACTACCACAAGTAAAGTCATTAACATGAACACGAAGTTCTTTAACAAGTACACGTCGTCTCAAGTCGCACACAATATGATGCACGAATGGATGCACAAGTTGGGTTTTGGCCATACTTCGTATTACACCTCAAGTCGAATTTACTCTGTGCCGTATGCACTTGGTAAAATCATGAATGAACTTGCACCGAAGTATTAATAAAAGGAGTAACGAATGAAAAAATTAACAGCTCTATTGGCGCTCTCTTTAACCACAATGGCCCTTGCAACGGACACGGTTGTCGAGTTCGATCAAAGTCTTGAAGTAAGATGTCATCAACAAGCAGTGGCGGCAAAGTGTGTAAGTAACACTGGTGAGCCGAACTTTTCTTGTATCGAAAAGAACGCAAACGGTAAAATGAGCAAAGATTGTAAATCTCTTTACCGCGCAAATTCTAAATAACTCATCACACAGGGACCTCAGGGTCCCTTTTCTTTTGCGCTCTTAGCATTGTAATGATTGTCAGCAATGGTGAAGAATCAGTGCATTGATGAGAGTGCCATGAAGAAAATTCTCTTACTCAAATTTGGAATCATCTTGTTCCTTGCCGCTTGCGGTAAGAACACGAAAGTTGATGATGAAATCCAATATGAAGAACCACCCAACGGCACTTATACCGCCATATTATTTCCCATCAATGATAAGGTCGCACCAAATGTCACCGGGAAGGTGAGGGTGATAAAACTTGGTGATCAGTTTGAAGTGGCGATTAAGCTTTCTAAAGGCACAAAAGGGATTCATCCTCAACACTTACATACAGGCGTTGAATGTCCGATCATGAATGCGGACGCTAACCGCGATGGCTATGTCGACTATCAAGAGGCCAAGAAAAGTATTGGTTATAAACTTCTTCCATTTGATGATGACTTAAGTTCTCAACTTGCAGGCAATCATATTTATCCAAATGGTGATTACAGTTATAAGAAAAGTACTTCTTATTCTCTTCTCCTCTCTGATTTGAAACAGCCCGATGATGTAGACGGTGACACCATGATAAAACTTGATGGTGTAGAATTGCCATTAGATGGAAGGGCCGTCGTTATTTATGGCCATCCAAAAAGTCTTCCTGCTGCATTGGCAACGAGTGAGATACCCATTGCTTGTGGAGTTTTGTCCAAAACAAGTTCTTATCCAGACGGAGATGAGTGGGAAGAAAGAGATGATACTGTAAGTAGACCGAGACCACGACCTAGACCCAGACCGCCTGAGCCTCCGCCACCTGAGCCACCACCGAGACCACCGGAACCTGATTCCTGGTGGGAGAGAATGTATGAGCGGTGGAACCGCTGGCGCGAACGTTGGAGGGACTGGTGGAATTAGTCCTCGAATAGACGAGGGCCCTCATCACCTAGTTCCCAAACTGCTCGTGTCACTGGAGTTGTAGTGAGACCCATTTTGTAGGCGTGATAGTCCAGCATTTTTTGTTCGTCGTCCGCATTGTTCATGTCCCACATGATACTTCTCCAGGCGGTACTAAATGAAGAAAGGTCATTTAAGTTTTGAGGAAGAAGGACATTGGTTGCTGGAGTGGCCGATCCAGGCACAACATAAACATCATCTGTTAAATAAACACTCACTTTTCCACTCGTACTACAAGCACTTGTTGGAATAGTAAAATCCGGACCAGCAATATTTATGACGTGATGATATCTTGGAGTTTGTCCATCCGGTGTGAAGATTATAACCAGCTCTTTATCATAAATACTTAGTGAGTTATAACTCGAGCTAAATGAGGCCCATGATGTAAGACCCGACCAGGCAGGAACATTCAGCATGTTGCCACTCGTACAAGTATATGGCGTTTCTTGTAAAAGCATCTTACCTGAGATACCACCTCTTTTCACATCAATGTGTGTTCCACCACCTGATCCCGCAATCAAGTTTCCATCTCCAGGAAAATTAAGGAGAGGAGCAGTACTTGTATTATTGGAAAGGAGCCGCCCCAGATTTACAACACGTTGAAGAGTTCCTGAGTTGTAACGAGTATAATAATAAGTATCTCCGCCATTCGTTCTAAATTCCACATGTGAAGGAACAGAAATGTCTGTCATCTTATTCATGTTGGTGTCGACTAGCATTGAAAGAGTGTCCGTTACAAATCCAGAGTCATCTCTGAAATGGACACTCATATTTATCCTGGCAATCTCACCTGAATTTTGAGTGGAAATGCCAGCAAAACCTGAACATGCAGAGGTAGAACACCTTAAAGAACCACCAACTCTGGAGTCATAAATTTTACCATTTGTTTGATTAATAGACACAAACGTGGACATGTTGTTGTTGCCTTCAATGTTCCCATCAAACTTTATGTTTTGAATGAGACCAGCGTTCCTGCCAACGAGGCCTGAAGCATGAACATTGAACTTGCCACGGACAGAAACATCGAGATTTAAGAGGTTGCCCATGTTTTGGCGGACCAAAACTGATCCGGGATTAGAGACATCATTGGTGGCCATACTAGTACGACTCATTCCCTGAATACGAAGATTCTTGATCTCGCCATAAAGGAAATCGATGTGTGCAGTACCTGCGCCTCCTGTGAAGTTGCTATGGCCCCCGATAAGGGCCCTGTTGTTTCCATCAAGATATGCCTTAAAAGAAGGAATATCGTATGCGAGTGTGCTGGTGTTACTCAGGCGAATATTGGCCAAAAGCTTAAGTCTTAGAGTAGAAGGGGCAAGGTCTTGGTATTCCATCTCATTACAAATGTATCTTGGAGAGGTCTCCGTACCTGCTCCCGCACCCAGACTTCCGGAAGAACATGGATGATACTCAAAATCAAAGCGAGGATAAACGCCGTTTACAATCTTCCAGTCATCTGAAGTGATGTCTACTAATGTTGTCATCATTGATGAACTTCTTATGTCAGCAATCGAACGTGAAACAAATGGGCCCGTTACATTGGTTGCCTGTTCTCCAGATTCTGCTGGACCGAGATTGTATACCGCTGAAAGAATATTTGGTGTCCCAGATTCCGCATAACCAACAATGCTTCCTTGTTTGCAACCAGTAGTACATCCCGTTTGAACGTTGGCGAGAGAATACCCGCCAGCTAAATTACCACTGCCTGTCCAGTAACCAATCACACCACCAGCATAATTATAGAGATCTGATGAATTCAAATTGATATTAGAAATCGTATAGAAATTGGTAATAGAGGAGTTACTAGATGAGCCTGCAATACCGCCAACTTGTTTACCATCCGTGCGAACTTCTCCCTCGTGCTTGACCCAGTTAAGTAAGGCATTATCAACAAGGCCTGCTACTCCACCGACGTTTAGAATGGTTTGACCAGATCTTGCCTCAACATCAACTTCGGAAATGATCTTGCTCATTTCACCGTTGTAAAGATATCCAATCACACCACCTACACGAGAAGAGTCACCACGAACTTTACTGTTGAGAACTGAGACTTGTTTGACAGTACCAAAATTTAAATAACCAATGAGGCCTCCGACATCTGTGGCGCCCACATTGTCACCATTCTCTGGGCGACCTTGGATTTCAGCTTGGCCCAATTTAATATTATTGAAAAGGAGAGAAGAGGCGCCTGCTGATCCTGTTGCTTCACCTGCAATGGCCCCAACTCGGAAACGGCCTTCAATCTCAGGTCTTTCTAGATTAAAGTCACCGATATATATGCCGGTTCCTTGAATATGAGCAAAGATTCCAAGATGGCTTCTGTCTTTATCGCGAAGACGAAGGTTTTTCATGGAAAAGCCACTTCCATAAAAATTTCCGAGGAAAGTATTGATGTTGTCCCAAATAATGTCTGAACCGGAGCAAGTGGCGTAGGGGTAACCAACGGGAATAAAGTTTGTTCCTAACTCTAAGCACGCAGCTTGATCGAGAAGTTCCTGCCCCAGACCGATGGAGTACTTATTAAAATCTAAATCTGATTGAAGTTTGTAAGAACTTGCAAAAGCGGCCACCGCATTGATTTTGTACCACTGAGGAACACTACAAATTACAAACGGATGACTGGCCAGACCTGTACCAGCGGCGAATGGGTGATCTTCCAGATTCGTTCCATCTCTTCCCAAACAAATTTGAGTAGGAGTGACTTCGATGAAATGATGATATTTGTAGGCCCCATTATAGACCTTTGTTGAAACACTAGGAGCAGCAGAAACTCCATTAGGATATTGAATGATCTCAGCACCTCTTCTTCCAGTAGAGGTATCGCAATCATTTGAGCCAGGAAACATCTCCATGACAAATTTGAAAGGAAGATTTTGTCCGCCAGCAGGAAGTCCTGGTTGTTCAACGGTATTTGTTGCTGAAATACAACTTCCTTCGATGGCACCGTTCTCAGCAAGGGCCTTAAAGCGATAGCTTCCAATTGGCGCTTTAAAGGATTTTCTATTTGCAACTGTTGAGTTGTCAGAACATATATCAGTGTTTCCTGAAATGCTGGCAAGATTGGAACAGAATTGCATTTTGATTGATGGAAGTTTATTTCCATTCATTCCAGGAGTTCCGGCAAAAATAGAATCCATGCAATTTGGATTTGTGATGGATAGATCAATCGCAGTAGGTTCTCCTCCTAGAATTGTGGGAGAGCTTTTTCCACAGCGGGCCACGCCACCAAAGGGAGTGCTGTTACTTGGATTTGAAGTTCCTGAATATTCTAAAGAACCGTCCCATGCCATGGCATAAAAGGTCCAAGTTCCATTTTCCAGACTCAGTTTGATTTCATCTGCATCTTGAAGACGGTGAGCAAAACTTTTTCCTGTTTCGCTTTGACCCCAGATGATGAGACCCCCACCTGATATGGCAGAAAGTGAACCGCTCATCACAAAATTGTGGCTTACTTTTAAAGCGACATTTGTCCCTTTCTGACTACAAGAAATAGTCATAAAAAGGAGAGCGATAAGTATTAGACTTTGTTTCATAACAATCCTGAGAACAGGGTTCAATACGTCTTATTACTTATCGGGGAAAATCTAAGAAAAAGCAGATGAAGCTTTTTTGTCGGCCATAGTAAGGAAATTCTTTCCGGTTCGTAGGCGTTCGTCGGTCAGCTTAGGGGGATTTACGTGGCCTCTGACACGAGGAGTGAACTGCAGTTTCCGTTTTTTGGTTATGGGCCGATGAAAAACAAATGCCCGACACCTGGGATTGGGTCGGGACTTTTGTCACTCTTTGTGAAAGGGCGATTATTGCATTTGGTCCACATCGCGTCTCCTAATCAGAACTCTCGCTCTCATCTTGCTTTTTGATTTGAACTTTATAGTTTCCTTCACGATCATAAGGCCCTAGGTTCTCTTGTTCTTCTTCTTTCTGTTTTTCCTCTTCACTGTTTTGTGGCAGCGATTGTCTGTGCTCGTTCTCGTCATCTGTTGGAGTATCTTTTACTTCTTGGGCAAAAACTGGAAGAGAGATAAGCAAGAATAAAAATAAAAGCTTCATGTGTTTCTCCTTATAAAAACATACCTCCCGAAGGAGGTATGTTTGTGCCAGTAACTATTATTTCTCTTCTTGCGCCTGCATCGTCGAAGGGAACTGAGTAGACTTCTCTTTGACTGGAGTCACAAGTGGGAACATTGGATCTGGACGAGTGAGTATCGAGGCGATCTCATCAATGGCCCCTTCGTCACCAGAGACCTTGAGAGAGCCATTTTCTACGAGATCTGAAGATCTCGCGGTGCCGGAGAGTAGTCTGCCAAAATCCCCTGAAGTAAGAGTGTAGGTTGAATCTAATCTTTCTTCATTTTGAGGTTTGCCGAGAAAGAGTACGGAGTTACCTAAAGTAAGGGTGTAGCGCTCTTTAGTGTCTGTAAGTTCGACACCAATACGTTTTGTTTTACCGCTGGCCTTATCTGGATCAACTAATGTTGAAGCAAAGTCCACTACCATTGCTGCAGGTAATTTACTTGCATCGACTAAAGTTCTTGCACCAACTTTAGCACCGTTTCGTAACTCATTTGCGCCCATTAAGTAGAACCCTCTCCAGGTCGCAGATTCTGCCTGAAATCCCATTTGCTCATAAGAGGCAGCGAGAAGATCCTTGGCCTTTTTATTCTCAGCATTCGCATAGACCACATGATTCAAAATTTCGGCCGACCAACGATAATCACCTTTGTCGTAGGCCTTGCGTGCTTGCTTGATGACTTTATCAGCGCCACCCATGGCCTCAACGTATTTTTTTGCCGCCACTGTTCGAGGATGTTGATTCAGCGTTGATGGGTTCCCATTGAAGTAACCAAGATAATACTGGTAAGTTGCCTTTACATTATGGCTTAAGCTTCCATAATAGCCTCTGTTATAAAACTCTTTGGCAAGTGTATCTGGAAGTTTAATTTGTTCGGCAATCTCTTCCATATCATAACCTTGGTTGGCCAGACGCAGAGTTTGATCGTTAATAAACTTATACATGTCTCGTTGTTTTGTGACGAAATCACGAATTTTCGATTTGCCAAAAGTTGGCCAGTGGTGAGACGCCATGGCCACTTCTGCTCGGTCACCAAACATTTCTAGAGTCGTATTAAGTGCATTGGCCCAAACGAGTGGGCTTCTTACTTTCGCACCTCTTAACGTGTATAGATTATGCATGTTGTAGGTCGCATCTTCGGCAAGATGAAGTGCTTTTAATTGAGGAAAGAACATTAACATTTCTGCAGGTGCCTCAGTTCCTGGTGCCATTTGAAATTCGATATCAATTCCATCAATCGTCATCTTTTCACCTGAACTGGCGATCAGCTTGTTTGGAGGAATAATACCAGTCGAACCAGTGGAGACCTTTGTTCCCAGACCTGTTCCAACTGATCCTTCAGGACCATTCTCTAAACCGTCTCCGTATGAATATGCAGCTCTTCTTGCCATGGCATTACCGGCGTAAAGATTTTCAGAAATTGCTTCTTCCATAAAACCTTGAGGGGCAATGATAGGAATTTTTCCGCCCTTCACTTCTTCATCCGTTAGAACACCGGACATACCACCAAAATGGTCACCGTGTGAGTGAGTGATAATCACAGCACTGACTGGGCGTTTACCAAGTTTTTCATTGGCAAGTTTAAGTCCTGCCGCGGCCACTTCAGGTGCTGTGGTTGTATCAATGACGATCCAACCCGTATTACCTTGAATCAGAGTCATGTTGGCGATGTCATATCCTCTGAATTGATAAATTTTATCTGCAACTTTAAAGAGTCCATGCTGACTTACCAATTGGGCCTGTCTCCATAGACTTGGATTGACCGTACTTGGGGCCGATTTGTTTTGAGTAAAAATAAAGATGTCTCCGTCGTTTACCACTTTCCCTGATTGATCCATAATTTTTGGATCAGGAAGCTTGGCCACCAGACCTCTGGTTGCAAAATCAAAACTCTCATTATCGTCAAAATTCAATTCTTTCAATACCGCCGCATTTTTCTCTTTGGTTTTTGCAGTGGCCTTTCCTGCTTCAATTGAAGAGGTGGCCTTTTTACTGGATTTTTCTTTTTTTGCCGTAGCGGCCGGAACATAAGGGGATGCTAGTAACATCGCTAAGGAAGCGACTTGAATTTGTTTTAATTTCATGAACAACTCCTTTGACTCCATAAAGAGTAAGGAGTTGAAACCTAGGATAAAAGGCGGACAGAATCTAAACTCATTTAGTGTGTCAGGATAAATGTGGCACTCCATTTGCTGATAAGAATGCAACGGAGGTATTTGTTAGTAGCAAATTAATATCTTAGGAGTGGCATGGTTACGAGTAGTAACAATAGTGAGACAATTTGTGACACGATAAAAAATACCCTAGTGATTGAGGACGATCAGGCCATTCGTGATTCTATAAAAATGGCGCTCGAATTTGAAGGTTACAATGTATTTACTGCTGCAAATGGTAAGGAGGGAATAGAAGTCCTTCAAAAAATGCCAAGGCCATGCATTATTCTTTTAGATCTTATGATGCCCATCATGAATGGCTGGGACTTTGTAGACACTGTCGAGAAAGACGTGGTCTTGGCAACAATACCTGTGGTTGTTGTAAGTGCTTATTCCGAAGGAAGGACCATCAAGGCGAATGGAGTCATTAAGAAGCCTGTAGATTTAAATGCGTTACTCAATCTCGTAAAAAAATTCTGCGCAAAAGGAAAAGAGTAGAATATGGAAGAACAAATTCCCCTTTCGCAAGATCATTTCTCCTTTGTACTCAGAAAACTCATTGATTCAACTTCCCGGGCGCCTGCTGGAGAGGCGGGACTTCGAAGAATTTATCAAGAGACTTTAAGCGGTCTTGATTCGATAGGGGTTGAGAGGGCCTCTATTTTGTTGTTTGACCCAGATGGTGTGATGAGATTTAAGGCCTGGTTAGGAATTTCCGATCATTATCGACAATCGGTTGAGGGCCATACTCCCTGGAGTCGTGATGACTTTAATCCGCCTCCTTTGATTACTTCTGATATCTATCATGATCCAAGTTTAAAACCGCATCTTCACATATTTGAATCCGAGAACATCCGGGCCTTGGCCTTTATTCCTCTCCTTTACCGTGGTCGGGTTATTGGTAAGTTCATGCTATATTCCAGAGTTCCTTACGACTTTAAAAGAGAGATTGACGCGGCCAATGCAATCGCACAACTAGTTGCTTATTCAGTTGTGAGGAAAAAGATAGAGGATCAGTTGAGTTTGAGTGAGAGTAGACTCAAGGCCATCTTGGATAATGAACCGGACTGTGTGGCCATTACAGATGCGACCGGAGTGATGAAAGACATTAATCCTGCCGGAAGAGTTCTGCTGGAAGCTGACGATACATTAGATATTATCGGCAGGAATATTTTCCCTATGGTTGTAGAAACAGACCGAGCGCGAGCAAAGGCCCTATTGTCCCGAGTTTCAAACGGTGAAAAGGCCTCATTGGAATTTGAGATCACGACTTTGAAGGGTACAAGGTTGTTTGTGGAGACCCACGCAGTTCCATTCTTTAGTGATGAATATGAGAATGTTATGATTTTATCTATCACGAGAGACATTACCGACAAGAAAAAGGTCGAGGCCCAGCGCGAGCAACTTTTAATGAAAGAAAAAGAGGCGCGTTTAGGGGCCGAGAAATCTGTGCAATTGCGTGATGATTTTCTTTCGATTGCTTCACATGAGCTTCGTACCCCATTAACTCCAATCCTCATGAATTTTCAACTTGTGGAAAAATACTTAAGGGCCTTTGGGTCGCAGGTCCCGAGAATGGAACAGATCTTAAAAGTTGTGGAAAATACTGATCAACAGTTCGGACGATTTTTAAAACTGGTAGAAAATTTGTTGGATGTATCAAGGATCACAGCGGATCGTTTTATTCTAAATAAAGAAGTCATAAATTTATCAAGTTTAATTCGCGATATTGCTCATCGTTTTAAAATGGAATTTGAGAAAGCTCATTGTGAACTCAAGCTGGAGATTCAAAATGGGGTCCTTGGATACTTTGATCGAGTTCGAATGGAGCAAGTTGTAAACAATCTCTTATCGAATGCGATTAAATATGGGGCCAACTGTCCGGTGAAAATTGCATTATCCAGTAAAGGAAATCGTGTCCAATTAATAGTGACCGACCATGGAATTGGAATTGAAGAACAAAATCAAAGTAAGATTTTTAGCCGCTTTGAACGTGTCGCTTCATCTAATTATTATGGTGGATTGGGACTTGGGCTTTTTATTACAAATAATATTGTGAAGGCCCACGGAGGCACAATCAAGGTTGAGAGCACCTTAGGAAAAGGCGCTACTTTTACCGTCGATTTGCCCTTGCAAATGATGTGATATTCATTAAAAAGCCAGCATAAAACCGAGACGATACTCTGAACGTTTCTTATTATATCCAATGAGGCTTTCCCCGTAGCCTTCAAACCATTGTAGATAAAGTGAAGGGTTGAAGTTATTAGAGCCAAAGTTGTAAGCAAGCCCGATCTGAGTCGCACCCTGGTCAATATCGTAGACCTTAGATCCCGCGTAGGCCCTGAACTCTAAGTCTATGGACTGATCATTAATCAAAATTAAATCAGTTAATATCATATTGAGGTCCCAATATCCCAGGTGGTTCACGATATCTTTGTTAGTGTCATCTTCGTTGAAGATTTTATAAACCATAAGGTTTACATCGAGATAGTGGCGACTAATTTTGGTGATGTAATTTGATCTAAGATAGATCCTATCCAGAGATCTGGAGTCAAGCTTGTCCTTGCCATTTGATGTATGAAGATAACCCATGTCGAGTGTTTTAAATGATTTGGTATCGGTCTCAATTAAACGGTAGAAAATTTCAGGTTTATAGTTCACGTCCTCAAATGGCTTCGACTCATCATAGATGTCCCAAAACATAAGCTGAGTGTAAGCAAAGTAAACTGGAAATGATTTTGCGAGTCGATACTTAAAACTAAACTGAAGTTTCAAATCATCATCACCGAAGACGAAGTACGTGGGATTATGAAATGAAAACTTTTGGTTTTCCGGGGTTCCAAATATCGCTTCGATAGTTTCTTGAGGGTTTTGTCGTATAGCAAATGCGTTGAAAGAAAAGACAAGAAACGAGAGGACAAAGAGAATGCGCATACTAATCCAAGTGAGATGCCATAAACGAAACAAGGAATCCCAAAACAGTTATTATCCCACTCCAATCTCGATCTTCTTCATAGGCCTCTGGGATCATTGTTGTCACAATCATCGCAAGCATGGCCCCCGCTGCTAGACACATGATTAGGCCAATGACGTTGTCACCTAGATGGCCAAATAAGGTGTAACCGGCGATTGAAGCTATGCCTGATATTAAAGCAATTCCGAGCCAGAGAGAAAACACATATTTTTTTGATCTTCCGGCCTTCTTCATACCGCTTGAACTTGAAATTCCTTCCGGAAGATTAGAAAGAAATATGGCGAAAACTGCGACCAGACTGACTGAACCACCGGAAAGTATTGTAAGTCCGATGACTATTGATTCAGGAATACCATCGAGAAGGGCACCAATCGCAATGGCCGTTCCGCTTCCGCCATCTTCTTCTTCCCTGGGTTGAAGATCATGAGATCGTTTGCGGTGCTTCCCGCCTCGTGAGTTAACCATCTTTGCGGCCATCGTATAGATGATGGCCCCACCGAGAAAACCAATGGAAGGATAGAGAAAGTGTCCACCTTGAACACCTTTGTCCATGAGTTCAAAACAAATAGCAGAGATGAGGACACCACTTCCAAATGCCATGACGGCAGAAATGACTTTTTGAGGAAGTTCAATGAAGTAACCCATGCAAGCGCCAATTAAAAGCGCAGATCCTGCAAGCCATCCCCAAAAACCTGCAACGATCCATTGGCCCATATTCACATCACTTTTTTAAACTGATTTTTGGTCGGTTCGAAAGAATTCGAGAAGTCATTGAATCCGCTCGGTCATTAATATCACCGACGACTTCTTCGATGATATCTTCAATCGTAATAATGCCCACAAACTGGGCCTCCTTGTTTTCTACCACGGCAAGTTGAGTTTGCTTTTCTTGCATACGAAGAAAGGCCTCAAGCACTCGCTCAGAATCAGGCACTTTAAGGGCCGAGCGAAGGACCCCTTGCCATGGCATTTGATTCTGGATTTGTGAATCAGGAAGATCTTTCTTCAAAAGGATGCCTACGACAACGTCTCCATCAATCACAGGAAAACGAGAATGAGGCGCAGAGGCCATTTTATGACGAACTTCTTCTTCACTGTCACTGAAGTTTAAATGAGCGACTTTTTCCCAAGGAATCATGGCCTTAGAAACATTTCTTCCTTTAAGAGCAACCAGGTTTTTCACAAATTTCTGATGGTATTCGGGAAGATTACCAATCTCCACTGATTGTCCCATGCTTTCGTCTTCTTCATTACCTTCTATACCAATGACTTTTAGAAGAGAGTTTGTAGAGATTTCTAAGAAAGTCACTATCGGGGAAAGGAAACTATCTATGAAACTAAGCACTGGAGTTCCAATGCCAATAATCTTTAGTGGATGTTTAAGGGCGACCGTCTTTGGAACAAGTTCACCAAAGACCACGCTGAAGTAAGTGAGAGGAGCAATAACCACCATAACAGCAATGGCCTCGGCCACAGAGTTTGAAACGCCGTAGTTTTCTACAATGTATGGTTCCAGAGATTCTACCGCGCCTGTACCGCCCACTGCAGCTGCAATGGCACCAACAAGTGTGATCCCGATTTGAATCACGGATAGAGTACGTTCAGGTTTCTTTTTGAAAAAGGTAAGTCGTTTATGAATACTTTTCTGATCTTCAAGCTCATCAATTTCTTCACGAGTGATAGTCACAAAGGCCATTTCATAGGCCGAAAAAAAGGCATTAACAACAAGACAGGCAGCAACGATCAAAAAATCTAACATGGGAATATTTTCTGGCACGGTATTTAATAAGTAAACTTCCTTTCTTTGTCGGGACAGGTGATTTCTGCGGCATCAAGGACCAATCCATACATTTCCATACAGAGTGGCGTCAAATGATTCTCATGGTCCGGATTGTTTTCTTGATTTAAGCACATTTCCTTCATAAATATTCCTTTTTTATCACGTCACATTGAGACCAAAGAGAAATAAGGCCCCACCACTGAATAAAAAGATAAACAGGGTAATTTCTATAAGAATGCAGTTCCATAAAGGGGACAATTTCATTAGTGGCTCCTTAGATTTTCTGTGCCAGTTTTAGAATCTTAACCTAGGATTAACAATTCATATTAATTCATGTATTGTATGAATTAATTCATGAATAACCGTATTCCGCACTACCTTATTGAATCTTTTATTACCGCCGCAGAAGAGTCTTCGCTTCAGGTGGCGGCCGATAAACTGCAAATCACTCAATCAACTCTTTCAAAACAGATGATCATGCTGGAAGAGATGCTTCCGCATAAGATTTTTACCTTTGATGGAAGAAAGAAGGTCCTGACGAGTTATGGTCTCTCGCTCTATGAGGCCTTGAAACCAAAATTTGCTCAGACTCAAGAATTGATTGAACAGACCTCGCTTTTATTTTCTCAACCTGAGAATGTGCATGTGAGAATTTGTGGGAGAGGGGAGCTGTTGGACATCCTGGCCGTTAATTTAAAGTTCAATGGTAGAATGACCTTTATGCCCATGAATAATGAATCGGCACTTGAGGCCGTTCTTCAAAGGAAGGCCGAGCTGGCGATTGTTCACACGGGAATTGATTCTAATGAGATCGTGATGAGGCCTTTTATCCTGAATGACTTCAGATTCGCGGTTTCAAAGTCTCTGATGAAATCCAAACCAAAGGTCGAAGATCTGACGGACAAGATAAAGTCTCTTCCTTGCTTACTTTATAAGATGCATGATCCAGTGATTGAAAATCTTTTAAAATCTTGGAAGATTAGTTTTGAAGAGCTGAATGTTCTGAGAACTTATCCTAATTACACTACACTTGCTCGCATGGTAAACGAAGGGTTAGGATGGGCAATCCTTCCTACTCATACGGCCATAGATGAAAGTGCTAATCATGTTCTTCCAGTTTCCATGAGTTCATCTTTTAATCGAAAGTTTCACCTTTGTTATCGCAAAGATATTTCGAGTGCAGGGTGGTTAAAAGAGCTGTTGACCGAAATTAAACAAGTGACGTGACTAGTAATTCTTAAACGATTTCACTAGGTCTGCCGCTACTTCTTTTGCCAATGTAGATGGGGCACTCCCTACATGAAGCACAAGTTCAAAATCTTCAATGGATCTAAAACCGTCCTTCGCCGTAAGTATCTTATGTTCTTTCATGACCAATCTCTTAGGAAGAAGAGTGACGCCAAAGCCAATGTTAACTGCAGATATGAGGCTCGCGAGACTGGAACTCTCGTAAGAAATTCTCCATTTTCGTTGTGTTTCTTCAAAGTAATTAATCATTTCATTCCGATAAAGACCATTCTCGGAAAAGGCCACAATGGAAACAGTTTCCTGGAGATAATTATTTGCCTTTTGATGGTCAATCCATTTCAAAGGCTCTTTCCAACTGGCAAACCCTGATGTTTCGCCTTTCCTTTGTTTTATAAAGACAATGTCCAGGTCTCCTGATTGAAAACTTTCCCAGAGCTTCTTACTGATACCGCTTATGATGGAAAACTGTATCTTGGGATATTTCTTTCTAAATTCTGCAAGAATGGGGGCGATAAAGGAGGAGGCGATGTCCTCCGGAACTCCTATCTTCACAAATCCATATTCGAGATCAATTTTAATGTTCTCTTCTGCTTCTTCTATCAGATTGCATATTCTTTTTGCGTAGAGGAGAAGCTTTTCTCCTTCGGTTGTGGTGAAAGCAGTTTTGCCTTCTCGTGCAATCAAGTTACAACCCAAATCCTCTTCTAATTTTCTTATTTGTTGGCTGACTGTTGATTGAGTCAGATGGACCTTGTTCGCGGCCTTGGTGAAACTCTTTAATTCCGCGACGGCAATAAAACTTCTTAAAACATGTGGGTCAAGCATATTAATTTTTCCACTGATTGTTATAAATTAATTTAATTTTTAAATAATACGCAGAAGTTGTAAAATCATGAAGAGCAAAAAGGAGTTTTTTATGGAAAAACTATCAAATCTAATCACTCTAGTCGGTATTCTGATGGCATCACCGGCCCAGGCAACTTCTCTTCATGACGCCATCTCGAATAATGATTTCAAAGGATTCAAAGCGATTCTTGCCTCTGAAAAAGATAAATTGTTAGAACTTCGAGATGAGTTAGGGAGAACTCCACTCCTTTATTCCACCCAATTAAACCGTGTGGAAATGGCAAAAATACTGATTGAAAATGGAGCAGATGTTAATGCTCGAGATGCCAAGCACGATACTCCATATCTTTATGCAGGAGCAGAAGGAAAAAACGAGATTCTCGCCATGACCCTGGAAAAAGGTGCTGATCTTAAGAGTACTAATAGATATGGTGGAACTGCGCTTATTCCTGCGGCCGAGAAAGGGCATCTTGAGACAGTCAAAATGCTTTTGAAAACCAAGATCAATGTAAACCATATCAATCGTTTAGGGTGGACCGCACTTCTTGAGGCTGTCATCTTAAGTGACGGTGGGGAGACACATCAAAAGATAATCCAAGAGCTTATTAAAGGTGGAGCTGATGTTAACATTGCTGATAAAGAAGGAGTCACACCTCTCCAACATGCCCAAAGAAGAAATTACACCAAGATTGTTGAAATTCTAAAAGCTGCGGGTGCACGCTGATTTTTATAAAAAAGACCGGTCGTAAAGATCGGTCTTTTTATTTTTCGTTGGTATTATCTCTAACAAGCTGTAGAACCGTATTTTTACCTGTTTCTAACTCTGTCTCATAGTAATAGGGATCATTTCCCAGGATTAAAAGATCTTTCCCTGATGCATTTTGTTCTAGGGCACTGACATAGCTATAATAGACCGGGTCGTTATCATGTTTGGTGGAACATGGTTCAATGTCCCAAAGCCATTCGCCAGAAAGACTGAAGGCATGAACGTTTCTATACTTTGTTTTATCAAGGATAATGAGCTTGTCCTTGATAATGACTATTTCTTTAATACGGTCTTTGAGATGTTCTAGTTTTTTATCATTAATAAACACTTCTCCAACCTCCGGAATAACTTTGATTCCGAATTTCTTCTCAATCCCTTCAAGTTTTTCTTTCCAGGTCATTTTGTCTGGAAGTTCATAATTAAAAACCGGTAAAAATGTCATCTGCAGCTTCCGAAATAGGTTTCTCAATAGATTCTTCTATAGATTCAAGAATCTCTTTATCATTGGTATCAATAAGCAATTGTATCCCGTTTCCTTTTTTCCCGTAAAGCGGTGTCGCCGCTCCTTCATAGATGGTCAGGCCTGGAGGTGGTGAAAACTTAGTCACCCAATATCCCATAATAGGTTTTTTTGGATCTGGGATAGAGGCCATATTTTTGATGGCATCCAGGTTTTTTCCTATAAGATCGGCACATCTTAGTGTGAATACTCCCGGAGGTGCCTTGGTACTACCGATTTTCCCATCTTCAAGTTTAAACTTCGTAAAGACTCTACAAAGCTCTTCACTTCCTTCACTCAATCTTCTTAGCACTCGACCTTTGAATGCAGGATCAGTAAAACGAGGATATTTTGTCGAAATAAATTTATTAATATCGGTTGAGTCAAAAAATTCGAATACAGGACGACGGAATTTCTTGAAGCTTTGAATAAGGTTTTCAACTTGAGGAAATGCCTTATCAACTTCAAGGCGCGACCAAGGAGATGAGATTTTTTTACCAATCTTTACAAGAATAGGCGCTGTTCTTGAAAAAACAGCATTTAAAACATTAAATCCTGTCAGACCACCAATGACCTCAATCGACGCCATCGCTATTTCGGCTGTACTCAGTTCTTCCTGAGTCACCATGTTCTTGCCGGTAAATAACTCATAGGCCGGTCTCACTGATGAAACTACAGGCACAAGATTTAATCCAAAATCTAAGATTTTAAGGCCAATCGAAATTGATTCATCCGCGGCCTTAAGACTTTCCTCATCATTGGCCAGTATTGAATCGTTAATGGACTCAAGACCAACATCGAGAGTTGCCTTGGCAACTTTCTTTGCTTCTTCACCAATATTGTCCTTTGGCTTAAAGGCATCAATCTTGTTTGATAGTGTTTCTGCTTTGGCAAGAGTTGCATCAATCTTTACTGCAAGGGCCGGTTGAACCTTTGTGAAGTTAAGATTCTTTTTAAGTTCTTTTGCCGCTTCATTACCTTGATCGGCCAGTGAATCTACAAATTTTCGGTTTGTTTCAGCAATGTTATTTGTTTTAAGCCAAAGATCATTGGTTAGACCTTGCTTAAAGAGGATTTCGTAACCCTCAGATGTCTTGTCGGTCAGTAGTTGCTTCTCAACAGAATTAAGATCCCGACTGGTCTGCAGAAGATCATTGACTAAAGTAAGGCGTTCTTGCCATTGCTTAATGGAGCTTTCTAACTTATCCATGTCTTTCATGGCCAGTGCAGAGGCGTGGTCTCTGATAATCGTATTCAGGTTGTCTATGAGGTCATAAACGAAAACGGACACGTCTTCGCCTGGTGTATCTTCACCTTTCTGTGGGGCCGGTAGAGGAGGAATGTAGGCACCGTACTCTCGTGCCTTTGCACGGTGAGTGTTATATCTGTTTACGATGGCAGTTTGGGAGGTCCTTACATTCGAGCTGTTGTTCAATTGAAGACGACTAAGTTCCTCTTTTCTCTCCCGAAGGATTTGAATTTGATTTTGGGTAATGTCTAATCTTGTTAAAGTTTCAGCATCAATTTGATCAAATTGCTTGTCCTGCATCCCGGCCAGGAGGTCTTCAAATTCTTTTATCTTCTGATCAATTTCTCTCTGCTGCTCTTTTATTTTGTTCTCTTCATTTTGAATCTTTTCAAAAAAGTTGGCATCATACAATCTTCTGTATTCGGCCTTTGCTTTTTCCAGCTCTTCATGAAGCTTTGGATTGATCTCTTTTAACTCGAGATAAATTTCCTGGTAGGTACGATCTTGATTATTTCCAGTCCTTTCAGAAATAACCGGTTCCCCTTTACGTTTTTTATTAAAGAAGAAGTCATATCTATGTTTCGTATAAAAATTTGGATCATTTGTAATAGTGGCGATGAAGAATTCAATATAGTTTGAACCAACTCTTAATGAAGAAGGATAAATAAAGCCTTCGTACTCACATTGAGCAGATGAGCAATTTCGACCGTTATTAAACAAGATAGGATTGCCATTAATATTCATGACATTTGAGTCAGGATAGGCAAGTCTGCAGCCGGAATAAGCGTCAAGCCTCGTACACAGAATATTTACTTCTGAATTTGCTAACAATAAATTACTGAAGACCAAGAACAGGAGAGCAATGATGGTTCTCATCTTATTTCCCCTCTAACTGACATACAGAAGGGTCTTCATAGTATGAGCCGCATAGCTTTTGAAGAAACTTAATCTCTTTGATTAAACCGTCCTTGTCATCATCCTTTGCTGTTTTTAGTTTTTCTTTGGCGTCCCAAATTTTATTGAGAACAATCTGACCAGTTGAAAGACTATAGGTCGGTTGGGTAAGGGCATCTTTCCTGGCCGCCAGTTCTTCTTTGAAAGAATTAATTCCTGATCTCATGGATTGGATTTCTGTAATCACAAACCCTGTGTTTTCAAGGGCCGCAAGAAGTTGTGTCCTGTTCTCATCATATTGAAGAGCAAGGATCTTTGTTTTTGTATGTGAATATTCGAATTGATAATTATGTTCCTGAACATTTAGGCGTTGGAGAAGTTTGTTGAAATCAGCAATTAACTGCTCATAGGATTTCATTGAGTCCGGCGCTGACGATGCAAGCTGTTTATAAATTTCAAGGCCCTTTTTAATGGCAGCATCTGTCTTATCAGAAATATCATAGACCTGAGGTAAAATTCGAGGGTTTAGAACTCCCATAAAGTCTCTGAGAAACTGACTACCTTTGATGAAATCCATCATGGTTTTATCAATGGTCTCAATGTGCTTACCTGAATAGATTTCGTAGTTCTTTTCCAGGACCTCTGAAGCTTTTTTCTTGATACTTGCGGTCTTAGAACTTCCATTATCCTGGATGGCCTTTAGGCGTTGTTCTTGATCTCTTTTTACCCATTCTGAGCACGCTCTAACGTTTCTAGTGTAATTGAGGTAGCAGTTTTTCAAACTCACCGCATTCTCAATGCCGCTACAGTTCATTGAGTTTTGAACCAAACGACATGCTTCGTTTCTATTCCAGAAGTCCGTTTGCCCATAAACGGTAGATGATAGGGCAAGAGATATAGTGAAAAGAGTTTTGAAGTTGATCATACTATTCTCTTCTAATTTCCGCTGAACTGATCCAATCAAGTGTAGTCAGCTGACCTGGAGTTAGTTGAACTTTCTCAGCACCTTTTAAAGAAACGGGAATTTTTAAAACCGCATGGTACATGTTGAATGGGAAATGAGGAGGCACAAAAGGAAAGGTTTTCCAAAATGCAGGAAGCGGGTACAGCTCTTTAAGAATAGGCTGAACCATAAATGAGCCATAGTTTGGAAGTTCCGGATGTTTAAAAGTCTTTGACCATTTTTTAGTGACTAGTTTATTGGCCACATAAAGCTGGAACACTTCCAGGCCATAAAAGTCCTTCATGCTCTTACTTGCGGTGGCCGGAAGGGTAGCAGAGAGAGCACCTTTAAGAATTTCTACGGGATGAGTATCATATTTAGTATTGATGAAGTTTTGGGCCTTCGCCAGATCATAGGTCACAGTCGCAGAGTTCAAAGGGTTCACTAGATATTCATAAGTAATGGCCAGGATTTGATGACCTTCTTTATGATGCTTTTTCTTTAATAAGTCAGAATGTTTAAATTCACAGTATCGTGAAAGCTCAATGTCCAATTTTTTTGTGAATGATTCTGGATAGCGATTGAAGTTTTCATCCAGAAATTCATTTTTTACTGAAGCAGAGTTAATTTGGGCCTTCTCAAATAAAAAACCACGATTTTCTTTTTTGATTTTATTAATGTTTTCATCCCAGTTACTATTAAACGACAGTTCAACCGTAACGGATTTTTTTAGCTTTGAAGCAATTTCCTGATCCAGTAGTTCAATTTCGCCTTCAAGCGCTTGGATGTTTTCTTGAGTTTGATCATTCTCTGAAAATAATTTGAGCGCCAGATTTTCGATGTCGTTATACTCAGTATTTAGTTTTTTATACTGAGCGGCCTCTGGAGAATTGTCTAAATAGTTATCAATCGTTTGGACTATTTCGTCCTTGGAAATGGCGAGTTGATTAATCTTTTCTGTCTCTGTAGCTTTGCACTCAGCAGTTTTACACTTCTGCTTTTGTTGTAGGGCCTCGGTCAGTAGGCCAATCACTTCCTCTAATTTTTGATCGTATTCCTTAATCGTGTTTAAATTAGCATGCTCTCGAACGAGTTTATTTTGCTCTTTAACGATCGCCAGTTGTCGAATTCCTAATTCAGAGATTTGATCTTCTTTTTCTTCGATTTTGATCTCAAGATTCTCTATCGAAGCTTCGATCTCTTGAACTTTTTGTTCCTCTTTCACCATTTCCGAACAATCGTTCGAGGCCTCTTTGTTGAGAGAAACTTCGACCGGATTCATCTCTCTATTTGGGGGAAGAACATAGATGACACTTGGATCCCTGTCGTCTAATAGAAGATTAGAATTCGTACTATTTTTAATATTGTTAATAGTTACGAAACTTTCTGGATGAGAAGGATGGACAGTTGGATGAGACCAAGCGCTCATGCATGCTATAAACGAGACTGTTGTAAAAACGAATGATGATGTTTTCATTGTTTAAAGCCCCTTAACTGGATTACACAGACGCCAGTCACCTGATTTTGTTTTTTGGTTAAAGCAGCTCCAGACATCTTCGACCCCGTGATCAGCGATTCTGCACCAGGCAGGAGTGAGGGATTTCCGAGAACAGCTGAATTCAAGTGTACAGTTATTGTTCTTGTCGGTTGCTAAACAGCACTCTGTGTTCTTGCATAGCTTGTTTTGTTTTTCGAAATACATGAATCCACAGATGGCATTCTTTCTTCTTTTGCAAACCTTGCCATCATCAGTAGGAGGATTTCTTTCTTCATATGGAGTATTCGTCGTATCAACATAGTTCAGATTAAGAAAACTCAGATCTGAGTTGAAGTTTGAATTGCTTAGATCTAAATATTTAATTTCGTTTTTATTCGTGGCCAATTGATAGGCCTGTTTTGCGGCCTCAAGATCTGAATTTCTAAGAGCGCCAGTAATCGCTTTTGTAATCTCGACACCGGTCCCATTAAATGGGACACAAACTTCTTTTTCATGAGTTTTAACATCACCGAAGCTGAGCATTTTGTATTCGCGGTTTAAGTTACTTCTATTAAGTTCAAAGTATCTCATTTGACGGGCAGGAATGATTTGATTTGCAAATGTAACAACAAGTCGCTGACGATCGTATCCAGTCTCATCATGCATGGAGACCTCTACTTGCTTGGAACAAATGAGATCTTCATTTGAGTTGTTCAACACTTTGGATATAACTTTTTCTTCTTCAAGGATGATGTTCCAGGCCACAGGTGAGATTGTGGTGGCCGTAGTTCCGGCCAATAATTTAGTGGCGAGTATTAATCCTAATACTGTTAGTTGTATTTTCACGGTGGCTCCTTAAAGTATGGGTATTTTAAGGCCTTGATTAATAGATGTGGGAGCGACCCTGACGGGTCAGGAATTTATTACGTACTGACCAATTTTTAGACAGTAGGACCTTTTAAGCTATTCTTAGGGATGAGGTGCCAAAAGATGGAAAGAGGGTGGAAGACTCATGAATTAAGGTCCGAAGGCACGTAGTGAAAGTGAGCAAAAAAAAAGCCTCCACAAGGGAGGCTTTTTATTTCGAATAATTTTGGAGCGGCTTATCAGATTCGAACTGACGACCTTCTGCATGGCAAGCAGACGCTCTACCAACTGAGCTAAAACCGCGTTAAGTGCATCAGATATTAATGCTAGCCGCTCAAACTTGTCAACCGAGTTTTTTCAAAGATTTTGAAAAAAATTAGCGGGTTGGGCAAGGAAGCTCATTATTAGACTGAAAAGTACAAATCACCTCGGTTTCCACCATATTTTCCGGGAAATTACCCCGTAAAACATGAGGGTGAGAGGCCGAAGGAGTGATGCGGACCTTACCGGCAAAGACCTTTGAATGTGACATATATTCGCAACTACTCATGGTCTTTTCAGAAATGAGGACCTCTTTTGGGAAGTCGATGTCGACTTGGTCGATATCAAGGGTAAGTGTGCCTTCCACGAATTGAGCGTATTTAAGGCTAATTTTATTGCTCTCGTAACCGGTCTCCCACATCACTGTTCCGGTAGAGTTAGAGCAGGTAGTTCGCATATAAGAAGCGTGCGCACTCGAGATCATTAAAGTAACTGCTAGAACGGCCAATGCTTTCATAAATACCTCTTAGGTTTTAGTTGCCCAAAAAAGTAAGAGTTGCGCTGAAGGCCCGTCAATCGTGGTTTTTGGAGCGGGGTGAGGAACTTTTAGTTGTTCCGAAAACTTTGCGAATCAATCTTTATTAATCTTTTGTTGAACTCGGCACAGCAGACCTTTTCGTTGCTGTTTGCGCTTCTTAAAATAAGTCAGTCGTTCAATAAAAAAGGATTTTTATGAAAACAATTCTAGCATCGCTACTTCTGTCCCTTGCTTTTGCTTCTCATGCTGCTGATAAAACCATTTTTTGGTGTGATCCCATTGAAACCAACAAAGGCGTAGAAGGCGTACTTATCAAAGAAATGAATAATGAAATGGTGATGGCGATCTACACCAAGTCGGACCGCTGGGGCGGGGTGAATGAAGAATTCAACAAGGTCGCTTTCACTCACGATGAATATAAGTACTCTTATGTTTCAGCAGAAAACAATTCAAGCCTGGTGATTCAAATCATGGGTGGAAGGCCATGGAGAGACGGATGGTTCGTAGGACAGTTTCTGAATAAGAAATATGATGTTCTGATGAACTGCGAGTATCAACTTTAATTAGACGAACTTTTGTTCTAAGACCTTAATGATTTTCTGGTAGCTCGGGTTTGTAAACCGGGCCGCCAGAATAGGCAGAATGTCTTTCTTAGTAGAAGGCAGGGCCGGGTTTAGAAGAATTTTTACGAAACAATCTGAAATGATGAACACACGAGAGAGTGGATGAAGCTCTTCGCTTGGGTCATCTTCAAATCCAATCCCGTCCATTTTCCCATGTGACTGAATCAGAACTGTTTTAATGTAATCATCTGCGTCCGGGTGATGGTCCATCAATTTCACTGCATCCAGAGCATGGGTCATGACCTGTTGCCTTTCTTCATCGGTAAAATTTGATTCCGCAAATTCTCTCATGCTTGAAATTTGCATCTGTTGGTGAGACTTCAATGTCACATCTGAGAAGAAAGAAACAAAACTTAAAATCTGCAGATGTTCAGTCTTATACCAAGTCTGTTTAGAGAGCACATAATGGCACATGAGGGCCAGAAGGTGACAGTGTTGATAAGCATAGGAGACCTTGTTCGAGAACAAAAATTTCAGAAGATTGGCCACTTCCGGAGAGTTTTGAACTGATTTCACCATAGAGTTAATGGCCGCATCCGCGAGATCAATTGTTGCTTGATCAAGACCAATTTGTTGAATGGTATCGCGAACAATGTCGTGGGCATTGGCGGTGGTAAGAATTCTTTCTTCCAAGGAAAGATCATCTTGTTCTAATTTCGCCACCAAATTATTCGTCACAAAAGTCGTGAAGTACTGAATATAGTCTTTTGGAATATAGAATTCCTTAAGGCCCTGGTCTTCGTATTTTTTGATCACCGTCTTATCAAAAACGTCCTTCGAGTGAATTCGTTTCACGTATTGATAGTCGCTAGGACCTTTCTTGATTCGAATATAAACATCACAGGGGGTCCGCTGAATGTCATAGAAGTAATACAGTCCTACCGGAAGGTAATCTGGCTTCACACGATTAATGGAGTCCTGAATGGTCACTCCTAGATGCGAGGCCGCTTGGCGGATGAGACTTTCCCAGCTCACTGGTTCTTTCAAACAAACCACTTCTCGAGCAAGACCCGGGCAATCTCCCATCACAATCATATTGGTGTTGAGAGCTTCTTGTTTAATGTATTGGTGAATTTTTTGGGCCGTTTCCTCTTCACCAACTCTGGCCTCGGTAATGATCAATGAGACTTGAGGAAGAATGCGAAGAAGGGCAAGAGCATCGTCCGCGTTCTGACGATAGATCACATCTGTTCCAACGAACGTATTTAAATTCAGCGAATAGATTTTTTTGAGATCATCATTGGTCTCGATGAGAATCGTTTGACTCATAAGAAAATCTTAACAATGTAAAAGGTGATCACCAAGGAAATTACGCACTAGGCAGAGAAGTCTAAAACTTAAATAAAAAAGTCAGGCTCTTGGATCGCCACCAGCTCGCCGTCCTTCGAAATAAGCTGCCCAGAAAAAGTGGTACTCTCTGGATTCATGGCCGAGATTTTTCCATGTCCGCCTGGAATATCGATCACGTAATGAGGAAGGGCCCAGCCCGGAATATGCTTTCTAAGACCGTGATATATTTCACGTCCCTCGCGCAGTGGAAGGTAGAAATGCATCCCACCTTTCACCTGATCTGGGTGGTGGAGATAGTAAGGGCGAACTTTCAGAGCGATGAATTCCTGATAAAGATCCAGGAGAGCTTCAGTACTGTCGTTAATGCCTTTTAATAGGACTGTTTGAGACAGAATTTGCATTGAAGAAGAGGTGAGTTTTCGAATGGCCACGCGATTGATTTCATCAAACTCTTCCACATGATTGGCGTGGATCGCCAGGGTCATGGTTCTGAATCTTTTTCCAAATTTTTCCATTAAAGAAAGAAAACCGTCGTCAATTCTCTCTGGCAAAATCACTGGGTAACGAGAATGAAAACGAATGTCTTTAATTGAATTAATTTCAGAGAAGGCGGTGAGATATTTCTCGAGTTTTTCATTCGACAGAGTTAGCGGATCCCCACCGGTGAAAATAATCTCTGATACCTCTGGATGCGCTTTTAAATAAGCGAGTGTCAGGGCAAAATCCTGCTGAAAAATTTCATCAGCCACATTGAGTTCATTCTTACGAAAACAATATCGACAATGAACCGGACAAACAGTTGTAGGCGTAAAAAGCGCTCGCGATTCGTAACGGTGAATGAGTTGGGGGGCCTTATGATAGGCCTTATCACCAATCGGATCTTCGAGACCTTTAAAATCAGCATCGAGTTCAGATTCTATTGGCATAAACTCTCGGGCAAGAACACTTTGAGGGCCCTGAATTTTGATCTTTTCGGCTAAACGACGGGGAATGAAGACCGGATAGGTCTTCGCCACTTTCTCAAGTGCAGGAGTTAGTTCCCAACCAAGAAAGCGGTAGAGCTCATGAATGTTCTTAAAAGACGTGCTGAAACTACTTGTCCAGCTTTGGCTCTCGACCATTCTTTTCGAGCTCCTTTAAGTACTGTCGTTTGTAGATATAGGCGCAAGTGCGAATTAAAACTGCACCGTAGATAGAAATTCCCGTGAAGTGGAACATCAACGTTTTAAATGGCAAAACTCCACCTTCATATAGTGTGTAGAGGATCCATTTCAAGAGCACTAAGTGAGCAATCAGAATAATGAGCTGAACAAATCTCTGGCCCATGTTTTCTTTCGTAATAAAAGTATTTTTCATCTAAGTAACGTTCCTTTGAAGAAGACTCGCTTCTAATTTCTGGAAGGACTTGATCTTTTTTAAAAGAAAAGATTTGTTCATACCAGTGAGTAGGCATTCAGCAAACAACACCGGACCTTGAGGCAGAGGCATAAGGCCGATCGGGCGCACCGGTCGGATGCGGCCATTCACTGAACCACCACGGTAATCCAGTTCAACCAGAACTTTGCTCTGAACCATGTCGGTCAGTCCTTTCAGACGAGTCGAGAAATTAAAACAATCATTTTTATCGAAATTTGAAAGCCTAAAGACAAAACTTTTTTCCATGGCGACTTTATGATCAACCATCTCTTTCGCCACATGGGCCATGATTTTCAAACACGCATAAGTGTCTTCAATCGCCACGTGATGCTGGAGTTCAAAACCCACATACTGACTTAGAGTTGAAAGTTTGAAATTGGCCGGAGAGTTTGGCTGATTTTTATAAATCGCACGAGCGTATCGGCAACTGTCATAAATATCCAGGGGAGGAAACTCGATCTGGAAATCATGAGACGCTTTAATGAGATAACCCAAATCAAACGTCGAATTGTGGGCAATCATGGGATGACGGCCAACGAAGTCCCAAAATTCTTTCAGGGGCTTTTTAATCGTAGGTGAATTATTTAGGTCCTCATTTCTGAGACCATGGAACTGAATCGTAAATTCAGGGATATCTATCAGGGGGTTAATGAGTTGATGATAGCTAGAAACCTCACCAGCTTCGGTAATCTTAACCGCTGCGATTTCAATGATTTTGTCCACCAGGGGAGAAAGCCCAGTAGTTTCGAGGTCAACGGCCACCAGCCCTTTAGGGTAAAGGGTAAGTATTGAGGCAATTTCCTCAGATGTTAATGACAGAGACGAGCGCGACCTTGACATAGAGTGTCTTATAGCGTTTTTGTGAGACGTTCGTCTAGCTAAAAACCCCCCTTGTTCATTGACAAGTGCAGGGCGCAAAGTCCATGATTTCGGGACATTTATAGTTATGTTGGTAACAAAAGGATTCTCCTCATGGCCAAAACGTTTGATGTGGTTGTTTTAGGTGCTGGCCCAGGCGGTTATGTAGCTGCCATTCGTGCCTCTCAATTAGGTAAAAAAGTAGCGATCGTTGAAGCTGATAAACTCGGTGGAGTATGTCTTAACCGTGGTTGTATTCCTACGAAAGCTCTTCTTAAGTCTGCTCACTCAGTTCATGAATTGGCCGACTTCAAGTCTCTTGGTATTAACGTAGATCTTAAAGGTCTTGATGGCGCTGTTGCGGTTAAACGTGCCAACGTGATTGCTGATAACATGTCGAAGGGCATTGCCTTCCTCATGAAGAAAAACAAAATCGAAGTATTCAATGGCAAAGGTGTTTTCAAGAACGCAAAGACAATTGAAGTGACTCTTTCTAACGGAACTAAGGAAGAGCTAAACACTACAAATACAATTATCGCTACTGGTGCTCACTACCGTTCATTCCCTGGACTTGAGCACAATGGTAAGCGTCTGATTGGTGCTTACGAAGCTCTTAAACTTGAGAATCTTCCAAAATCTATCGGTATCGTTGGTGCCGGTGCCATCGGTGTAGAGTTCGCTTATTTCTGGAACTCTTTCGGTGTAGACGTTCACATATTCGAAATGCAGAAGAACCTTCTTCCAATCGAAGATACTGACGCTTCTAAAGAAGTTGAAAAGGCCTATAAAAAATATGGCATTAAAATGTCTCTTGGTATCGAAGGTATCACGGCCAAAGATAACGGCAAAGACGTTACGTTCTCAGTAAAAGAGGGCGGAAAGAACGTTGAGTACAAGTTTGACTACGGTCTAATTGCTGTAGGTATGACTGGTAATATCGAAGGCTACGGTCTTGATAAGGCCGGTGTTCAAACTGAAAAAGGTTTCATCAAAGTTAACGACATGTATGAAACGACAACTAAAGGCATCTACGCTATTGGTGACGTAGCTGGACCTCCGCTTCTTGCTCACGCAGCTTCTCACGAAGGTGTTGTGGCAGCTGAACACCTTGCTGGTAAACACCCACATGCTATCGACAAGATGAACATTGCTGGTTGTACTTACTGTCAGCCACAAGTTGCTTCTGTTGGTTACACTGAACGCGCTCTTCAAGAGAAAGGCATCGAGTATAACGTTGGTAAAGCTCCATTCATGGCCAACGGTAAAGCGATTGCTTCTAACGAGAACACTGGTTTCATCAAAGTTCTTACTGGTAAAAAATACGGTGAACTTCTTGGTGCCCACATTGTTGGTACCCAAGCAACTGAACTTATCCATGAGTACGTATTGTTCCGTACAATGGAAGGTATTGATGAAGAAATCTTCGCGACTATTCACCCGCACCCAACTCTTGGTGAGTGGTTAGGTGAAGCAGTTCTAGCAGCGAAGGGCAGACCGCTTAACTTATAATTTTATAAAGAATACGAATATACTCTCAAAGTGAGGAAATTTTATGGCTAAGGTTGAAGTAGTAATGCCCCAGATGGGCGAGTCGATCACGACTGGTACCATCACGAAGTGGCACAAGAATGTTGGCGAAGTAATTGAACTAGATGCAATCCTTCTAGAAATCTCTACAGATAAAGTTGAATCTGAGATTCCATCTCCGATTCACGGTAAAATTGTTGAACTTCTTTACCCAGAAGGTGCGACAGTTGATGTTGGTCGTCCTATCGCGATCATCGAAGACGATCTAAACGCTGCTGTTTCAGCTCCAGCTGCAAAACCAGCTGCTGCCGCTCCTGCTCCTGCTAAAACTGAAGCTGCTCCAGCTCAAGCCGCTGCCCCTGCAGCTGCACCAGCACCAGCTCCAGTTGAAGAAGAAGGTGGATTCCGCTTCTATACTCCGCTTGTTAAAGCGATGGCGAAAGATGCTGGTATCGCTCTTTCAGAACTTAAAAACATCTCAGGTTCAGGTGCTGGCGGACGTGTAAACAAGGCCGATCTTGAAGCTTATATCGCTAACCGTGGTTCAGCTAAGGCAGCTGCTCCGCAAGCTGCGGCCCCTTCAAAAGCGGCTGCTCCGGCCCCAACAGCTGCTCCATCTGGCGTATCTGAAACTCGTCCATCTGGCCGTGTTGAGATCGTTGCTATGGACAACATGAGAAAGGCCATTGCTAAGAACATGGTTGCTTCTAAGCAAACTTCTCCACACGTTAACTCTATCGACGAAATCGATATGACGAACCTTGTGAAAGCTCGTAACAAAATTAAAGACGAATTCAAGAAGCGCGAAGGTATCAACCTTACGTTCTCTCACTTCGTTCTTTACGCTATCGTTCAGGCGCTTAAAGAGCATCCTCTTGTGAACGCTTCAATCGAAGGCGATAACATCGTTATCAAGAAAGACATCCACCTTGGATGTGCAGTTGCAGTTCCAGGTAACGGTCTAGTTGTTCCTGTCATCAAGAATGCTGGTGACCTAAACCTTACTGGCATCGCTCGTCAGCTTGATATCCTTGCTAACAAAGCTCGTACGAAAAAACTTACTATGGACGACCTTTCTGGTGGTACATACACATTCACTAACAACGGTTCATTCGGAACTCTTATCGCTACTCCAGTAATTCTTCAGCCTCAGGTTGGTATCTTCTGTACTGGCGTGATCAAGAAGCGCGTAATGGTTATGGAAGACGATGCAATCGCAATTCGTCACATGATGTACGGTACGCACACTTACGATCACCGTCTAATTGATGGTGAGCTAGGTTCTAAATTCCTTGCAAGTGTGAAGCATCACCTTGAAACAATGAATCCTGAAAACCTAATCTAGTTTTATAGGGCCCTCTCACGAGGGCCCTTTTTTTATACCTTAATATTTTATTCATTTCTTCATAATTCACTTTCATAGTGCTATAGGATTTGTTCAATTTTTATGAGCAAATTAAAGGCATGCTTTCTCAAAGCACTATCAATCGGTGTTCATCCGGGTTTGGATGAAGGGAAGAAGTTTGCCATTCAAGTCGCCACGTTAGACGCATACTGGACGGTTGTTGCTTTTGTCTTTTATATTCTTCACACCTATAAAGCGGGCCAGATCACTTTATGTTACTTCTTCATTGGCAGTACTCTGGCAATTTTTTTGGGAATTTGGTTTATTCGTAAACATCACTACGACATTGCCCGGCCCCTAATTCATCAAGTGGGACTTTATGCTATTTTCGTCTCAGCTGATGCACTAGGGCCGGAGTCTGGTCTTGAGTATTATTACTTCACCAGCGTACTCGTTCCTCATATCACATTCTCATTAGAAGAATTATGGAAGGGCGCCATTCTATCTGCCACGGCCTGCATTTTACTGGTGACTCAACATATTCTGGGAACGGGACTTTTGTTTTCTGGTATGGTTCCCGACCCGAATGAAAAACTGATTGCTATCTGTTTTGTGATGCTGTTTACCCTGAGTGTTCTGACTGTCGCCCGCTGGCGACTTCTTTATGCCCAAAAAGAAATCACCAAACAGCAAAATGAACTCATCCATTCTTCCAATTTAGTCGCTTTGGGAGAGATGACGGGTGGGATTGCTCATGAGATTAATAATCCACTTCAGTCGTTAACATTGCAGATAACTGTTTTGAAGGACAAATTAAAAGGCCAAGAAGTCGAAGAGCATTTGAACTCTATTGATGAGACCGTCTTTAAGATGGGAAAAATGGTTCAGGGTCTCAAGGACCTTTCCCGTAATGATAGTCAGGACCCTCCTGAGTCCTTTCCTTTTTCAAAAGTACTCGATGATGTTGTTGCGATTTCAACTGAACGATTAACTCATTTAGATATTATGCTTTCAGTTCAGGGTGATACTTCTCATGTTGTAAGAGGACATTCTGTTCAGATCTCACAGGTCCTTCTGAATCTCCTGAATAATTCTACCGACGCCATTCAGGGGCTTCCTGATCGTTGGATTTGGATCAATGTTCAAAAGAAGAGCTCTTTCCTTCAAGTTAGTGTTGTTGATTCTGGAAGAGGGATCAAGGATGAAATCGCTGCGAAAATGATGAATCCATTTTTCACAACGAAAGAACCAAGTAAGGGAACGGGGCTTGGTCTTAGTATTTCAAAAAGCATTATTGAAAGAAATAATGGAAGCTTGTTCTATGATCCTGCTCATTTTAACACGAGGTTTGTGATTCTCCTTCCACTGGTCTAATAAAAATTAAGTTGATCAAAATTCAGAACGTGATGAAATAAAATTCATATTATTATTTCTTTGTTAAGAAAGGATTAACATGCGTTCATTGTTATTTGCTGCTGTTCTTTTATGTTCTAGTTCTGTTTTCGCTCTAGAGAATAAAATTTCTCTTGGTGGTGGTGTCCATGCGAACTTTGTTGATACCGATTTGGATTTAGGTGAATCGGTAAATGAAGAAGTCAGTGGAACCCTGGTATTTGGTCCAAAGGCCACGATTAAGCTAAATGATTACTGGGGAATCCGTACTGGTGCTTTCATTCAAGAAAAGGCCGCAGGCTTTGAAATTAAAGAATCTGGTCTTAAAGGTGAGATTCATATCAAAGTTATTTCAGCAGCGGTGCCTGTTAATCTTCAGTATCAATTCAATGATAACTTCGCCGTTTTTGGTGGTTATAGCGCTGACTTCAAAATCAATGACTATTGTACAGTAGATGGTGACTTCGATACTTGCTCTCTTGAAAAAGAGGCGAAGTCATTTGTAAGTAATGCCACTCTTGGGATGTCAATTACTCCGGCCAAACTATGGGACATCGACATTAGTTATCAGCACGGTCTTAACGATTTCTTTTATAAGACTAAAGTTCATACTTTAACTTTCATGGCATTTTACAATTTTCAGTAAAGAAGAAAGGGCCCAGTCTGATCTGGGCCCCTTTTTGTTAGTGACGAATAGGGCGATTGTGTTCGGATTTCTCTCGATGGTCGTCGATGAATTCCCGAATAACACGCATAATTCCTTTTTGCGATTTCTTACGTCTCCACCAGTCAATTGCACCACCAGCAAGTGCCAATGCCAAAATGGTATTCAAGACGTGATCGTGTTTTCCTAGTTCATGAACTCTAGGGATGATTCGAATTAAATCCGGGTCCGGTTTCTCATAGCCGACTGCTGGCATCCCTGGTGTACCAAAGACCCATCCTGCAATGGCATGAAGACCATAGAAAATAGCAAAGCCCAGACAACAAACAAAGGCATCTCGACTATTATTGTTGTAACCATAATAAAGTAATAATGCTCCTGAGGCCGCAATGATGGTGCTATAGGGAGCACCCAAGTGAAGCCCTGCAAATGACTGATTAAGAAGCCCGGCCAGTCCGAGAATACACAAGAGAACACCCACGATCATACTTATAATCTGAGTAGAGTGTTTTTCTTCCGGTCTTCTTTTTAGCTCTTGTTGTCCCATAAGGATCCTCCTTAGAGTTGTCTCTTAAGGATGCAAAAGGGAGACCAGTGTGTAGTGAAATTTAAAGGGGAAACAAAAACGGGGCATGTCAGAATGCCCCGTATTGAAGTGAGTTACTTAATTAATTATTGCTTTTGATAAATACACTTTGATTGCAGGCTTGTGCCGTCCTCATTTTCGCCCGCTTCAGAGAGTGAGCTGGAAAAGAACTCGTCAGTGATTGAACCGTCGTTATTAAGTGTAAGACGGTTGATATAAGGTCCAAGTTTAATCGGGCCCATGATTGTTACACTAGTTACTGTTTCAGTTTGTGTGATGACGTTACCTTCAATTTCAGTTCTAATTTTTGTGCGATCAATTGAAGAGAATATGCCGTGACCAGCAGATTCCTTTTCTGTTTTAGTTTCTGTACCTTTACAGAATTCATGAACGATTTTCTGACCATTTTCTTTGATGGTGATTTGAGTGATGCCCTTACATTTTTTGTTCAGCTTAATTTCCATTGTGCCTTCACATCGAAAACTCTGCTCAGATCTTTGTGCCTCATATTTACCTACGAAGTCTTCAAACTTTGCGTCTTTCGCATGAGCGACTGAAACAAGTGATAAACCTAGTACCATAAGAGATAAGATCTTCATGTGGAACTCCTGATGTAATTTTCCTTATTGTATCAGGCCATGAGGCGAGCTGGGTGCCTCAGGAAAGGATTACAAGGGGTGTAAAAAGATTAGACAGTTAAATCACGTCTAACATTGGAGTGAAAAATCTCCCAGTTGTACAAGCCTGTAAAAACAGAACTGCACCAATATCACCGGTCCAAAGTGAGTAGCGTGGTTGCTTGTAAGTTTCTCGGTCTTCTTCAATTTGTTTTAGAGTGGCCATTGCCAATGTACGCGCTCTTTGAAGCCATATTTCATCTCCAGTTCTTTCGAAAAGCTTTAATAAGGCGGCTCCACTTCCACTAGTTCCATGACAAAGATTGGCCCCTTTTTTAAGAGGGCCCGCCTTCCAAATGAGATTGCCGGCCTTAATCATGAGTTCATCAAATTTTGAATCGATACCAATTGGGAGTAGGGTCGCAAGCTGCATGACAACTCCTGTGGCCCCATGACACCAATGAACCAGTGGCTCCTTATTATTATTTGAGTAAAGGATGGGCCAGTTGACCTCAGTTTCATTTTCTAGAGCGGTTCGTTTTAAAAGAGAGATGGCGTATTCACGGATGCTTTGGAGGTCCGTTTTATTCATGTGGATGGAGGCACGCAATAGAGAGAAGATATTTCCGACTGCCCCATGGGCTGCACCAATGTAAATGCTAGATTGGCCCACATAATTCTGGGTCCAGATAGGAAGTTTTAATGAGTCATTGTCGTTTCGTGCCCCTAAGACCTTGGGTATGAGGAGACAAATCCTCTCTGGAGAACTTTCTTTATTCATTTCCCAAAGAAGTTGAGCCGCAATTAAAGCACCGGGTGCACCGGCCATCATTTCATTGGTCTCAACATTTTGAAGTGAATCCAGATCATGACATAAGTTTTTGAGGTTTTTTTCAGATGGTTGAGTGGCCTGAATGGCGAGCCGAATCCCTGTCTTCCCAAAAAAGTATGAAACATCATCCGGTTCAGGATGTTGCTGGATTCTGCTCTCGAAAATCTCAATCGGATTGAAAGAAAGTTTTGTTTTTGTCTTTTGGCCCCAGTGCTGAAGTCCCCATGCGACGCCTTCAACTCCATAATACATAGTTGAGAGCGGTTGGGAAAAGTCATTCGTATCGAGTGGATGAGGAGGTAACGGTGATGAAGTTGCCAATAGCTTTTCGGCCTCATTCATTATGCTAGAAGAAAAATCCATCACCTGGTCCGCGTTCCAAGGGACTGAAGTAATTTCAGTATGGCGTTCTTTTGAGTAAAGCATGTTGATCTCTCATAGGTACTTAGCTATTAGCACCAAAAATTACCTTCTTCAGGTCGTACTTTATTTTACTCACAGTGACTCAAATTCATTAAGTTCAATTATTTAGTTTTAAAAAAATTGTCTGTCTGTTTGCAGAAGGAGAGTGACCTGAAGGCTTCCATGACCCCCGATGATGGGGGCCTTTTACCAAAAAGGATTGTTATGGAAGACATAACTGACGAGGTTTAGGGAGGAAGTGACCGAATTTACTGTTAACGTTTTGTTATGTGCTTCCAGTTCTCAACCATCATCTTTTCTGAACCATTGGTGCCTGGTTTGTAGAACTGGACATTGGCCTCTTTTGGAAGATAGCGCTGCTCGGTCCAGTTACCTGGATAAGCATGAGGGTACTTATAGTTTTTCTTCTCTGGAGACACATTTGAAAGATGTCCCGGAACTTCGATCGTAGGATTTTCCTGAACGAAACCAAGGGCCGCATCGACTGCCTTATAAGCAGAATTCGACTTAGGAGAGAGGGCCATAAAAGTTGTGGCATGAGCAAGAGTGATACGAGCTTCTGGCATCCCAATGTGTTTTACCACATAGTGAGCATTGGCCGTTACTTGTAGCGCTTGAGAATTCGCCAGACCCACATCTTCACTAGCAAGAATCATTAAGCGTCTCGCGATAAATTCTGGATCTTCACCACCATCAAGCATAATAGCGAGATAGAGAAGGGCCGCATCCGGATCAGAACCACGGATAGATTTAATGAAGGCCGAAATCACATCATAGTGACGGTTGGCATTTCGATCATATTGGCGAGCATGTTCAAAGAGTTCTTTTAAAACATGTTCTTTGTTTTCTAATTCTTTTTCATTAAAGGCGGCCAAACGCGCTAGCTGATTAAGAGCAAAACGAGCGTCACCATTTGAAAGCTTGGCCAGATCTTCTACATAGTCTTGAAGCTCAGGACGTTTTAGATCTTCTACACCTCGACTAAGAATATTAGTCAGGTCATCAACTTGAAGTTGTTTCAATTCAATAAGTGAAACACGAGAGATGAGGGCCTTGTTTAAACTCGTATGAGGATACTCCGTGGTGGCACCAATGAATAAGAAATCACCATTCTCCAGATAAGGAAGAAGAGCGTCCTGTTGAGACTTATTAAAGCGATGAATCTCGTCGATAAAAAGAATGCTTTCTTTTCCAAACTCACGACGACGATCGAGCATTTCTTGAATGATTCGTTTGAGCTCCGGAATCCCACTGGTCACGGCACTAAAAACCGTGAGATCGCGGCCGATCTGGGCCGAGATAATATTGGCCAGGGTGGTTTTACCAGTGCCCGGTGGGCCCCAGAAAATCACATGGCGGGGATGGGAGACCAATTTCTCTAATTGAGGACGGATTTTTGCCTGACCGAAGAAATCTTCCAGTGTTTTTGGACGTAATTTAGCGGCCAAAGGCTGCTCATGAGAGGAATTGAGGTCAAAAGCATCTAATTGCATGGTTCTTTCTATCAAATAAATTACATGTTGCACAGTGTCTTTGATTGACGTATGTGGCCGAAAGGGTTATCTTTTTGCTCGGGTCGGAAGCGACTCTTTGAAAAAAAGCTGTTTCGGCTTTCCAGTGTCATGCAGAAGGGGGTGTAATGAGCATGTCTACAATTTCAATTACAATTGATGACAGATTTCCAGCGGAAAAAGCGATTAAAAAGTTTAAGCGTCTTTGTGATGCTTACGGAATCGTGAAGGAATATCGCGCTCGTTCAGAGTACAAAAAGCCTTCTGTTAAGATGAAAGAAAAGCTAGAGAACGCTGATAAGCGTCGTCGTAAGACTGACGTTCGCGGTCGTACTCGTTCTAAGTACTAATCTTAAAAAAGAAGCCCTCGAAAGAGGGCTTTTTTATTTCTAGAAGTAGTATCTAAGTAAACTATTCCATCTATTGTGAATCACCGCTAAGTAAGGTCCCATCCCATCCGGTGTTTTCTTATTTCTCTTGGTGAGATTCATATTCAAGAGATTAATCGCAAAATTCAACGAGTTCACATTCCTGTTCAAAAACTCATAGTTCTTGCCCTTCGAAATCTGAAGCTGAATCGGCTGAACGAAGTTTGTATAAAAATGCCTGAAGTCCACTTTGTAAGTAAACGGAATGAACTCCACTAGAGCGAGCGAAAGATAGGTATTCAGCTCATCCAGTTGCTTAATCACATAATAAGTTTCGCGCTTCTGTGGAATCGCTGCCGTTTCCAGGAAAGAGGCATTGTCCAGATAACCCTTAATGTTCTCCAGTTCTAAGTCAAACTGATTGACCAAACGAAGACCTGAAACTGAACTCAAGTGAATCGAATGGGACATTTTCATTTGATCTTGGAGTTTGAGTGAGAGACCACGGATGGTTTGAAGTTTTTGGCGAATGGATTTTATACTCGTGGCACACTTTTTTGATAGAACGCGGGGACAGTCGGCCAGCATATGTTCTTTATCAGAAGTAAGAGTGTCCATTTCTTGAATGAGAGGAACGATTTCTTTCGGAAAATCTGGAAAGAGAGTGATCATCTGATAGAAGTCACCCAGGATCCCATTTAGAACTGGTCGTACGTGGGCCTGAAATGTTTCAGGGCCCAAAGTTTTTTGGGCAAAGACAGGTGTGGAAAAAATCAGCATCAATACAAGACAGAATCGCATGCTCCCATTATGCCCTAGAGAGAATTTTGCCACAAGCTGGGAAGATGCTTGAAGAAGCTTGGAGCATCTTTTTTGTGAATAAAAGTGAGATTAGGATCCTGATTTTCAATTCGAGTCCCTAAGAGAGGCATCTCAGAAGTGTAGCAAATAAGTTTCTTTTCTCTTAAGACCTGAGGTGACTTTAAAAGTGCCATGAAAAGATAGACCCCGCCACCAGTGGTGGAGAAGATGAGTTCCTGATCTTTTTCATGGGCCAGACGTTCTATAAAGTTCTGAGCAATTCGTTCAAACTCAGCACAGTTAAAATAGTGACCACGTAAAAGAATTTTTCGATGGTTGAGTGTGAGATATTTTTTTTCATGATCAGGAAGATTTAGATGATCAAACTCTCTGATTAAGAGTTCCTCCATAGAGAAATTTTCCGAGACCTTAAGTTCAGAATGAAAGTAAGGATGGCTTCCTGAGGGGTCGTCCTTTATAACCGTGAGTTTGAAAAAATCTTTCCAATCCACAATTCACTCCTTGAATTACTAAGGTTTTCTCGACGCTCTCTCTAAAAAAATTTAAAAAGCTGATTTTGGTTAAATTTTAGACAGTTCTCCTAACCCTGTTATTGAGGGGGGATGTGTCGTTAAGCCTTCGAGAAAACATGTTAAATTTCCTTATGGGAAAGAACTTCTTTATCCATTCTTTTGCGTCCGTGTTACCGGAACATCATCTACCCCAAAAAAGAATTGTGGATTGGACATTGGAGTCCCATGCCCGTTCTGCGGATGATCCATCTCCAAAATTCAAAGACCGCTTGAGGCACTTTACTCTTACAGAATCTCATATACGTGAGCGCTACTTTGATTGCGGAGAAGTGGATTTTGAATGGGAGCGCCATCAGATTTATCAAATCAACTCGGGCTCTCCGAACGGAGCGAGTATTGAAGAAAGAAATCATTACTTCGGAAAAAAGGTCCAACGAGTCTTTGAAGGGCTTTATCAGACACATGTTCCTCATCACTTGATCCATGTTACTTGTACTGGATATGTTTCTCCGAGTCCTCCCCAGATCTATTTTAGTCATAAAGAATCATCACCTAATATCACTCATGCTTATCATATGGGTTGTTATGCTTCATTGCCGGCGGTGAGAATGGCAGGGGCCTTATCTCATGATCATGAGAACGTGGATGTTGTTCATACAGAGATGTGCAGTCTTCATCTCGATGCCTCTCTTCATACTCCCGAGCAAATGGTGGTTCAGACATTATTTGCGGATGGGCATATTAAATATTCTATTTCAGAGAATAAAATTGGCCCATCATTGAAGGTCCTGGGAATCCTGGAAAAACTTCTCCCTGAAAGTTTAAATGATATGACTTGGGTTCCTGGTTCAAATGGCATGATGATGACTCTCTCAAAAGAAGTTCCTTTTAAAATCAGGGACGCCATCCCGGGATTCGTCTCTAGCTTATGTAAAAAGGCCGGAGTGAATACCCACGAAGTTTTAAAGAACGGTATTTTTGCGATTCATCCTGGTGGACCAAAGATCATTGAGGCGGTCCAGAAGAAACTTGAACTTAGTGAAGAGCAGGTTGAAAAAAGTAAGAAGGTCTTGTTTGAGCGTGGGAATATGTCATCAGCAACTTTGCCTCACGTGTGGAAGGAGATCTTAGATTCGAAACCAGCAAATGGACGAAAAGTGTTGAGCTTGGCCTTCGGGCCAGGACTCACGATCTTTGGCTCGGTTTTTGAGGTGAATTTATGAGGATCTTGTATGTGCCGTTTCTTATTCAGGGCCTACTTATGGTCATTGATGAAAAAATGCACTACCAAAGAGGGCTTGGGATTTGGGAGAGATTAGGACATCCGCTTGATACTTTTACGATATTTGTTCCGCTTTCATTCATCGCAATTAAAGATTTCTCTCATGAAAATCTCACAGTCTATGTCATCCTCGCGGTCTTTTCGTGCTTGTTTATTACGAAAGATGAATTTGTTCATGCGAGAGAGTGTAATGGATTTGAAAACTGGCTCCATTCACTTCTTTTTATTCTTCATCCTTTAATCTTTATGTGCTCGGGCATTATCTGGATCAATTATCCGGAGGATCAATTTATTTGTTATCAACCGCTGGTGGTTGGGTTCTTTATGCTTTATCAAATTTTGCGCTGGAGTATCCCATGGAAGCAAGCGAAGTAAATAATTCTTTCTATGAGACCTATGGGGATCGTTGGTACACGGCCTATGATGATCCGATTGCGCTTCTGCGAGCAGAAAATAAAGTGAAGTTTCCCTGGATCGTTCAGCATTTAAATACTCATCTCGCGGCCGATGCGAAGGTGTTAGATATTGGTTGTGGAGGAGGATTTTTAAGTAATGAACTGGCCCGGGTCGGATTCAGAGTTACTGGAGTTGATCTTTCTCGGGAGAGTTTAAAAGTCGCTGAGGCCTATGATGCAACTCACTCGGTGAAATACGAAGTGGCAGATGCTTTTCATCTTCCTTACCCGGATAACAGTTTTGATGCTGTGACGGCCATGGACTTTTTGGAGCATGTGGAACATCCAGATAAGGTCATTAAAGAGTTTGCGCGCGTTCTAAGGCCCGGAGGTCTGTTCTTTTTTCACACGTTCAATCGCAACCCTTTGAGCTGGCTCGTGGTGATTAAATTTGTGGAGTGGTTGGTTAAGAACACCCCAAAAAACATGCATGTGTTAAGGCTTTTTATCAGACCCCAAGAACTAGAAAAGTTCTGTCATTCTGCGGGGATGAGAGTGTTGCAAATGACAGGATTGCGGCCCGTTTTTTCCTCAATAAGTCTCAAATCTTTATTCACCGGAGTTGTTCCGGAGAAGATGCGGTTCACTCTTACTGGTAGCAGAATGATATCATATTTAGGAGTGGCGATGAAACGTTAGTGCCAGTGTGACACCTAAAAATTAGCAAATAATTACATCGCATTTTCCATCTTTTCATTGGTTCTCCCAAATTATATTTCTTGTTGTACGAAACAATCCAGGGAGGATTTCACATGAAGCTACTATCAGTATTGCTATCTCTATGCCTGACTTTTAATGTGCTCGCTGCCAGCGGAACCGTAGGTGAACTTGAACGTCAGCTCGATGAATATCAGTATACGATGACAGTAGAGTGGGACCAAAAAGACCAGGCCTTCCAGGAAAGAGAAACAAAGGCCTTCTTTGAAAAAATCAGTGCCGCCATTGCCAGTGGCGAAGCTTCAAAAGAATCCATCCTTGCCCTCGCTGAAAGTAAAATGAAAAACCACAAGGCCCTGGAGGCCCTTAAACTAAAAATGACTCTTTTAGGACAAGCAAATTCGTCTGCAGAATTGGCGACTCTTTTAAGGGAGAATTCAAAAGAGTTTTACGGCCAAGGTGCTAGTTGGAACGGTAACGTAGAGATGGTTCTCATTGGTGCAGGTGTGATTGCCCTGATTGGTTACTTGGTTTGGTGGAGCGCAAATCACGAGTGTGTTGAATGGGAAGAGCAGTGGGAGTGTAACTCTACTTACAGCGAATACTACCAGACAACGACAACGACTTGCGGTTGGGAAGATGTTTGTACTGATTACAGAAAAATCTAACCACACATGAGCGTTTAAGAAATCTTATTGCAGGGCCAGTCTTAGGCCCTGCTGCTTTATTCTCATATAAAGATAACACTCATCAATTTTTCCCCAAGTCACTCTTAAGAATCCCACTGTTTATACTCTCTACATAGTAAGTAAAACTGTTACAGGGCCCTCTCACTTCGATATGAAAAGTCTTTATCCTAAGGGCAAGTAAAACCCCAACAGGATAAAAACTATGCTGATTAAAAATTCTCTTATCGCTTCTTCCTTGTTACTTGCCTCAACGATTTCGTTTGCTGGCCCTGATTTAAATGTTCAGGAGTGTAATTACAGAGGTGGGATCTACACTAATGGTGTTTGTATCAATGCTTCTGTTTCAGGTCACGTTGCTGGTGTATTAGGTAATGACTTCCGCCGTGGTGGAGGAAATGAAACCTCAATGGGCGATTCTGTCTTTCAGTTTGATGGCCAGCTATCTAAGGATCTTGATCTTGAACATCTGAAAGTGATCTTTATCGATGTCAGTGTCATTCCAAAAGAAGAAGTGCTTCATTATCAGGAGAAAGGTGAGCAAAACTTTCATAATACTGACCGCTTCAGGGCCGATGGTATGGCGGATCGCCCTTGGCTCTTGGCCAAGATCGGTGCGGGCATTGAGCTGACTGACTCTCAGGACTTGACTCTACTAGCAGGTAGTTTTGAGACCAATGGTTTAAATCCTCTTCCGGGAAAACCGAGCCGATACTATATGACCGCTCCTTATGGACTCATTGTTCGTTACGATAAAGGTATTCAGGCGAATTACGAACTTAAAGATGAATTAGACCGGATTATCCTGGCCTCATTTAGCGTGATTGATGGTGATGGGATTAAAGGTCAGAGTAGTGTGACACCTTCCGATTCACGGGCAAATTCTTATCCCTCATATGCAGGGACAGTCGAGCTTCATGTCGCTAATGGGCTTAAAAGAGTTTTTGAAAATCTCTCACCATATTTAGAACGTCATGATCTTTATGTTGGTGTTACCGGTAGTAGCGGAGAGACAGGAAGTTTTGCAGGAGAAAAACGCAGCCAGGACGATATGACGGCCTATCTGGGTTACTTACTCAAAACCGGCAAAGGGGACGCCGAGATTCGTGTTTTCCAATCAACCTTCGTGAGAAACCAGATCAATAACGGAAATGGTCGCCACGCGCCTCAGGTTGAATCCGGTGCTTATGGAGTAGAAGTTGCTTTCAGAGGTTTTGAGACGAAGTCCTGTGACTGGGAAGTGTATGGTAACAAACATTACTTTGAGACCAATGACCTGGGACCGGATGGTGAATTTACCTGGGGTGATGTGAGAAGTGTTGATGGCTGGACAGCGGGTATTAGCTGTATGAATTTCAAGCGAATTTCAAATCTCAATATCGGTGCTGAGTATGGAATGGTTAATAAATATAACGAGAAAGAAGAACTAACGGCCGGCCGACAGTTTAGTCTGGTGTTCAATTATAAATGGGGCACAAAAAATATGAAGAAAAAATAGAATGAAAGGGCCCTCACGGGCCCTTTTTTTAAGTTTGCCAAAAGGTAAAGAGTTTTACTTGTATAGCCGATAAGTTGTTTCAATCTGTGAAGAGGGGACTACATGGGATGCTCTAAGATTTTTGGGAGTACGTTCGTCTTAATTTTTCTTCTTACCTTTTCCTTTCATTCTTTTTCATCAAGCACTTTAAATATCTATCTTTCACCCAAAGGTGTTGATACTCAGGATGGTCTTTCGGCCGCTAAAGCTGTTTTAACACTCAAGCGCGCTCATGAGTTGGTCGCCGCTCATTTCAAGAAATCTCCATCGAATGTTAATATCCAGTTGGCCCCAGGAGTTTACTATAACCAAACAGTCACCTGGACCGCGACTCATCCTCTTTATCAAATTAGGATTTACTCGACCTCTGCCACCAACAAGGCCGTCTTTGATGGTCGAAGTAGTTCGACAGCGAGTCTGGCGAATCAACGTTCATTCTTTATCCTGAAGGGGACTAATGGTAAGGCCACAAATTTAAGCTTTGAATATCTGGCGATTCGTTATTATGCAGAAGCGATTAGTTTCAATGGTAATCGTGATGACGAAAAAGCGGGGTTCAATAGTAACAATAAGATCCTCTATTGTTTGTTTGATAAAATTGGAAGTAAGTATCACGTTGATAAGAGCTTACCGGCCTATGCTGTCGTACGATTTGTTAACTCACGAAAAAATGAAGTGAAGGGGAACGTCTTCAGTAATGTTGAGAATTATTCTCGACCTGAACTTTTACATTCGGTTTATGTGGCACATTTATCTCATGAAAATACGTTTGAAGGAAATAGCTTTCGAAAACAACCTGGTGATCCTCTGAGGATCCGTGACTATAGTAACTTTAATGTGATTACAAAAAATGAATTCGATTCTGCCGGTGCCTATGCCTATTCAGAGTGGTACTGTGAGGCCTCAGAGAGTTCTGATTGCACTAAAAAAGTTCCGGAATGCCCTTCGTGGGGCTCGAAAATGTACTCAAACGTTTATCGAGGTAGTGGGTTGTTCCATTACTATGTTCGGCCAAACTTTCAAAATTCAAATTCCGCCTGTAAAACCAAAGCTCCTGCCAATGCGGACAACAGACGTCTTAGAACTTCTTCAAATGTAACGACGAATGAATATGTTGTTCAGTCAATTCAAAGCAACAAAGGGTACTATGGGGTGTGTCCTTCTAGAGGCCACTGTGTAAGCGCTTCAGGATCATGCTATATGGACGGTGGCGGAACTGCAAATCACATTTGTATCAACTCCAACTGGACTCTCAGAAGCGAATTCAAAGCGCCTCTTAAAACGAGTAAGGGATATCTCGTCCAATCTCTTCTCAACAGCAGGTATATTTCAGGATACTGCCCGCGCTCGACTGATTGTATTTCGACAGGTGGTGTTTGCTACGTTAACGCGGGTGGGACGGCCAATCATCTTTGTCAGAATAATAACTGGAAGAGTCGGTAAAAAAAGGGGACCCGAAGGTCCCCTTAGGAATTAAGCTTTTTTAGCAGAAACTTCAAAAGTGTCTTCATCAATTTCGTGAACGACAGCTCCCGGAATCTTAGAGTCAGAAACAGCACCTTTCACCATCAGCGTCTCAGACGAGATATAGTTCTGGTACTTGTTAAAGACTTTCGCGAGTTCAGCATTACAGTGAACAGTCACTTCGATTCTGTCTGCCACGTTGAAGTTTGAGTCCTTACGTGTCTTCTGAATACGGTTAACCATTTCACGAGCAAGACCTTCATCAATCAGATCCTGGTCAAGTGTGCACTCAAGATCAATAGTGATGAAACGGTTTGTAACCGCTTGTGTGCCGGCCTTAGGAGCGCGGAAAACGAGGATTTCGTTTGAATCAAAATCGACGTTATTCAGAGTTACTTTACCACCAGCTTCGATCTTTTGAACGTCTGCAGATGGAAGTTTTTCGATAAGTGCCTTGAAAGCACCCATTTCTTTACCAAGCTTCTTACCAAGTACTGGAAGATTTGGCTTGGCCGAAAGAACAACGAAATCCGCTTCATTTGTCATGTACTCAATGTTTTTCACGTTAAGCTCGATCTTGATGTACTCCTCAAGCTTCTTCATTTCATCCAGAAGTGATTTGTCTTGGTGAACAACTTTAAGAGTCTTAAGTGGAGTTTTAACTTTCACACCTTCAGTCACACGCTTCTGGCGTCCCAGGAGGATCACCTGTTGCATGCGATCAACTGCAGTCTCAAGAGTCGAGTTGATAAGACCTGTTTGCTCCTCAGGGTATGAAAGAAGGTGAACTGATTCTTCAGTCTTACCACCAAACGTTTTAAGTTCCTGGTAGATGTAGTCAGCTAGGAACGGAGTGAATGGTGCCATCAAACGAGATACAGTTTCTAGGGCCGTATAAAGTGTTGTGTAAGCTGCGTTTTTGTCAGCAGTCATACCTTCTTCCCAGAAACGGCGACGATTCAGACGGATGTACCAGTTTGTTAGATCTTCAATGAAGTTAAAAAGCTCAGGAACTACGTTATAAAGGCGGTAGTTCTGCATCTCGTGGTTCACGTTCTTAACAAGAGTTTGTTGTTTTGAAAGAAGCCACTTATCAAGGATATTGTCAGAAGCTTTAGCGGCAGTTTCAACTTTCCAGCCATCAACTGAAGCGTAAGTAGAGAAGAACTTGAAAGAGTTAAACCATGGTAGAAGCACACGTCTTACCATCTCTTTAACACCTTCGTCTGTGAAACGAAGTTCTTCTGCACGAACGAGCCCTGAGTTAATGAGGAACAGACGAAGTGCGTCCGCACCGAATGTCTCCATCAGTTCATCAGGTGGGGTGTAGTTACGAAGACGCTTACTCATCTTCTTGCCGTCTTTCGCAAGAACGAGACCGTTGACGATTACGTTTTTGAAAGCGGGCTTATCAAATAGAGCAGAAGATAAAACTGTAAGTGTATAGAACCAACCACGAGTTTGATCGAGACCTTCAGCGATGAATTCCGCAGGGAAGCCATCTTTGAACACGTCTTTATTTTCAAATGGATAGTGAAGCTGAGCGTATGGCATTGAACCAGACTCGAACCAGCAGTCTAGAACTTCAGGGATACGCTTATAAGTGCCTTCTTCACCAGAAACTGTGAAGTCCAGATCATCAACGTACTCACGGTGAAGATCTGTTACATCTTTGCCGGTGTATTTTTTAAGATCAGCAATTGACCCCATACAGATGGCGTTGCCAGTCTTATCGTTGATCCAGATCGGAAGCGGAGTTCCCCATACACGTGTACGAGAGATCGCCCAATCACGAGCGTTTTCAAGCCACTTACCGAAACGACCTTCTTTGATGTTCTCAGGAACCCAAGTGATCTCAGAGTTTGCTTTAAGCATTTTTTCTTTGATCTTCTCAACTGCAAGATACCACTGTGGCATAGCACGATACATCAGCGGAGTATCTGTGCGGTAACACATCGGATAGCTGTGCACGAGAGTTGATTGAACAAAAAGTTGTCCACGATCTTTAAGATTTTTGATGATCTCTTTATCAGCATCTTTAAAGTACATGCCGGCGTAGTCTTTAACAGATGAGTCGAACTGACCTGAAGCATTCATCGGAACGATCACTTCAGTAAGGCCCGCTTCTTTCATCACACGGTTATCGTCTTCACCAAAGCCTGGGGCCTGGTGAACGATACCTGTACCATCAGTTGTTGTTACATAATCATCAGCAAGAATCACAAAGTAACCATCGTTCGCAAGATTTGCGAAGTATGGGAACAGTGGCTCGTATTTTTTACCTTTAAGGTCGGCGCCCTTATAAGTTTCAACTTCTTCGTATTTGAAGTTTTTCTTGTAAGCTTCAAGACGGGCCTTCGCCATGATGATGAAGATGTTCTTATCAAGATCTTTAACTTTTACGTATTCAATCTCTGGATTCACGGCAAGTGACAAGTTACTTGGAAGTGTCCAAGGAGTTGTTGTCCAGATAGCGAAGTATGTATTGGCATCGTCTTTTGAACGAACCAATACTGTCACCGCAGGATCCTGGATGTCTTGATAGTTTTGGCCGGCCTCAAAGTTAGAAAGAGCTGTTTGAAGAGCAGGCGAGTAAGGAACGATCTTGTTACCTTGGTAGATCAGACCCTTGTCCCAGATTTCTTTGAAGACCCACCACACTGATTCCATGAAGGGCAGGTCCATCGTTTTGTAATCGTTTTGGAAATCTACCCAACGGCCAAGACGGCCAATGGTTTTTTCCCATTCGTTTACATAACGATCCACGATTCCACGACATTCATCGTTGTATTTTTTTACACCGTGAAGGGCAACGTAGTCGGATGCTGATGTATTAAATTTCTTGTCGATTTCTTGCTCAATGGGAAGACCGTGACAGTCCCAACCGAAACGACGATCAACGTAGAAACCTTTCATCGTAAAGTAACGAGGAACCACGTCTTTCAACGTTGAGGCAACGATGTGACCGTGGTGAGGTAGACCAGTTGCAAATGGAGGACCATCGTAAAAAATATAGTTTTTCCCTTTCTTCGTTTTCTCGAGGGATTTTTTGAAAATCTGTTTCTCCTGCCAGAACTTCAGAATCTTTTTCTCGGCCTCGGAAAAAGAAAAATTCTCGGTCTGTGGGGCAGTTTCGCGTTCCATAGCGGGGATCTCCAATCGGAAAGAGGAAAATATGAACCATCACTCTATCAGAAAAGGCCCTTATCGTAAATTTTCATGACTGATTTCCGAGGAGAAAGTCATAGGAAAATCATATGAAAAAACTGTTTTGGTCGGCTTTCGCCATGAGTCTAATTCTTTCTTCCACGGGAGTTTGGTCCCAAGGGGAGCCAGTGGACGAGTTTTTGGGTCTTGAAAATGAGATTCTCCCAGAACTTAAAGGTGAGCAGCGCTTCACTTCTCCAGGTCTTCACCAGAAGGAAGACTGGAAGGTAGAACCTCAAAAAGTCGAAGCCGATGTCTCTGAACCGGCCAAAGGTCAGGGGTATTCCATCATTCCTTGGTCCACCCAAGATCCCGAGGAATGGATGGACATCACAAAATGGGTCATCGAACGTGAGGTCAAAGACGTCACTCCGGATTGGAAGCTTAGAGTCCGCCAAGCCGAGCATAAAGAGTTGGTAGGAAAAATTCTTCAGTGTAAGGGCAGTTGTTCAGTATTCCGCGGAAGTAATAGTGCCAAGGTTCAGCACCTTTCCCGTCTTCTGGAAGGAGATGAACTTAACACGGATAAAGACTCTGTGGCCTGGGTCTACATGATGGATGGAACACTCATGCGCCTGGGGCCAGGCACGTCTGTTTCCATTCAAGAAATTAACTTCGGTAAAGGTGAGATTTTTATCCTGACTCGTTTAAACCGTGGTCACATTTACTGGAATCCAAGAGCGAAAGGGGAGATTCCTACAGAGTTTTCTCCAGAGACGGATTCTTTGAGTCTTCCTCTTTTGGTGAGAGAAGCGAATCAGGAATTTTTTGAGCGAGAGATCTATAAATCTCAAAACGATAATCAGCATCTGGCAGAAATCATGGAGTTGGATGATAACGCCATCAAAGCGCAAATGAAGTCGCTGAACGAATTAAAAGCTCAGAACGGGGACATCTCCCTCCAGACTCGTTTTATGGTGGTGGCCCCGAACTCAACTCTTGTGACAAAAAATGTGAACTTTGATTTTACCTACCAGCCAGGTGGTAAGGCCTACTTTAAAAAACGCAAAACAGTTGAAGGCGAAGAGTTCTCTCTTCATCTTCGTGGCTACTCTTTGACTCAACCAGTTCCTATTTCAGAGGAAGATTGGCATGAAGTGGAAGTAAACGGACGCTCTTTTCAGGCCATGAAAGATGCTCCAGGTACGCTGCAGATTTTAGAACTACTGACTAAACGAATTAAGAGCATTGAACTGGCCCGAGAAATTTGGGTCAAGAGTTTTACTCTGCCAATAATGAGTGCAGTGAACGAACCTGAAAAACTCGCCATCGACCACGGTTATACACGTTGGGGTGATGAACTAGAGAGACGTTTTCAATTTTTAGTTGAGTACACTCGTCGTATTGAAACCACCAACTTGCGCTCTTTAGAAAACCTTCTAACGAAGCTTGAGAATAATGGAGAAAAGGTGGAGCGAGATCTTACTGAGAATCAGTACCGTGTAAGCTTAAATCACTATCTTTTGGGCCTAAAGTCCCGGTATGATCATAAAAAAATGCGGGTAAGAGAAATGAATGATCTGCATTACTACGTCTGGATTCTAAGAAATGGTAAATTCTAAATTTAAATTAGTTCTTGCGAGCGCTTCACCTAGAAGAAAAGAATTAATCGGTCACCTGAAAGTGCCTTATGAAATTCTGGCCCTCAATGTGCCGGAAGAGTCAAACGCCACAGACCCGGTGAAATTCTCTGCAGAAATTGCGGCGTTAAAAGGCGAAGCAGTTTTTAATCAGCTTCGTTCAAAATCAGGGGACAATCTGTTTGTTGTTTCTGCGGACACGATTGTTTGTCTTAATGGAAAGATCTATGGAAAGCCCAAAGATCGCGCGGAAGCAAAGCAGTTTCTAAGCGAATTAGGTGGCCGTTCTCATTCCGTTTTTACCGCAGTATCAGTAAGGATTTTATACAACGGTAAGGTAGATGGTTTTTCCTTTGTGGAAGAATCAAAGGTGACCTTCAATTCCATTTCAAATGAGTTAATGGAGAGATATCTTGATACGGGTGATTCTCTGGACAAGGCCGGGGCCTATGGTATCCAAGGTCCTTCACTTACTTTTATTTCAAAGGTCGATGGAGACTATGCCAACGTGGTGGGGTTCCCATTAAGTCGCTTTGTGGTTGAGAGTGAAAAGTTTCTAAAATCAAAAATTCCTCATGAGGGTTCATGGCTAGATCTATTCTAATTCTTGTACTTAGTTTTTCTTTTACGGCCCACGCTGATCTATTTGACTTCGGCGGTGATAAAGAACGTGAGAGTCGCATCCCGACTTTGATTGAGAAACTCAAGGCCCTGGAGATGAAAGCGGATCCTTCATATGATGATGCTTTCAATCAGCATGTAAAAGCGATTGAAAACGCAGTAGAGGAGGAGAAGCTCTATTGTTCAGGTGAGGCCCCTGACAGTCAGGGAAAGACACTTCCTGCCGCCCAGAAACAGCTTTGCATGAGAGAGCTTAAAAAGAACTATGTAGAAGCAACGGACACAATTTTTGACTTAAAAAAGAAATATCTGGGAATTATCCACAAGAAGCAGATTGATAAGCTAAGCGAAATTCAGAGCAAGCTCAAGTCAGACATCGAAAAGAACTTTTAGTTTCTTTCCGACATCTCTTCTGGCTTAACAATCATAGTTGCTACACCAGTTTTAGGCTTAAGGCTTCTTACGGCCACCATTGAACGCATAGGACGAAGACTTTTTGGCTTCGATTTTGGGTTCAACTTGTCCAAATTTACGAAATGAGTAGGAACGTTTTCTTTCGTTTTCATAAAAACCTCTGGTTTAAAGTGCATTTAGTTTTCTGCTTAAACCGTCGGCCGTCAAACGAAAGTCGAGGGGTTAAGCGGTACGGATCAAATGATCACTGTCCAACACGCTTCTCCTGTTGAAGTAATCTATCGAACTTGTCGGTCATCATTCATCTTCCCTTGAGGGCAATTTTGTATGGGACCGTCGTATAGGACCATTATAGCACCAGAGGGAAAAAGATGGCCAAAGCAGGGAATTTTTTCCAATTAGCATATAAATAAATGTGGTTTTGGAGGATTACCTAAAGGGGGACTGGAGAGTTTTCCCTACTTGCTTCTAGTACCCTTTACCCTCATTATTATTAGTTATATCCGATGGTTAAGTATATTTTTACCTCATTTGTAGTTCTTACGACGGGTCTCATGGCCCAGGCAAAAGTGGATCGAATCCACTCTGAGAGCTATTTGGGTGAAAAACGCCTCGATTCGTACTCAGAACGCTATCAGCCTTTGATTTTTCAGGACATTTATCAAGGGAAGATGTCATTCGAGGATGAGGTCTTCTTTCAGAATTTCTTCAGTTCTTACTTATTTCAGAATGAGAAGGATTTTTCTTTCTTCCTTCGTTCAGAACTGAATGGAGGACTGTCTTGTTCTAATGAACTTCTTTCAAAGCATTTCGATGAAATTCATTATTCATACCGCTTAATCACTTTGAGTTATTTGCTCGAAGGTGCTTGGCACATGAAACTGGCATCGGATCATTTCAAGCTTAAAAATGGTTGTGCTTTTAATTTGAGTGCTTGGGCCAAAACCTGTCGTCCGAAGTCTTCTGATATGAAGAGTTTTGTGAGTCGATTAGAAAAATTTTCGCCCAAGTATGATGAGACTCTTCCAGTGACTTATAAAAAAGAAGACTGGATGAAGGAATTTAAGAAGAATGATTTTAAGTGGTATTCCCACTACCGCATGAATGTAGAGTGTAAGGGAAAGTGTAGTGACGAAGAGATCGCTTCTCGCTTTCAAAAAGTTTGCGAGGCCGATCAGAAATTGATGACTCTTCTTTGCTCAGAGGAAGATGAGGTCTATGGTCTTTCAACTAACCGTGATGCTTATTTCCTGATTGGACAATCCAACATCATAAATACCTATAACAAGCAGGGTGAGGCCATGGGTTGTCTTCGCCGCTTCTCAGAGGTGATGGCCCATAAAGAAGTACGCTACGAGGTCTTGAATCAATTGTTTCCGTCGCTGCAAACTTTTCTTCGTCAAAAATATCAAGAACGATTTCTTCAAGGACGCGTGTTCTTCTATGGAGCAGGTAAAGAGTTTGAAGAAAAAGGTCTGACGGATGTTTATGTAAAAGAGCAGCCGTTTAAGATTGAAAAACTTCCTACAGTGGCAGTTGAGCCTGAGGCGCCGAAAGTCGCAAAAGTTCCGGAAGTAAAACCGGAAGTTAAAGTTGAACCAAAGGTAGAGCCAGTTCGGCCGAAACCTGTGGTTCAGGAAATTCGTAAACCGGTGAAGAGTGCCTTTCTATTGGCCGCAGAAGTTCGTTCCGCCCAGAATCTTGATCAGGTGGAAGTGGATATGTTGAAACTTAAATACGATTATGTTTTTAGTCTCAATATGATTAACACTCTCTCTGAACGCCTTAAGACTTTCATGACCCGTGATGCTCTGGCCGAGATGATGGCCTACGATAAGCTTGGCTCAAAAGAGGGACCGGTTCCTCTGATGTTTTTGAAGTACATGATTGATATGCAGGAACACCACGGTCTCTGGAACATTATTTCTGTTCTGGGAGACAAGTTCTATGTTTCAAATGAAATTGATTCCGATTTCACTCCGGCCCCTGAAATGGTTCAACTGGTGAACAATCAGTCCACAGGGAATCAATGGCAGCTCTATATCATTAAGCCTTAATTCATTCTCGAAATTTCTTCCTTCACATTTCTTGCATACGCCCCTAATAGTTGAAAAGGGCAAAGGGCACATGTTCAAAGATAGATGAGTATTCTTCACTATTAGGAATGAAAAATGCTCTCGGAATAGTCCAAAAGTTTGCACAAATGGGAAGAATGACCTTAACAATAGGGAGAATAGACGATTGGAACTCGGATTTAATAAGTAGTTACTTATTAAAAATCAGTACCACCCAACTTTTATCACATGGGCGCCAGAAGTAATGGCCGCTTCAAGACCCACGTTTGAATCTTCGAAAATAATAATTTCCGATTTATCAAAGCGCGATTCTTTCATGGCCTTAAGATATGGCCATGGATCAGGTTTGTGTGTAGGGCAATCGTCACGAGTCAGAATGAGATTAAAGAAGTCACGGATCTTCGCTATTTTTAAAAGCTCTTCCGTTACTACTTTTTCACTCGAAGTCACGAGGGCCATATAAATTCCTTCTGCTTTGGCCTCATTTAAAAGTGAGAGAATAGCTGGTGGAAAATATTTAGCGGGATCAACTTTCGCGAGAATTTCAATGAGATTTGCGTTTTTTTGATGAATGAAATCGGCCGCGGTCCAATCCTTTGGAACACCTTCCCAGTCCTTGATGATATCAAAAACTAAGTGGTCAGCTTTTCCCATCATAAGCTCATGAACGGTTTCAGGAGAGTATGGTGGACGGATTTTGTACCTCTGCCCAATCATAAACATCGCCTCAGCATGATAGGATTCAGTGTTAAAGAGCGTACCATCCATGTCAAAAAAGAGCGCCTTAAGGCCCGGATAACCCTGTTTTAGCTCAAAAAGACTAGGAACTTTTGGAAATGTGATTGGCGATGGTTTCATAAAGAGAGTGTACCGGTATTTCCGAGGGAAATCTACCTATTGCTGCAGAGTGTATCTGTGGCCAGAGGCGGCCAGATAGGGTAAAAAACCTAATTCTAAAAAGAGGATTTCTATGACTGAACCAGAGATCAAAAAAGATCTATTAAGCCAACTTCTTTACGAGGCCCAGGCCTATAAAAAATTTGAAGACATTGAGAAGCTCGTTGATTCGGGCATGGACCTTTCCATGATTCCTATTCAACCTCTATACGTTTCGCTCCAAAACACTGAGCCTGATCAGGTGGCCATGATTCTTCCGAAGCTCTCTTCGGAACAACGTCAGGCACTGAGAGACATTGATATGTGGCAAAAGGACACTGTTGATCCGAATGCTGTTTATCACTGGATGGAAATTTACTCAAAGGTCACTGATGATAAAGTGATTCTAGAGTTTATTACATCAGAAGACTTCCTTCTGGCGTTCAAGAATCAATTTACGATTCAGACCTTCGACGTCGAAGATCCCATGTATCCGGATGGAGACAATTACTTCTTAACAGAAGATAACCAGCTCCTGATTGAGTATCCTGAAGATTTCGACATGGTTCAGGAGCTTAAAGAGATGATCCGTCGTCTCTATGCTGACATTGGAGTGGAGAATGCTTATGCGTTCCTATTCAAAATGGTGGTGGACTCTTACCAACTAATGGAAGAAGAGCAGTATCAAGAGAAGAAAGAGCGTCTGCGTGACTTCGGTTTCGTGGATTATTTCGATGCGCTTTCTTATAACAGCCCGTTCATGAATGAGGCCCAGATTGATGGCTTTATTAAAACAAAGAAAGGTGAGACTGGTGATCTGGACGCAGTATCGGCCAATCAAAGTCTCCATGCTTCTTCACTTGTTCCTTATCAATCGGGCATGGAAGGACTTAAAGGCGCTTTAGAAAAAGTTTCTGATGAAAAACGCCAGCAGTTCCTGCATTTTAATTTTGTTCGTTTGGTAAATGCCCGCATGACTCTTGAGGACGCCCTTAAGAACGGTTCTCTGGCCATGACCAAAGTGGGAAATCAGACTCGTCAGTGTTTGGAGCTAGGTCTTGAGTACGCATCTTCAAAGGCCCCGAAAGAAGTTATCTTCGAGCGTTTTGACTTTGTAGATCTCTATAAAATTGGTCACAGCTTGATTGAACTTACAAAAAAGAAAATCAAGAAGGCCATGTCGCAAACGCCATTTGAGCAAGATGAATTTGAGTATTTCCTAGGGATGTATTGGAACGCTTTTCTTGAAAACTCTCACGATGACGTTGCGAAATACAAGTTTGATGGAAGTTCGAAGCCTCTTGAGATTCGTGATCTGGAGTCTTTTGAACTTTGGAACCAGGCCACAGAGACTTTCACGACAGCACTTCCTTTCGTTCTGACTTTCTTTAAGAGTCTTGAAAACCTCAAGGCCGGTGGATTGTTGAACGATCAGTTCTATCTGAACTACGAAGTGGATAACATTGATTTCGAAGCGATCATGATTTCAAGTTTCATTAACTTTGTTGGCGGTCACTATGAAGAATCGTCGGCCGGGAAAATGGGAGTGACTATTTCTGAGCTTAAAAATTTCTATCATAAGTTCTTTAAGAAAAATGATAATGAATACCTCATCAAGGGTGAGGAAGATCCTGTTCTGCGTGAACAGACCGCCAAGTTTATTGAAAAATTTGGGCTGACTCAGATTCCTCGTTTTGATCGTTATCTTTATCAGATCATGCTTGAGCAATTAAACGGCTATGAAGTCGATGGAATGACAGAAGAGGACTTCCGTCACATTGGTGGACCAATTCTTCTGAATTATTCGAACAACTAAACTTTTGGTGGTTCGAAAAACGAATTAAATATTTCCGAGATTGATTTGCGGTAAGGCGATCCGGCCTTATCGCAAACTTCAAACATCTTCTTCTTTAATAATTCGATCTCTTCTTTTTGTTCCTGAATGAGTTTTCCGCTCTGATCAAAACGTGATGAAAAGGGCAGTTTCTCCGATAATAGAAATTTAAGTTTCGTGAGACGGACTGAATCGTTCGTCAGGAAAGTGAAGTGCTCAAAGCCCGCCACTTCTTTCTTGGCCCCACCAACTCCTTTGGGAAGAAAGCTTGTGTCACTTGGCTGGCCTTCAATGAATTCCTCAAAACCTTTAAGGTCCTCGGGTTCAAGACTTTTGATGAGTCTTTTCTTGTCCATTATTTTTTGCCTTTTACCAAGCGGTTTAAGATCAGACGATAAAATTTGCGCTCTTCTTCCAGTTCATAAATGATACGGTGAGCTTCACCATAATTTTGAGCGTCTTTAATGTTGGAAGAAGCATCACTATTACGAACTTCTTGCTGAAGAAGTTTGTTCTTACCGGCCAGGTGTGATTCTTTCACATTCATTTTAGAATCACGTTGAGTAAAAAACTTTGGGAGTTCTTCTTGTTTTCTTACGAGAGGAACCTTGGTGATGCTCGCTTCGTGATCACTTACAAGATAGACCGGATAGGGGAACTTGAACGAGAGATTATGAGAAACAAAATAGTTCTCGATCAACCCGATGAGTTCTCGTTGCTGATCCAGGTCCAGGGCCTTAAGACTAATGGTCACCGGGTGTTTGAGATTCAATTCAGGATTAAGAATGGCATTAAGCTCATCCAGAGAGCCTGTTTTTAAATTAATGTGCTGGTAGACCGGTAAACTCATAACCTAATTTTCTGGAAAACCTTGGTGAAAGTCCACTCTCATGATTAAATAAAGCATACCCAATAGTCTGAGGACGGATCAAAACAGTCGGAATTATGAAGAAGCTGCACTTACCTTACGTCAATCTTCCGTCCGAATTTATCACGCTCCTTAAGAGTAATTTGTCAGTCACGACCTCACCAGCGCCCATTTTTGATGTCATTCGGCCGAATAAGGCGCTTTATATGGTGCTTGAGAAGGCCTTCCAGGAATTTGACGATGGAAGAGGTCTAGAAAAAACCATGATGGCCCTAGGGTGGGCAAACTTCCGGGATCGAACGGCCAGTTTGTATATTTCGAAGTTCATCTACGGAGAGTTCCCTCAAATCACCAGTATGGAACTGGTGGAAGACATCAAGAATCTTGAGCAAAAATATTTGGACCACGGAGTTCATAGTTTTTCTCGTTTATTCCTGCTGGGTTTTTATCTGAAGCTTGCCAATATTCAGATTCAGCGTCGTGAACATAATCAATATCTCGAGATCAAAGTTCCTGAAGAAGTAGGGGCCATTTTAAAGCTCTCGCAAGGACGTTCCGAGAAAATTGATTGGCTCATTCTGATAATCATGCACCTCTTAAATGCCTTTGGTGACAAAATGCTCACCAATGCTTTGCTTTCGGGTAAGAAGCTCGAGGAGCTTTATGATCTGATGTCTCCGGACGCGAGACAATTCATGATGGACAACTTACTTGCCTATGGTGCGAGTATCAAAGAACAAGACATCTTTCTTTACGAAAAAATATAGGACGTATTTATGGCAAAGAATGGCATTAATGAGTTGATTGATGAACTGGCAAAGAAGGCCGGCATTTCAGAACTCATTATTAACAAGAACGATAACATCTACGTTGAAAAAGACGGTGAGATGATTCGTATCGACGCCAAATTCACGGATGATGAGATTGATGAATTCTGTGAGTCTCTTGCTCAGTATAATCGTAAAGAGTTCAATCAGTATGCGCCCATTCTAGATGGAAATCTTCCGGATGGAAGCCGTGTGAATTTGATTCACAAAGATTACACGAATGGCAGTCACGCTATTACCATCCGCCGCTATCAGAAGAACATTAAGACCTTTGATGGTTCACCAAATATCTTTGGACTCAATAAACAGTGGACCGACTTTTTAAAGCTTTTAGTTCGCGCCCGTATGAATGTTGTGGTGGCAGGGGGAACCGGAGTTGGTAAAACAACTTTTTTGAATCTTCTTTTGCAAGAAATCCCACAAAAAGAAAGAGTGATTACAATTGAAGATACGCGTGAGCTTCAATTTAATCTTCCGAATGTCGTGAGACTTGAGGCAAGACCACCGGTTCAAGACCTTAAAGGTCTGGCGATCCGTGATCTTCTGAAAAATACTCTCAGAATGCGTCCAGATCGAATCATCGTGGGTGAGGTGAGAGGTGGTGAGGTATTCGATCTTCTTCAAGCAATGAACACGGGGCATGAAGGGTCAATGACCTCAGTGCATGCCAATTCACCAGGCGAGTGTCTTCTTCGTCTTGAAAATCTCTACATGCTTTCAGGTTACGATCTTCCGATTAAAGCTCTTCGTTATCAGATCAGTACGGCGATTGATTTTATCATTCAGATCAAACGAGACAAAAACGGTCAGCGAATTGTTCATCAGGTTTCTGAGGTCGCCAATATGGAAGGAGACAAGATCCTTATGCAAGACATTGGTGCCTGGAGAAACGGAGAGTTTCGATTTACGGGACTTGTGCCTTCTAGTGTGGCCCGACTTCAAAAGGCGGGACTTCCAAGAGACTTCTTCATAGGGACATAAAGAGGCAAAAATTGCCGGCCCAGGAAATGACCTCCATTCATTAATCAGATTTTAATTAATCCGAATAGCATTAGGAGTTTCAATAGGATGTTGGAACAGTCTGAAGGTTAGTTTGGATACGAAAATACTCTCACTTCTATTTATTCTTCTGCTGAGTGCTTCATGTAATGAAGTAGGCAAGATCATGGGTGGAAACATCTATGTGAATATTAAAGAGAACAGACCTGTCATTCATCAAGTTAAAGTTCAAAACGATCAAATCATCGTTTCCGGAAAAAATTTAGAAACTGTCTCACTTGCTAAAGTAGGGGTAAACGAATTTCAAATTGAATCAAAAACGAATGATAAGTTAGTTCTTAATGCTAAGAGTATGCTCAGCTTTTTAGTTGGGAAGGCATTTGATCTCGTTATTTCCAATGCCAGTGCATCGGCAACTTTCCCTCTGAGTTTTGAATTACAAAATGGACAAGTCACGGCCTCAAAGCTTCATCACATGAATGCTTCAACCGGGAACTTCCTTCAGTTTGATGGAACGAGCTGGGGACCGGCCTCTCTTTCTACCAATCAGGTCTATGTTGGTACTTATAATGCTTCAACTGATACTCCGGTTTTATCAGCGGGAGTCGCGGCCGCTGGGACTTATTATATTGTGACCACTGCAGGAACCCAGGATCTAGGTTCTGGAGTCATGAGTTTTGATGTTGGTGACTGGGTGATCTCTGATGGAACCAACTGGAGTAAAGTTGCTGTAGGCGCTAACACAGTTTCTAATTTTAATGGAAGAAAGGGTGCAGTGGTTCCGCTTTCAGGTGATTACTCCTGGAGTATGCTGACTAAAGCGGCCGGAAAGTTAACTGGATCAAAGCTTCAAGAAATTGCCGATGTTGATATCACTGGTATTCAAGACGGTGACATTCTTATTTGGAACAACTCTAATTTGAAGTGGGAGAGTGGACCACAGCCTTCACTCTCAATTCCTGCAGGGTCTATTACAAATACACAAATTGCGAGTGGGATAGATCAGTCAAAGATCAATGGGCTCACGACAGACTTAGGCAATAAAGAGCCAAAAATTACTGCTGGCACTGCTGCTCAATACTGGAGTGGGACAAAGACTTGGCAGAACTTAAATCCGGCCGTCATTGGTTCAACTCTCACAGGTTTTGCATCGACAACTGGTGCAGTGACTTCAGCGGACACGGTTTTATCTGCTTTCAATAAAGTAACGGGTAATATTGGGGTGGTTGCTGCTTCTCAAGGTAATTATGTTTTAAAAGCAGGGGACACGATGAGTGGTCCACTAGCAATGGGTGGAAACAAAATCACAAATCTGGCCGACCCTACTGTTGCCACTGATGCCGCGACTAAGGCCTATGTTGATACTAAAGCAGGGACCGCTTCTCAGTGGGTCACGACGGGCAGTGATATTTATTACAACACAGGAGCAGTGGGAATTGGAACCACGACACCGAATCCTTTTTACAAATTATCTGTAGATGGAAATGTGTTATTTGGAAAAAATACTGCTACGAGTTCCAGTATAACTTTTTCTCCAAGTCCAACTGCTCAGGGATCTCTTCGTCTAACTTCGGATTCTATTGCCAACTATCTTCAGTCTGGTTTGGATAATTCGACCAATAGTGCAAGAGACCTACGGTTTGGACCTATCTTAGTGAATACTCCATGGATGACCATTCAAGCGTCTACTGGAAATCTTGGCATTGGAACCACAGCTCCAGGCGAGAAACTTAGCGTGATTGGCAATATTGCTCTAACTGGCGGTCTTCGTATGAAGTCCGATACTGTTAATTCGGTTGAGCTTCTTGCACCCGTTGGACTTGGTAGTAATTTAAGTTTTAGATTACCGGCAAGCCTAGGGACGTCAGGCCAGGCCCTTACAACTGATGGCTCTGGAAATTTATCTTGGTCAACAGTTTCAAGTGGAACGCCTGCAGATGGTTCAATTAGTTATGCAAAATTAAACCTGGCCGATGGAGATGTCCCTCTGACAAAGCTTGCGGGAGCAAGTGATGCTACCAAGTATCTTAAAGGGGACAAAACCTGGGGCACATTCTTAACTGACGTTCTGGCATCGACTTTTGCTACGGTAACTCCATCCAATACTGCTATTGCCAATGGTGATTCACTATCGGTGGTGGTGAATAAGACACAGGGACAGATTAATCAGATCAAGACTGATTCTAGTTCTTACTTAGTTAAGAACGGAACGGATTCAATTACTGGTGCTGTAAGTGTAACAGGTGCCGGATCACTAAAAATTCCTGCAACTCCTTCTGGGGTTGATCTTACTGACGTCGCAAACGTTCAGTATGTTCAGAACTACGTGGGCACTTTCGGACAATGGGCTGAAAACGGAACGAACATTTATTACAACGGCGGAAACGTTGGCGTTGGGCCAAATAATAACCCAACTGCTAAGTTTGATGTAAACGATTCCGTTGATGGAATTGTTGTGGGAAAGATCCATAATACGAGTTCTGGTACCGCTGCCTTTGCAACTTGGAACACTCATGCTGACGCTGCTGGTATTGGGATGGAGGCCTACTCTTCCGCTTTTGCAGGAAGTTGGGGGGCAGTTCCTAAGGCCGATTCAGTGGCCGTCCGTTCTCATGTAGGTGCACCTGTTAGCAATATGTTTGTAGGTACTTCAACAGCGGCCCCATTGCATTTTATGACTAACTCTGCTCCTCGAATGACAATAACAAGTTCAGGTGAGATTGGAATTGGCACAACAACACCTACCGGATTGTTGGAAGTTCGATCAAGTAGTGATTCTATTACTCACATGGGAATTTACAATACTCACCCAACTGGTACTGTGACTAATGCTGAGATTGTTGCTGGCAATGATAAGAGCTCAATTGCAATGGGAATTACAGGATCAGGGAATACGAATCTTGGTTTTGGCTCGCCTGGAGATGCTTTTATTTATAACTCTGCCGGAACAGCAACAGGAAAAAACTTCAACATCATTAATAATCAATCAGGAGCGATTCGCTTTTATGCGAATACCACGGCCTCCAGTTCACCTAGAATGGTGATTAATAATGTGGGGCAAGTAGGAATTGGGACCACAGCTCCTGGAGCAAAACTTGTTGTGAGTGAAAATGCATCCAGTGCTCCGATTCCTTATGGAGGAAGACAAGTTCACATCGTTGGGGCCGATGCTGCAAACGTGGGTATTCAGATTGATGGTTATGGAACAGACTCGGGCACTCGTCCTGTCATTACTTTTCGTCAGGCCCGTGGAACTGGGGCCGCTCCAACTTCAACTTTAAACAATGATGTTCTTGGAAGTTTTGGTTGGTGGGGAAGATCTCCAAGTGGTTATTCAAGTACTCAGCGTGCAGAGATCAGAGTGGACGCTGCTCAGGATTGGACAGATACTGCACATGGAACGGTGATGGTCTTTAAGACCACGGCGAACAATAGTATTACCAACAATGAAAGAATGCGAATTGATCAGAATGGTAATATTGGGATTAATACATCAGCACCAACTTCGAAACTAGAGGTCGTGGCAGGAACTCCTGCTGATGGTGCTTCGGCGCTCATGTTAAGTGCGACCGCAAATTCACCAACATCAGGAACTATAGGAACGAGTCGATTGACTTTTAATCCGGTCACACATGCTTTTGGTGCCGGTCCTCGTTATATCAATTTGTATGCAAATACGACTGTCGATGGACATGGATTTGGAATCTCGAGTGGATATACAGAGTTCTATTCGAACCAAAATTTTGCATTCTTTGTTCGCCCAAATCGTGCTGACATCAATGGAACTTATACTTCAACGGAAGTGATGAGAATTGATAACAGTGGAAATGTGGGCATTGGTATTCCTGCAGCTGGTTACAAACTTCAAGTCAATGGATCTGTTGCGGGTGTTGGTGCTTACAATGCTTTGTCAGACCGTCGTTATAAAAAAGACTTCGAGAAAATTCCAGATGCCCTTGAAAGAGTCATTCAGTTAAATGGGTTCTTTTATAAGTGGCGCCAAGATGAGCATCCTGATCTGAAATTTGAAAAGGGCAGAGATATGGGTGTGGTTGCTCAAGAAGTAGAAAGGGTCTTCCCAGAAGCGGTTTCAACTGCAAAATCTTCGGGCATTAAATCTGTCGCTTATTCTAAATTAATTGCCCCAATCATTGAGGCCATTAAAGAACTTTTCTTTAAATCTGAATCTCAGAAAAGAGAAATTGCCTCTCTAAAACAAGAAGTCAGCCATTTGCAGGAACAAAATGCGCTCATGAAAGAGGCACTTTGTGAAAGCAATCCAAATGCCCGTATTTGTAGACTAAAATAACGCGGAAATTTCTGCCGATTTTGATTAAGTTTCTTCATATAAATTATCAATTTCCCCCAAATTACCCGATAAATCTTAAGGATGCTTAAGGTTCAACAACAACTTCTTATTCTTCTTCTCGTTTGCACGTCATGTAATGAAGCAGGCAACTTCATGAGTGGGAATATTATTGTAAAAGTTAACGAGCATAAGAAACCATCAATCGCGAATGTTAAGGTTCAAAATGATCAGCTGATCGTGACAGGCACGAATCTTGATTTAGTCACGTTAGCGAAAGTCGCCGATCACGAATTTCAAATTGAATCTAAAACTTCTGAGAAGTTAATTCTTAATGCTAAGAGCACTTTAAATTTTCTAGTGGGGAGCGCGCTTAATCTGGTGGTCTCAAACGCCAATGCTGCAGCAACTTTCCCACTTAGTTTTGAATTACAAAATGGGCAAGTCACGGCCTCCAAGCTTCATCACATGGGTGCTTCAACCGGAGAGTTCTTGCAATTTAATGGTTCAACCTGGGTACCGGCATCGATTAGCACGAATCAGGTTTACGTTGGTACTTACAATGCTTCTACTGATTCTCCCAATATTTCTGCAGCAGTCGCAGCGGCCGGAACTTATTACATTGTAACAACTGCAGGCGCGCAAGATTTGGGTTCTGGCCTTACTAACTTTGATGTAGGGGATTGGGTCATTTCAGATGGTACCAATTGGAGTAAGGTTTCTGTTGGTACAAACACTGTATCCAATTTCAATGGGCGCACGGGTGCGGTGGTTCCGCTCTCTGGTGATTACTCATGGAGCATGCTCACAAAAGCCGCCGGCAAACTGACCGGATCAAAGCTTCAAGAAATCGCGGACGTCGACATCACTGGAATTCAAGACCAAGATATTTTGCAATGGAACGCTTCAACATCAAAATGGGAAGTGACTTCAGTTCCGGCACCATCAATTGGAGCGGGCACGATTTCTAATACTCAAATTGCCAATGGTGCAATTGATTCTACGAAAATTGTCGATGGCTCGATTGTAAACGCAGATATTTCTGCGACCGCCGCCATTGATCAGTCGAAGATCAGTAACCTCACTACCGATTTAGGAAACAAAGAACCAAAGATCACTGCAGGTACTGCTGCTCAATACTGGAGTGGAAGTAAAACCTGGCAAGATTTAAATTCTGCTGTGATTGATTCAACTCTCACTGGTTACTCGGCATCGGCCGGTGCCATTACTTCTGCCGATTCAGTTCTCACTGCGATTAATAAGCTCAGTGGAAATATTGGTTTATCAACAGCTTCACAGGCCAACTATGTTCTGAAAGCTGGAGACACTATGAGCGGTGCTCTCGCCATGGGCGGAAATAAAATCACAGGTCTCGCTACTCCCACAGCAGGAACTGATGCTGCTACCATGGCCTATGTCGATTCAAAAGTTGGAGCGGCCCCAGGTGACAATTTAGGAAACCACTCTGCCACACAGAATTTAGCATTGGGAACAAATAAAATTTTTGCTGGCGATGGTGCCTGGAACTCACCTTCTATCTCATTCACAAATAACACCAATACCGGATTTTCACATAACGGAGGAATCATTCGAATCACAGCGAATGGAGGCCTCGCGGTGAGTCTTTCTGATTCTTTGATGCAGTTGAATGGTTCATTCGCTCCTTACTTACGTCTGGGTGGTGGAACGTTTGGGGCCTCAGGACCAACTTATGCATTCAATGGAGATCCAGATACCGGTATGTTTAATATTTCGTCTAATATACTTGCCTTTACAACTGGTGGGGCCGAGAAAATGCGCATTCTTGCTACTGGGGAAATGCTCATTGGCAAAACGGCATCGGCCGAAGGCAAATTAGATGTAGCAGGAGACATTGCTTCAGAAGGCAAACTTCGCCTTAAATCTGATAACACAAATTACGTTGAATTCCGTGCACCCGCTTCACTTGCGGCCACCACCACTTATACTTTCCCAGCGACCGCAGGATCAGCGGGCCAGGTCCTTACTACTGATGGCGCTGGTAATCTTTCATGGTCGGCCGCTGCAGGTGGAACTCCGGCAGACGGTTCAATTTCTTATGCCAAACTAAATCTCGCAGATGGTGATATCCCTCTCACTAAATTAGCTGGTCCTTCGGATGCGACAAAATATTTAAAAGGGGACAAGAGCTGGGGAACATTCATTACAGATGTTCTCGCTTCAACTTTTGCCACAGTTACTCCTAGTAATACCGCCATTGCTAACGGTGATTCACTTCAAACAGTGGTGAACAAGACTCAAGGTCAAATTAATAATCTAGCTTCAAACTCTTTAAATAAGACTGGTACAGATTCAATCACTGGAACACTTACCATCAATGCCGTCACTGGTGCTCTTAAAATTCCTGCGACTCCATCAGGTGCAGACCTGACTGATGCGGCCAACGTACAGTATGTTCAAAACTATGTTGATACATTTGGTAAGTGGATCAAAAACGGTTCAAATGTTTATTACGACAGTGGCGCTGTAAGCGTTGGTACCAATTCGATGGCCGGACCAAACGGCATCGAAAGCAAAATGAAAATTCTTCGTCCCCTAAATAAATGGGGACTCACGATTGAAGGTGAAGGCACCAACCAGGCCGACATTATGTTAATGGCCCCTGGAGGTACAGCTAATAATCGAATCGGGCAAATCGTAAATACCATTGAGAAAATGATGTTCCGGTCAATCAATGACGATGCCACGATTAAATCGACGAATTTGTCGATGCTTCATTCCAATGGCTACGTCGGTGTTGGAACAGCTACTCCACTAAGACCATTACACGTTTCGCAACCTGCGGCCGCAGGTGGAAATGCAGCTCCTTTGATGATTCAAAGATTGAACACCAGTGGGACTCCTTCTGCTAACGAATTGACCGTGATGCAATTCCAAATTCCAAACTCTGCAGGAACCGGGATTCTTGCGGCCGATATGGGATCAACTCTAACAGACGTAACCCCCGGTTCAGAAAAAGGTGCCTTAATTTTTCGAACCACTCCAGATGGCGGAAGTACTATTCCTGAAAGAATGCGAATTGATTCAGCAGGAAACATTGGAGTAGGAACTAGCACACCTCTTGCCAGACTTCACATCAAAGATTCGCTTAATGCTCTTAGTATCGCTCAGATTGAAAATACCAGTAATGGAACAGCTGCCTCTGCTACATTGAATACTGTTTCAGACGGAGCAGGTATTGGAATGGAAGCTTTTTCAACTACCTTTCCTGGTGCTTGGGGGTCAGTTCCTAAAGCAGATAGTGTCACACTACGTGCACATGGTGGAAGTCCTCCGTCCAATATGTTGGTTGGAACAAGTACTGCGGCCCCTTTGCACTTTATGACTGCTTCCAATCCAAGAATGACTATTGGGGCCGGCGGTTCAGTAGGGATTGGGACAACAAATCCAGCATATCCTTTGCACCTTGATCAACCAACTGCTGCCAATGATGTTTCGGCTTATGTCATGGGTGCTACTATGGGCGCAGATGCAACGCTTGGGCCGTTGAGTTTGGCCATCTGGGGGCGACCGTCTGCAACTGCAGCTAACCGTTATGTCAGTATCGTTGCTGCCGATTCTATTACGGCCAGACCTCTCATCTTAAATATGGCCTCGAATGGAGTGCAAGGAAGAGTAGGGATCGGAACAACCAATCCAGTCTCAATTCTTGATGTTGCTGGACAAGGGTGGATTCGAGAATCTGGTGGAGGAGGTTTGGCCGCTTCGGCAGGAAGAGGTTTAAAACTTGAATACACAACTAGCACAGATAGTGGGTTGATTCAGGCCTATGATTATACGACTGCTTCGCCAAAAGTATTAAGCCTTCAAACAACTGGTGGAGATGTTGGTATTGGTACTACGGCTCCAGGCTATAGACTGCATGTGAATGGTTCTGTGGCCGGTATTGGCGCTTACAATGCTTTGTCTGATCGTCGTTATAAAAAAGATTTCGAAAAGATTCCAGATGCTCTTGAAAGAGTGATTCAATTAAATGGTTTCTTCTATAAGTGGCGCCAGGACGAGCACCCTGACATGCAATTTGAAAAGGGCAGAGATATGGGTGTGATCGCTCAGGATGTTCATAAAGTTTTTCCTGAGGCCGTGAGCACTGATAAAAAATCTGGCATCATGTCGGTGGCCTATTCAAAATTAATTGCTCCTATCATTGAAGCAATCAAAGAACTTTTTACTCAGTCACAAAAACACGAAAGAGAGATTGCGTCTTTGAAGGAAGAAAACCGTCTGCTTAAAGAATCTCTTTGCGAGCTAAATCCAAAAGCGAAAATTTGTACTCGCCTTAAGTCGTCACTTTAAGCTGCAAGTACTCAAAAAGATGAGTCCTGCTGACTCCATTTTTCTTTTAAAGAATTAAAAAAATCTTATTAAATGTCGATAAGTCCTATGAGAAATCAATGGGATGTAACCCAGCATGGGACTTCATTTTCGTTTTAAAAAACTTTTCTTAAGAGGCATGATCGCTGTCATCATGCTTATGACTTCTGCTTTCGCGGAATCTTTAAGCTATTCAGGAAGACTGGTTAACAGCAATGGTTCACCAGTCACAGGGTCTCCTACATTATTTTTTGAACTGGCCTACTCTGGTGCGACCGGGGCCATTCTCTGTACTGATACAGTCGTAGGAGTGAATCTCACGAATGGTGTGTTTCATGTTGCTCTTGATTTTGATTGTTCAATGGCCGGTAAACCTTTTGAACAAGTCATGGCAGAAATTCCTGCAGATCAAACCGCTGCTATTCGAGTGACGAATGGAACGAAGGTTTATTCTTTTCAGGCGATCCACTCAGTACCTTCAGCAAAGATTGCTTATGGTCTTTCAAAATTAAATGCAAATACAAATGAAGTTTTGACTTGGACGGGTTCAAAGTGGGAGCCCAAAGCTGTGTCGGGCGCGACAGGTGGTACAGTGACTTCTGTTGGAACAGGTTCAGGACTTACGGGTGGACCGTTTACAACGTCAGGAACTATTTCAATCGCAAATAGTGGAGTGACTGATTCGCATCTCGCGGGGAACATCGCTCGTTCAAAATTAGCGAATGGTACTGCAAATTATGTTCTGGTGAATGATGGTTCAGGAGTTATGAGCGAAGTGGCGCAACTTCCTCTCACAAGCGGTGGTACAGGTGCTACAACTGCAGCGGCTGCCCGAACCAATTTAGGACTTGGAACTCTCGCAACTGTGAGCCAAGGCGGAAATTGGGACCAAGTCCTGACCGCAGCTCTTCCTACTTGCTTACCTGGACAAATACTTACTGTTACTTCTCTTCCCACTGTGACTCTTGCCTGCGTTGCTGATGCTTCAGTTGATAACAGCAAACTTCCCCTTACTGGCGGAACCATGTCTGGTGTTATCAATATGGGTAGCAACACGATTACAAATCTTCCAGATCCTACTAATGATTCTGAAGTCGCCACAAAAAAGTATGTAGATCTTAAGAGTGGTGGAGGGGCGTGGACTGTAAACGGAACTGCTATTTCTAATACCAACACAGGTAATGTGGGAATTGGTGTTCTTGCTCCAGCTTATAAACTTGATGTGAATGGTGATATCAACATTACCGGAAATTTTAAGGTAAATGGGATCAATATCTCGACCTCTGGCAATTCTCCAGTAGGAGCATTCGGTGGAATGTACTCTAATGGAGCAGGAACTTTTGCCTCTCAAAATAACCCTTACACTTCTGGGAAGTCATGCCCGGCAGGTTTTACACCGAGAGGCCTTGGGTCAGGCGGATATCAAGATGCCAGTAACAATTTCGCTTCATTTGATTTCTACTATTGTGCGGCCAACGGTGGGGCCGGTGGAACCGCTGCTGGCCTAAATGGTCAAATGCAGTTTAATAGCTCAGGACTATTGGCCGGCGCGAATATGTATTACGTAGGTTCTGATGTGGGCATTGGCACTTTAACACCTAGTGAGAAACTTGATGTCGCAGGAAATATCGCTTTAACAGGAAGACTGCGTTTGAAATCTGATAACGCAAACTACGTTGAGCTTAAAGCTCCTGCATCTTTGGCGAGTACTCTGACGTTGAATTTCCCAGGCACAAATGGATCATCTGGTCAGGCACTCATAACCGATGGTTCGGGAAACCTTTCGTGGTCAACCATCTCTGCTACGGGAACTTCTGTTGGTGGTGATCTAACCGGAACTGTGGCCAACGCTCAAATCTCTGCAGGGGCGATCATTGATGCTGATATTTCAGGTGCTGCTGATATTGCACAGTCTAAGATCAGTGGACTCACAACTGATCTCAGTAACAAAGAGCCAAAAATTACCGCAGGGACCGCTTCTCAATATTTGAAGGGGGACAAGACCTGGGGAACGTTTATTACAGATGTTCTCGCATCCACTTTTGCGACTGTAACGACTTCAAATGCAGTGATTGCGAATGGTGATTCATTACAAACAGTTGTGAATAAAACTCAAGGGCAAATCAATGCGCTAAAGAGTGCTGACAATAATTTCTTAGTGAAAAACGGGACTGATACGATCACTGGCGCGGTTTCTGTGTCAGGTTCATTGAAGATTGCGGCAACACCTTCTGGAGTTGATTTAACTGATGTGGCCAACGTTCAATACGTACAAAACTACGTTGGAATTTTCGGGCAATGGACGAAGAACGGATCTCATCTCTATTACGATAGTGGAGCAGTGAGTGTAGGGACCAATTCACCGACAGGGCCCAATAATATTGAAACAAAAATGAAAATCCTTCGACCTCTAAATAAGTGGGGATTAACCATCGAAGGTGAGGGCATGAATCAGGCCGATATCATGCTGGTTTCCCCTGGAAGTTCCGCAAACAATCGTGTTGGTCAAATTGTAAACACCATCGACAAGATGATGATTCGTTCGATTAACGATGATGCCACTATAAAACAGACACTCTTGAGTATGATGCACACAACTGGTTATGTTGGTGTTGGCACGGTTACTCCTCAAAGACCTTTGCATGTGTCCCAGTCTGCGGCCGCAGGCGGAAATACAGCACCGGTCATGATTGAAAGAGTAAATTCTAGCGGCACTCCCGCTGCAAATGAGTTAACGATGATTCAGTATAAGATGCCAAATTCGTCAGGCGCAGGAATCGTTGGTGCTGATATGGGAGCAACTTTGACCGATGTTACTCCGGGGTCCGAGAAGGGAGCGCTGATTTTTAGAACTAGTCCAAACGGTGGAAGCACGATTCCTGAAAGAATGAGAATAGACTCAAATGGGAATGTGGGAATTGGTCTTACGGTGCCTGACTCAAAACTTCATGTGTTGCAAACTGTAGATTCTGTTGCTGGAGGTATGAGAATTTCAAATACGGCCAATACGGCAACGGCAGCGTTTTATGTTGATACTAACGATCAAACCCATTTAGGCGGTGCCACTGCATCTCCCGATGCCATCATCATCAAAAATGTAAATGGTAACGTTGGTCTCGGAATTGCCCCGTTAACAAAACTGCATATTGGTGGAGGGGACAGCGATCTCGTGATCGACGGAGTGACACCAATTTCTATTCATCGTTCAATATCTTATCCTGCTGTACCGGGAATGGTTGTAGGTGGTTCCGCTTATGTTTCAGAGGGAAGTGGTGCTTCTACCAATATTTGGCCACAGCAAGCAGGAGTGCTTTTTTATGCAGGTGAAGTTCACACTGCGGCCAAAAAAGGAACAGGGATTTCTTTTACCACAACACCGAATGGAACAACCAGTGCTGTCGATCGCATGGTCATTACTCCTGATGGCAAAGTCGGAATTGGGACAACATCACCATCGACTAATCTTACAGTAAATTCAAACGTGGCCACTGGTTACACAATCATTGCGAATAGAAATTCTGCGGCCGGTGGGCAAGAGTGGCGATGGTATTCGTCATCTACTGGAGCTCCGCTGGGAACTGATTCAATGTGCTTTGGTTTGAGTGCATGTATTTTAAGTATCTATGCCACCGGCAATGCAACTCTATCAGGAACATTAACACAAGCATCTGACATTCGATTAAAACATGAAATCAATTCCATTCCTTATGCTCTTGATGCTGTTACAAAGCTTGATGGCGTAACTTATTATTGGAAAGATAGTAGCAAAGGTCCTGATAAACAAATTGGTTTAATCGCACAAAACGTTGAAAAAGTATTTCCTGAAGCCGTCCAAACAGATAAGCAGGGTATGAAGTCTGTGGCCTATCAAAGTTTAGTCGCACCAATTATTAATGCAATTAAAGAGATTCGGCAGTGGATGTTTAAAACTGATGAGCAATCAAAAGAAGTAAAACGTGAGATCGCTTCAATCAAAGCTGAGAACAAGGCCAAGAACGAAGAGATCGAAAAGCTTAAACGGGAGAACGCCGAGATGAAGGCCCGCTTGGACCGCATTGAGCAATCCTTAAGAGATAAGTAATCGAATTCTTTGGGTTTTAGTGTGCTCTGGCCTATTAATAAAATCCTAACAAATGTCGATAAGTCTTTAAGAATATGGGACTTAATCAGCGCTTAAAAAGACATTTTTTAACCGTTTTCGTGATGATTATCACGAGCAGTTTCGCTTTCGCTGAATCGCTTAGCTACTCCGGTCGACTTGTTAATAGCAATGGCTCGCCTGTAGCTGGACCTGTTAATTTAAAATTTGAATTGGCCAACAGTGCTGATACATCCAACATTCTTTGCTCACAACAAATCTTAAATGTGCCACTCACGAATGGTGTCTTCCATGTAAAGCTTGATTTGCTTTGTGGAACTCAAACACTATCTGAAGTGTTAGGGACAATTACTACTCCAGACTCTGCGGTCATTCGTGTAACCAATGAATCACCAGATCCAGACAAGGTTTATTCGTTTCAATCATTGCATTCTGTACCTTCGGCACAAGTCGCTCATGGTCTTTCGAAATTAAATGCTAATCCTAATGAAGTACTGACTTGGACAGGTTCTAAATGGGAACCAAAACCAATTGTTGGTGCCACTGGTGGAACAGTGACTGATATCACTGCGGGTTCAGGACTTTCGGGTGGAACAATTACCAACTCAGGAACAATTGCCATTGATATCGCGGGAGTTACTGATACTCATCTCGCTGGAAACATCTCTCGTTCAAAACTTGCCAACGGAACAGCAAACTATGTTCTTGTAAACAATGCTTCAGGAGTGATGAGTGAAGTGGCGCAACTTCCACTCGCTCAAGGTGGTACAGGTGCCTCAACTGCAGCGGCCGCTCGAACAAATTTAGGCATTGGAACCATTGCAACTCTTAGTTATGGTGCAGGCTGGGATCAAGTCATTGCGGCGAATCTTCCAACTTGTTTTGGAACAGAGAAGCTCACAATCACTGCGCCACCGACTGTGACATTCGCTTGTGTACCAGATATCTCAACTGATAATACAAAACTTCCTCTCGCTGGTGGCACCATGACAGGTGACATTGATATGGGAGGGAAGACTATCATCAATATTGCTAATCCAGTGAACCCTGGAGATGCCGCCAATATGGCCTATGTTGATGCTCAGATCGGTGGAGCATCAGTGTGGAGTAAATCCGGAACGATTGTTTATTACAACTCTGGAAACGTTGGTATTGGAACAACAACTCCAGATCAAAAACTGCATTTAACAAGTTCAGGCTCATCCGCTCAACTTGCACTGGAAAGAACTGGTGCGGCCGCGGGCAAGGCCTACATTGGTGCTGATGATAATGGGTTTAATATTTTGGACAGTGGTTACGTAAAAAGATTAACCGTAAGTCCTACTGGTAATGTGGGGATTGGTACGATCACGCCAGCAGAAAAACTCGATGTCGTTGGTAATGCGGCCATTTCTGGAAAGCTTCGCCTTAAATCAGATAATGCCAATTATGTTGAACTGAAAGCACCTAGTTCTTTAGGGGCCACGATTACTTATACTTTCCCTTTAACAGCTCCGACAGCAGGGCAAGTTCTTTCATCAAATGCGACCGGCGTTTTAAGTTGGATCACTCCAACAGCGTCGCCAATCACAACTGTTTTTGGAAGAACAGGAGCCATAACGGCAACGGCCGGTGATTACAATGCTTCTCTTATTACAAATACTCCGGCAGGAACAATAGCGGCCTCGACTGTTCAAGGCGCGATTGATGAGCTTGCTACTGAAAAACAAGCGGCAGATGCTACTTTAACATCTCTTGCTGCTTTTAATACGAATGGAATCTTAGTTCAAACAGCGGCCGATACCTTTACAGGAAGGAGTATCACTGGAGTCGCCAGCAGAACAACAGTGACAAATGGAAATGGTGTTTCTGGTAACCCGACTATTGATGTAAGTACTTCGCTTCTTCCTTCACCGGTTGCAGGAGATACTGGATACTTTTTTAAAGCAACTGGAGCAAACACTGCGGCCTGGTCTGCCTTAACTTCGAGTGAAGTCACAACTGCTCTTGGATTTACTCCGATCAATAATGCAGGTGAAACGATTTCATCCGGGACGTTTACTTTTGGTGGATCAAGTTCTCTACAAAACAGCAACATTCCAACGAACTTAACAGATGTGACCAATAAGTCTTATGTGGATAGTGCAATCTCTGCATCTTCTTATTGGCTTTTAAATAGCGGTAACGTTTATCGTGCTTCAGGCAACGTCGGGATTGGAGGCACGCCAGCGGCGAACAACACGCTAGATATTCAAACGAACTCTGCGGCAACTTTTAAAAGAGTTCAAATGAAAAACTCCGATGCTACTGGAGGAGCGGGCCTTACAGCAATGGCCGGAACAAATAGCATTACGATGGGAGCTTGGGGACAATCAGCGGGCGGGACTCCTGCTAACTTTATTGAATCGAATGCCTCATGGCCTTTCAAGATCAATACGTATTCAAACACTCCGATCATTTTTGCGACAAACACTTCTACAGGAACAAATGAACGAATGCGTATCGATGCTGGAGGTGATGTCGGTATTGGAACATCAACACCTACTTCGCGTTTGCATGTAGTTAAGGTCTTCAATGGTATCTCAAATGTGAATGCGGCCTTCATCAGTGGAACTGATGGAGGTATTTCGAATACGGGAGTTCAGTTTCTTGCTAAAGACGCTGTCGGTTTAACTTCCAATGGAAGTTATCTATTGAATGCTATTTTGAATGGGACTTCATTTTTCAATGTCACTGGTGCGGGAAATGTAGGAATTGGAGCAAGCGCCCCAGGATCAAAATTGGAGATTTCAGGAACCGGTACAATGATAAGTAATGGAACCAGTTCTTTATTGCGTATAACCAGCACTAGTTCTGCGAATAATGATTATCTTCAATTGGGATGGCTGGCAGAAGATACTTGGGGACTAATGTCAGCCGACTCACTCACACATCGAAATTTCTCGATTCTTCCTTTTGGTGGAAACGTGGGAATCGGAACTTCAGCCCCAGCTGCTAAGCTGGACGTGAACGGGCACATTCAATTTGCAACTAACAAAGGTTATCTTGGATACTATTCTCCTCTGAACCAAACGGAAATGGGGGCCATCGGTGCCACCAACCTATCACTCGTTACCAATGGTATTTCTCGTTTGAATATTGATACTGCTGGTAAAGTAGGGATTGGGACGACTTCTCCTTCTTATACTTTCCATACAGTTGGCCAGGGTTATGTTACTGATGGATCATCTAATATAGGTCTTCTAAGCCGAAACGATTCCTCATTAGATGTAAACACTTCTGGTACAAAGAGAAGCCTTTCTATTCACCATTGGGGAAGTAACAGCAATATTTTTCAAATGTATAACTGCCAGAGTGGGACTTGCGGACAGGTCGCTTACCTCGATGTCGCTGGTAACTTCGGTGTCAACGGAACGTTGTCTCAGTCATCGGACATTCGACTTAAAAAAGATATCGAACCGATTTTAAATAGCGTCGAGAAGTTGTCTCAACTCTCAGGTGTCACTTATCACTGGAAAAATTCACCAGATAAATCAAAACAGCTGGGTCTCATCGCGCAAGAGGTGAAGAAGGTCTATCCAGAAGCAGTTAAAGAAAATAAAGAAGGGTTTCTTTCTGTTTCTTATCAACTTCTCGTGGCCCCAATTATTGAGGCGATTAAAGAACTTGCTTCAAATGATAAAGAGCTCAAACGTGAGATCGCTTCTCTCAAAGAGCAGAACGAAATGCTCATGAAGCAGAATGAAATGTTTGAGAAGAGATTGAATGCGCTAGAACAAAAACAGACCAAAAAAAAGGGGCCTTAAGGGCCCCTTCATTTTTAAACCGGTCGAATCATCGTGGTTTCAAATAACTTTTTCTCTTCATCTTTGTCTTTAGCACCATTGCCTCCGCAGGCAAGAGCACCGACTGAAAATACACAAACAAACAGGGCCAAAAGAATTTTATTCATACGTACCTCCATGGCTGTAATCCAATCTTAACATGGGATCGTGCAAGGAATGTGTAACAAATTGTAACTGTCTAAGCTCCCGTAAAGAGGACTAAATTTTTTGTGTTTGGATCAGTTTTACCAGGGTTCTTACGTTTTCTTCAGGAGTCTGAATAAGTACGCCATGACCTAGACCTGCCACCCAACGTTTAAAGTCTAAACCACGATCACGAAGATCCTGATAATAGGCAGCCGCTTTCTTTAGCATGATTTCATTCGGAAGGTGTAACCAAGCTGGATCAAGATTTCCTTGAATGAAGCAATGTGGAGGAAGAAGCTTTTGAATCTCAACTAAATCGCATCTCCAATCAACACCGATCACATCAATGTTAGTGAGATCAAGGGCCTTAATAAAACCCGCTTGAGTGTGCTTAGAGTAGTAAATCACTTTTGTCTTAGGCGATTTTGCTTTGAACTCTTTAAGTAGAGCAGTGATCTTAGGAACGATGAATTCCTTGTAATCGGCCACACAAAGTTCCCCAGCAGCTGTATCAAAAAGAGCAACCGCTTGAGCACCGTTATTAGCTTGAACCAGCATCTCTTTAAGAAGTTCTGGCATAAGAATGTTACAGAAAGCTTCGAAACGACCGTCGAATAGACCTTGTTTTGCTGAAACAAGATTTCCGGCGTGAGAGCCTTCAACAGCGTATGTATAAAGCGTGAAAGGAGCACCTACGAAACCTAGAAGTGTTACGTCTTTAGGAAGGCGTTCACGAAGAAGCTTACAAGCTTCACCTTGGAATTTATAAAACTCTTCGCCTGGAGCTTTTAGTTTTAGCTTCTGGATGTCTTCTTTTGATTGAAGGTGCCACTCTAGAGTTGGTGGACCTGAATGATAAGAAAGACCCATGCCTAGTTGTTCAAGTGGGAACAAGAGATCAGAGAAAAGGATGGCGGCATTGAAACCGAAGTCCTGGATAGGTCCTAGAGTTACTTCACAAGCAAGCTCTGGGTTTTTACACATAGTCATGAAGTCAGAGTTCTTTTTGATTCCCTGATAGTGTGAGTGATAACGGCCCGCTTGGCGCATGAACCATACTGGAAGAGTTGATCCGCGGTTTTCAAAGATGTCCATTTAGTGTCCTTTCCATTCTAATTTATAGCCAATGCCTCTCACGGATGTGATCTGAACCTGAGACGTGTCTGAGTCGGCCCATTTCCGGAGTTTAACAATGTAGTTGTCGATAGTTCTATTTGTCGGGAAGCTGTTTTCTCCCCAGATTTTTTCAATCATCTCGTCGCGAGAGACCACTTCGTTTTTCTTCTCAATTAAGAGTTCCAAAATGGCGCATTCTTTCTGGCCTAAAGACGAGATGTGTCCGTCAGCATCTTGAATTTCAAAACGCTTGGGCCAGAAAATGAGTTTCCCATAACGATATTCGTCTGGATTATGAAGAGTGATTTGTCGTGATTTTAAAATGCGGTCTAAACGAAGTGTCAGCTCTTTTAGCTCAAATGGTTTTGTGACGTAGTCTTCCGCACCAAGCTCGAGACCTTCCACACGAAGAGTAGGATCGTTCAAGGCCGTACAGAAAAGGAGCACACATTCTTTACTTTGTTTTCTAAACTCACGGGCGAGAGTTATTCCGTCACCATCAGGAAGTCCAATATCCAGGATCGCGATAGCGGGTTTCATCTGGGCGAACTTCACCCGGGCCTCAGCGCATGTGGCCGCTAGATCCACGTTAAATTTCTTTGCGCGAAGATAATCACGGAGTGTTTGACCAAGGTTTGCCTCATCCTCAACTAAGAGAAGCGATAGCTCAGACATCGGCCTCTCCTGTAGGTGCTAAAAACGTTAGACGAAATTTTAAACGGTCATCGTTTAAGATCTCGAGCTGCCCTTGCATCTTCCGCATGAGGTTTTTAATAAGATATAGACCAATGCCACTGCCTTTACTTGATTCAAATTTATAGAAAAGAGAACCCAGAAGGTTCATATCTCCTGTGAATTTTTTTCCGTGATCATCGTAAGTGATTTCCACGCAGGGTCCATGTTTACGACAAGCAATTGAAACAAGTTTGGCCTCTTTGTTGTGGCGAAGAGTATTTTCAAAAAGGTTTCTGAAAATAAGATTCAAGGCAAGCTCATCGGCCATGACTTCTTTGGCGTCCATGTCCATTTTGAGATCCACTTTAAGGGGAGAGTGAAGGAGCTTTTGCTCCTGACGCTTAATAAAGCGCTCAATACTCACAGGCACAAGTGTTAGAGGAGCATCTTGTTCTATACGAGAAAGCTGCAGACTCTTTTCAAGTTCAGATTCAAGTTTATGGGTATCTTCGATCAGGCGTTTCGTAAGATTTGAAAGAGTCTCGTGATCGTGAGTTTCATCTTCGATCATGTCCTTAATCACTTCAGCTTGAAGACGCATACTCGCGAGAGGCGTTTTAAGTTCGTGAGACAGAGAAGAGAAGAATGCCTGCATGGCCTTGGACTTTTTCATGTCACGGAAATACATGAGGAAAAGCGATCCACCTAAGAGAATCAGGAAGATAAAGAAGAACGTTCCTTCCCATCTCATCATATTAAGGAATCGGCTCTGAGAGCCGAGTTCCGGTAAATTGAGTTCACTCATGGTTGAGTGGAGTTTAAAAACGAGAAAGAGCCACCAGCTCCCAAGACCCAGGAGCATAAAGACCCATAGAAGAGTCAGACCATAAAACCAACGGCGGGTTTTATTTACGTCCATAATCTCCGTTTTAGTTCTTCTTGAACTTTTTCATCGTGAGCAAGTGAACCGAAGCCCACTTCGTAACCATTTGGAGCAAGATAGATGCCCTTGTTAAGGAACACTTCAAAAAGTTTCTTAAAGCGCTCGCCCATGTTTGATGGAAGGTCACCAATATTTGTGAGTTTTTTGTGAGTTGAGATTGGGTAGAAAAGAGAACCATACTGGATAGTTTGGTAGTCTTCAAAACCGTTCTTATTCATCCAGTCTTGCATAAGGGCCACAACATTCTTGGTGTTGTTTTCTAGCTTTACGTAAGCTTCTGGAGTTAATTTTTTAAGGTTCACGAGACCCGCTGCCATGGCAACTGGGTTACCTGAAAGAGTTCCTGCTTGGTAAACTGGACCAATTGGAGCGAGGAATTCCATAATTTGTTTTTTACCGGCAATCGCACCCACTGGCATACCACCACCGATGATTTTACCGTAAGTCACGATATCAGGGTGAATGCCCGTCTTCTCACTCATACCGCCGAAGCCAATTCTGAATCCAGAAATAACTTCATCGAACACCAGCATCGCACCGTGCTTCGTACAAAGATCACGAAGACCTTGTAGGAACTCTTGTGTCTGAACTAATAGACCGTTGTTGGCCGGAAGTGGCTCAATGAAAATAGCGGCAATATCAGTAGGAAAGCGCTCGAACACTTCTTTTACTTCATTGAGGTCACCAAGTTCGCAAATAAGTGTGTCTTCTGCCTGGTGTTTTGTTACACCTTTTGAAGAGGCCTCAGCTTCTCCAGCTAGACCTGAGCCGGCCTTGATCAGCATTGAATCCGTGTGGCCGTGGTAACAACCATTAAACTTAATAATTTTTGAGCGCCCAGTTACTCCGCGGGCAAGACGAATCGCCGTCATAACCGCTTCTGTACCAGAGTTCACAAAACGAATCTGCTCAATGAATGGGATTTTATTAACGATGAACTCAGCAAGTTCTAATGAGTATTTCTCACAAGCGCCGAAGGTCCAGCCGTTATCAAGGGCCTTAATGATCGCTTCTTTAATTTCTGGATCCTGGTGACCGTGAATAAGTGGTCCGAAGCTCATACAGAAATCAATAAAGTCTTTACCTTCTTCGTCCCAAATGAAAGCACCTTTTCCGCGATTCACAAATCTTGGAGTCGTGTGAAGACCTTTAAAAGAACGAACTGGAGAGTGAACTCCGCCCGGAACATATTTAAGTGATTTTTCAAAAAGCTCTTTGTTATTCATATTATTTTCCTAATGAGTAAAACTCTTCCATTGAAGCGACAGTGTGAACTCGAACACCTGCCTTTTGAAATTCTTGCCATGTTTTGCCCAGACCACAGAAGTGGTGAGCGTGATGAAGCTCAGGGAACTTCAGCATGAAGGCCTGATATTGCGGGAAGCTTGTCCAATAACAAGCGCCCACTTCTTTTAATTTCTGATGATATTCTGGAGTCACGTGCTTTTCAACGCGCTCATAACAACCAATCACTTCACCCAAATCAGATGTTCCCATGTGGTGAGTGAGAACATTCCATGATTCATCAAGATGCGGGTGAATGATCTTCAAGGCCTTCGATGATTTAAGAGCAACGAGATCATCCGTGCCTAAGCTGTCTGAAGTTCCGTTGACCCAAAAACCTTGAGCAACAAGATCACGCAGAGATTTAGTGCCTGCGGCCCATAGACCCTGAGGCTTAGTCGAGTTTTTCAAAGTGTCGACACAGTAGCGAGAAGTCACAAACAGGTGCTTCTTCTCAAGCGTCAGTTGTTTTGCCTCTGGTTTCTTCTCCAGGTACTCATCATAAACGATGCCCGGCTCAGATCCAGATGGAAGACCCACAAAAAGTTTTCCCGTGACCTTCGGGTGGTTTGAATTCTCAAGCCACTTTTTATCAATGCGCTTTCCATCAACCTCACCGGCGTGAACGTTGAGGTATGTATCGCCAATTTGTCTGACGTGAATACCAACCGCTAAGTGGCAACCTCCGCCGTATTCTTTGAAGGCCTTTCTTTCGCGGTAAACTTCTTCCACTGTTCGCGGGTGAGCAAGTTTTGAAATATATCCAAAAAGCTTTCCGCCATCATCACGGCCTTCCTGCATTTCAATCCCGAGTGCCCCTTGAGAAGCAGCAGAAGGGAAGGTGCTTTGAGGAAGAACCAGATAGTTCATACCAGCGAGAAGCTCAGTCAGTTCAGCGTGCGATTTTTCAGTATGGGCCAGACGTTCAATTCCTGCTAATGCGAGAGTGATCGCGTGATATTGGCCTTCCTGAAGTTTACGAATACGAGTATTGATGTTTCCACGAAGGGTTTCACACTTAATGGTTGGTTTTCCCGGAATGTATTCACCGAGAGAACGAGTGAGATTCACAATTCTTCTTGGAGAAGAAGTTCCTACGATAAAGTCACCGCTCCAGTTTTTAAGAGCATCAACGTTCTTCTGAGGAATCAAAAGAATATCGTGAGCGAATCTTCTTTCTGTTACGGCCGCAAGTTTAATTCCCGCTGGACGTTCAGAGCCAAGATCTTTGTAAGAGTGAATAACCAGATCAACTTCACCAGCAAGGAGGGCTTCATCCAATTCTTTGGTGAAGAAGTCTTTTCCTTCTAATTGCCACAAAGGTTTATTGGTAATTTGATCACCTTGGGTTTTGATCAAAACAAGTTCGAACTTCTCGCCGGAAATGCGCTCGAGTTCGTTTTTCATAAGAGTAGATTGTGTCACTGCTAAAAGTGACCCGCGTGTGCCGATTTTGTAAGTGGTCATAGTACTAGAGGTATCTCACGTCCGCATTGATTTGAGGAGTGATAAGGGCATTTGTAGCGCCGAATTTTTCTTGGAAAAGTGACTGACGCTTCATCGTTAATGAAAGCATCGCGGCTTTAGCGAGAGCGATCTGAGCTTGTTTTTGGCTTTCGATAACTGCACCTTCAGAGAAGATATCATCTAGACGCACAACTCCCTCTTCGAAAGTAAGTTCTGTCTTGATGGTTGAAGGGGAGCCAAGGTCTACGAAAAGACGATTTTCAAGCTTTGCCCAAGTATGGAAGAAGTGTTCATCGAAAAGAACCGAGTTAGCTCCAACGGTATTGGCGATAAATGGCTCAGTAACCAGGATATCACGGTTTTCCCAAGGAATAACATTCAGACCATGAACTTTTGCGAGTTCTGCTACTCGTTCAGTATTGCGGGCACAAATAGTGATTTGCGCCTTTTTCTTAAATTGATTAATTAAATCTTCTGCCATGGCACCAGAGCCAATCACCACAACGTGCTTAGCTTTCGCGCGAGACACCAGATGTCTGCGAGTAAGAGAAGCATATGTTTTCTGAGAAATACCGATCAAGTAGCTCGTTCGGATTTCTTTGGCGTCTTTAAAAAGCTTTTCCAGGATCAGAAGAAGTTTTGTGTCTTTCAGAGTCGAAGAGGCGTAGATTTTGTACGCTTCTTTGAACTGACCCACGATTTCGTTTTCACCAATGAGTTTACTTTTTAGTCCACAAATTGTTTCCAGCAGGAACAAGTAAGCGTCCTGGCCTTCAACAAGTGCGTGTTCTGGAAGTGTTTGGTGGTGAAAAGGGTAGAGGTCATAAGCTAAAACGAGTGTGCGCTGACATGTACGAAGCACGAAAGCGTTGCTCATCAGCTCTTCGTCTTGAAGAGTCCCTGAGCTAAAGTTCCACAGTTTTAAGCTATTTAACATAAATGAAGAGTAAAGTTTTCTAATCAAAAAATTGTCACGGAAATGTCATAAACTGGCATTAATTGTGAATTTTTACGCCTCGCCAAAACTTGTTTAGGGGGGCGGTTTTCTTGACACATTCTTCACAATCACTTTATCTGATGTTTGTTAATGTAACCACCTTTGGAAATTCAGCTATGACAACATGGTTTAAAACACAATTTCTTGCCTTTGATAGGAAGGTAGATGGGGCCATTTCCTTCTTCATTAAACACTATGGCAAGACCAAGTTCATGGTCGCTATGTCCAAAAAGGCCCAATACCTAGGATTGGAAAAATTGTTCTTAAAAGGCCCGAAGGCCTTTATTTACTTTTTCTTATTCTATTTAGTTCGCGATACTATTCTCTATATCATTATTCCGATCCTGTTTGCGGTTTGGGTTGATTAGAGAACTTTAAGGAGAGTTGATGGACGCGTTCACCATTATTTACACCCTACTTGGTGGTTTAGGGATTTTTCTATTCGGAATGAAATTCATGTCCGATGGTCTTCAGGCCGTGGCCGGAGACGTCATTAGAAAGATGATCAACTCCCTCACTCAAAACCGAGTGATGGCGGCCGGTGTAGGTCTGATTGTTACTTGTATTATCCAGTCGTCTTCTGTGACAACCGTTATGGCGGTTGGTTTCGTAAACGCCGGTCTTATGAGCCTGAATCAGGCGATCGGTGTGATCCTGGGAGCGAACGTTGGAACAACCATTACTGGTTGGATCATTTCTCTAAAAATCGGTCATTACGCTCTACTATTAGTGGGTCTGGGTTTTATTCCAGGACTATTCTCTAAGAGTGAAAAATGGCAGCACCTTGGTAAATCACTTCTGGGTGTTGGTCTTCTTTTCCTTGGTCTGGATTTCATGTCATCGGCGTTCCTTCACCTTCGTGAAAACATCGCCTTCATGGATTCAATCGCGTACTTTGCCGGTGAAAACTACGGCGCTTACGTGGCCTCAGTTCTCATGGGCTGTCTTCTGACGATGATTGTACAAAGTTCAACCGCGATGCTTGGTATTACCATGGCCCTCGCTACCTCAGGTGTGATCCCGTACCACACGGCGATCTCGATGATGCTAGGGGAGAACATCGGTACAACAATCACAGCGGTTCTTGCGGGTATGGGGGCAAATATTAACGCCCGTCGCGCGGCCTGGACCCACGCTTTTATTAAAATCTTCGGCGTATCAGTGGTTCTTTTAATTCTTCCGTACTTCTTTGCGGCCGTGGATTTTATGATCCCGATGGATCCAAAAGATATGTCTGACAATGGAACATTCCCTCACGTTGCTCAACATATTGCTCTGGCGCACACATTGTTTAACTTAGGTTCGGCCCTGATTCTTCTTCCATTCGTGAACATGCTAACTGATCTGGTGACTCGTATGTTCCCAGAGAAGCACGAGAAAGAAGTGCCACACCTTCTGGTTCTTGGTGACCCCTCGAATATGCTTCCGGCCGCTTCAATGGCCCAAGCAGAATCTGAACTTAAAAAGATGAAAGACATCATCGAACGTATGTACAAGCTTAACCGTGAGTTCTGGATGAAGGACGAGTACGATACGAAGATGTTGGCGAAGATCATTGATTACGAACGTATCACTGATAACATTCATAAAGAGATCACGGTTTTCCTTTGTTACGTAATGGAAAAACCAATGTCTCACCACCAGTCTGAGCAGATTCAGGCGATGATTAAAATCACTGACGAGCTTGAGAGTGTGGCCGACTATATTGAGCGTCTGGCTAACTACCGCGAGCGTTTTAAATCTCAGGAAAAACTTTCTGGTGAATCGCGTACTGAGTTCTTCCAATTCCTGGATGAAGTTTGGAACTTCTTTGAACTAGTAGGAGAAGGATTTGAGAACGGTGAAAATCTTGATATGAGCCGAATTGAGGCAAAGTCTCATGAGCTTCAACTTTGGGCCGATAGTATGCGCGAAAAGCACTTAGATCGTATTTCAAAGGGAAGTTATTTACCGGTAACAGCACTGACTTATTCAGATATGGTAGTTGCCCTTAGAAAAATCCGTGCTCACTCTTTCTTGATGGCCGGAGCTATCGAGAACTTCCACGCTAAACACGAGTAATTATTCATTGCGCACTGATTCGTCCAACGCCGGACGAATCAGTGCAGCATTGGAAATTGCACCATGACTGCCTTTCCCTGATGAGCTCAAATTGAGTTCATGAATTACGAACCATACTTAGAAAAACTCCTTTCATATTCAGTCTCTCGCTATCATCTCTCGCCTGAAATTGCAGAGGCCTATCGCAAATCCCCTCGGCATTTGTTCATTCAAGAGAACTACAGCATAGAAGAAATGTACGCGGATTATCCTCTCGGAATTTATCAGGACGACAAATTTGTCTCGACCATTTCTCAACCATCTTTTGTGTTGCTAATGCTCGATATGTTGGATCTTCACCCCGGACAAAAAGTAATTGAATTAGGAGCGGGAAGTGGCTGGAACGCGGCCCTTATGAGTCATCTCGTGGGTCCAACCGGAAAGGTCGTGAGTCTCGAAATTATTCCTGATCTCGCTCGAGCGACTCAAGCGAATATAAAAAAAATGAATCTCCCCAATCTGGAAATTCTTCTGGCGGACGGAGCAGAAGGATATGAACCAGAGGCCCCCTATGATCGCGGCATTTTCACCGCAGGTGCTTCAGATTTACCGCGGGCCTTTCATGAGCAAATCAAAGTGGGAGGAAAACTTCTCTTCGTTTTAAAAGGTTTTCGCTATTCGGATCAGCTTCTCCTCCTCGAGAAAAAAGAAGATCATTTTGAGTCCATCGACACATTGGCCTGCAGTTTTGTTCCTATGAAGGGGCAGTATGAATCCTATCCAGATCCAGAGCTAGATCAGGTGATTGAGAGTCGTAACAAAATCTTAATATACCCAAACCGCCGGGATTTGCCGGCAAGTGAGCGAAAAGTCGTGAGGGAAGATTCGGTGTTTTACTTCTAGTAGACAGTATCTTTCTCCCTTTGGCATGATTAGCCGTACACCAAACATTTACCAAGGAAATTTTCATGGGATTGATATTCTCAGCAAATGATATTTTGGAAAGATCGCGTGGTCTAACTTTCGATGACGTTCTTCTTATGCCTAAGCATTCAGAGATGAACTCTCGTCGTGCTCCAAATCTTGAAACGAAGGTCACTAAGAACTTCACCCTGAAAACTCCTATCATTTCTGCCAATATGGATACTGTGACTGAGTACCAGATGGCGCTTAAAATGGCAGAGCTTGGTGGACTTGGTATTCTTCACCGTTTTATGTCTCCCGAGGAGCAAGTAAGACAAGTGAAGCTTCTAAAAGACGCGAAAGTTCTTGTTGCTGCTTCAATCGGTGTGAAAGAAGACGGCATGAGAAGAGCAGATATGCTGGCCGATGCTGGTGTTGATATCTTCACTATTGATATCGCTCACGGTGACTCGGTGATGATGTTCGAAACTCTTGATTACGTAAAAAAGAAATATCCTAAGATCGATGTGATCGCAGGAAATACGGCGATGCCAGAAGGTGTACGTGGCATGATCGAGCACGGAGCTGATGCGGTTAAAGTTGGTATCGGTCCAGGTTCAATGTGTACCACTCGTATCATCACTGGTTGTGGTGTTCCTCAATTAACAGCAGTTGCTATGTGTGTGCTTGAAGCTCGTAAACATAACATTCCTGTTATTGCTGACGGTGGTATCAAAACTTCAGGTGATATCGTAAAAGCTTTCGCTGCTGGTGCTCAAACAGTAATGCTTGGTTCAATGCTTTCTGGTTGTCTTGAAACTCCAGGTGAAATTGAAGGAGGGCGCAAGCGTTACCGCGGTATGGCCTCAAAAGACGCTCAGGTGTCATGGCGTGGTGAACTTCCACAAGGCATGGCAGCAGAAGGTGAGGCACGTTGGGTGAACTGCAAAGGCTCAGTGGAAAATATCGTGCATGAGCTTACCGGAGGCGTGCGCTCGGGTATGACCTACCTTAACGCATTCACATTAGCGGATATTAATAAAAATGCCCGTTTCATGGAAATGACTGCCTCTGGTATGATGGAGTCGAAACCACATGGACTTAACCTCTAGGACGGCATGTTTTCTGAAAATGCATTAGATATCGTATTAACATATCCCAAGCTTCAAGAGCGTCTGAAGGCCAAACCTGAAGACGCTCAAAAAATCAAAAAGCTATTCAAAGAAATTCACGGAGAGTTTTCTCCGACACTAGTGAAGTCTGCTGCTGCGGTAGTGGATATGACTTTCTTAAAGCTCTATGATGGAGTGAATCTCGAAGTTCCTCCGGGAATGGATTTTCACGAACTAAAAAAGAAAAATCATATTGTACTTGTTCCAAACCACCAGTCTCACGCAGACTATGTGGCCCTGACTTACAGTATGTTTAAGAACTTTGAAGTACCGATTCGTGTGGCCGCAGGGATCAATCTTAACGTTTTCCCTCTTGGTCAATTCTTTGGTAAGGCCGGCGCTTTTTTCATTCGTCGTTCTTTCACTTCAGATCAGCTTTATAAATTAACGTTCGAAGGTTACATCTACTATCTTCTTAAAACCGATCAGGTGGTGGAGTTCTTCTTTGAAGGTGGACGAACTCGTACGGGCAAGCTTTTAAAGCCGAAGTACGGTCTGTTCCAAATGCTTCTTGAGGCCCATTCTCAAATGAAAGAGAAGCCCCTAATGTTCATTCCGGTTTCACTTGCTCACGAGCATATTCCGGAAGAGAAGGCCCACGCCAGAGAACTTGGCGGTGGTAAGAAAGTTCCAGAAAGAGGAACTCAGCTCTTTAAGCTCATTAAACTAGTTAATAAACGTCTTGGTACGATTCATATCCACTTTGGTGATCCACTCGTGATGGACGGTTACGAAGGGGACTTAAAAGAAGCGACTCAGAAGCTTGCGTTCTCATGTTTTACGGCCGTAGGTCGTGGCATGCCGATCACGCCTTCGTCTCTTCTTGCCCTCATTATGCTCGATGAACCATCGGGCGCTCTTACTTGGAAACAAATCGAAGACCGCGCCATTGATGTGATTGATTACTGTCGCGCGCTTAAAATCCCGATGACTCCGTCACTGGATTGCGATTCATTTCGTGACTCACTTCGCTCGGCCCTGGATATGTTTATCGGGAACAAAAAGATCGAAGTTTTAAAACGTGAAAAATTGAATCAGGTTTATTACGTGATTAAGGACGAGAGACGAGTGGAAGTTCTTTACCATAAGAACATGATCCTTCATCACTTCTTAGTGCCTGCGATCATCAACGCCACTTGGTTTAACGTTTTCAACGGTTCCATCAAGGATGGCATGCAGCTGACTCGTTTCCTTATGGCAAAACGTAAGGAACTAAAATACGAGTTCTACCTTCCAACTGCCAAAGAGATGATCAAAGAAGCTTTGAATATTATTTCCTACGCTCTCGGAAGAAGAGTTGAATCTCTGGAAGAGTGCATGAAGCTCTCTTCGCAGGAGCTTTATCAGCTGGCCACTAAAGTTCGTCGTTTTTCAACTGCGCTTTCATATCTTTATGAGGCCTACTATATTTCAAGTCTTGCGGTGAAATATCTTTCTCAAGAGAACTTCACTCAGGACCGCTTTATCCAGGTCGCAAAAGAGCTTTTCGCTCTTGAGATCGAACACGGTCGAGTTGTGAAGTACCCAGAGTCGTTCGCGGTGCCGATCATTAAAGACACTTTGATTTATCATCAGAACGCTAAGGTGATTGATCGTAACGAAGACCGTACTTTTAAAGTGATTGATCAGGTTAAACTGGATGAATCCATTGAGAAATTTATCCGCGATCTCAATGATCAGGTGGCGATTAATCTTAAATTCAACAAGGCCCTGCCGTGAATTCACTCCTCGCTAATATGCGATGGATTTGTCTTCCTTCGGAGGACAGAGGTCAGGATTGGCTTGTGAAAAGTCAGGAGCTAGATGCGCGTCTTCCGCATGAGGGGATGGATCTGGCGGAAGAAACTGTTTATTTATTGTTTTCCGGCACCCCGAGCGAAATGCTGGAGGGAAACGGAAGGACACTTATTGCGAGATCGGTCATTGGACCTAAAAAAAACCTGGAAAGACCCTTCGAACTTGTCGATTGGAAGGCCGCTCCAGTGTGGCGTGAAAGGCTTCAGGGGGAGACCCTTACAGAACTCTTGGAAGACGCGGAAGCGAAGCGATTTCGTGGCGAAAAAGAGGGAAGAGCGTTCGCAAAACCCTTTAGCATCTGTGTTCGTCGACGACTGGTTCCTGGACTTAAACTCGAAACAGAAGTTATCTTCCATGAATAGGAACTTGTCAGGTTATTCTAAGCGTTGTAATTTTTCATTTATTTACAAGACCCTAAACACTTCTGGAGGTGGGTTATAAGCGAGAAAGTTCAAGAACCACGTGTGAATGAGAGAATTCGTGCGCATGAGATTCGTCTACTTGGTGATGATGGTAAGGCCTATGGAATTGTTACTTTGGCCCAGGCCCGTATCATGGCCGACTCTGAAGGTTTGGACCTAATCGAAATCTCTCCAAATGCTGTTCCACCAGTCGTAAAGATGATGGATTACGGTAAGTATAAATATCAGATCCAGAAGAAACTTGCTGAAGCTAAGAAGAAGCAAGTTGTGATTGAGATCAAAGAGATCAAATTCCGTCCAAATATCGAAAAACACGATATGGAAGTGAAACTAAATCACATCGAAAAGTTCCTTGAACATGGTGATAAAGTGAAGCTTTTAATGCAATTCCGTGGACGTGAAATGGCCCACAAAGAGATTGGTTTGGCCAAATTTGACGAAATCGTGAAGCAAATCCTTGAAAAAGGTGCTGTGATCGAAGCTCCGTCTAAAATGATGGGAAATCGAGTAATTGCGATGGTTGCCCCAGGCAAGAAAAAATAGTACGAAAACACTTTAAATATGAGTTATCCCGTGATAACTTCATGCACTCTTTTAAGGGTGCATTTTTTTTGGGAGACATATATGTCTAAGATGAAAACTAAGCGCGCAGCTGCTAAGCGCTTCAAAGTAACAGCAACTGGTAAAATTAAGTATAAGAAGGCTCACCTTCGTCACTTACTAATCAATAAGTCGAAGAAAGCGAAGAAAGATAAAGGTACTCCAGGATACGTAAATCCTGCTGATTACCACAACGCTGCTTCTTGTATTCCATACCTAGTCTAGTCGATTTTTGATCGCACCTCTGGTGCGAATTTTATAAACCAACAAGAGTAGTGAAATAGGGTTAAGTGACAAATTAGTCCCCCTATGAACGAAGAAGGAGAGCCATCATGGCACGTGTAAAACGCGGTTTTAAAGCCCGCCAACGTAGAAACAAAGTACTTAAACTAGCGAAGGGTTTCCACTTCGACCGTCGTACGAAGTATAAGCATGCTTCTGAGACAGTTCGTCGTGCTCTTCATTACGCTTTCATCGGTCGTCGTCTTCTTAAAAGAGATGTTCGTAAACTTTGGATCGTTCGTATCAATGCTGGAGCTCGTATGCTTGGCACTTCTTACAGCCAGTTCATCTCTGGTCTTAAGAAGAAAGATATTACGATCAACCGTAAAATGCTTTCTGAGCTTGCAGTTCATGACTTCAACGCTTTCAAAGCTATCTACGAAGCAACTAAGTAATTCTTATTGAGAAAGCCCCGTAAGGGGCTTTTTTTTCGTCCCAACCTTCAAAGAAATCTATTTATATACTCCCCAAATCATCGAAATTTCGAAGAAAACGGATTTTTTTTCTCTTGAACTAATCCTGTTTACTGCTAACCTATTAATAATTCTAAAAAATTGGCGATAAGCTTTTGAAACTTCATGGGAGATTTTCAATGAGCATGACTAAGGCAGACATAGTAGAGCGTATCTACAAAGAAGCAGGATTCTCGAAGAAAGAAGCTGCTGAATTAGTAGATCTCGTCTTTAAAGTAATTAAAGACACTCTGGCAAAAGGCGAGAAAGTTAAAATTTCTGGTTTCGGAAATTTCTCTATTCGCGATAAGGCGACTCGTATCGGTCGTAACCCTCAAACCGGAACTGCGATGAATATTAGTGCACGTCGTGTACTAACTTTCAAACCTTCGCAAATCCTAAAAGAGGACATCACTGAGCGCTATGCTCACCGTCTGGACGAGAATGGAAAAGAGAACACAGCTCTTCCAATTAAAGAAGCGAAGCCTCGTGCACTTAGCTCATTCCTTAATAATGAAGATGACACTGTCTACGACGATGGTGACGATGACGACAATGACGAATAGTCTTGTTGATTGATAACCTCTCTCCATGTCGATTCCGAATAAATCCAATTTTAAATTTCAAGAGCTCACCCCGATTACCGGGGTGAAGCCTTATGTGATCAGGTATTGGGAAACCGAATTTCCTGAAATTGCTCCCATTGATTCTGAAGGTGGGCAGAAGATTTATGCTCGAAAAGATGTAGAAGCAATTCTTCGTATCAAGAAGCTTTTGTTTGAAGAAAAACTTTCGATTCCAGAAGCGAAAGTGAGAATGCAGAGTGCGCCCGAGGAAGTTGTGACAGGAGCTCCGGCCACTTCAGTAGATACAGGCGCTCTTGAAGACGTCAAAAATCAGATTCTAAAATCTCTCGATCTTATTCGCGATATTAAATTTAAACGAAAGTGGTAAGCCACTCGCGAAGTGCACGCTGATCTCCTCCAGAATTCTTCTCAATAATCGAAAAATTCCGAAGTAAGTTGTCCTGATTCGCTTTGAAATAATTCTGAAGCATCTTTTCTATGTGAGTAAGGCGATGCTTGAAAGTAATCGCCGTCAAACGCATGTGCGAGAGACGAAGTTCATTCAATGCTTTTTCACCGTTACTGATGAATGGATTGATCGCTTTTTCGTGCACCGAAACTTCTGTTTCTGTGAGATCCGAAAGATCATCTAAGAGTTGGAAGCTCACACCGATTTCGCGTCCTAAACGTAAGAACTCAATTTTCCCTCTGAGATTGATCTTTCCTGAGAGAAGATATGAACCGAGAGTCGCGAGTTGAATCAGCCGCGCCGTTTTGAGCTCATGAATACGAATCACATTTTGAATGTTCACTTTTCCATCGGCCGCGAGATCCCTGAATTGTCCTTCGATGAGACCTTTTGCTCCGGTTGCCCAAGTCATGAGCTTATGGATTTCACGGGCACGCGGATGATCCATTTCCATTAGTTCGGCGAAAGAGGCGATCAGAAGAGCGTCTCCTGCGAGAATTGCTTTCCATTCACCAAAATGAGCGTGAGTAGAGGGTTTTCCGCGTCTCATGAGATCATTATCCATGGCCGGAAGATCGTCGTGAACGAGGGTATAAGCGTGGTGCATTTCGATAGCACTCGCCAGATGCAAATGAGCTTGAGTTAATTCGTGATTCAGATCCAGGGCAAGTGCTTCCACTAATCGTGGACGAAAAAGTTTCCCGGCCGGGAAAACTGCATAGTCCATGACTTCTAAAAGTTCTTTGTGAAAAGTGGTTTTATTTAAGGCTTTATGAATGGCCTCGATGAGCATGGCAAATCCTTAAGGTGCTGACGGTTTTGGCGCCCCCAATGTACCACCTAAACGGATTTGATAAAAGCCATCTTTTTGCGTGAATGATTGAAACATCATATCAATCAGAGGAAGCTGCTGCTTGAAAGTTTCAGAGAAGGCCACTTCACCAGCAAGATTGATAGGAGAGAAGGCAACGGCGCCTTCTTGAAGATCAATACGGCCCTTGAAATTAGCACGAAGCGGAGAATCTGCGTCTCCCAAAATCAGTTTGTCCACGTTGATACGAGGAGGGGCCTCAGAGTTCGCTTCAACTCTCAGAGTGTTGATTTTAAGATTTGGGGCCGTGAAGCCTTGGATACTTTGAGAAGGAATCTGAAGGTCCTTTGATTCAGCAATAAGAGAAAGACCTTTCATCAGATTATTTGAACCAACAGTGAGGTTTAAATCCACTGTTACGTTACCTGCAAGTTTAAAGTTCCCGCCTAGAAGTGGTTGAAGACGAGAGAGGGCAATGGTCTGATCTTTCATACGGATCATGCGCTGGCCCAGGCCCTGAACGAAATAAACCGTGATGGGCTGTCCGTAAAGTTCAGTGTCCAAACGGAAAGGAAGACCAAACGGAGCGAAATTGATGAGTTGATAGTTAAGAGTCACGTGGCTGAACTCTAAAGTGTCACCAGTGCGGCCAAGGCAGCTCGCAGGAAGTTTCAGGTCAGAGATCACAAGTTTAGGCATGATCCATTCCATACGAATTTCATCGAAGTCAGGGTTACAACCAGTGCCTTTCAAATTACTTTTTAGAAACACTTTCAGTTTATCGCCGATCGGGTAGTAGCTCATGAAGGCGAAGACGAAAAGAAAAAAGACAATCAGGATATAAAAGATGATCTTGATCTTGCTCTTATAATTGATGTTATCCAGAGAGCTGATTTCTACTGAAGCGGCCATTATTCTTCCTCTTCGGTGTTCTGAGCGTTACTGAAGTGAATTGCGTGAAACTGGCCCTGAAGGAGACCAGTGTCATTGTTGCGTTTAATATCGACACTTTGAATGCGGAACTTCTCACGTTGAATCATATTCACGAAGACATTCATGAGTTCATCCGTTGTGATGTTTGAGAAAGCAAAGTCCGCTTCTGATTTCATGACGACAGAAGAAATCATTTCGCCATTGTAATTTTTCACCTGAATTTTAGACAGCTCAATTCCCGCGGCCGAAAGCATGTTAGACATACGAGAAGACATCATGTCCTGGCCATCAATTGGATTTTGAGAAAGCACAGAAGGGAAGATTTCGCGAAGACCTTGGTTTTGGCCAATGATCTCGTTTGCTTTTGTGATAAGTGCCTGGCGAGTGGCAAGATCTTCTTTAAGAGAGGTGTTTTGCCACCAAACAAGACCCAGAATCATGGTTGGAAGAAGGAAGATCAGAAGAATCACAACAGCTTTGAAAAGCTTCTGTTGCTCTTCTTCAAGGCCGTTATAAAAATCCTGAAGGTTGTTGTAACCAGGAGTCAGTTTAAATTTATCAATGCGCTCAAAAACTGAGCGGTCGATTTTTTTAAACAAAGGAATCGAGTTATTTACGTCTTCCACCATATTAGTTACCTGAAGCTGTTACGGTTAGTTGCATTTTGGTCTGATCAATCTGTGCCGTTAGATCGTTCAAAGTCGAACGTTCGAAGGCCGCCTTAAGATTGTTAAGTTCATCCAAGGTCTCAGAAGTGAAGACCGCAGTGATTTCTCCCACGTCAGTTGATTTGAACTCGACCATTGTCGCACCCTGAGCACTCGCGGTGATCTGGCTCACCTGAACCAGAGGAGAAAGGGCCTGGATTTCAATCGCCGATTGAAGAGTTGAAATTTCCTGACGAACACCACGCTGTTTTTTCACGAGGGCATCGTAGACCGGTTTAGGATTTTGTTGAATGGAACGACGAAGACGACCACTAATCATAAGTTCATCGTTTTTCATGACACTGGCGATCTTAGTGTTCACCGCTTTGATGTCGCGTTCAATGAAGAAGCGTTCAGCAAAAAGAGAGACCGCAAGAATCAGGGCCGCTGCCGCCACTCGCACTCCAATAAAAGAGAAAGAGTAGAGCGGAACTTCTGAAGTTGAGGCCTGAGCAAATTTACCTGTAAGAAGGTTGATGAATCGGTTCTTTCTACGGAAACCGATGGCCATCATGTTCACGAGAGCAAATTTAGATTTGTTCTTCGGATTAAGATCGACTTTCTCGCCTTCAACTTTCTCGAAGCTCTCAAGGAGAGTCACTTTCGTGTCCCACTTTTCAGTCAGGAAGTTGGCGATGTTTTTAATGTTCGATGTACCACCGCAAATGAAAACGTGCTGAACGGCCAGTCCAAAGTTTACTTTGAAGCCCACTTTCCAACGAAGGAAATCTGAAACCAGAGGAGAGAACACGCGCTCCATCGAATGGGCGAATTCACTTTGAGTCGCCTCAACTTCTGAGTACTGAGAAGAAGTCAGAAGGAAAGCGTTTTGGTGTTTATAGAAAATCGCCTCGTCCGGATCGATCTTATAAGTTTGAGCGATCATCTCGTTCACATGAATACCACCGACGTAGCTCACGTGAGTCGCTAGAAGACGAGAGTTGTAGAAAAAGTAGGCCTTGGTTGTTTTGTGTCCCATATCGAGAACACAGAACGGACCGGCCATTGGGTTTTGATTGAAATAGTTTTCTACGCTTGAAGATTCAGTCGTGAGAACGTTTGGAAGAATGTTCTTACCGCGAAGAAGTTCATAGTAAGGGTCGAAAATATTTTCGCGAACGAGTTCTACCAGGGCCGTGAATTGAGTTTTCTGGGCCTCCATCCGGTAAGCGTAGTGAATTTCACTAAGCGCATAGGGAATATCTTCTTCAAGCTGGAAAGGGAGCATGAGTTCCGCTTTTTTCTTGCTCTTTACGGGAAGAGTAAGAAAACGCGTCGTCATCATTTCGTGATTGGCCGGATAAATGATCTTGGTATCAGGGCGAGCAACAGAATCAATGATTTCCTGAACGATCTGCGCCTGGGCCTCTTCAACTGTTAATTCGCTATGATCAGCAAGAAAATCACGAACAATGATTTCACTCATGTCGACGTGATTGATCTTCCTTTTATCAACGAAAGAGGAAACATACTTTACACTGTAGGATCCGATATCAATGGCTAATACATGCATAGTATTATTTTAACCAGAGACTTGAAATAAAGCCTAGTAATTACTGATTAATTGATTTGGATTTCTATGATACGCGGCTCGAGTAGTTGAGCGTTTTGATTCGCGCCCGCAGTAGTTCCGCCTGTGGTTGAACCACCGGTTGTGGTGCCGGTTGTAGAGCCGCCTGTGGTAGTGCCAGTAGTCGTGCCTGTGCTCCCTGTAGTTCCAGCAGTGGCCTGACCCACAGAGTTTTTTGGAAGGACCACGTAGGCCACCAAAGTGTAATTTGAGCGGTTGTAAGAGCCTTCAGAAACGATTTTAAAAAGGTTAGGGTTTGATCCGAAGCTAATACCTTTTTGCTGGAAAAGCTTCATACGGTTATCAAAATCGGTCTCGTTCATCAGGTGCTTGTCTTGAACGATGTATTTTTTAAAGTCTTCCAGTGAGTTTAAGAAACGAGGTTGTTCCGGATCATCTCTCCAGATGAAAAATTCCTTGATGTCATCATCAGTCGCCTGAGGAATGAGAATCTTGAACATATTCGTTGTGAGTTTATTGAAATCAATTTGAGTTGAAGGATAAACGCTGAACTCGTTATGAATAAGTTCAATCAATTCATCGTTCCAACCTGGAATCGTATAAAGCTCGCTGGCCGAACTTAAGGGGCCGTACTTCGGAGCAAGAGGGATCTGCTGGAAATTGGATTCTGCTTCACCTACCAGTGGATCCTGGTTCATACTCTGGTAGTCTGACATGTAGTATTTAAGGTTTGTCAGAAGTTCCTGGTAATTAATCGAGCCGTAGCGATCAGCAAACGCCTCATCTTTTTCTTTTTTATCATCTACCAGGCGTTTTAAAAGAAAGAAAAGAGACTGGTCCACAGACACGTCTGTCAGGATCGCACCTTCATTCATATTAAGGGTCGAGTTTTCATCCTGGCCATCGTCCACGCTCTGGTCTGGATTAAACTTCGTCATATCAATTCGAAGCATGTTGAGATTCAAACGGTTTGAGATGTTCTGAATGGATACTTTCATCTGGCCATCAAGAAGAGACTCAAACTCAAATTTTTCTACGGTGTCTTTAAAGGCACGGGTGGCATTTCCCCCCACTGGAATAGGGTAGATGAAAGGAACTTCCCAAAGTTGGTTCAGAAGCTGCGAAGAAACAGCTTGTTTGGCGTTTTGATTACCTTGAACGTAATTATAGGCCTCTTTATAAAGGCGAAGACGGGTCATCGCTAATTGAAGACCGGATTCGGCCAGAAGTTTTGCCTGAGAGCGGTCAAGAATATTGGTGGCCTTAATACGGCTGATTTTTGACTCGAAAGTAAATTCACCATAGATCGCCATGAGAATGATGATGGCAGTAAGAATCATCATGAGCGCGATACCGCGTTCATTATTCATGATCTTCTGGAGGTCTTTTTTAAAACCCATCATTATCTCCACTTTGGTTACTCATCGTGCCGGTGGTATTTCCTGTGGTCATCCCACCTTGAACATTGGTGTTAGTTGCTGGGTCCTGAGGGACCACTAGCGGCCAGTGAGTACGAAAAATACGGGAAGTTGTTCTCTTATTTCCGGCAGAGTCATACCAGCTCACGGTCACTCGTACACCATGAAGGACATTTTCCCCTTGAGGAACTGTCTTGATGTTCGTTTCCCATTTGCGAGTATTCAAATTCCAAAATTGGAACTCAAGAGTTTCAACATTTCTAAGCAGGACCGCACCTTTTACTCTGTCCACGTCATCAATGTTGATGCGTTTATCTGAATAAGGATCATCGGCCGTATAGTAACGAACAAGACTACGAAGGGACTTCGGAATGTTTGAATTCTGTTCTTGTCCTTCTTCGCTTGGAAGTTCCTGCTGAGGAGCAAGGGCATAACGGACCCAAGCAAAGTGAGATTGCTTCATGTTCTGAAGCTTTCTGCGATTCGAGGACGTAAAGAACTCGAAAGTACTTTTATCCGGGGAGTAGAAGCGAGGAATCGGGAAACCTTCTTTTGAAACGGCCATGAAATGCTCATTTCTCTCAAAGCGTGTCACCAATTGTTCGTAATACTGTTGAAGAAGAGGACTGTTCATTCCGGCCTGGTTTCCACCTTGAGTAGACCCAGTTGTACTACCATCTGCGAAACCACCGTTTGGATTGTTTCCATACTGATTCATGTTGTTCTGGTTCAGGTTCATGACAGTAGAAAAATACAAAGGAGAATAGATTTGAGCAAAGTCCCACTCAAAACGGCTCATGGCCGTTTCAATTTGAAGATTGTTTTTATTGATCTCAGTGGTGCGGTCTTTCGTGAGGAAAGCGTTCTCCGTCACGTTCACAACGGCGAGCGTGATGAAGGCCAAAAGTGTAATGGCAATTAAGATCTCAATTAATGTAAAACCCCGGTCGTTAAAAACCGATGTTGAGTTGGATCTTTTCATTATAGTTCGTCAAATATGTCGATAGTGTATAAGTGTACTTTGTGTCTTTGTTAGTGACGGTAACTCGGGCCTGCCAAATGACCCGTTCAATATTTTTCTTCAGCTCTTCGAAGACCATTTTCTCTAGGCTCGAATTTCGATTAGGACTGTTCTGGTTATTTCCAAAATAGTTTCCTTCGTAGCTGTCTTTGGCCTCTTCAGAAGTGGCATCTTTTTGAGCAAAGAGTTGGGCAAAATCCGGAACTGTGAGTTTCTTCATTTCCAACGTGTATTCATAATTTTTAAGATCCGACTCTTCAAAGGTTTTGGTCTCTTTTAAATTAGTCTGAGCGTTGGAGAATTTTGGAGGATCAATGACCAGTTCGTTGATCTTTCTTTCACAAAGCTGTTGAAGCATCAGCTGCTCTTCGGAAAGGGTAGAGTCGGCAACGTTATAACCTTGGCTGGTCAAAAAGGCCGTGACAAAAAAAGCAAAGAGGGTCAGGGCAATCATGACCTCTAAAAGGGAGAATCCTTTCTCGTTTTGCTTCATTTACCAATCCACTGCTTGTAAGTTTCTTCCACTCTAGTTTGAAGGATATCTTCCAGTTTGGCCACGGAGTCTGTGGCGAGAGTTTGAAATCCGGCATTGGTTTCTGTCATGAATGGTTCAATTTCAAGGTATGCGAACTCTTCATTAGTGGAGAAGAAAACAATGGCGCCATCTTTCTCACCAGTCGGGTAGAAATAAATAGAGGCGTCGTTGTCAGTGAAAAGGCGTTTTTGGGCCGAAGTGGCCAGACCCAGAATGGTCACGTCTGGATGAATTTCACGCTTAATTTCTTCGAACTCTTCTACTTTAGTAAAGTTTCGATCAAGGGCCGCGTTCTGTTCTTTTTCGGCCTTCTCTTCTGCTAGAGAAAGGGCCCCCGTTTTTTCCTGAAGATCGGGGAGGGCCATATTTCCGGCCGGACCGTATTCCACGGTATATTCCACGGGTGCTTTGTCCAAAGAGAAGCGAAGACGAACAACGGTGTTTCTTAAAACAGCTTCGTTTGAAGCAAAACGGACGGAGCGATCGATGTCGTCGATGGTCGTTTGTAAGTCCCTATGTTTTTGAGCACTGTCACCAGAAGGTACGGCCAGGAAAACCAGAGCACCTAAAAGAAGGGCCACCAGGATTTCAATTAACGCAAATCCGGACTGGTGGCCCTTATGAGAATTAAAGATCTTTTGAGTTGATGTCGGCATCAGCACCTTCACCACCTTCGGCGTTATCTGCACCTAGGGAGATGATGGTAAATGTTTTACCGTCTGACTCGTAAATGTACTCACCATCCCATGGATCTAGAGGTACTTTACCGCCTTCGATATAACCGCCCGGAGCGTAACGCTTACATTCACGGCCACCAGTTGGCTTTTCAACAAGTGCATCAAGGCCCTGGTCAGTAGTTGGAATAAAGTTACAGTCACGACGGAATTCTTTCAGTCGCTCAGAAATTGAACGGATTTGGATTTTTGCCGTTTGTACCTGACCTTCTTGTAGACGTTCAGTTACTTTACCGGCAACGAATGTACCAGCAAGACCTAGTAGGGTCAGGGCGATCAAGATCTCGATCAAGCTCATCCCATTTTGAGAGGCAACGATCTTAGTTGTATTTTTCAGCATACGAGCTCCTTCTTAACTAATTTTGTTCAGATCCATCATCGGGATAACCACCGCAAATACGATAAAACCTACTGCAACACCAAGACAAATCATCATGATGGGCTCAAGGATAGAGGTCAATCCACTGATTTTTGATTCTACTTGATCCTCATAGTTTTCCGAAATAATTTTTAGCATCGGCTCCAATTCCCCTGAGCGCTCACCCAGACGGATCATATGGGTCACAAGGGCCGGAAAATAACCACTTTGGATCAATGGGCCTGTGATCGAAGCACCTTCAGAAACCGAAACACGGGCCTTTTCTACTGCATCTTTCATATGAACGTTCGGAATAAGGTTTTTCACGATATTCATGGCGGTCAAAATTGGCACCCCAGAATTCATCAGGGTTCCAAGAGTTGAGCAGAATCGGCTTACGTTGATCATTTTAATCAACATTCCTAAAACGGGAAGCTTTAATTGAAGAGAGTGCCACTGGGCACGACCCTTAGGACTGTTGACGTATTTATTAATTAAAAATGCGCCGCCCACAATTGAGGCGATGAGAAGCCACCAGTAGTTTTGAAGAAATTCCGAAATCCAAATACAAATCTTGGTGATCATCGGAAGTTCGCGCTTGGTCGAAGTAAAGATTTTCGCCATTTTCGGAATAACGAAAATGAAAATAACGTTCATCATGGCAAAACCAAAGACGGCCATAATAACCGGATAGGTCATGGCACCTTTGATTTTGTTTTTTAGTTTCACTTGAGCTTCAGTAAAGTCGGCCAGACGGAGAAGTACGATTTCGAGTGTACCCGAGGCCTCACCGGCCTCAACCATGTTGACATAAACAGAGTTGAAAACTTTTGGGTGATCTTGAAGGGCCTTCGCCAAAGATGCACCTTCGTTAACTTTTTGTCTTAGATCCGCCAGAACCAGACGTAGGTTAGGGTTGTCTACCTGGTCTACCAGGGCAGCAAGGGCCTCTACGATCTGAATTTTTGCTTTAATAAGAGTCGCGAGCTGACGAGTCATCATCGCCAGGTCTTCTACGTTCACACTTCCGCGTAATTGAAGAAGAGAACTACCGCCAGAAGTACCTTGGGCCTTTTGCTCCTTGATATCAATCAGCATGATGCCCATGGATTTCACACGCTGTTTTGCGGCAGCAATGCTTTCCACGTTAATCGTGTTCTTGATTTCTTTTCCGCTTCGATCCATTCCTCTATAAGAGTAAATAGGCATTATTCTGTCTCTTCTGCGTTAATTGCGCGCATCACTTCTTCTACCGATGTAATACCTTCGTAAATCTTATCGAGGGCATCACCACGGAGAGTTCTCATGCCGGCGCGAACAGCGGCCTTCTTAATGGTGGCCGCATCGGTTTTTTGAATAATCAGAGCGCGGATTTCATCATTCATCATGAGAAGTTCCGACACAACGGTACGACCAGAGTATCCTGTGTTTGAACAACGAGGACAGCCAACTGGTTTGAAAATAGTGGCGCTATCTGGAATATCGTCCACATCAAGAATTACTTTTTCAAAATCAGAAAGAGTTGTTCTTTGCTTACAGGCCGAGCACAGCGTACGAATAAGTCGCTGAGCAAGTACTCCTGCCAGAGATGATGAAATCAAGAACGGTTGAACACCCATATCAATCAAACGAGTAGGTGCAGAAGACGCGTCGTTGGTGTGAAGAGTAGACAACACAAAGTGACCCGTTAACGAGGCGTTAATCGCGATCTCTGCTGTTTCACGGTCACGGGTTTCCCCGATCATCACCACGTCCGGGTTCTGACGAAGAATCGAACGAAGGGCCACCGCGAAGGTGAGTTCAATTTTGTGATTCACCTGGATCTGAGAGATTCCAGGGATCTCATACTCTACCGGGTCTTCCACGGTAATGATCATTTTATCCGGAGTTTTAATTCTATCTAAGAGAGCGAATAGGGTCGTTGTTTTACCATGACCTGTTGGACCGGTAACGTAAAGAACCCCGTGCTTGCGTCCGCCGAGCTCTTGAAGTCCTTCAAGAACTTTACCGCGGAAACCAAGTGTTTCAAGATTAAGGGCCGTGTTGTTTTTCTCGAGTACCCGCATAACAATACGTTCACCCGATTGAATAGGCACAGTCGAAAGACGAATATCAATATCTTTACCGGCAATTTTAATTTTAATACGACCATCTTGAGGAAGACGCTTTTCAGCGATATCCAAGCGGGCCATAACTTTAATACGAGAAGAGACCGCGGCGTGAGTTTTCTTCGGCTGGCGAAGGATTTCTGTCATCACCCCGTTAATACGGAAGCGATAAACAACATCTCGCTCATAGGGCTCGATGTGAATATCGGAAGCGCGCTCTTTAACGGCACGGAAGATAATTGAGTTCACGAAACGAATAACCGGAGCTTCATCGGCCGTGGCATCCAAGATATCAATTGGACCTTCGAGATCCAGGTTCTCTTCAAACTCTTCATCTTCGATGGAGTCAACCAGGTTACGGTTGGCCTTTTCATAAACGCGGTTAATGGCGTCTTGAATACGAAGGGGAGTGGTACAAATGATCTTGATCTCTTTTTTGTAGATCATGTGAAGATCATTGACCACGTTGAAGTTAAACGGGTTACTCATGAGCACAGTTACTGAGAAATCAGTTTCCATGCACGGAAGAACCTCATGGTTCTTGGCGTAGTTGATGGAGAGATCTTTTACCACGTTGGCATCAATCTCATCGATCTTGATGTCCGTCTGATAAGGAATGCCGATCTGATGACAAACAATCTTGATGAGGTCATGAGGATGGATGTAGTTACGTTTAAGAAGAATGTCTCCTAAAAGACCACCTTCCACACGTTGGGCCTCTAGGGCCTCATCCAGTTGAGAGCGGGTAAGAGAAGTGTACTTGATGAGAAGCTCACCAATTTTTTCCTTACTATGCTCTACATTCTCAAAAACTTCGTTAGATAAACTCATATGTTATTGCACCGATTTTCTAATCTCTTGATAGTCAGGAGTCTCGAATTCTTCTGCTGGAGCGTCCTGGTCTGGACCAATGTCTTCATTGTTGAGATTCTTATAATGATCCGCATCAGACAAGTCGTAAAGAGGTCCGGCAATTTGTGCATCCAGTTTCTTATTTAAGTCTTCCGAAGCTTTTTGGTTAGGATCTTGTTCATCCTCGTCAAACATCTCCTTCATACCTTTGGCCCGTCTTTCTAACACTTGTTTCGTGTTGGCCGAGGCAGTTTTAGCATAAGGAGAAAGAATTTTGGGTGTCATGAAGAACAGAATATTCACTTTCTGGATTGTTCTACTTTTGTTTTTAAATAACCAACCTAGTACAGGAATATCTCCGAGAATTGGAACTTTCGCATTGGCCACTGCCTCACGGTCACGAAGGAGACCGCCCATGGCGATGGTATCACGGTCACGCACCATCACTTCGGTGATAGCAGAACGAGTCGTCGTTGGAAGACCGCGGCCAGTGTTTTCAGATGAAGTCGCTTTAAAGTCATCAATCTTCTGGTTAATTTTAAGCTTCACGAAACGAGTCACTTTGTTGATCTGTGGAGTGATCTTTAGTGAAAGCTTCGCTTCCTGGTTTGTTGTCGAGAAGTTTTGAACCGTACCGGAGATTGTAGAGTTCTGAATAGGTACTGTATCACCAACTTCGAACGTTGCTTCTGTGTTATCCAGGGCCAGGATCTGAGGCGTGGCCAGAACGTTAGTGCTGGCGTGAGAAACAATCGCTTTGATGAAAGCGTTAAGAGCATTCACACGTTGAGTAGTGGTACCACCACCAGTGGCGTTCGGAACTGTAATTGTACGAGTTGGACCAAAACCAGCGCCGGCGAAGAAACCACCAAGTGAAGTTGGAACACCTGTACTTAAGAGACCAAGAAGACTTGAAGACTTACTGGTGAAACCAGCACGTGCCGCGTTTCCTTGTCCGTAAGCACCAACGTATTCGACCCCGAATGATCTTTCTTTTTCTACGTTGGCCTCAAGAATAAGACCTTCTACATAAACCTGGTCACGAGGAATATCCAAGCGGCCAATTACGTCTTTAAGAGTAAGCCAGTCAGTGGGTGAGGCCGTCACAACCAGAGCGTTGTTGTTTTTATCTGAAGTAATTTTTACTTCAGCAGAAAAAATCGGGTTCTCAGAAGGGCCAGAGAAAGAAGTGAAGCGGCTTGCACCACCAGCAGCACCATCTTTGGCAGTAGCACCAGTCACGATGCTTGAAAGTGTTTTAGAAAGTTCTTCAGAGTCACCGTAGTTTAAGTAGTAAACGTGAACACGGTTAGAACCGGAAGAAATAAGCTTTACGTCTAGCTTGTTGATCAGGTCGCGAAGTTGTTTCGCTCCTTCAGCATTGGCCATGGCGATAATTGAGTTTGTTCTAGGTTCAGCGATGATTCGAGAAATCATGCTGGTTGACTCTGTTCCGCCGCCAGTTGAGCCAGTGAAACGTGGAGTAGCAGTACCTGCTCTCGCACCAGCACCACTAGAACCACCTTTAAGAATATTATCCAGAAGCTTCGCGATCTCTTGGGCCGATGAGTTCTTCACTTTCACAATTTGAAGTGATTCTTCGTGTCCCGGAACATCCAGGAACTTCACCATCTTTGCGAGACGGTTAATGTTTGAACCGGTATCGGCAATGATAATAGTGTTGGTTTGCTTGATATCAATGATTCGTCCGTATCGAGACATGAAGGGACGGAAGTTACGGGCAATTTCAGCGGCCGATACTGATTTAAGAGAAATCACTCTCATCACATAGTTTTCAGTGTCAGGAGTGTAGTTACCAGTATAGATCTTCGTCGGAGTGTAACGAATATCACGAGCATTGATTACTTTATAGAAAGCACCAGTCTTGATCAGCGAGTAGCCGGCCATGTTAAGAGCGGCAAGGTAAGCTTTCCAAGCGTCACCTACAGTAATTGGAGTAGGAGCGATGATTGAAACTTTACCTTTTACATCTTTATCAAGGATCAGGTTGATCCCTGTAAGCTTCTGCATGTGCTTTGTGATTTCCATGATGTCAGTATCAGGAAAGTCAAAACTCTCAACGATCTCAGGACCGAAAGCGGTCTCTGGGTTAAGATTCACGTATTTGCTGTTCTTAGGTTGGGCCTTAAGACCTGGAGAAGGACGGTTACCAAATGTCGTTTGGTTGGCATCGTCATCACTATCAGGCTCGAAAGCATCATCATCAGAAACTTCAGTTGGATCCGGATCAGCGTCCGCGCTTTCAATTTTTTCTGCGGCCTTTAAAGCGGCAGCAGCGTCTTCAGCAGACATTGATTCAATATCACTGGCAGAAGGGGAAGCAGGTTGAACATCGGCCGGAGGAGTTCCATCTCCACGGTTCGTATTAAAGCGCGTCTGCGAACGGTATTTATTAAATTGCGCGTGTGCCTCATATTGCGACAGTAGAAGGGCGGTAAAAATGAGGGTGCTCATCAAACGCTTATTACGACATCTTGTCTTCATTTCCGTTCGTCCTTATTTTTTGATGGAATACTCTTGTACAGAGTCAGAACCTTCACGCTTAATCCCTAGTTGAAGGTTTTCCAGGTTTTTAATTCTTGAAAATAGTCCCATGACTTCATTCAGGTCATAAATCGGCTTACCGTTGATACTGGTAATGATGTCCTGATCCTGTAGACCAAGATATGGGAAGATCCCTTGTGGATCCATTTCAGTTAATTTGAATGAGAGAGAACCGTCAGGGTTCTGAATCTTAATTGCACGGGCCTGAGTCAGAATAGAAGCAATGTCTTTCATCTTCTCGTCTAGTAGACCTTTTTGAATCATGAACTTGTTACCAACATTGTCGATACCGGACATTTTCTTGTTGGCCTTGAACTGACGGCTTTGGGCCGGAGACATGACAGAAATGGGAGAGCGAACTTCTCTTGCCTTATCAGAGGCAATGGATTCACAAACACCACTTTCAAGGTTCTTCACCAGAATTTCCAGACGAGTGATCTTGAAGATCTTGGCAAGGTTGTCAATCGAGTCACCAACACGAACTTCTTGAAGATCACGGTCACCTCTAACTTGAACTGAAGCGAGAGATTTAATCGTGTCCTGAAGAACGATGGTGTTCACTAACTTGATCGGAAGGTTAGAAGTCTGTTGAGCTTCTTCACATTTTGTATCGGCCACTTTCTTTGGCCCTTTTGCGGCGCCTGTATTGGTACGGAAAGGGTTAATGCTTTTCACCTGATTAAGAGTGCCAGGATTGAAGTCATTCTCGAGAGAAATAGAAACAGTGTAGTCACGAGGAGAATCAAAAACGGGAGTTCCACGAAGGACTAAGGCCGTGGTCTTTCCAAGAGTGTAGGTGATGCCACAAACGATGATGACTGTGGCCACTTGATGAATAGGTTCACGCGCTTCACGCGATAAAAACTTTTCGATCCCTTTACTTAGACTTGGAGAAAGAAGAGAAAGACCTTCGCCACTTTTAGTTTTAAAGCCCTCTGGGAGCTTCCATTCCTTTGTGTTGATTGAGCCCATTTTCGCTCTTAAATCACGCACAGAAGAAGAGAACTTATCTTTCCAATTTGTTTTTAAAACCGGCATTGGAGCTTCACCAGTTTTATCTTCTGGTGGAAGAACTTCATGCTTGTTTTCTTCAAAAGGAGGTTGCGAAGAAATATCTTCTTGATCAGAAGAGTCTTTCTTCAAACGGGAAAGCTTGGTTTTTAGGAAGTCTTTGATTTTATTTATCATCAATTTATTGTCATCAAATTTAATGTGATGTGCAAGCGTTCAGAATGTGAATTATATTGAAGCACAGTCGTCGGGTATTGTTATCCCAGAGTGAGATGGTTGATGATTTTAGTTCGGTTCTCCTTTCTTTAGATTTTCTGTACTTTGATTCGGGTCGCACCTTATAATGTTTAGGTATAATTTTTTCCTTTCTCAAAGAGGCCTTATGTCAGCAAAAACGAATGAAAAAGAAATCCCTTCCATTGTCGCCAGTTTGTTTTACGGTGAGGTGATGGAGGATGAAGTTTTCCCTTATCCACAGTTTTCAGAAAGCCAAATCGAAATGGCGAAGGCCATGGTTGATGCAATTGATAAGTTTGCTCAGGACAATATTGATTCTCCAAAATTCGATAAAGATTCGAAAATTCCAAAGGAAGTACTGGACGGTCTTGCCGGTCTGGGTCTTTGTGGTCTTGCCGTAGGTGAGGAGCACGGAGGTCTTGGTCTTGATACAACTCTTTACGCTCGCGTTTTCTCACAAATTGCTGGATACGATGGTGCAGTGGCGACGACTCTGGGTGCTCACCAATCAATTGGTTACAAGGCCCTTTTAAATGAAGGAAATGAAGAGCAAAAAAAACACTGGCTTCCAAAACTAGCGAGTGGTGAAGTTTTCGCCGCTTTCTGTTTAACTGAGCCGGGTTCAGGTTCGGATGCTTATTCGATTAAAACAAAGGCCACGAAAAACTCTGACGGAACATACACCATCAATGGCCAAAAACTTTGGATTACTAACGCTGGGATGGCCGGTTTCTATTCAGTATTTGCAAAAACTGAACATGATGATGGCAAAGGCGGTAAAGTCGAGAAGATCTCATGCTTTATCGTAGAGAAAGAAAGAGAAGGTGTTTCTTTCGGCGAGAAAGAGGACAAAATGGGTATCCGTGCTTCTGAAACGCGCGCGGTTTATTTTGATAATGTTAAAGTTCCGGCCTCGAACATGATTGGCGAGCCAGGTAAAGGTTTCAAAATCGCCATGAACGTTCTGAACACAGGACGTCTTTCTCTTGGTTCTGGTTCAGTGGGCGGGATGAAAATGATCCTAAAACTTGCAACGGCCCAAGCAAAAACTCGTAAACAATTCGGAAGCACGATTGATCAATTCGGTCTGATCCAGGAAAAACTGGCGACCATGGCCGCCAATATCTACGCTTGTGAATCTATGGTTTACATGACAACAGGTAAAATCACTCAAGGTATGCATCACTTTGAGCATGAGTCTGCTATCTGTAAGGTGTACTGTTCAGAAAGACTTTGGGACACGATTGATAAAGCAACTCAGATCGCCGCTGGTAACGCTTACATGAAGGAATATCCTTATGAGCGTATTATGCGTGACTGTCGTATTAACTTGATCTTCGAAGGTACAAACGAAATCCTTCGTATCTTCACGGCCCTTTCTGGCATTAAAGGTCCTTCAGATGATCTGAAAGAGCTCGGCAAAATTGCTGACGTTTCAAAGGCCATTCAGGATCCAATTAAGTCAGTAGGTGTGTTAACTGACTTCGCTAAGAAGCGCATGAGTAAGCGTTTTGGTTCTAAGACCCTTACAAAAGTTCACCCGAGCCTTGAAGTTCACGGAAACCACTTCGTATCAATGATGAAAGATTTCTCAATTGCAGTTGAGAACACCATCATGAAGTTCGGTAAGAACATCATCGGTAATGAGCTTCTGCAGATGAGAATCGCCAACATGACAATGGAACTTTACGCTCAGTTGTCAGTTCTTTCTCGTACAACATCAATTCTTAACCGCACAGATGTTTCTGATAAAGATAAAGAGTACGTGACTCACTTAACAGAACTTATCTGTCGTGACAGCCGTCAATCATTCACTCGCAACTATAAGCGCCTGAACTCTAGCTATGACAAGCTCATTCCTAAGATTTCAAAAGCAGTAAGTGAGCGTGATGGATTCGGTTTTGACATCATTGATTTCTAATACATTCTTAAGGAGACTCACTCATGTGGGTCTCCTTTCCCTTATTGTTCTAGGCTGTTCGACTCCTCCGAAGAAGAGCGAGGACGAACAATCTATTGAGCTTGCTGAAGAACTGAATTCCCTTTCTAAAAAAGTTCAAACCACCAATTATGGCCCGACTGTCAGAGAGGGTGGAACTTTCGCAGACAAGACCAATGATTATGGATTAAACGGTCTGTTTGCTGTGACCTTCAATGCGGTGGATTTTAACTTTGATGGTTACACTGATCTGGTCATTCTCCCGACTTATTACTCTCGTCCAAAGTTTTATGTTTTTGATCGCGAGGCCAAGAAATTTAAACCCTGGGAGAACGATCCTTTGCCTTTAGATTTTAAGGCCAGTTTCATTCTGATTTATGACCTGAATAAAGACCGTGTTCCGGATCTTTTGGCGGGAGTTTTAAATCAAAGAAGCGAGATCAGTCAGATCCCCATCAAGTTGTATGTGGGATCGGTTTGGGAAGGAAAACTAAAATTTACCGAAGAACCTAATGCCATTAATTTACCGGTTGAACCGACATCTAGTCTCACAATCCTAGATTATGATTTAGATGGTTGGGCGGACATCTTTGTCTCAAACTGGTATGAAAATAAAAATGGTCAGTACATTCCTGTGGCCGACAGACTTCTCCGAAACAATAAAGGGAAGTTCGAGGATGTTTCGTCTTTTTTGAAAGGGGAGTCAGACAAGAAATCAGATCAGCTCTATCCTCCTAACGCCAAACCGACCTATGGCGCTTCGATCTGTGATATTGATCAGAACGGATACCCGGACATCATGACGGTCTCTTCATCAGGACATAAAAATAAACTTTGGATGAATATCAAAGAACCGCGAACAGGTGAGCGCTTCTTTGATGATCTGGGGCCAGTCACAAATTATGCCTCTGATCCAGATGGAAGTCTTATCCCGACCGGTGGTGGCCGTTCATTCTTTAGTGCGTGTACGGATTATAATGACGATGGTCTGATGGATATTTTTGTCGGGGAATTGTCTCACGCCTACGACAATGAATCCGTCGATAAATCCAGCATCCTGACTGGCTCCAAAGAAACTTATCCGCCTTACTTCATCCGTACCGAATATGTGAGTGATGCTTCTTCTGAGTCTTGGAACCAAGGTGACAGAAGAGCAGTTTGGATGGACTACAATTTGGATGGCAAGATTGATCTGGTGGTAGATAACTCTGGTTTCCCTCCGTTTTCTCGCCTGGTTTTATTTGAACAGGACGAGACCCGCGCCTTTGTAAACGTTGGATCTCAGGCGGGGATTGATGTGGTGAACCCAACCGGAACGATTCAAATTGATGTGAACCGTGATGGTCTCCCAGATATTTTGACTTCACAAAACAATATTCGAAAGGCCGATATCGCCCCTCGTTTGTACTTATTTGAGAATCAAAACAAGACCATTGGTAAGAAGGCGATTAAAGTTCATCTCCATGGAATTAAGTCGAATACGGAAGGTATCGGCGCCATGGTGATGCTTTACACTCAAAGCAAAAACAAAAAAATCGTTCAGCGTCGTTGGGTGGAATACACTCAGGGCGGACTTCCTTCTCAGAATGAATCTGGCATTCATTTCGGTGTTCCTGAGGGAGTTGAAGTTGTGGGTGTTAAAGTGCGCTGGCCATATCTTAGAAAGTCCGGTTATAGCTCTGGTGAAGTTCTGGAAAAACTTTATTCTCTTAAGGGTTATGCAGATAAAGAGTTTGTTGAAGTCACAGTCTGTGAAGACGGAAAAATTCTTTCCGGCAAAATGTCTTGTCAGTTCTAGCGCTTCTTAATCACATCAACTAATTGCTTAATGTGTTCCGGCATGGTCTTGAAGTTAAGACTTGAAAGGTGAATATAACCTTTCTGAAGCCCTTTAAGGTCATAGGTCTTGAGATGTTGATCTTGATCAATGGTGTGTTCTGGCACAATGGCGATTCCCACTCCACGTTTAACCAGCTTCAAGATGGTCGTGATGGAGTTCACGACAATGATTTTACTAGAACGCTTTTTATTCAGTTGGAAGAGGTGATCCTGTTCTGAATAAACAATCCACGGGTACTCAGAGGCCTCTTTAGGATTAATTTCATTCTTACTGATTAGGACCATTTTCTCTTCAAAAAGCTTCAGGGAACTCGCAAGCTCACTCTGAATGTTCTCAGTGGTGAAGATGAGATCATACTTTCCGTTATGGAGTTTTTCTTTTAGCTGATCCAGAGTATTCACTTCCACCATAAGCTGATGCTTACTGTGCTTGGTGAATTCCACCATGATGTCATTAAACCAGGTCTCAAGTACCCCTTGTAGGATTCCCACTCGGATGGTCTTGTTCATATGGCCAAAGAAAATGTCCTGAACCCTTTCTTCAAAATGAGCGAGCTCAGTTAAGAGGGCCTGGCCCTTTTCAGTTAGAAGGACTTTTTTCGAAGAACGAATAATAAGTTGGTCGCCCACTGAGGCCTCTAAAAGCTTAATTTGGCGACTAACGGCCGATTGGGCAATATTGAGTTCTTGGGCGGCCTTAGAGAAATTCAGATAACGAGAAGTGACCATGAAGGCCTTGAGATAACGGTAATCGAGAGAGATCTCTTTCATTTCTTCCCCCAAGGTGGAAGTCGAGACTCGTCCTTGAAGAACTTCCCGCGATGTTGTCCATCGGCGGCGTTTGTCAGGATGAAACCTTCTTCGTTACTAGATATATCTAGCAAATAGTCTAATGTAGCTTCCTGGGTATAGAAAGCCGTAAAAGGATCAATCAGGACCGTTAGTTCAAAATTAATCAGAGGGTAGCTTTGTTTGATCACCAGATCGTCTGCATGAAGCTCAGAGAAACCAGTGTCATAAGTAAATCCTTCGCAGCCTTTTCCGCCAATTTTAATACGGAATGATAGGCCTTCCAGGGTATAGTCATTTTCTTGCATTAACTGAATTTGGCGAACAGCACTATCAGTCACAAAAAGTTTAATATCAGAGGGGAGTAGAGTCTTTTCCATGAAGGCATCATAGCAACCTTTTTGAATATTGTCTTTAGACCTCTCCAGTCTTATTCTACTTCCAACATCTTGAAAGGACTCCGCCAATGAAAGTGCATTACCTCGTTCAAATCGACAAACCGGAAAATAACCTCGTAAAAGTGACCATGAAACTCGAGAAACCGAAGAATCAGGACACCATGAAAGTGTTCCTTCCTTCGTGGAGTCCGGGGTCATACCTTCTCAGAGAGTATTCACGTCATGTGAGATGGTTTCAGGCGACTTCTAGTAACGGGGAAGTGCTTTTCCACACTCAAACTGCAAAAGGGACCTGGGAAATTGATTGGAAAAAATCGGACCTCAAACGGCCGATGGATACTTTTGAAGTGACTTATGAAATTTATGCCAAAGAACTTACTGTGAGAACATCTCACATTGATGCTTCTCACGCTTATCTTCAAGGCCCGACCTATATCATGGGAGTGGTTGGGGCAGAGATCAAAGACCCAACGATTGAGTTCCGTTTCCCTCCTGCCTGGTCGAAACTCAGCACAGGTCTTAAGGATGTTTCTCAAAAAAGAAATGAATTCGTTTATACCGCAGCAGACTATGATGAGTTGATTGATTCACCAGTTGAAATTGGTTGTCACGAGACAGATGGTTTTGAATACAATGGTAAACCTCATCATATGGCCCATTATGGGGACCTTTATCCTCATCGTCAGAACATCAAAGGGGACCTGAAAAAGATCGTGGCCACTGTGGCCGAGCACTTTGATGGTGAACTTCCTTATGAGCAGTATCTTTTTCTCACTCACTTCGTTCCAAAACTTTACGGTGGTCTTGAGCACTTAAACTCGACCGCACTTCAGTTTGATGGAAGAAAACTTGCGAATAAAAAAGATTATCAGGCCTATATGGCCCTGGCCGCTCATGAATACTTCCACCTTTGGAACGTAAAACGTATTCGTCCAAAAGAACTAGGGCCCTTTGACTATCTGAATGAAAACTACACCACACTTCTGTGGCTTGCTGAGGGGCTCACTTCATTCATGGATGATCTTTTCGTTTACCGCGCAGGACTCTCGACAATTGAAGAGTATCTGGATGTAGTGAAGGGCAACCTAGAAACCTATCTCAGTACTCCAGGACGAATGTATCACTCTCTAGAGCAGAGTTCATTCAATGCCTGGATCAAACTTTATCGTCCAGATGAAAACTCTAAGAACTCATCTGTCAGTTACTATCTAAAGGGTGGTCTGGTCTTCACCGTTCTTCATAGTTTACTTGCTGAGAAAGGTAAGTCTGTGGATGACCTTCTTCGCGCCCTTTGGGACGACTATAAGAAACGTCCGGCAGTGGGTGTGACTCGTGAAGGTGTTTACCAGATGATTAAAGAGATTGGTGGAAACGAGGTCCTGCAAAAGTTCTCGACCATGATTGAAACAACTCAGGACATTGATTTTGAGACCGCTTTCAAGAAAATGGGATGTGAGCTTCGCTTCATCGAAAATCCAAATCCATATCTCGGTATTGATTGGGAGTTTAGTGGTGATCGCGCCATCGTGAAGTCTATCACTCTTGATTCTCCTGCTTATAAGGCCGGTGTAAACGCCGGAGACGAGATCATTTTCTTAAATGGTTACCGCTTCATGAAAGAAGATGCCGAAAGACTTGGTTCAATGGTGATGACTGATCAGAACTATGAATTAATTGTCGCTCGTTTAAATAAACTTGTTCGACTTGAAATCATGCCAGGCAAAGCTCCGAAGCAATTAAAAGAAATTGCCGTGGTTGATCGAGCACTTGCTGAAAAAGTTTTTAGTTTCTCAAAAAGGCCATCGCCAGCACATATGGCGTAGTCTGCACCATTTTCCACTCCCCAGAAAGATTTGAAGGGGAGTGGAACCAACGGTCCTGTTGAACTTCAATACTTCCAAATTCTATCGGTTTTGGAAAAAGTCCGGTGTTCATGAGTACTTTAAAGACCGCTTCTTTCACACACCATAGCTCAATATTTCTTAGGTTTTGATCTTTCGGATGAGAGATCCTTTCTCGGATTGAATCTTTCACAACACGCTTTTCTTCTTCAACATCTATACCCACCGAGCGAAATTCTTTCCGCTCTGCCACTATTGCAGCACCACATGTTTTTGTATGGGAGAGTGAAATGGTAAGTTGAGGACATTTCGGGAGTAAATGATAATCCACTAGCTTCAACTCATCGGTAGAAACTTCCTGGCCATGTTCCTTAAGAGCATTTTTTAGTGCATCTCTCGAGAGAAGGAAGCCCATTTTCCGATCGGAATGAACATCACTTCCTAATGATGATTCAGCAAGCAAATTCCAATCTGAGCATTCAGGATCTGTTAAGTTTGTGGACAGTTGGTAGGTGTACATAGTTGACCTAGTTTATCTTGAAAGCGATAGAGTGATAAGTTATAAAAAGTAGTTAGAAAAAAACGTATTTTTACCGATAATAATCCTATGTTCCCAAAATAACTAACAAAGCCCGCGGATCGAAAGATAACTTTCAGGAGAAGTTTTTTATGGCCAATCATATACGTCAACAAGCGAAGCTCACAGTTTACGGCAGAAAACCACGCAAGTGTAATGTGCCTATCAATGAGCAGGGTAAGTATTTAAAAGTTTCTCAGTACTATGGTGAGAACGTTTACAACTACCATCTTTCAAAGTCTCTTTCGCTTGAAGATAAAGATGCTCTAAAACAAGTTATCGACGGCAAACGCACGATTGATAAACCTCTTGCCACGAAAGTTGCAAATTCTGTTCTTGAATGGGCGATCTCAAAAGGTGCCACTCACTTTTGTCACTGGTTCCAACCTCTAACAGGTTCGACAGCTGAAAAACACGATGCCTTCCTGAACTTCGATAACGATCGCGCCATTGAAACTCTTTCTGCTTCTCAACTTATGCAAGGGGAGCCAGATGCTTCTTCTTTCCCACATGGTGGTTCTCGTGCCACTTTCGAAGCACGCGGATACACAACTTGGGACCTGACTTCACCGCTTTTCATTCAGGAATCAACCAATGGTAAGACGCTGGTCATTCCAACGGCCTTCGTTTCTTATCATGGTGACGCTCTCGATACAAAAACTCCGCTTCTTCGTTCTGATCTAAGAATCAATGAAGTGATGACGAAGTTTTGTAATCTTGTTGGCATGAAAGATGTAAGCAAGGTTTATACAACTTGTGGTGCTGAACAAGAGTACTTCCTAATTGATAAGGCCTTCTACTTCGGTCGTCAGGACCTTGTGATGACAGGTCGAGCTCTTATGGGATCTTTGACTTCTCGTAACCAGCAACTTGAAGACCACTACTTCGGTATGATTGAAGACCGTGTTCTTGCTTTCATGGAAGAAGTAGAAATTGAACTTTATAAAATGGGCATTCCGGCCAAAACTCGTCACAACGAAGTGGCCCCAGGACAGTTCGAGCTTGCTCCGATCTTCAAAGACGCCAACGTGGCGGCCGATAATAACCAAATCGTTATGACCACTCTTCGTAACGTGGCCCTTAAACACGATTTCGTGTGTCTTCTTCACGAGAAGCCATTCGCAGGTGTGAACGGTTCTGGTAAGCACTTGAACTGGTCGATGTCGACAGACACAGGCGTGAATCTTCTTGAACCTGGTCATAACCCTCATGAAAACTACCGCTTCCTTGCGGTGGTTGCGACAGTGGTAGAGGCGGTTTACCGTCACGCTGACGTTATCCGAATGGGGATTGCTTCTCACGGAAACGATCACCGTCTAGGTGCTAACGAAGCACCTCCTTCAATCATGTCAGTGTTCCTTGGAACAACTCTGACTCAGATCCTTGATTCAATGGTTTCTGGAGGAAAGTATGTTGCCTCTGGAAAGACTCTGCTTGATCTTGGTGCTCGTCAGCTTGCTGATCTTGTGAAAGATAATACAGACCGCAACCGTACATCTCCGTTCGCGTTTACAGGTAACAAGTTTGAGTTTCGTGCTTGTGGTTCTTCAGCTTCAATTGGTTATCCGCTTTCAATTCTGAATGCAGCAGTTGTTGATATCTTCGAAGAAACAAACGCTTTTCTTGAGCAGGAGCTTGCTTCTGGTAAATCTCAGGATGATGCTCTTACAGCGGTCATTCTTAAGTGGTACGGAAACGCTCAAAGAGTGGTGTTCAATGGTGACGGTTACTCACAAGATTGGGTGAAAGAGGCAGAGAAGCGTGGCCTTGGTAACATGAGAACAACTCCTGAGGCGATTTCAGTTCTTAAAGACGCTAAGAAGACAAGCGTTCTTGTGAGATCTGGTGTGTTCAAAGAATCAGAAATTTCTACTCGTCATAACGTTATGCTTGAGCGCTATATCAAGTGTCGTCAGATTGAGCTTAAGACACTTGCTGGTATGGTTTTAAAACAAGTTGTTCCAGCGGCGGTAGAGTATAAGGCCCAGCTCGCCGAATCGATTAAGAAACAAAAAGATTGTGGTGCTGATTCATCACTTGAACTTGAACTGTTGAAAGATCTTTCGAACTATTCGAAGTCTCTTTATGAGCAAACGATCAATCTTAATACGTCGCTGGATGATCTTCATCACAAGCTTGATGAAGAAACATTTGCAAAGAGAATTGCCCTTGAGCTTATGCCTCAGTCAGTGAAGATCGCTGAACTTTGTAACCAGATCGAAGAGATCATCCCGGATGAAAACTGGCCGGTACCTAAGTTCTTTGACATGCTCTTTATTCGCTAAAACTCATGGCCCCTCTTAGGAGGGGCTTTTGATTATTCATGTAACCTTCTGAAATTTCGATTCAAGATTTAAGACTCCTTAAAATATTTAAGAAATGTTAAGAGTTTTGTCGATGAGGTGTTGAGATCATTAAAATGAATCAACCCCAACGGCCGCTTTGGAATCGTCCCACTCTCACTAGAAAGGTCCCTCTTCCTTTCATCTTTTTCCTTTGTTCATTTTTATTTTCTGCATGTAAATCTGAAGTCTTTATCGATTTTACGAATTCCTTTCAATTCAAAAAGAGCAGTACTCAGTATCTCTATTTGAAAAAACTAAGTTCTCCTCATGCTCTCTTCTCCTTAAATACTCTGCAAGACGGAAGAGTATTAAGGCTTGGCGGAACTCTTGATATGTCCGTCATGATCACCAGCGCGGAAATTTACTCGTTAGAAACAAATACTTGGTCCTCAGTTTCTCCCATGGGAACGGCCAGGTCTCAACATGCCACAAGTGTCCTCGCTGATGGGCGGGTGTTAGTGACTGGAGGGAAAGGTAGTGCTTCTATCTATTTATCCAGCGCTGAGGTCTACAATCCTGTGACAAATGCCTGGGATTCTTCGGGAGTTCCAGATATGTCCTCTCCTCGAATGAGTCACACATCAAGTGTTCTCTTAGATGGACGTGTTTTGGTGATTGGAGGAGTGAATGATAACGGAACTTTTTTGGCGACTTCAGAGATCTATGATCCGGTGACAAATACCTGGGACTCCGTAACTGTTCCACCCATGAGTACGGAAAGGGGTTCTCATACCGCCACAGTACTCCCGGATGGAAGAGTCTTAGTGATAGGTGGTTTTGATGGCATGGCCCCTCTCTCAAACATGGAAATTTATGATCCGGTAACTAACTCATGGAGTGTGATAGCAATGCCTTCTTCAAGGTTCTATCATACGGCAACGGCCATGCAGGATGGAAAAGTCCTGGTGGTGGGTACAATGGTAAGTAATTCCAGTGGATCGGCACAAGTCGATATTTATGATCCGGCCAATGATTCATGGACCTCGGTCTCTTCTCTAAATCTTCCGAGATATTCTCACAATGCAACCATACTTTCAGACGGGAGAATCATGGTTGCCGGTGGGGTCAATGGAATGCCTCTTGATAGTGTAGAGGTATATGATCCGGTTAAGAACAAGTGGTTCACCACTTCGTTTAGTGGGTTGAGTTTAACTGCAGCGATGCATACTTCAAGTCATCTTCCCACTGGCCAGGTATTAGTGGCCGGGGGAGTAGATAAAGATATGAATAGAACGACACTTGGTCAGATTTTTAATCCTGGGACTTCTTCGTGGCAAGTGACCTCTCCTATGTCCATAGGCCGAACTGAACATACGGCCAGTGTTTTAACTGATGGACGTGTGCTCATCTTAGGGGGAACGCCGGATAACTCGAGTAAGCTGTCCTCTGGTGAAATCTATGACCCAACACTGGATACTTGGACAACAATCGCTCCCATGTCTACCGGTAGAATGCTTCACACGGCAACTGTTCTTACTGATGGTCGTGTCTTAGTTGTAGGTGGACTAGGTATGGGCTTTTTGACCAGTGTTGAAATCTATGATCCAAGTACCAACACTTGGAGTGCAGCTCCTTCTCTTTCCACTCCAAGATTGGTGCATCAAGCGGTGCTTTTAAATGATGGTCGAGTATTCGTCGTTGGAGGAACTGCTAATAATGTGACTGCATTGGAAACTGGAGAAATTTACGATCCTGTGGCCAATACCTGGACGGTGACGACATCCATGTCTGCGAGAAGAGCTTATTTTTCTGCAAATGTTTTATCAGATGGAAGAGTGTTTGTAGCAGGAGGATTAGATGGAAGTTTCTTATCAAGTGCAGAGATTTATAATCCCACTACCGATTCCTGGACTTCTGTGGCCTCAATGACGGATCCGAAAAGGGCACACACAGGAGCGACCCTTCCTGATGGTCGAGTTCTTATTATGGGTGGAACCAACAACGTTTCAGTTTTCGGGAGTGAAATTTACGACCCAGTAACTAATTCCTGGAGCACTCCTGGAGGAGCTGAATTAGAAGCAAAGAGAATTTATCATCACTCCGTTGTCTTAAATGATGGTTCGGTGATGCTGGTCGGGGGATATGGTATGTTTGGTCTCTTTTCCAGTGCGCTGATTTTTAATCCCCAAACAAGTTCTTGGATGAATGAAAGGCCATAGTTTCTCTTTAGGTACCATGTGCAACTAGCGAATAAAGCGAACTAATCTTAAGATTGCCTTATCCTTTTAACTTAGACTTAATAGATATCGATAAGTCTATAGTGAAAGGTGTAGTTCAATCCAGATTCGGCCTATTTTATTCAATGAGAATTCTTCTCATGGCCTGTTGTATTCTCTTTTCCGGTTGTGAATCAGAAGTTCATGTGTGGTTGGTGGAAGCAGGTAAGACCGTCAGTTCTTTTCATCGTTACTTAAAAAATCGCAGTACTTCAAATGCGGGTTTTACTCTCAATAAACTTCAGGATGGGAGAGTTCTTCTTTTGGGAGGGACCTCTAGTACTACCGTTACTGGTGAAACAAATGCTGAAGTATTTTCATTAGCAACAAACACTTGGGATACAACAAGTGTGGCACCCATGAGTGTGGGAAGAGTTTTTCATGCGACCACAGTTCTTTCGAATGGACAAGTGTTGGTAACAGGCGGTCGAGACGGATCAACTACATTCACCAGTGTTGAAGTTTATAATCCGGCCACCAACAGTTGGACCTCCAGTGTTCCAGATATGAGTGTCCCACGATCAATGCATACTGCAAGTACGCTTCCAGATGGAAGAGTCCTGGTCGTTGGGGGTACAAGTGATTCTTCAAGCTTTTTATCAAGCTCAGAGATTTATGATCCTGTTACAAACAGCTGGGACTCGGTGAGTGTTCCTGCAATGACAGAGGGACGTGGTGGCCACACTGCGAGTGTCATTCCAGATGGAAGAGTTTTGATTATGGGTGGACAGAAAAATGGTGCGCTCATTCTTTCATCGATGGAAATTTATGATCCTGTTAGTAATACCTGGAGTACGGCCACTTTGCCTGAGCAAAAAGTTGCTCATTCTTCAGTTGTACTATCTGATGGTCGAGTTATGGTGACTGGAGGAATGGGGGCAAATTTCAGCCTCACCACACGGGTTGATATTTATGATCCTGCGAGCGCAAGCTGGTCGGTAGGAGTGCCTATAAACTTCGCTCGGTGGACCCATGGTTCAGTACAACTTTCTGATGATCGTGTTATGGTAGTGGGTGGTTCTAATGGGCCTATTACTCAAAGTGTGGAAGTTTTTGATCCGACAAAAAACGAATGGCTAACGACTTCTTTTTCTTCAATGAAGAAAGGAATAGCAATGCATACGGAAAATGTCTTGCCGGATGGACGAGTTTTAATAGTTGGTGGAACCAGCGATAATATAACGGCGATTTTTACTCCTCAAATATTTGATCCTGCAACCTATACCTGGAATTTCACTGCTTCAATGGTCCAAGGAAGAATAAAACATACGAGCGAAGTTCTCCATGATGGAAGAATCATGGTCATGGGTGGGACAAATGATGGCACTACTGCATTGTCGAGTGTAGAGATTTACGATCCTGCCATGAACACTTGGACGGCGGCGGCATCAATGCCTATAGCAAGCAGACTCCATAGATCAAATGTTCTTTTAGATGGTAGGGTGATTGTGATGGGTGGGTATAATGGGTCGATTTTGGCCAGTAATGCTATTTATGACCCTGTTACCAATATTTGGACGGCCCTGCCTCCCATGTCGACTCCAAGAGTTGATCATGTCTCTGTCGTATTGCAAGACGGTCGGGTCATGGTCATCGGTGGATCAAGTACTGGCTCCAATGGGCTTGCGAGTGCAGAAATCTATGATCCTGGAGCCAATACCTGGACCTTGACTGCTCCTATGTCTATTGGCCGCTTCTATCATAATGCCTCAGTCATGGCGGATGGAAGGGTGATGGTCGTTGGTGGCTATTCACCAAGTACTTCATCTCGACCCAAGAGTGTTGAAATTTATAATCCTGCAAATAACACCTGGACCACTGTTGCTCCTTTGTCCTTTGATAGGCTAGAGCCTACCATGCATGCTCTTTTTGATGGCCGTATTTTGGTTCTCGGAGGGCTTGGCAGTACAGTGGCAATATCACCTACAGAGATCTACGATCCTGTTCTCAACACTTGGTCTACTATGAATGGCATTGCTCAAGAGTCGGAGCGGGCCTATCATTCTTCAAGTCTTCTTCCCGATGGACGTGTGATGGTTACTGGAGGATTGGGACTTTTTGGAATAAGTTCAGGTTTTGTGATTTATGATCCCCAGGCGAATAAATGGATCAACGAAAGGCCCTAGTCATTCTTCACAATTTTGTGAATGGTAACCGTAATATCACCCTTAAAAATTTCTTCTATAAGTTTTTGATTAGTTTCATAGGGATCAGGAATTCCGAAGAGAAGAGTATGAAGTCCAACTTCCAGTACCTCACAAACTTTTTTTAGATCATCAATATTCTGAACTGAGCGACCTGTGGTCCATCCATGAAGAGTTGGTTGCTTCACTCCACTTTTTTTGGCGAGCGAAGCAATGCTCATTTTCTTTTTACGAGAAAGTTTAAGAAGGTTTTTTGCTAATTCCATTTTCCTCAGTATGGCCGTCTCTGATCAGTTTTATAACTCCAGAGTAGATGAATATTACTCTCAGAATAGCTTTGATTGAGTTGTTAATAAATGTCCAAAAGGTGCCAGGTAGATAAGAGAAAGTGGTTATTGAACTCTTAATAGATTAAGAGAAAGAAAGCTCAAGGCAATCATTATTTTTTCTTCTTACCTTTAGAAATCACGTTGATAAGTTTTCTTGAGTTGAGACGAAATCCGTTCGTGTTATTTTGATCAAATGAAAAACATTCTGGTGGTGGATGATTCCCCTGACGCAAGAAATCTCTTAGAAATTATTTTAGAAGATCATGGCTACATGCCTATCAAGGCCGCCTCCGGTGAGGAAGCAATGGCGTTGTTAGGGACCTTTAAAATTGATTTAATCATCTCTGATTTGGAGATGAAAAACGGGGACGGGCACTGGCTTTTGAGTAAGCTTAAGGCCCTTAAAAACGCACCAAAGATCATTATTGTCTCAGGGGACATCCGGGCAACTGAGGAATACATCCTTTCTTTAGGGGCCTTGGCCTTTTTTAGAAAGCCTTTTACGTTAAAACATCTTATGGATTTCGTGAATTCAGTGTTTTAGGCCATCAATTTTTTGATCTTTCTGACGATAAGTCTTCGTTATAAATCTCGTCAGGAGAATCCATGAAAAAACTTAGAGTTTTACCCCTTGTTACACTTGTTGGTTTAGTTGGTTGTTCGACAACTCCAAAGCACACACATACTCATCGTACTCTCGCTTCAGTCAATGAAATCATGAGCAGTCAGGCCATTTTAAATAATAAAATGGATAAACTTATGAGTGGGATTTTCCACGGGCACTTAATGGGCCAGATCTTTCTTCATGAATTTGATAGAGAGCTTGATAAGTCTCCCAACAAGGCCCTGAAGTCAAAGACCTATATGAAGCTTCTTTCCACTCGTGCTTATGTTGATCAGTTTGAGCATGACTTCAACGATCTTTATATTGATCTGGTTCTTGCCACTGCCTTACCTCAGTACTCTGAAGATCAAAAAAGAAATGCCCAAGAGGCATTGGACACATTTGGAAAGTTTTATGATGGGGTCAAAAGAGACGAGAAGGCCCTCCCCGAGAATCTAAGACCGATGATCCTGGGTAACCTCCGTGATAAACAAACCGAGCTTTATGAGGAGCTAAAGGCCCTACGTAATGACCCGGCCGTGACAAACAACGATCCGGCAGTGAGAGACGTTATCTGGAAGAACATGGTGCTACTGCGTGGAACGAGACTTTCATACTACAAGGAGATGAAAGACTATAAAGTGGATGAGAAGATTCTTCAGGAAACCATCAAGGCCGAGAAGAAAAAAGAAAGTTATAAGAACCTAGATAACAATATTAAATTATTGTCTGAAGAAATCAGGGTCTTTACGAGTGAAATTGGGCGTGACACAAGTTCTGATGTGATTGCTCCTTCTGCAGGGAAGAGCGGGAATATTTCGGGCCAAAATTTTCCGGCCAATACTTGGTCACTGACTTATGATGATGGTCCTGGTGCTACAACTCCGAATGTGATTAAGAACCTTCAAGAAAAGAAAATTCCGGCGACTTTTTTTGTACTTGCTCAGCAGGTTGAGAAACTCCCAAAAACTGCACTTTCACTAAAAGAAGCGGGTTTTGATATTGCGAGCCACTCTTATACTCATGCTCAGCTTACAAAAGTTGGGCCGGTCCAGTTAGAAAAAGAAATTGGCACTTCTAAGAAGACCATTGAGGCCAAGCTCGACACTAAAGTTAAACTCTTCCGTCTTCCTTATGGAGCTGGAGTAAGTGTATCGACGGTTCGTCAGAAGATCGCAGACCACGGCATGATTCACGTGTTCTGGACGGTGGATACTCTGGACTGGCAGGACAAGAACCCGACCTCGATTTATAATCGTACTTTGAAACAAATGAATGCTTCATCTAAGAACGCAGGGATCATTCTGTTCCATGACATTCATAAGCAATCTGTGACGGCCTCATCTATGCTGATGGATTACTTCAACCAGAAGAAACTGACTGTGTGTACAGTTCAGGGTGTGGTGGATCAGATGAATGGTGTGAAAGAGTCTTGTAAATAAGAAAAAATATAGTGGTCCGGGTCTCCGGACCACTTTATCTCAGAGACTTAGAAACCCACCTGAATATATACTTAAGATCCTCAATAACTCCTCCCTTTTTTACGATAAGTGAAGCATTCAATAGAGGAGGATCCATGTCTCAACTTATTTCGAAATTAAAAGGCGATCATAAGAAGCTAGTTGAAGTTCTTGAAGAGGTGGCGAAGTTGGGTATTGCCCATCCTGAGACCCCCAAGAAACTAACGGCAGCAAAGGCCGCTCTTCTAGCACATCTTAAGCACGAAGATGTTGAACTTTACCCGGTTCTTAGAAAGGCCGCTGAAACAGATGCCAACATTAAATCGACCTTGAATATTCTCGCTAAAGACATGGAATCCCTCGCGCCTAAGGCATTGGCCTTCTTTGATAAATATGAAAAAGGCGGTAGTCCAATGGATTTTGTTAAAGACTTCAGCCAACTGCGCTCAGCTCTTTCCACTCGTATTCGTCGTGAAGAAGAAACGTTATACGAATTGTTTAATAAAATAGCTGATAAAAAAGCCGCTTAATAGATCTCTTTGATAAGGACGCCTGGGACCTCTCTGGTCTTGGGCGTTTTGTAAGAATTTCAATCACTGTCAAAAAAATCGACAGTCCTCCCATACGACAACTCTCTGAAATATAAAGTACCCTCCCTGGCCTTCTTTTTGCTTCTCAACTGCCATCAATGATTTTCCCAGGAGACCGGTATGAAAATGACCGCTGCTTTATTCATCATGATGCTTCTATGCATGGCCAACACCCGCGCAGAGGAATCTGTAATTGAAGTGACTTCCTCAGAAAAACAAGTTGTTTCCGAACAACTCGAGAAAGAGGCCGAGAAACACGAAGATAGCAAGACCAGAATCTTACTTAGAAAAGTTTCAGACGCTTTCAAAGCATCTAAAGACTCGATTGAAGTCGGTTACGAAAAAATAAAAGGGGACTGTGCCAATTGTTCTCGTGAAGAGAAAACAAGAGGCATCTTTAAAAGACTAGGAATGTCCATTGGTAAAGGGGCCGCCTGGTTATCAACTACGACCGCCAAACCTTTTATGGCCACCGCGGGCTTTTTTAAGGGAAGTGTAGAAAAAGAAAGTAAGAACAAAGATCTCGCGGCCTTCTATCAGTTCTTCTTAAATCATCAGGCCGAATACGATGACCTTTATCTTCAAGCAGGAACTCCTGAAGAAATGATTGAGCTTGTGATGGCAAAGACGGAAGAAATTCTTGACCGGAAAACCAATTCGATCATGAAGGATTTCCTGTTCATTACTGGTGTTAAGTCCGATATGCCTGATAACGTCTCACGCTTTGATCTCACTCCTGACGAACTTGCTCGTCTTAATGTGAATGAATTGAATCTTGATCTTATTAACCTTCACCCTGAATACTTGGAGCTTAAGCCCCTCATTGGTGAACTTACCAAAGAAGATATCCAGAGCATCTTAACGACGGGTAAATTCAATAGATCCATCGCCCACGATAAATATAAGGCGGCGGTCCCGACCATCTATGAAGCAGCTGGTTCGATTGTGGGACAGATCTATGCACCAAGAATTGCTTTAGGTGTAGTTTCAAGCACACTCGCAAGTCTTTACACTGTGCCAGTCGTGGCAGCAGATGTGGCGACTGGTGTTTCGGTAGCAGTGTGTTCACAGCCAGAGACCAAAGAAAAACTAGGCCAAGATAAAGAACTTCGCTCTTTCTGTAGCTACGTTACAAACCGCACAGGCTACGAGCTTATGAAGAGCCGTGCGAAAGGATACGTTACCGGGAAAAAATTCCATTCGAAAGTTGCTGAGAAATTCAAAGAGGCAAAAGAGAAGTGGAAGGCAAGAAGAGAGAAAAAGGCCCTGGAGAAACAACAAAAAGAGATCGAACAAAAAACAGAACTTCTATAAAAAACAAGGCCCGCAAAAGCGGGCCTTTTCTATTTAATTATCCGTTGCCTTTTTCACCACTGTCATAAGAAAAAGAAATCATGTGAGTCACTCCTCAGGAGATTTTCACATGATCCGCAGAAATTGGGTCTCAAATAACGAACACCGGGAATTGATTCTGTTTTACAAAGTAAACAGAGATTAAAGCACTAAAGAGCGTTGATGATCTGACATGTATCACGGAAGCCCATTTGACGGTGCTCCGGCGCCATACGTGTACAGACAAGTTGGTTTCTTTCAGTGCCGCCAGTGCGGTCAGGAACATTAAGTTCGATTGTTTTAAATTTCATGCCTTCTTCATTTGTTTCACGAATTTTCAAGGCATCATAAAGTTTGCGAGTTGCTTGTTCCTGATTTCCAGAACCATAGGCCTCAGAACCAAGATAGTTCCAACCACCTCTTAGAAGAGTGCAGTTGAAATCAGTTTTCGCAACACCCACGATACTTTGGCACGTGATAAGACCTGGGATGGTAGCAGCAGTGATGGCACCGCTTGTTCTCGTTGGTGCCTTGTTTTTAATGGCAATAAAGATCAGTTCTGCGAACTTTTTATTTTTAACCTGAACGTTTTCAAGAATCGGTGAAGATGCGGCCATGGCAGCGCTGGCAGTAAAGCAGAACAAAAGACCTAAAATAGTTTTCATTTGAAGCTCCTTTATAAAGTTGGAGAGCTTCTACCGCAGTTTTGATGTTGGACGCAAAAAACTTTTTCTCAGGACGAAAAATTTCACGGTTTCAGAGAGAAATTGAGGTTGAGTTAAGCGTCGTAGGGGCGCGATTGTTCAAAGTGTCGGACATTTTATTCCTTGACTCTTTTCCGGATGGCCCTTATCTCTATTAAAAGACAAGCTCCCCAAATTAGGAAAAAAATGGCAGACAAAAAGTATCTGGTTATTGTGGAGTCTCCCACAAAAGCCAAGACCATTCGTAAATTTCTCCCAAGTAATTATATTGTTGAAGCAAGTATGGGGCATATTCGTGACCTGCCTCAATCGGCCTCAGATATTCCTGCGGCCCTAAAAAAAGAAGAATGGGCGAAGCTTGGCGTAAATGTAGATGAGGATTTCGAGCCTCTATATATTGTTCCAAAAGATAAGAAAAAGATCATTACCGACCTCAAATCCAAAATGAAAGACGTCGCCACCATCTATCTGGCGACCGATGAAGACCGCGAAGGTGAGTCTATCTCGTGGCATTTATTAGAATTATTGAAGCCTAAGGTTCCGGTAAAACGCATGGTTTTCCATGAAATTACCAAAACTGCGATCCAAAAGGCCCTGAAAGAGACCCGTGAAGTGGATGATAAACTGGTTCGCGCGCAGGAAACTCGCCGAATCCTCGATCGTCTTTATGGCTACACGCTCTCTCCTTTAATATGGAAGAAAATCGCCTACGGTCTATCGGCCGGACGCGTGCAATCAACTGGTCTAAGAATGATTGCGGAACGTGAGCGCGAGCGCATGCGCTTTAAGCGTTCAGTTTATTGGGACATTAAGGCCCAAGTTCATCCAGCTGCCGACAAAAAGGCACTTTTTGAGGCGAAACTGACATCTGTTAAAGGTGGGCGCGTTGCCGGTGGTAAGGACTTTGATGGTTTAACTGGTAAGCTGGTTGATGAGAAAAAAGTCGTTCTTCTGGATGAGAAAAAGTCCAAAGACCTGGCGAAGAATATCGAGAAAGCAGAGTGGAAAGTTACTTCAGTAGAAGAGAAAACTTTCAATTCTAAGCCTGCTATCCCATTCATTACTTCAACTCTTCAAATGGAGGCCAACCGTAAACTTGGTATGTCGTCGAAAGACACCATGAGAACGGCCCAGCGTCTGTATGAAGAAGGTCTCATTACTTATATGAGAACTGACTCACCGAACCTATCTCAGGAAGCCATTAACGCTGCCCGAAACATGGTGGTGGAGCTTTACGGAAAAGAGTATCTGAATCCAGAAGTTCGTCAGTATGCGGCCAAGCAAAAAGGCGCCCAAGAGGCCCACGAAGCCATCCGTCCAGCGGGTGCAGAATTCACTCATCCGGACAAAACGGGCATGAGTGGTCGTGAACTTGCTCTTTATGAACTTATTTGGAAACGTACGATGGCGACTCAGATGAAAGAAGCTGAGAAGGCGTCGATGACGATCAAAATTGAAGCGGGAGACGCAGAGTTCTCAGCTTCAGGAACACGTATTTTATTCCCTGGTTTCCTTCGCGTTTACGTAGAAGGATCGGATGATCCGGAAGCAGCTCTCGAGGATAAAGAAGTTATCCTTCCTGTCTTGAAAAAAGGCGACTCCCTTAAAGCTGCTACGATCACTCCTGATATGCACGAGACAAAACCACCTGCGCGTTTCACGGAAGCTTCGATCGTTCAAGCTCTCGAGAAAGAGGGTGTAGGTCGTCCTTCTACATACGCTTCGATTATCGGAACAATTCTGGATCGAGGGTACGTTCGTAAAGAAGGCTCGGCACTGGTTCCTACTTTTACAGGTATGGCCGTGATTCAGCTTCTGGAAAATCACTTCGAACATTTAGTGGACTATTCATTCACTTCAGAGATGGAAGAGTCTCTGGATAAGATCGCTTATGGAGAAGAAGATTGGTTAAAATACTTAACTAAGTTCTACAAAGGTAAGGGCGGTCTTGCGAAGAAGGTAGAAGAGCAGGATAAGAAAATTAAGCCTGAAGAATCTCGTACCATTCATATTATGAAAGACGGGAAACCGATGGACATTAAAGTAGGTCGATTTGGACCTTACGTCGTGGAGAAAGGTGAAGGGAAGGAAGAGGTTCACGCTTCGATTCCGGAAGACATCGCTCCAGCGGATCTTGATCCTGAACAAATTAAAGAGCTACTTAAGAATCAGGCCAATGGCCCGACTCCAATTGGAACTGATCCTAAGACAAAAGAGAAAATCTACTGTCTCGTGGGTCGATATGGCGCCTACTTCCAATTGGGAGAAGTGACGGAAGAAAATCCAAAACCAAAACGTGCTTCACTTCCTAAAGGGAAGGACCCAAAAACCGCGACGATTGAAGACGCTATTCAGGCGCTTTCACTTCCGCGTGAGTTAGGTGTTCACCCTGAAACGAAAAAGCCAATTTTGGCCAATAACGGTCGTTTTGGGCCGTATGTTATGCATGATGGGAACTTCCGTTCGCTTAAGAAGGAAGATGATCTGTTCACGGTGGATTTAAAGCGTGCTCTTGAACTTCTAAATGAAGAGAAAGGTGCCAGCCGTCGTGGTGGTAAAGTGCTGAAAGACTTCGGTCTGGTGGCGAAATTGAAGAAAAAAGTCCAGGTTCTGGACGGAAAATATGGCCCTTACATCAAAGTTGGAACGAAGAATATTACTCTGCCAGAGGATAAACGGGACCCGAAGGTCATTGAAAAGATGACTGAGGCCGAGTTGGCGAGTATCGTTCTTGCTGCGGCGAAGAAGTAGTACTACCAATTGTAGTAATTCTTCGTTGACAGTAGGCAGCCAGATCGGTAAATTGCCAGAACTTCATTTGTAAATTTGTTTACTATAAGGATAAGCGTATGAAAAAAGGTATTCACCCTGAGTATAGAGATGTTGTTTTCAAAGACGTTTCTTGTGACTTTGAAATCATCACTAAATCAACAATCAAAACAACAGATAAAATCACTGTAAACGGTAAAGAGTATCCTCTTTTCAAAGTTGATATCTCTTCTGGTTCTCACCCATTCTACACTGGTACTCAACGTGTTATGGATACTGAAGGACGTGTTGATCGTTTCAAGAAAAAATACGGCAAAAAATAAGTATTATAAAAGCCACCTTCGGGTGGCTTTTTTTTTGCCTACTTTCTCCAGCGAAAGTACTTTCTCCAGAGAAAGTGATCCGTAGGCACGAAGTGAAACTTAAGATAGAGAGTTTTAGATAAGAGCCGAACTTAACAGCACTGATGCTGATGACGGTGCGAATGTTGAAGATTCTTCGCGTGACCAAACACCAGAAGAATCGAACCGAAAATCGAAACTCCGTGGCTTACCTGATCGCTGAAATGACCCTCAAGTAGAATCCCGAGTAGAATGAAAAATAAACCGCTCACGGCAGTTCCAATGATCCAAGTAAGACCATGCTTACGGTATCCAGGAATGAAAGCGAGAGGAGAAGTGAAAAGAATAATAAATCCGACTACAACATGAACCCAAGTTGAGTGGGTGTAAACTGAGATGGCCGGGAAGAAAATAGGCAGGAACGCCACTAGAATACAGTGGACAACACAGGCCGATGAAAAAGCTATACCAAGACGATCCCAAACTTTTTTCATGATGCGGGTATACCTGAGATTACAGACCTCGTCTATAATGGTAGAAAAATTACTCATTCTATTCTGAGGTTAACTTATGAAAATATCACCATTTTTTGTTGGATTATTCCTATCTGTATCGGCCTTTGCCGCCCGAGTGGAAGTTGAAGTCAATGGAATGAGCTGCGGGATGTGTATTGAGTCCATCACAAAAGAGCTTAAATCCACAGAAAAGGCCGAAAACATCTCAGTGAGCCTGGAAGACAAGAAGGCCCGTTTCACAGAAGTTAAAGACAAGAAAATGAGCGACGGCGAAATCCGTTCCATCATTAAGCGCGCGGGCTACGAAACTGGAAAAATTCGTCGTTACTAAATTATGATTCATATCCTTTTCGGCAGTCAGAGCGGAAACGCTCAGAACCTTGCCCATGTCATTGGTGATTCTTTAAACGACAACGGTCATGAGGCCGAAGTTCACGACATGGGTGAGATGAACCCAGAAGAAATCCAAAACATCAAAACTCTCATCATCGTGACCTCCACTTACGGAGATGGTGAACCACCTGATAACGCTTCAGAGTGGATGAGCTATGTGAAGTTTGATGAAGAGCTGAATCTCTCGCATCTTCGTTATGCCGTGATTGGGTTGGGGGACACTTACTACCCACATTTTTGCCAAGCAGGAAAAGACTTTGATCATTACCTGTCTAAACGAGATGCCCATGCGATGCTTAAACGCCTGGACTGTGATTTATACTACGAAGAACAGTATCCGGATTGGTTAAAAGAACTCTTGGGAGTGTTAAAAAATCATCAGGAAGAGTAAACTAGTTGTGAAACAACGAAGGACTTCTTTTGAAGATTGGTATCCTGTCCCGTAACCCAAAAATTTATTCTACTCACCGCTTGGTGAAGGCCGCTATTTCTCGTGGTCACAAAGTTAAAGTCATTAATCCGCTTCGCTGTTACATGAACATCACTTCATCTAAACCTATGGTGCATTACAAAGATCAAATGTTGGATGACTTGGATGTGATTATTCCGCGAATTGGTGCCTCCATCACATATTATGGTTCGGCGATCCTTCGTCAGTTTGAAATGATGGGTGTTTATTCCATGAATGAATCAACATCAATCACCCGTTCTCGCGATAAGCTTCGCTGTCTTCAGATTCTTTCTCGCTCAGGGATCGGTCTTCCAACGACAAGCTATGCTCACTCAACCAAGATGACGGAAAAACTCATCAAGATGGTGGGTGGTGCTCCTTGTGTGATTAAACTCATCGAAGGAACGCAAGGGAAAGGTGTGATCTTAGGTGATACGGCCAAATCTGCTGAGTCAGTGATTGATGGGTTTCGCCAAATGAAAGCGCACTTCCTGGTTCAAGAATTTATCAAAGAGTGTAATGGCTCTGATATCCGCGCTTTTGTGATTGGTGATAAAGTTGTGGCGAGTATGATGAGACAGGCCAAAGAAGGGGAGTTTCGTTCAAACCTTCACCGCGGTGGCTCTGCCATTCCGGTAAAAATCTCAGAAGAAGAAGCGGCGATGGCCGTGAATGCAGCAAAGGCACTGGGACTCAACGTTGCGGGTGTGGATTTACTTCGCTCAAATCGTGGCCCACTTGTGCTGGAAGTGAACTCATCTCCTGGTCTTCAGGGAATTGAAACATCAACTGGCCTTGATATTGCCAGCATGATCATTGAATACATCGAAAAGAACATTGAGCGGAGAGACTACGCCGGCTAAAGTCGGTATTGTCTCTCGCTTAGTGGAAGTTCAAAGAATTTTTCCAACGACATATTTTGTTTTTCAACAAAGTTTGTAAGCTCTCGATGAAATTTTTTTAATAAGTCTGGGCCCTGATAAACATAGGCCGTATAGACCTGCGCCACTTTCCCGCCATCTTTCCAAAGATTGAAAAGATCCTGAGGTTCTGTGATGCCTCCAACGGCAATGAGTTCAAGGTTGGTGCTTTCTTTCAGAATGATTTTTCTCACTTCACGGGACTTCTCACGAAGAAGAATTCCCGAAACTCCACCCGGACCTTTTTCAGGCATGATGGTTGTGTTCGTGGCGATGATTCCCGTGAGTTTGTATTCAGCGGCGAGGCGAGTAAGTTCAACAATTTTTTCAGGGTCTAGATCTGGCGCGATCTTCAAATAAAGATCTTTACCATTACGAACTTTATTTAGTTCCGTGAAAAGTTCACTTAAATAAGTTTTTTCCTGAAGAGCGCGAAGACCCGGCGTATTCGGTGAAGAAACATTGATCACAAAATACTGCGCGGCCTCTTCCATGGTTTCTAGAAGGAGCGAGAGTTCTTCAATGCTTTCTTCAGCGGTCGTGTCTTTGTTTTTACCAATGTTCACTCCGAGTGGAGTTGCTCCATCGTAGGCGCGAAGGCGAGGAAGGATTTCCAAGAGTCCTTGATTAGGGAAGCCCATAGCGTTACGGAGGCTTTGCTCTTCCGGATAACGGAACATTCTTGGACGCGGATTTCCTAATTGTGGCCTCAAGGTGACTGTTCCGCATTCGATGGCGCCAAAACCTTGGTGACCCATGAAGCTCAAGGCCTCTGCATTTTTATCCAGACCAGCAGCAAGGCCGATGGGAAAAGTCCAATTGACTGAGCCGACTTTTAGACTCAAACGAGAGTCAATTGGTTGACCAGTAAGTTTTCCAAGCACAGGCGAAAGTTTGGCCATCTCAATCGTAAGATTGTGGGCCGTCTCAGGTTCAAGACGAAACAGCAGGGGTTTAATGAATGAATAAAGCATGAAGGAATAGTAACATCTTTTCTTTGAAAGTCATTAAAGCGTGTGAGACAATTCATCGCAGAGGTTTTCATGCGTACATGGATTGTCTTATTTCTGATTAGCCTTTCGGCACTGGCCCAACATGCGGCCCAGCCTGAGAAGGAAAGTTCTGCTGACCTTCGCAGCAGTCTTAACATCTTTAGCATCGAAGACACGGATTCAGAGAAAATTTATTGGCTTGAGCGCACTGCGAACCTGGACTACTTCCTTCGCCTAAAAGATGACGACGATGAGAGCATTCGTAAAGTGGATAGCCGTGATGCTAAGAAGCTTGAGATGGATTTTGCCTCACGTTTTTTGAAGATTCAGTATGAACTGCCGGCCTCGGAAGGGAAGTGTGATGTAACGCTTCGCCTAAGCCTGAAAGGTGAGAGCCAGGACGTGTGTAAAAAAGATGACAAAAAGACTCAAGAGATCAGACCTTTTCTAGATGCTATCAGCAAACGATTCTAAGTGAAAAAGATTGCATCCTCTCTCTCATAAGTAGAAAATACTTAAATCACAAGTTATTGAAATCGAGGTTTCATGAAATCCCATGTTTTATTGCTCAGTTTAGCTCTAGTGACGACGGGAGCGGTGGCCCAACAGAAAAGTTCGCCAATGTCTTCAAGTGATGATCCTTCCATTCTTGGAAGTATCATGTCTCAAAAGCCTGCTTATCCACGCGAAATGATCCTTGGAAGTATTCTTCTAGGAGCATTGGAGAATATGCACCTTTCAAATAAGAAGGTTGATAATCAACTTTCTGAGAACGCTTACAAGTTGTTCCTTGAGCGTCTTGATTACGGTAAGCAGTTCCTTCTGGAAGGCGATGTGAAGCAACTTGATGTCTACAAAGATAAGTTTGATGACATGCTTCGCTCTGGAGATCTTAAAATTCTTGATACGAGTGCGGAGCTGATGAATAAGCGCATTGGTCAGATCGAGAAGTATGTTGAGACTCTTCTTTCTAAGCCTCTTGATTATAATCAAAAAGAACAATTAGAAACTGATCCGAAGAAGCGCTCGTTTCTTAAAACGGAAAAAGATCTTTATGCTCACTGGGAAAAGCTCATGAAGTATGAAGTTCTTTCTCGCATTATTGATCAGCGTGAAGAACAGAACGGTCTGATCCTGGATGATAAGGGCCAGAAGAAGAAGCCCAAGTCTGAAAAGAAGCTGACTGAGGCCGAAATCGAAAAAGACGCTCGTGAGAAAGTTCTAAAATCTTATAAGAAGATTTTCTCTCGTCTTGTGAACGAGAAGCGTTCAGACAAGCTTGATAAGTTCTACAACGCAATCACAAAAGTTTTCGATCCACACACAAACTATCTGGTGCCAGAAGAGAAAGAAGATTTCGATATCGATATGTCAGGGAAACTTGAAGGTATCGGTGCCATCCTTCGCGAAGACAACTCTTACATCAAAGTTGAAAGAATCGTTCCTGGTTCTGCTTCTTGGAAAACAAAAGAAATCGAAGCTGAAGATATCATCCTAAAAGTTGGCCAGGGCAAAGAAGAGCCAGTGGATGTGGTTGATATGTCTTTAAGAGACGCAGTTAAGCTTATCCGTGGTAAGAAGAACACAGAAGTTCGTCTTACGATCAAGAAACCAAATGGTCTCGTAAAAGTAGTGCCTATCATCCGTGATGTGGTTGAAATCGAAGAATCATATGCTCGTGGAACTGTGCTTGAACTTGCTCCAAGCAAGACAAAAGTTGGTTACATCAACATTCCTAAGTTCTATCGTGACTTCAATGATCGTTCAGGACGTAACGTAACTGATGATACAAGAAAAGAAATTGAGCGCCTGAATAAAGAGGGTGTTGAAGGTCTTATCATTGATCTACGTAATAACGGCGGTGGTGCTCTTGAAGACGCTCGTATGATCTCTGGTCTTTTCATTGAGAAAGGTCCGATCGTACAGGTTAAGGCCCACACTGGAACTGTAGATATCCTTGCTGATACTGATCCAAAAATTGATTTCCAAAAACCAGTGATCGTTTTGATTAACCGTTTCTCGGCCTCTGCTTCTGAGATCGTGGCCGCGGCCCTTCAGGACTATGATCGTGCCATTATCGTAGGCGGAGAGTTCTCTCACGGTAAAGGTACTGTTCAAGCGGTAGTGGATCTTGATGGTTATATTTCACCAATGGCAAAATCTTACTCACCACTTGGTGCGCTTAAGATCACCATTCAAAAGTTCTACCGAGTGAATGGAAGCTCAACTCAGTATAAGGGTGTGACTCCAGATATTATTCTTCCAGACCAGTTCTCTCACCTTGAATCTGGAGAGAAGTTCCTGGATTACTCAATCCCATGGGGTAAAGTGAATCCAGTGAAATACTCTAAGTGGGACAAGAAGTATGACATTAAGTCTCTTCGTTCTAATAGCCAGGCACGTGTGAAGAAGAGTGAGAAATTCCAGCACCTTCAAAACTCGATCAAGTGGTACAAAGAACAAAAAGAGAAGACCAAGCGTTCACTTGTGGCCGCTGATTTCGAGAAAGAACGTAAGACCATCCGTGAGATGACTGACGTTTTCAAGAAAGAAGAAGAGAACAAGAATTTGATGGTTAAAGACCTAAGTCCTAAGAGCGGTGAAAAAGCTCAACAGGAAAAGTTTGAAGAGTTCTCTAAGACGCTTAAGAAAGATGCTGTGATCGAAGAATCTATGATGATCATGCAAGACATGCTTAAACAAAAGTAATGTCTGACCTTGATAAAAAGTTTAAAATCTCCGAGCTCCCCGATGAGGGGAGCTCTTCTTCTCCCAAACCTCCTAAAAAAACAGTTTTAAAAAAAGATCCCGATCCGAGAGTCGAGAGGCTTCAGCTTTTATCTGAAAGAGAAAAAGTGGAAGTCATGACTCAAACCTGGGTCTTTGATAAGCGGGTCCGGAGTTTTGGTTGGGTCCCTTTTGTTCTGGTGTTGATTGGCCTGCAAGTAAGCACACCCTATAAGGCCTATCTGGCCGAGATTCAGCTTTTAGATGAGAACACCATGGGTCTTTTTGGAGGAGTGCTTCGGGAATTTACGCAGTATTTGGAATTTCTGGTGAGAAACCCCGTTATCCTTGCACTTTTAACACCATTATTCTTCAAATTTACCCGAGTTTCAGATTATTATTTTGAGGTCACATTTGATGGTTTGAAGACCGTGAAAAAGGTCCTGGAGCATGGTTCGAAAGAACTTGTCACACGGGTCTATGTAAAATGGAAAGACATCACAGGGGTAGAGAAACGAACGGTCAATAACCGCGAGGTTTTGGTCATTCTCACTCCGGATGGAGCGACTGGTGAACTTATCTGGGACATTGAACTTGGTAAGAAGAAGGCAATAAAACAATTATTAAACGGACTGATCAATAATAAGCACCCATTAAGGGTATTTTTAGAAAACGAAAAGGAACTTAAGTGAAATCGACCCTCACTCTCGAACAAAAGTATGACTTCTATGAACGTGCCGTTCAAAATCCTGAAAGCGAAGTGTCTTTCATGCATGATGAATTCAAGCGCTTCTATGGTCATTCGCCTTACACTATGAGAGAGGATTTCTGTGGAACTGGTGCCATTTCTTGTAAGTGGGTCGAGCAGGACAAGCAATGTGAGGCCTTTGGTGTGGATCTTGATCCAGAGCCAATTAAGATGGGTAAGATTCGTCACTACAGCAAACTGACAAAGCCGCAACAAGCTCGCATGAAATATCTGGAGCAAAACGTACTTAAGACTTCTGCTCCTAAGACAGATGTTATTTGTGCTTTCAACTTCTCTTATTTTATTTTTAAGTCTCGTAAAGACCTTTTGAAATACTTCAAGTCAGTTCGTAAATCTCTTAATAAACAAGGCGTGTTCTTCCTGGATATCTTTGCAGGCCCTGAAAGCCAGAAGCTTGTGACAGATGTAAAGAAACTAAAAGGTCTTACTTATCATTGGGAATGTCAGCACTTCAATCCTCTGACTCACGACTGTACTTTTGCCATTCACTTTAAAGACGCCAAAGGTAAAAAACACGAGAACGTTTTCACCTATCACTGGCGTATGTGGATGATGCCGGAGCTACGTGATCTTCTGATTGAAGCCGGGTTTTCTAAGACCGTTGCATACTGGGAAGGGGACGATGAAGACGGCGGCGGTAATGGCGAATTTAAACCGGCAGAAGACGCAGAAAACTGCGACGCTTGGGTCTCTTACATTGCTGCTTTAACTTAAAACGTCACGTTCTGTAGAATATCAATTACTTTTTGAAATCTTGTGGTCGGGAACTCAGATTTGAGTTCCTGAATCATTTCTTCACGATCAAATGGGCCATTTTCACGCTTCATAATAATTCGGGTGAATTCCTCTGCCACAATGAAAACCACTGAGAGTGGAGAGATGTTGTTCCCATAGTGTTCTGAGAATCCCACTCCGTTCAGAGTTCCATGATGCTGACGAATTAGTTGGTCCGCACCCATCGGAGCGTGAGGGAATTTTGAAACAAACTCCGCCGCCATCTGAGCGTGTTTTTCGACCAGAAGTCTTTCTGGAAGAGGGAAGTTTGCCTTCTTGAGTTCCAGGTTGGATTTAATTTGGGCCTGATTATCTGTCTCCAGCACAATATCGTGGAAGAAGGCGATGAAGCTCATTTTCTCTTCTTGTTCCGCATTTCCCCAATCAATGTGCTTAATGATATGAAGGCCAATATAGGTCAGAATCTGAGTATGTTTAAAGAGGTAAGAAGACTTGTTGCTTAGGAGACGTTCCAGAAGTTTTGAGAGCTTCGGGTTTTTCTGAACGGTCTTCTTCATGCTGTCGATGTTTTTACGGGCCAGCTTAATTGTCTCTTCGTTAACTCCAATGGTGAGGAGTTTCTTCGAGAGAAGTTCCATGCTCTTATCTTGAACTGAAAGTTCTTCTTCCGGAGAAAGATCCATGGTTTCAAGCATGGTCATCAGCTCAGAAGTCACGTTGTTTACGAATTCCAGACGGTCCATTTTATCCACATACAAATGGGTCATCCCTTCTTGAATCATGTTCTGGATATAGGATTCTTCAAACTCCGACATCTTTTCAATACGAAGGTTGTATTTAGTCGCATCATCAATGTCCTGAGAGTAGACCTTACACACCGAGCGCTTAATGACTTTGAAATAAGTAATAGGAATCGGAAAGTAGTCCGGAACCACCTTGGCCGACATGTCCTTGGCCGTAATATTGAGTGCTCTTGCGGAGCTTTGAATCAGAATTTTAAGCTGAAGGGAATTTGGAACGTGGGCGGCACTTCCCGGGATCTCTTTCCCGGGGCCAATTACGATAACCGGGATGTTGAGGCCCTTCTTCTTTACGTAATCAATCATGATTGCGGCCGAAGGCTCTTTCTCGATCGTGGCGCGAACAATGATCAATTTGATATTTTGACTATCAGTTTCAAGATATTTAACTGCGAACTCGGCCTTCTTCTTAGGAAGGATTTCCAACCCCAGCCATGTGGATAAATTGAGCATGTAACAGCTCTCAATCATGGGATTGTGTTCTACTAAAAGCGTTAGACTCAAAAAAGGCCTCCGTTGGGGTGTCTATAGTTTAATCTGAGAGGGATTTTTACTCAATTTTTTGTTAGGATAAATCATCTAAGATTTTTTATGCCCCGGAGTCTATTGTGAGTTCCTTAACAAGTTTTTTTGAGAGTGATTTTAATACCCAACGAGAACAGTGGGAAAATGCCCTAAAAGCGGAGCTGAAGCTGACAGAAGTGGGGAATAAGGCCTCAAAAAAGCTTATTACAGGTGCGACCTGGCCCACGCTTTCCCTAGAGACTAAATCTCAGGTCCATTTGAATGCCAATGAAAATTGGAAGAAGGCCTCAACAACTTATGTTCATCTCGATCAGAATGAAATTGAAAAGGCCCTGACTGAGGACCTCGGACAGGGTGTAAGAAATTTCTTCTTCTCTGGTCCAGATTTGAATGAGACTAAATGGAAATTAATTGAGAGCACGCTGACAAAATTTGCCTCTCCTAAAGAGCTTGAAGTGTTTATTCTTGGTGGGAATTATTCAAGTACTGCCTTTAAAGTGGTTTCAAATATCATTTCAGGACAGAAGGCCCATGATCTGGGAGGGCACTCCGTTCAGGAATTAGCACTTCTTGCGACTAACTTTATTAAAAATCTGGGTACACAATCTGAAGTTTACTTAGGTGTCTATGTGGATTCTCAGTTCTTCCACAACATCGCGAAGATCCGTGCCGCTAAACTTCTTGCTTACAAAATCCTGGAAGAGTCTGGGAAGAAAATGAAACTTAACATCGTGGGACTGACTTCCATGAGAGAGTGGACGCTGTTTGAGCGTTACTCAAACATGCTTCGTAATGAAACGGCGGTTGCATCGGCCTACATCGGTGGTGCTGATCATGTTCAGTCTGCTGGTTACAATTCTTTGATTGAACTTGAAACAGAAGGCGCGCCTGACATGGAACACGTTGAGCGTTCTCGTCGTATGGCCCGCAACACATCTCATGTTCTCGCATTAGAGAGCATGCTGGGAGTGGTGGAAGACGCTGCGTTTGGAAGTTATCATTTGGAAAGTTTAACTAGCTCACTTGCTGAAGAGGCATGGAAGCTGATGCAGACCATGGTGGTGATGAATGAGAGTGAGCTTAATTCTTATCTTGAAAAAGAAACGGCCGTTGTTCGTGAAAAACGTCTGGATATGGTGAAGACTCGCCGTCATGTGATGTCAGGAATGAATGATTTCCCAGACGTAAAAGAACACTTAAAACTGAAACTAAAAAGGCCAACGCTCTTCCGTGTGGCCCGCATCTTTGAAGAACTTCGTCTTTCAATGGAAAATGTTAAACAAAAACCAACGGTGTATGTGGCGCTTTTCGGAGAGTACGGTGCGCTTAATGCTCGTTTAAACTTCGTAAAAAACTACTTTGAACTTTTAGGTCTGACGGTTCATGAGCCAGGTCACTCTGAGCTTGATCTTGTTAACTTCAAAAAGACTCTTTCAGAGAGAAAAGAAGACATTATTGTTCTGTGTGCTCTAGATGATCAGTATCCAACAATTGCAGATGCTGTGAGCGCTGTTAAAGCTCAACACAAATATATCGCTGGAAAATTTGAGATGGCGGGATTCAATAATCTCTTCGCCGGCCAAAACGTTTATGAGGTTCTCCAAAATCTGGCCTCAAAGTATGAGGGGAGGTAACCCATGACAACTGACTTCAGCAAAATTCCTTGGAAGACCCCAAAACTATCTGAACCGGCACCTAAGAAGATCACGGTGATGCCGGAAGGCATCGCGCTTAAGAGTGCTTATACTGAGAAGGACGTGAAGTTTAAGAAACTCATGAATACTCTTCCCGGCAATAAACCATTTCTGCGTGGCCCATATGCTTCGATGTATTCAGTTCGTCCGTGGACCATCCGTCAGTACGCGGGATTTTCGACCGCCGAAGAATCAAACCGCTTCTATCGTGATAACTTAACCAAAGGTCAAAAGGGTCTTTCGATTGCTTTCGATCTTGCCACTCACCGTGGTTATGACTCAGATCACCCTCGTGTGAAGGGTGACGTGGGGATGGCCGGTGTGGCGATTGATTCCATTCTAGATATGCGCATTCTATTTAAGGGCATTCCTCTTGATCAGATGTCGGTATCAATGACCATGAATGGAGCTGTGATTCCAATTCTTGCGTTGTTCATCGTGGCGGGAGAAGAGCAAGGTGTGAAACCAGAGCAGCTCACTGGTACGATTCAGAACGATATCTTAAAAGAATTCATGGTGAGAAATACTTATATTTATCCACCTGAGCCTTCAATGAGAATCATCGCCGATATTTTTAGCTACACTTCGAAAAACATGCCGAAGTTTAACTCGATTTCTATTTCGGGTTATCACATGCAGGAAGCTGGTGCGACTGCAGATATTGAACTTGGTTATACTCTGGCCGATGGTCTAGAGTACCTTCGCACTGGTGTGAAGGCCGGAATTGATGTGGATCAGTTTGCTCCTCGTCTGTCGTTCTTCTGGGCGATTGGTATGAACTACTTTATGGAAGTGGCCAAGATGCGTGCTGGTCGCCTTCTTTGGAGTAAGATTGTTTCGGACTTTAAACCGAAGAACCAAAAATCTCTGGCCCTCCGAACTCACTCTCAAACTTCTGGTTGGAGCTTAACTGCTCAAGACGTATTCAATAACGTGACAAGAACTGGTATTGAGGCCCTGGCCGCGACTCACGGCCACACTCAAAGCTTACATACCAACTCACTGGATGAGGCCCTTGCGCTTCCAAGTGAATTCTCGGCCCGTATCGCTCGTAACACACAGCTTTTCATTCAGACTGAGACTGATACCTGTGATGTGATTGATCCATGGGGCGGAAGTTATTTCGTGGAATCTCTTACTCAGGAACTGGCCCAGAAAGCTTGGGCCCACATCGAAGAGATCGAATCTCTCGGTGGTATGTCTCACGCGATTGCTAAGGGCATTCCAAAGATGCGCATCGAAGAGGCGGCCGCTCGCACACAAGGGCGCATTGATTCAGGAGTTCAGCCAATCGTAGGTGTGAATCTTTATAAGCGTGAAAAAGACGATACTCCGAATATTCTTCAGGTAGAGAACTCACAAGTTCGTGAAGCGCAGATTGCCCGTTTAAAGAAACTAAAAGCTGAACGTAATGAAGCTCTTGTGCAAGAAAAACTTAATGCCATGACAGAGGCCTGCAAAAACGGAACTGGTAACCTTCTTGCTCTAGCAGTTGAGGCCGCTCGCGCTCACGCCACTGTAGGCGAGATGAGTATGGCAATGGAAAAAGTTTTTGGCCGTCACCAAGCTGAGATCAGAACCATTCAAGGTGTTTACTTAAAAGAAGTCCAACAAGGAAAATACGACGTGAAAGAACTCCAGACTCTGATGGAAAAATTCCAAAAGAACGAGGGACGTCGTCCACGTGTTCTTATCGCGAAGATGGGACAAGATGGACACGACCGTGGTCAGAAAGTGATCTCAACTGCTTTCGCTGATCTTGGGTTTGACGTCGACGTAGGTCCGCTTTTCCAAACTCCGGAAGAGACAGCGAAACAAGCAGTAGAAAACGATGTGCATATCATTGGTGTATCTTCACTCGCTGCAGGTCACTTAACTTTAGTTCCGGAACTTAAAGCAGAACTTAAAAAACTTGGCCGCGAAGATATTCTGGTTACGATCGGTGGAGTAATCCCTCCGCAAGATTACGATAAGCTTTATCAAATGGGTGTGGCGGGAATTTTCGGTCCAGGTACGGTGATCGCCGATGCGGCCCGTGATCTGGTTAGAAAACTAAATGAGTCTCTAGGATATAAATGAGAAAACAGCTTGAGCTAAAAGATTATCTGGAAGGGATTAAAAACAAGGATCGAACGATTCTTGCGCGAGCGATTACGCTTGTTGAATCTCATAATCCTGATCATCAAAAACTTGCTCAAGAACTTTTAAAAACGATTTTACCTCTGACTGGTAAATCGAAGCGTGTAGGGATTTCCGGAACTCCGGGAGTAGGGAAATCGACTTTCATTGAGGCCTTTGGAAAACAGCTTACATCTCAAAAAAAGACCGTTGCCGTTCTCGCGGTAGATCCCACTTCTCAGGTGAGTGGAGGTTCAATTCTGGGGGACAAGACCCGCATGAATGAACTTGCGATTGATCCCTTGGCGTTTATTCGTCCAAGTCCATCTGGTGAAACTCTGGGTGGTGTGGCCCGCAGAACTCGTGAATCACTTCTTCTGTGTGAGGCCTTTGGGTTTGATTACGTGTTGGTTGAAACTGTAGGAGTTGGCCAGTCGGAAACCACTGTTGCGCAGATGGTGGACCTCTTTGTGATGCTTCTTCAGCCTGGTGCCGGAGATGATCTACAAGGGATTAAGCGTGGGATTCTAGAAGTCGTGGATATGGTCGTGGTCACAAAAGATGACGATGATCAAGAGAAGATCATTCTTCGCGCGAAACACGATTATCAACAAGCACTTCAGATTCTTCGTCATGAAGGTTGGATTCCTCCGGTTCTTTCTTGTTCAGCGGTCACAAAGAAAGGACTACCAGAAGTCGAGAAGACCATGGAAGAGTATTTTTCAAAAGAGGCCGCTCAAATTCAGAAAAAGCGTGAGAAGCAGGGGCTGGATTGGATGTGGCAGCTTATCCATGAAGGTCTTAAATCAAGTTTCCAGGAAGTGATTGATCATAAAACTATCAGGACTTCTGAGAGTAAGATCAAAAATAATCAGGGCACACCTCCTGAAGTCGCACAGGAACTCTTAAAGCAGTTCTTCTCCCACCTAAAATAGTCAAAGCAGAATTTCTTTGCCATCCTAGTAGAACACAATACTGGGAGGATTTATGGTCAGAGAATTTGTTGGTTTCTTAAAACAGTACGGCGTAGTTGGACTTGCCATCGCTGTTATTATTGGCGGTAAATTAAATTTACTTGTAACAAGCCTCGTCAACGACCTCATTACTCCAGTCATTCTTCAGCCCGCACTTAAGGCCGCCGGCGTCGCCAGTATTTATGAGCTAAGCTATAACGGCATCATGTACGGAAAAGTTCTTGGAGCAGGCATTGATTTTATTATCGTGGCCTGGATCGTGTTTATCTTCGCCAAGAAAGTAATGAAAGAAGAAGTGGTAGCGAAGCGGTAAAAAAATCCCCTTAAAATCTTAACAAACGAAGTTTTTCAAAATCCCTATAATGATCGCAAATTTTCATCGTTTAAGGGAAGAACATGAGAAGCTTGCGAGATTTTAGAAAAGAGTTTTCGAACTTTGAGATTCTATCAACAGTGGTGCTCGCGGCTTTGATTGTAGTCGGGGCGATTAATTACTATTAAAAGGTTCTGGTCCTTCCATTGGACCAGAACTGATTAAAGACTAAGAGACTGGATAAGAGCGGCCGATAGTTCTTTGTCTGAAAGCTGGGCCAGCTCTTCGCTCTCTGAACGGACCTTCTCAAGGACCTCACCCAAAGCAAGAGTCATTTCTTCTCCTGCAAGATAGGCATACACATCAGGCCCTACATGTTTTGCCTCTTCTTTAAGTAAGACCACAGAAGAAACTGAAAGCGCAACACCAGTTGTCGTATAAACCACACAATTGGCCTTGTATTCTTCAGTCGCATTAGCACACTCTTTAAGAAGACTCGGATTCACAGACGGGAGAGTGGTCGTGGCCGAGATGGCCTTACCTGGTTCAGGAATAATGATCGAAGCCCGGGCCCCTCCGATGATCATAAGTCCTGCCAGAATGAGAATTGAATTTTTCATGGCCCCTCCTTAAACACCGACAAGTTCGATGATCAGAATAGAAAGATCTACATCGGAGCGGTCTTTAAGCTCCTCATCTTCCCGAAGTTGATTGATTGTTTCTTGGAGTGAATCCGTCATTGTTTCACCCGCCAGAAAGTGATGAGCATCCGGTGCGACCTGCTGAATGTCTTCTTTAAGAAGAAGAACCACTGATAGTGTCGTTGAGGAAATGGCGCCAAAAATCGGAAGACCAATACCGCAACCAAGGGCCTCATCTGTTGTCCTGATGTCTAAACAGCTCACTGCCAGAGCACTAAACATAGTAGGTGCTGAAGTCGTCATGAGCGCGCGGACGGCATTATCATTGGCCTGCGCACCAATGGCCGAAATTGTAAGAGTCGCACCTAACGTAAATTGAATGATCTTTTTCATATGCCCTTCTTATTGCGCCTTAATCATTTCTGAAACGATGGCCTCATCACTTAGTTCGCTCAGCTCAGCTTTTTCATCACGGACTTTTTCAATCACCTCAGCAAGAGCAGAAGTCATTTCTTCTCCTGCAAGAAAAGCGTAAGCATCTGGTTCAACTTGTGCGATTTCTTCTTTTAATCCTGCAATGGCGGATGTCATTTCACTTGGTGCAAAAGTAATGATCAGTGAAGACTGGCTAATTCCCACTTCTTCTTCAAAGGCAAAAGCGTTCATTGATAGGATAGAAGCAAGTGCGATAAATACTAGCGTTTTCATTCGTGACTCCTTATTTGTTAGTCATCTGTTTTAAAAGTTTCTGTTTATGTTTCATCTGGCCAATAAGTCCTTGCTGCTCTTGTTTAAAGAGTTTCAAGATCTCTTCACCAAATTCGTTCTGATAAGTCTTCAGATTGGCCGCATCATCTGTCGTGAAGTCAGGGGCCTTAAAGATATTGTCGTTCTTTAAAGGAACTCCATACCCGGTTTTAAGATCAAGTCCACTTTGTTTTTCTTTAAGCGCATCAATCTTACGAAAAGCATGAATAAGATCACCACCAAACTCAGAGCGATCCTGTTCATCCAATGTTTTTCCTACTGCCTTCTGAATGTTCATGAGATTTTTGTTTAAAATCGTGTCTTCAATAAAGAGCAGCTTCCCGTATTGGTCCGGATGATTGACTCTTGAAAGAAGCTCTTCACGTTCGGCCAGAGTAGAATTCTTTAAGTACTCAGTATGGTCACGATCATTTTCTGAAAGAACACCCGCTTCGATGAGATCAGAAAAAATGCGCTCTAACTTCGGATTCAAGCTCTCAAAGAAATAACCTTTCTTCTTGGCCTCTTCACGATTATCAAAGACACTCATGTCAGAGAGACCAAGTTTTTCGAACTTGTCTTTAAGTCCAAGGGGAGTCAGGACATTCATATCAACCATTTCCATTTCATCCAGGTAGACGTTGCGGATCAGGTTCAGCGTTTCATCAGCGCAGTTATTAGAGATGAAGTAATACTTACTTTCATAACCCCAGTAGCGTTCAAGCACCTGAGAGATAAGAAGACCTTTCTGCTCTTCTGTCATTTTGAGAGGAATTGAGTAGAGGTCGCGAAGTTCCCCGGCCGTATACTCTTTAATGACATCCACCATTGAAAGCACGAACATCTTAGAAGGGTATTTACCAGTAAGTCCTTTAATGTAGTCGATGTTAAAGTTGGTGATATCAGCGCGGAAGCTCAGAACCAAATGGTGGGCCCGGTCTTGAAGACACTTCTCACTTACTTCGGTGCGATTAGGAGCACACATCACCAGTCTGAGCATGGCGTGCCCCCAACGGCTCATCACATTTTTGCCCTGGCCCGCGAAGAAGTAGTGAACCTCATAAAGCTTAGAGGGATCCAGAATCTTTTGTTTTTCGATTTTGCCGTCCATTGAGATAGTAGGAACAAGACGATACTCTTGTTCACAGTTCTCATTCTCAAATGGAGCAGTATCGAGTTCCTTGGAAAGATAATTATACAGTGATGGTTTACGGCACTTGTATGCCGGATCCATCAGGAAGTGTTCGATGTTTACCGCGAATGTTTCCTTTGGATTTTTGTCTTCATAAAGATCCACTCGGCGGGCCTGCATTGTATTCAATTGCTTCTTACGCCCGAGAAGCTTCTTTTTCCAACCTGTAATATTCAGAAACACCTGATCATTTGAAACATTATAGTAGGCATCGTAGATGTGAGAGACTTCATGAACCAGAGTGGCCTTCGCAAGCTTATAGTTCTCTTGAGAGCGAATGTTCGTTAGGAGCTTCTTATTAAGATCAATATGAGAAGCCGTTTTAGGCAAAAGAGGATTTGTGATTAAGCGTCCCCAGACGACCTTGTCCCCGTAGTTAAAATCTTTAAAGCTTACTGTGACTTTCTTGTTGATGATTTTCTTCATGGATGCAGGCAGTGTCTCTTCCACATCTTGAAGAAACGCATCAACTGAAGAGTCTTTCTCGTTCAGCGCTTCAAGCTTAAATTGGGCGAACCCACTTAGTGGAATTAGGCACAGGGCCAACAATAAAGTTTTCATGAGAGGCATCATACTCTTGATTTAAATAACTTAGGCTTCTTGGGCTTACTTTACAGAGGGCCGTCAATTCCTTAGACATGGCCTCATGATGACCAGAATATACCCTCATGAAACCTTGTGTGAGTGGCCTTGACGAAGATTTTCGCCCTTGGAATTCTTTCTTGAAAAGGAGGGCCTATGTTTAAAGAATTCATGGCCTTTTTGAAGGAGTATGGAGTTCTCGCCCTGGCCGTAGCTGTGATTATCGGTGGTAAATTAAACCTATTAGTCACGAGCCTTGTGAATGATCTTTTGACCCCATTATTGTTTCAACCGGCGCTCGAAGCAGCGGGAGTGAAGAACATTGCTGAGCTCTCTTACAATGGCATTCTCTACGGGAAAGTCATCGCGGCCCTGATCGACTTCCTGGTAGTTGCCTTCTTGGTGTTCCTGATTGCCAAGAAAGTGATGAAGGAACAGACAGTAGCTAAGAAATAACCCCTCAATATTATGTCCAGACCATCTCCTGATTTATAATCGGGAGATGCGTTTTTTTATCCTTTCATTCTTCATACTCACAAGCGTCTCCGCTAAGGACATTTGCTTTCCTTCAACTCATCAGGCGATGCATATGGCAGCTGTTTATAGAACTCACGCTAAAGGTCTCATGATGAAGTTTGCGATGATTAAAAAACAGCTTCAACCAACCACGGTGGAGTTAAGTAAGCGCTGTGATAACTGCCTTGAGATTAAAGGTGATCCCTATATTAAAGGAGTGATTGAAGAGAAGTATGAAGAACTTGAATTAGATAAGTTTAGTAAGGAAACTGTTCCTGGAATTCCGGTGGATGTTTCGATGGGACGCTTAATTCCAGTGACTGTTCAAAACGGGCATACCATTTACAATCCTCAATACGTTTCATTTCTAAGTCTTCCGGAAAAGACCTCGAATGTTTTTTATGATGCGGATAAGGTTCCCATCGAAGTCAGTGCTCGTATGGTTCATCCTAAGTACATGGAGTACACCTTTAAGTATAAAGATCGCACTCATACGATGACGGAAAAAGTAGATCGACCTGTGGCCTGTATGTTTCCGTACGATCGAGAAAATGAAGAAGACGTGAAGTTTTTTAAGACACTATTTAAAGAAGAGAAATTTATGAAAGAAGGGGAGAAGTACCTCCCCATCAGACATTTTGAAATTAAAGCATTTCTTAGAAATTATTAACCGCGCATCTTCCACAGAAGTTGCGAAAGATAAGGTCGCTTGGTTTCACCAGTGGCCACCATTAAAAGCTTGGTAATTTTAAGATTATCTGGATCTGTGAAAAGAAGAATTAAGAGTTCCTGGATGTAGTTCGTATTCAGAGTCACATAGTTATCTGTTCCCACTCCAAGTTTAAGACCTTTCTTTTCCCACCAAGAGAACGGGTGATCTTTATAGTCTTCAAAGCTGTTTGTGAGTTTATTGTTCGATGAAGGCAGGGCCACCAGACTCACACCTTTATTGATCATTCGGTTAAGAACGTCGTGTTGGTAGTGCTCAACTTCCCGGGCCGTGTGGAACTTGACCTTAACGAATTCACGTTTCTCATTTGAGTTAAGCGGCTCACCATTAAAAAGTTTCTCACGGATGTTTGTGTGCTCGCGCCAGTCCATGTCCATGAGCTCTTTCCAGTCCGAAGAGTTTTCTTTAATTTTTCCTCCGCGCTCATTATCAATCACAAGGCGTCGGTAAAGAGAGTGGAAATAGTAGTTCGGGTTAATCCCGAGAGAAAGGCCGTGTTCAAGGGTATCAATGTGCCAGATGTTAAGAGCGTTATCCACCGCTTGCACACCTTTCTTCAATGTATGCCACGTTTCACCGTGGTGGGAACGGATAGAGAAACCTTTGAAATGAAGTTTTCTAAAACCCTGCTGCATTTCCGCAAAGTGACCCTTGCGGTAAAGATCTTTCTCGCTTCCTACAGTGTCTACTTCACATAGGTATGGACAGAGGAATGGATACTTCTCAATGATGTCGAGGATCGCATCTACCTGCTGAAGGAAGTGCTCTTTTTTGGTCGCGAACTTTGAAGCATCGAAGAAATTTGCTTCTTTACGGAAGCATGGAGAAAGCACGAAATCAAAGTCAGGCACTTCTTTCTTAAAGCGCATGTAACCGTCGTAAAGACCAAGCACCACGTCTTCTTCTTTAAGGTTCTCAAGACCTGGAATCTGTTCATCCGAAGCAGAAGTTGCTCGAGAGAGCGTGAACTTCAGACGAATCATACCCACGTTGAATTTGTTATAAAGTTCTGAGGCCATATGGTAAGCGGCCTCGGCGTGCATTTCTTTTGTAGTTAGAATCAGTTTTGGAAGAAGAAGAATCTTCAAATAGCGATCGAAGAATTCATCTTCTTTCAGACGAACCAGATTATCAACGTCTTCAACCGTTTCAATTTTTTCTGCCGTACCTTCGCCATACACTTTGTTGATGATGTCGAAGTACACTTGCTTGTTTGGGCCCTTCAAAAGTTTCATTAAGTGCGGATGAATAAACTCTGCACTCAGTGAACCAGTTAAGTGAATGTGTTCTTCAATGTAGGGCTTCGGGAAGCGCTTGAAGAAATTAAAAAGGGCATGGGCCACAGGATGATTAAGCAGGGTTTTAATTTCCACTTCATCCGTTTTGAAGTCATTGATAAGACGTTTGAACTCCTGGAGTGATTTTTTCACCAGAGCATTGTCGTCCTTCGATTCTCCCATCACCGCCAGCTCCAGCGTGTCTGTGAGAGTAATACCGTTTGTTTCTGAAATAATCTTAATTAAGTGTTCTGTGAGAAGATCGATTTTATTTGTCTGGGCACGGGCCATATTATCCTTAGCGGATCACTACGGTTTGTCCTCGCATAGGAAGACCGGCTTTACTTTAAAGGCCGGCGTACACTGAGTGATCCATTCCCCTTTATAGTAGCGAGCAAAACCAAAAGTCCAAGTTATTTCTTTGGTAAGAGGGGTAACCTGCACCTGATGGGGGTATAAATCGGGAGCTTCACCATCAATTGAGAAGCACCAGCCGTAAGCGCGATACTCAACTTCTGAGATTCTCTCAATAGCTGCTTCTCCGGTCGGAGTTTCAAAAGCGCTGGCCAGACCCTCGGACGTTCCCTTGAAAGGGATCTTGAACTTTGAAAGGGTAGCGATAGTGAGTTCGCCCACGTTCGGAAAATCTTCTGTCACCTGGGTCTTCATGATGAAGCCCTCTTCACAGGGTCCAATGAATTTCAGTTCAACTGCATGGGCCGATAAAGTCAGGAGTGAAAGAAGAATGAGTTTTTTCATAATGCTTGTGCTGCTGCTCTTGGTGTTTCTGCCAGAAGACTTGCGAACTTCGCGCGATCAAGTGGATCTTTGCCTAGAACGTAATCACGAATGGCCTCAAGTGCATCATTGCCCCAGAAGAGTTCATCTCCTACGACAAAGCTTGGGACCCCGAAGGCACCAAAGCTAATGGCCTCATTGATGTTTGCCTTTAGTTCTACTTTCGCTTCCTTGGTAAAACTCTTCTCATAAAGTTCATCCGCGGGAAGACCAGCTTCGCGAAGGGCCTTCAGGAGTTCATCCGGCTCACCCATATCAATGCGAGTTTGCCATCCGGCCTTCCAAAGAGTTTCTATCACTCGTGCTTGATCCTGTTCTGCCACACCCTTAAGACTCAAGCGAAGAGCGTAGAGTGAATTAAAAGGGTGAGTTTTAGGAGTCGTGAAGGGAAGGTTTAACTTTGCTGCGTATCTAAGACACTGCTTAAGAAGAAACTCTCTCTTAGGAGTGATCTCACCTGGGCCTTTGATCTGCCAGTGATTCAAAAGAGGGCCCAAGGCCACTGGTTTGTAGTGAACAACGAGGTTCAATTCCTTCGCCAGGGTTTGCATGTTATGCCAGGCAAAGTAGCTAAAGGGAGACAAAAAATCGAAGTAAAAATTTAAGCTTTTCATACAGTTAGCAGAATGGCCCAGGCCCGTCCGATCTGTCCACTCAACTTTTTACTTGTAAAAAATTCAGAGTCCGGCTAGTATTACGCAGCGAATTATTCCGATATTAATCCTGCGGTTGCACGTATTTTTCAAGTTGGACGTTTGTTGAAGAGCCGGGTTGTTATCATCTAAGAGACTAAGTCTCGTTTGGGTAGATCTCCATGAAAAATTCCGTAGTACGTTTTATCACGCTAGTGGTGCTGTCGATCTTCGTCGTTTCGTGCGGTAATGCTCCTTCCAACGTTCTTTCAGGTGTAAAAGTTGAAACAACAACTCGAGACAATGATGTCTGGATGTCGTTTGCAGCTGATCTGAATCTCGGTGCCATGAGTTTTGCTTCTGTTTCTCTTCCTATTCTTCATCCCCGTGGACAAACTCAGATCGGTCAATTGGAATTGATCTCTGGTTTCTCGGGCCAGAACCAATTAAAAGTTTCTGTGAACCTCACTGAAGTTGCTGATGTGAATATGACTCAGGCCACTCTTCCAAATGGTAATATGATTCCTATGATTGCAAATAACCCAACTATCGCGATTAACATCGGTAGTGGTGCAAAAGTATATCTAACTCTTTCTGAAACTGTGACTGCCATTGGTGTTGCGGTTCCTATTTCAGCTTTCGATTCAATTGGACAATCACTTCCAGGGCTAAACTTCTTTCCAATCGTGAACACTGGTGACGTTGTTGGTACGGCCGGTATCTTCACTGGTGCAGGTGCTGGTAAGAGTGGTATCGCAGTGGTTGCTGATGTTTCGAAAATCGTTAATCTTAACAAGCTCATGCCATCCCAAGCCTCTACATTCGCCATCCAAGCTGAAGAAGCTCGTGGTTCTGTAAGACTTGATTACCGTTCACAGTCAGGCTCGAAATCTCAAAAGGCCTCACTTGATAACATGATCTATAAACTTCATCAGAAGAGAGCAGTTCTAAGAATGAGATAAGAAAAATATGACTCAAGGACAGAGTCAGAGCTTCGGCCCCCAAGGGAAGGATTCTTTGGGGGCCTTTTTTGTTTAGGAATTCAGAAAGAATATTAAATTTTTTGATAACCACCTATTGTCAGCAGTAAAAGTAAAGAATCTCTTACAATTTAATCATTAAACACCGATTGAACATTTCGATGAGAGTGTTCAGTTTAATAGTTTTAAGTGCTTTATTTCTAATTAATGGGTGTAACATCCATGTCACTCTTCATCACTCAAATCAATCCATAATCTCGGGCTTGATTACTCCTCTCATTGGATCAATTGTTCATCACAAACGGTCTTTTCCATTTTTAGATCTGGCATACGCTGCAATTTGTACGGATCCGGTTTACGCAAAGTTGTATAGAGTTGAGAGCGATGGTGGGATTCAGGAAGACGCTCCTCTAAAAATTCAGCTCATTGAATCTGATGCTAGATATTCGTTTGATCTATCTTCTTTAGATCATACTTCAAAAGTAAATTACGTCGTTAAGGTGGAAGGTTGTAATGGGGAAGTGTACGAGCGACCAGTGACCAATCTTGATGACAAACAAGATGTTGATATTCGAACAACGCTTGTTGCCCAGGTCTTGAATGTTAATGCCATTATTCCCAAAAAGATGAATGAGGCAGAGAGAAAAGAGGTGGATCTTCTTATCAATTCCATTCAAGGATCTTCTCCAGTTGCCGCCTTAAATTCAATTACAACAGATCTTGTGCCTTCATCAAAATTTACTGAAATTTTTGGAACGGATCCTTCGATTATTTTGAGTGCCAGACCTGAGGTCTATTTGGCCACTCCAAGTTCTGATCTAAGTGAATTGAATCCTCAGGTTTTTAATTCGCGCTCGTTTCATATTGATCCGAGTTATGCTTTCGTTTATCGTTGGAGACTGAATGGGATGACAGTGGCCTCAACCAAAAACTGGACCTTCACGCCAACTGGAAATCAGCAGGGTCAGCATCAGATTGATTATTATGTCGGTAAAGATGATGGTTCAGGAAACATTGATCTCACGCGCCCTTATTATGTTAAAAGCTTCACGGTGAATGTCATCAATAATGTCATGGCCACCGCACCTCTTGTGAGTATTGACCCATCGACTCCTTCTCCACGAGTAAGTAATAACGTGACTCTTTCTTTGAATACCGGGATTGGGCTTTCAGAATGTGATTCATTTTCTAAAATGGCAGTCACTGAATCTTCTGCAACACCAGGGCCACTCCAATTCACCATTGATTGTGTTGATCCTGTGTCTCAGCTTGAGAGCGTGGTTTTTTCTCCTGGTGACGGAGCTAAGACTCTTTATCTTTGGGCAAGAGACGCATCGGGGAACATCTCTTCCCCACGAATTGTGAATTTGGTTCTGGATACAACAGCACCGACGACAAGCTTAAGTTTGAGTTCTTATCTTTTAAAGGGTGGATCAACTCAAACCTTAACTTTAAGTGGAAGTGATCCATCATCAGGATTAACTTCGCTGGAACTTTATTATGCAGATGATGGTGTAAGCTACTCCTTAGTGTCGTCTCTTACCCCAACTGCCACTTCATATAACTGGACTGTACCGCTCTCGAATACCACCGCTGGTAAATTAAAGATTGTTGCAACTGATTCTGTTGGACTCACATCGGAAACAGTCACTTCGGGCATTACGATTGATTCTCTGGCACCAATTGCTCCTTCAGTCACCAGAACGAGTCTTGCCATGAGTTCTTCACCATTGGTGAGTATGACCATTGGCAGTTGCACAGATACGACCCAGATTGTGGTCAAGGATTCAAATGTGCAGCCCTCCCTTAGTGATCCTGAATGGCAACTTTGCACGACTGCGAGCGGGGGAGTAACTGTTTCAGTTTCTGGAGATGGAGCAAAAAATCTCTACGTTTGGGCCCGAGATGAAGTTGGCAACATTGCAAGCTCTGCTAATGGTGTGAGCATGACTCTTGATACCACTCAGCCGGTCATTTCTGCTGGGCCTACGGCCGGAACTTTTGTGAAAGGTGGGCTGTCAACGACCATCACTTGGACCGTGATTGATACGACCACGACTCTTATTGATCTGGAGTTCTTCGATGGCTCTGCTTGGAGCTCGCTCATAAGCGGAGAGGCGAATTCAGGAAGTTATTCCTGGAGTGCACCAACCCTAGATATTAATAATGCCAAGCTTAGATTAACGGCCACTGATCAGGTAGGAAACTCTTCACAGGTATCAAGTGAAAATTTTGTGATTCAAACAACTCCTCCGAGTGTTTCAAATTTGACGATCACGCAAGGAGCGGCGACGAACTTGCAAAACATCCAGGTCAATATGGGCGCATCTGATGTTCTGACAAATGTCACTCATTTTTGTCTTAAATTAAATTCTCCTGTTCAACCAGTTTTAGAAGATTCATGTTGGAGAGCAGTCAATGCCAATCCTCCTGCGATTGCCCCGGCCTTAAATATTAATTTCAGTAATTTTTATTATCAGCTAGGGTTTACGACCGGAAGCTACACTGTCTACGGTTTTACTAAAAATGCCTCTGGTTTAGTTTCATCGCTTTCTAATTCTGGCAACGGAACTGAAGGGATGGACATGGCCACCATCTTCTATACTTCCTCTCCGCCTCCGTCTGTGAGTAACGTTATCGCTTCAAATACAGACACACCACTGGATCCTATAGATCCTAATGATTATGTCGTGAGTGGTGGAGGAAGTGTCATCATAAAATGGAAGGCCACGGATTCGATTGGACTTGGTGCCACTCCAATGACCATTGAATATACTCTGGACGGAAAAAACTATCTCAATGTCGCAAGCAATTTAAGCAACGGAAGTAACGGTGGATGTACTCCTGATAATGGAGCGACTACTTTGGATGATGGAAATACTGGTTGTTATACATGGAGTGGAGGGGCCCCCGGAAGTTATTTTGCGATCCGAGTGCGAGCGACGAATACGAACTTAATTAGTGGGAGTGCTCAAGGAAACTTTTTAAACTCTGGTAAATTAAGGACCCTCGCTGGGAATGTGGATTCCGGGATCAATGGCTCTGCAAAATCCGCTATGATTAGAATTAGGAAGGATGTGGCAGTACCGTTTCCACAACAATTTGTGGTTCTTCCCGATGGTAAAATTGTCATCATTGATACTATTTTTGGTTTGACCATCATTGAACCATTAACAGGCCTCTATACGGTGTTAATTCCAAATGGTGCTGCTACAAGCACCCATGGAGATGGAGGTCCCATCTCCGCTGCTAAAGTAAAAAATCCTTCGAAGATCACCATAGATCATTCAGGAAACATTTATTTTTGGGACGATATTAGAATCAGAAAAATTGTGACTTCTACGAATCCATGGACCATTAACACCATTATTGGGGGTGGTGCCAATGTCTCGGGAACGAATATTCCTGGAACAGACCTGATGCTGTCTACATTGAATAGAGGATTTCTTCAAGTAAGGCCAGATGGGAAGGTCTGGTTTGTCCCTAATAATTACAGTGCAAATTTTAACTCTGTTACTCCACCAAACATTTATTCCTACGATCCTGTCACAAGTCTTGTAACAAATCATGGATCCTTTGGTGGCGTGGGAGACATGAGTAGCAGCTCTAGAGACTTGACCGGCACACGTTTTGGTAATGACATCTTAGGTTTGTCCTATGATCAAGTGAACTCGAACACTGTATCGATTTTAGGATGTATCGCCTATAACTCTGGATGTGTGACGACCAGATTTAACCCGACGACATTTCAGGCAAACCCCTCTGATCCATTGGCCACTCCTTATGGAAATTATTTAACGACTACTAACGGTATCGTCACGGGTTTAGATGGAAGGATGTACGTATTCTCATCAGACGGTTACATAAGAAAATGGAATGATGTTTCAACCATAACTACGATTGTAGGTAACGGAAGAGGCAACTGTATTGATGGCACTCCTGCAAATTCTTGCAAGATGAATTTAAATGATATTTTTGTGGATTCCAGTGGAAAAGTTTATTTCATGGAATCCGGTCTTATCCGAACCCTTGATACCAATAATAATGTGATCACACTGGCGGGACAAAATCTGGCCCATGGAGATGGTCTTAAAGGGACTGATGCTAGATTTGGTACAGTCAGAAGTCTTACGGTCAATTCTCAAGGAGATGTGGCCATTTTAGATTCTGACTCTTTCAGAATCCGGAAATGGAGCAAGTCCACAAAGTTAATGTCCTTACTTGCCGGTGATGGAAGAAATGTTGTTCCCAATACCACAGCGCCATCTAATACTCAGTCAATTGCTTATGATATTTGGGTCAATACCAGTGCCATTGCCACTCTTCCTGGAACTGATGAAGTTGTATACAGTAGAGGGAATGCAATATCGAAGATTGATGCTGTGACTGGAAAGTGGGTGGATATTGCAGGAGGTGGTTCTACATTATGGACAGGAGCTGATGGTCTGGGACTTGGATCAGTCAGGATGACTTCTTCGTATTATCCAAAAATTGTAGGGGTCTCAAGTACATCCGTTTTGACAGTTAATACGGCCTATTTAAATGGTTACATAGATAACATGCTTAAGAGTTATGATACTGCTACTGGAGTACAGTCTCACTTCGCTGGATTAGTTGGTCTTTTTAATGGGACAGGTTTACCGGCCGATGGAACGACCTTGGCCACTGCATATTACCCAGGTTCAAGCCATATTGGGCCAATGACTTATGATTCCGTAGCTAATGCTTGGTATACAGCAGACTCTGGAGGTGGCAATAAAGTGAGAAAACTGATCCAAGGTGGATCTATCGACTCACTTTTCACCGATCCTGGAGCATCAACGATTATTTCAGTAACTTCCTCCAGGGCCAGCGGAAGTTTGGTTGTGTACTACTGTGCGGACGTGGCAGGAAATTATAGGTTAAAAAAATGGAGTGAAGCTACCTCTACTATCACAACTCTTGCTTGGCCTACGACATCCATTAATTGCTTATCTAAATTGTTGAATTATGACCCTTCAACCGGAAACCTGATTTTCGGATTTAGCTTCGGTGGTCTTCAGGGTGTGGCAGAATATAGAGCACCATAGAGTTCAAACGAAATGCCAGAAATAAAAAAGGCCCCTTGCGGAGCCTTTATATTAGATCTTTCTAGATCCGCCTCGAGATTTTGAATTTGTTTTCTTACGACGTTTTTCGGCCGCTTCCATTTTCTCTACACGCTTAACTGAAGGCTTCATGTAATACTCGCGAGCGCGGTATTCTTTCACGATTCCATAAGCATCACAAAGTCGCTTGAATTTTTTAAGGGCGCGCTCAACTGCGAAGCCGTCAGTGATATCAATACGAATGTTTTCTTTGTGGTCTTTTTTCTCGTGGGCCATGGTACCTCTTGTTAAGTTGGTTAAGTGCCTTAATTATCTTTTCGGTAAAATAACATAAGACCTTAAAAAGGCCAGATTTTCGTTTTTCGCTATGGGTTCAATCTTAAGGTCGCAAGAAACGGATAGTGATCGGAAGGTAGCGTATTCTTGTGCTCCATGCGTTTAGGTATGGGAAGCGGGGCACCGCTTAAGTGCTTATAACGAGGGAAGTAGCACTCAGTTGGTTCAATCAAATGCTTAAACTTGTCTGAAATAAACAGGTAATCAATCTGCTGCTCAAAGCGATTTCCACCCCGGTTAAAGTAAACGTAACTAAAGCGCTCTTCAGGAGGGATATTGGAGAGGTACGCAATGTCCTTAAGGTCCGTCATTTCATAGATGGACTTAAATTCTTCCTCAGTATTTTCTTCACCTGCGTGACCGTTAAAGTCCCCACCAATAAGGATTGGAACATCTGGATGCAGACGCTCTAAGTTTTGATAAATCTCTAGGAGTCCTTTTACTTCCAGCACGCGGCGAGAGCGGCCTTCAAAGTCAGTTTTACTCATATCAAGCTTTGATTTGATGTGAACCAAGAGAAGAATCATCTGAGCTTTGTCGTTGGCCTTTAAATCAAGCCTCAATACATCTCGGGAAAAACGTTTTGCCGGAAGAGGCAGGGGATAATCAATGTGAGTATGAATATCCACTTTGTAAGCGAGACTTTTCTTAATGAGATAACCCAAATCAATTCCACGATCAGAGTTTGAGGGAAGACTCAGGGCCAGGTATTCATCATTCAAAACATACTTAGCAAAGTTAGCAAGAGACTCAGGTCCTCCCACTTCAGTGACCATCACAATATCTGCCTCTGCGTCTTTAATCGCATTAGCGAGCATTAAGCATTTTTCCTTGGACTTATTCGAGAACAGGCTAGAACTCATGAGCTGCCATTTAATTTCAGTAAGCTCAGTGACTGGACTCGCAGAATGATCGTGCTTGTCCATAAAGAGAAATAGATCCTGGGCATTTAAGACCATGACTTTCATATTTTTCATCCCGAGCTTAGAATATCATTTATGATTTCAATCAAACAATTCCTGATTCTCGTTCTCGCATTATTTCTCTCAAAGGCCTTCGCTGCCGATTCTCGGCTTACGTTCGAGCCACTTTATGGTGTAGAGACTACTTTAGTCCGATATCCAGAGCCGGCCCGCTATGTGACTCGCGCCACTTATGGGGCAAGAGTGCTTTATGGGATCACGGCCTTTTCTGGGGAGGCCGAGTACACTCAGGCCCTTTCTCGCAAAGACTATTCGGCCAATGATCAAACTGTTGAAGATTCGATTCAACGTCTGAGTCTTGGTTTCCGCTCGACTCTTCCTATGGGCAAGTTTATCGGAGTTTATTTCCGTGCTGGTGGACGAGCTTCTCAAGGAGAAACAAAGGTCACAACAGCAGGAGTCTCAGAGACTCACGATAACCCACTTCGAGTTGATCCTTACGCGGGTGCTGGTTTTCAACTGGCCTTCAGCTCATTATTGGGGCTCAATGCGGGTGCCACTATGATCCGCAATGCCGAAAATGAGTACGATGTTCAATACACACTAGGTCTTTCCGCGCGCTTCGGAAATAGGTAAACTTTAAGCATAAGTTTTTCAAAAGGATAACTATGCTTAAAATGTTTCTTGCGACCCTTTTCCTTTGTAACTTCGCTCTTGCCCAGGCCCCTAAAAAAGATCTGACTTCTGCTGAAGGCAATCTCATGAAGGCCGAGGCCCTTCGTTTGTGGCAAAAGCGTGACGTTCAAGAAAGCCTTGAAGAGTCCCTTTCGAAATTTGAACAGGCCCTTGCCGCCGATCCAGAAAACATTGAACTTCTTACATATCTCGCTCGCGGTTATTTCACTCTCGCTGAACTTCACCTTGATAACAAAGATCTTAAAATGAAGAACTTTGAGAAGGCGATTGAGTACGGCGAAAGAGGGATGTCAACAAATCCTGAATTCAAAAAGCGCGCTAAAGATGACATCAAAGGTGCCATTGAGAAACTTACTGATCGCGAAGTTCCTCTTACTTTTTGGACGGCCGCTTCTCGAGGAAAATGGGCAAAGCTTAACGGCGTTATGTCCTCCCTTAAGTATAAAGATCAAATCGTTTCGATGATTAAGAAAGTTGAATCTCTTCGTCCTAATTTCTATCATGGTGCAGTTCCTCGTTACTGGGGCGGCTTCTATGCCGTTGCTCCTCGTATCGCCGGTGGAGATATGAAGAAAAGTAAAAAGAATTTCCAGAAGGCCATGGAAATGGCCCCAGAATATCTTGGTACTAAAGTTCTTTTTGCCGAACTCTACTGTGTAGAAGAGGACGACAAGAAAGAATTCAAAAAGCAACTGCAAGAAGTGATTGCTGCTCCAAATGGTCCGGTTGAAATCACTCCGGAAAACATTCTTGAAAAAAGAAAAGCAGAAAAGCTTCTTAACAATATCGACGATATTTTTTAATTATCCAGGTGGCGGGGCCATGAGCCCCGCTCTTATCCTTCCTCTCTGATTACACTGAAAGCACAACAATCTTAAATTCTCTTTCGTTGATGGCCCTCCTAATGAATAGGGAAGGATGTGATCGTAATTGAGATTCCGTGTGGAACCGCAATTAGTGCATTTTTTATCTCGTGCATATACTTCTCGTTTTATAGATGCTGGGATTGCACGTCCCACTTTCGCTGGAGAAAGTGAAGTTCGGGGTTTTGCTTGTTTGAACTTCGTCTTCTCCACAGACTTGATGGCTTCCTTCGCCATGAACTGAACCAACTGATCCATCTCCATATCTTTACCCAGAAGATTTTTAAGCTGATCAACCACTGCCATAGTTTCGTCTGATAAAACGAAGGCTACTTGGATTTTGTCTTTTGAGATACGCTTCTGCTTATCTTTTGTTTTCTCTTCTTTACCGGTGATTTCGAATAATTTTTGTTCGCATTCTTTCTTGGTTAAATTTTCAACCTCTTTAAAGACTTCACGTTTTTGAACAGGATCATCAATGAATTGATTCACTAATGAAATATTCGTGAGATTTAATTTTCCATCTTCGATTTTTTGCTCAATTTCTGGCATCTCCGCTAGTGCCCTCGCGGCGACAATTCGTCTTTGAGCGGAGGCCCCATCATAACCTAATTCATGAACGCAATAAGCGAACAAAGAAGAATATTTTAGATCGCAATAAAGCTTCCTTCGCTCTATCTCTATTAAGTGATGAAGCAACTTCGTGGTTGCACTCCTCTCAACACCCACCAACTTTTTTGTATCACTCAGTAAAATTTTATTTGCAACGTGGTTCAGTTTCATGTAGAACTTTTTACGGAAAATGTACGGATTTGTCAACCGTTAAAAAATCACTTTCTCCAGAGAAAGTAAAAAGCTTCACTTCTCTTTATATAAAATAAAGTCTTCTACCTTTATCAGGAGGACTAGGATGTTCAGAGGGATTGTTATGAAAAAGTGGTCTAAAAAAGTCACTGAAACAAGCAATGCAATGTCTTTAAGACCGAGTGTCTTTAAGCAAAGAAGTGCTAAGGCCATCGCGGCCTCAGTAAAAAGATCATCAGATAGAAGTAAAAGACGGAAGACTTCTCCCTTTCGTTCCGCCATGTCCATGCTGAATTTTTATATTAATAGGGCAGGGAAGAATCTTTCTGCCAGTCGAAAACGCACGTTAGAAAGGGCCAAGAATGAATTAAGAAAACTCTATGGAAGACCCATAAGGGCCTAGGAGGTTTTTATGCCTGAAAGAAAAACCATTAAACGAGCACAGAAAGATAAACGCGAAGGAAAGTCAGCATCAACTCAGGCCGGAGAGTTTGTAAAAGATGAGATCGAAAGAATTCGAGAAGGAAAAACTGGCGCAAGAAATACCAAGCAGGCCATTGCTATTGGGCTATCAAAGGCCAGAAAGGCCGGTGTTGATATTCCGGATAAGACCGGGAAAAAGTCATCTCATCGTGGCCGAATTGCAGAACATAAAACTTCGCGTACTCGATCGGAAGCTGGTGAGAAGAGACAAAAAAAGGAATCCAAAAATACTGTCAGTCATAAACTTCTTTCGCTTCAAGCAAAACGCGCTCAAGCGAAAAGAGGAGCGGCTGCGAGACATCGATCGGCCGTGAAAGCAGCTCACACCAGAGCGGAACATAAAAAAGCCGCCTAGGAGGATGTATGGAACCGAATAAGGAGCCAGGAGTAAGCGGTAAAGAACGCTCGGGGAAAACATGGATCAACCCTGAAGAGTATGAGGCACAAAAAGAATTTGCCGACACTATGGAAGAGGCCGAAAAAGGATTCCAGAGTACAGGTCAAAATTTGCATGGGCGCTCAGACCTTTCAAACCAAGGAGCGCAGGTTGGAGTGACGCTTACTGAAGATGCAGTGATTGAGGCCTTAAGACGAAGTCCTCAAGTCGATATCAGTAATCTCATTGTTAGTGTGAAGGAGAGTGTGGTTCATCTTGAAGGTCTTGTAGAAGACATGAAAGAGCTTCGTGAGATGGAAAGTATTGCGAACAATGTTCCGGGAGTATCAAAAGTAGTGAGTCACGTGGAATTAAAAAAAGACGATAGCCAGGAGCTAAGAGATATACAATAAGGCCCGAAGTGCGGGCCTTATGAATTACATAAATAGATTGAAAGGAATTGCGATAACGAAAGCAGCAGCAAGAACGATGGCCGTGCCAACAAGAAGTGTGCCCATAGTTTTATTAATCATAAGAATCTCCTAAACCTAGTTTAATAGCGAGGGACGTTCGGGTCAATCTCAATAGACCAGGCATCAATGCCGCCCCTTAAAGAAAGGGCGTCGTAGCCGTGAAACTTGAGAAACTGAGTCGCGTAAAGGCTTCTCACCCCGTGATGACAATAAACTATCATAGGAAGCTTATCGTGGGGAAGTTCATTGAAGCGTGTTTCAAGTTCGTGCAACGGAATATGGAAGCCGCCGAGGTTACAAATTTCACGTTCATCATCACGACGAACGTCTAAAAGATGGAACTCTTTTTTATCGGTGATCCACTTGGAGATTTTTTTGTTATCAATTTCCATTATTGGTTTCCTAGAGAAATGATGCTTCCTGGGGCCACACTTGAAACAAGCCAAGTGTTACCACCAATGATGGAACCTTTGCCAATCACGGTTTCGCCGCCAAGGATGGTTGCATTGGCATAAATCACTACATCATCTTCGATGGTAGGGTGACGCTTAAGGGACTGAAGTTTCTTTTTTACTGAAAGAGCACCAAGGGTCACACCTTGATAGATCTTTACGTTCTTGCCAATGTTGGCCGTTTCACCAATGACCACACCAGTTCCGTGGTCAATGAAGAAGCTGCCAGAAATCTGAGCGCCCGGGTGAATATCAATTCCGGTTTTTTCATGGGCATATTCGCTCATAAGACGCGGAATAAGAGGAACACCAAGTTGATGGATGGCATGAGCAAGGCGATGAATACAAACGGCGTAAAAGCCAGGGTAAGTAATGATCACTTCTTCACGGCTATAGGCCGCAGGATCTCCCATGAGGGCCGCCTGGGCATCAGAGTCCAGAATCCCGGCCAGATCAGGGATCTTGTCAAAGAAAGCATCAGCAAGTTCTTCGGCGCTTTTCTTAATCCCAAGACCTGCCACCGCCTCAAAATAGTTCTTAAAGCGGGCCTTTAATTCATCAACAGATTTTTCTGTGCTCTCCAAGCTCTGGCGACCTAAACAACCCCTTTGAGGGAATAAAAGACAAACCAATTGGTCCACGGATTGGCGAACCTCTTGAACATTCATCACAATAGTTGCCGTTTGTAGGCGGTCGCGGTGCAGAAATTGAGCAAGTTTTGAAGACATAGAGAACCTTTTGCAGTATAAAGGGGTCACACTAAACTACCTTAACACGCAGGGATATATCAATGGATCTTCGTACCAAACTTAAATCTACAGGCCTTTTACAAGTAATTGGGAACACCCCGATGATGAAAGTGCAAAGTTTAAGTGCTCTCACTGGTTGTGAAATTTTCATGAAGTGCGAAAACTTAAACCCGGGTGGTACGATCAAGGATCGTCCGGCCCTTAATATGGTGGTTGAGGCCATCGCTCGTGGTGCTCTTAAACCAGGCATGACAATCGTAGAAGGCACGGCCGGAAACACTGGTATCGGTCTCGCTCTTGTTGGCCAGGCACTGGGACACAAAGTGATCGTGGTCATGCCAAAAGGCATGGCGATCGAAAAACACAAAGTGCTTAAACTGTATGGCGCCGAAATTGTAGAAACAGATGCTGTTCCTTACTCAGATGACCGTCACTTTTTTAAAGTTGGTAAAAAAATCGGTCAAAGTTCTCCAGACTACTGGTGGGCAAACCAGTTCGATAACCCGGATAACTACCTTTCTCACTATCACTCAACAGCTCCAGAAATGTTCGAGCAAATGGACGGGAAACTGGACGCAGTCGTTGTTGCTGCTGGTTCAGGTGGTACGGCCGCTGGTGTTTCTAAATTCATGAAAGAGAAAAACCACAACATCAAAATCGTGATGCCGGATCCAGTTGGTTCAGGGATCGTGAATTTCTTTGGACGTGGTAACTTCGATTCTGACGGTCGTTACACAATGACTGAAGGTGTAGGTATCACTCGTATGGTTGATAACTTCAACCACATCAAGCAAGACTCTTGTTACACGATTGATGATCAGAAACTAGCATCTCTGGCGATGTACGTTCGTGAAAAAGAAGGTCTAGTAATGGGTATGTCTTCAATGCTTAACCTTGCTGGTGCTTTCAACACTGCTCTTAAATATGGTCCAGGTCAGCGTATTGCTACTTTCCTATGTGATGGTGGTGAGAGAGCTATCTCTAAAATGTACAACCCGGATTTCTTAAAAGAGAAGGGCATTGATGGCTCACTTCTTCCTGAGAAAGAAGTGGTTGAGATCTTCAAGAATTTCTAAACTTATAAAACTTTTTGATTTCTTCATTGGGAACGATCTTCCCAGTGGAGAGGTCAGATTGATCAAATTCCGGCAGCGGCAAATTATTTTCCCGACAATATTCTGAATAAAATTCCTCTCGTGTGCGATGTTCGTCACACACAACTCCGAGAGTTTTTCCCTTCACATTATTTTGAATCACGGCCACCGTCACACCAACCGCATCTTCTAAATGAAGAAGATTAACCGGTCTTTTAGGTGCGGCCAGATTCTTTTTTCCTGAGAGATGTTTTCCCGGATGGCGCTTGCCACCCAGGAGTCCTCCAAAGCGCAAGATTGTCCAGTCGGTGAAGTTTGCACGCACCCATTCTTCTTGAGCAAGCAAGGTCGGAGATTCAGAAGTGGAGCTGATAAAAATCAACCACGGTTTTTTCCAGGGCCACTTTTTAAACCATTCAAGTTCTTCCGGAAAAGGCGGGATGTTCAGGACCACTATATCGGCATCCATTAAGTCTTCTGAGGGGAGTTCCGGATAGGCCAGAAGCCTAGAGTCTGGTGAAAGCTTCTCCTTAGTTCGAGTAGAACCAACAACGTCAAAACCATGACGAAGAAGCTCATCCCTCAAAGGACTTCCATACCAACCTAGACCTAAAATACTGACTTTCTTTTTTCCCATCGCTATAATGAATTATGCCAAGTTTAAGTATCATCATCATATCTCAGGGTTCTGACGAACGACTATTGAAATGTCTCGACGCACTTCAGGTGCCTGAGATGCAGTGGCAACTCATTTTGCATATTCACGGTAAACCTCTAACAGCTGCTGTTCGTGCCAAGGCCGAATCTCTGACGTCATCGGTTCTCATTTTAGAAAACCCTGAACACTTAAATTCTGGTAAGGCAAAGAACATCGCCCTGAATGAAGCGGAAGGTGAGTGGGTGTGTTTCTTGAATGAAGACGCGACTCTTGCCCGTGGTTATTGGGACATCCTTCGTCCTCTGCTTTCTGAATCAAAAATTGAAGTCCTTGGTGGCATTGATGTGATGGCCTCCGGCATGAGTGCTCTTTCTCGCGCTCAAGGTATTGCACTTTCTTCTCCATTCTGTGCCGGGACAACTTTTGTTCGTCATCAGGCCTCGGGCAGTAAGCTTCAAGAAGGAAACGAAGAGAAAATTTCTCAGACCCATATTTGGGTCCGTCGTTCAGTGATTGGTAACACTCGCTTCCCTGAAAATTATAAGAGGGGAGATGAGGTCCTTTTTCTTCAAGAGCTGAAGAAGAAGGGTGTGGGAATGTATTATCAGCCACGCCTTAAAGTTTATCTCTTCCGTGCTCAGCGCTTTTCGGAAATTTTTAGAAGCACTTTCTACGCTGGTTACTATCGTTCAAAAATTATGCGTGAAAAACTTACACCAAGTGCAGGAGTCTTTTGGCTTCCGGCGGTGTTTGTTCTTTTGCATGCAATGATCCTTCTAGATCTGCATACCTTTATTTCTTTGGCCCGTTTATATCTAGCGATCGTGACTTTTGTAAGTCTTGCTTTAGCTTCCCGTGCCAAGAGTACGTGGCTATTTCCGATTGTGGCCATTCTTCACTACTTTATCGTCCTGATTTTTGGAGTCGGGTTTTTAACAGAGCGCCTCTTTAAAGACAAAAATTAAAAACTGCCTTAGAATAAACGTATTCAGGAGATATCTATGAAATACGTTTTATGTCTTATGCTCATCTCGACTTCTGCTTTTGCCACGGATTATGGTTATCTCAAACCAGAAGATCAAAAATACTATAAGAATGATTCTCTCGATGGAAATAATCAACGCGAGCGCGTTGATAGTACAGTGAAGGAAATTAACAAACTTCACGGTGAAATCGCCGCCATGAAAGCGCAGATTCAAACTCTTCGCCAAGAAGTTGATGAGTTAAAGAAGAAGTGAACCTTCTTTTTAAGACCCGGATTCATCTTCCATTTGAAAGAATCCGGGATCAATTCAATCAGGACCTCTTTATCTATTTAAGTCCCGCACTCATACCTTTTAAAATGAAGCGTTTTGATGGCTGTAAAAAAGGGGACGAGGTTCACATTGAACTACTTTTTGCACAGCAGTGGGTGAGTTTAATGACCTTTGAAGAGACCAACGCAAAGGGTTGGTCATTTATTGACGAAGGAAAAACACTTCCTTGGCCGTTGTCTAACTGGAAACACCATCATCGGGTTGATAAAATAAGTTCCACAGAATCAGAAATAGTGGATGATATCCACTACGAATGTTCACCTTCCTGGATGGCCCCTGTCGTTTTGCCGATTCTCTGGAGTGTGTTCGCGATTCGACCGAAACGATACAAAAAATTTTTTAAGGACTAGTCATGAAAACATTTCTCGCTCTTTTAGTTCTACTGACTGCATCGGTAGAGGCCAGCACGATTTTGTTTCTTGGTGATTCACTGACTGAAGGGTATCAACTTTCAAAAGAAGAATCTTTTCCATCTGTGATCGAAAGGAAACTCTCTCAAAAACATAAAGATCTTAAAGTGATTAACGGTGGAGTTGCCGGCGCGACTTCGGCCAGTGGTCCAAAACGTATGGAGTGGTATAAGAAAACCAAAATCGACGTGATGGTGCTTGCTCTGGGTGCAAACGATGGTCTGCGTGGAATGAAAGTTTCAGAAACTGAGAAAAACCTTTCAGCGGTCATTGAGAAAGCGCAGGCGAGAGGAATTAAAGTAGTGCTCGCAGGAATGAAAATGCCAACCAACATGGGTGAACCGTACCGCACTGATTTTGAAAAAATTTTCCCGAGAATCGCAGAGAAATATAAAATCCGCTTGATTCCGTTCCTTCTTGAAGGTGTGGGTGGGAATCCTAAACTGAATCTTCCCGATGGCATTCATCCAAATGCGAAGGGCTATGAAGTGATTGCTAACAATGTGCTAAAAGAGCTGGAGCCTGAGCTATGATGAAGGTCTCAAACCTTCGGAAGAGTTATGGCGAAGGAAGTACAAAAGTTGAAGTTTTAAAAGGTATTAATCTCGAGATCGCTAAAGGTGAGACTTTGGCGCTCATTGGGAAATCTGGTTCAGGGAAATCGACTCTGCTCTCGCTTTTAGCGGGATTGGATCAACCTGACTCTGGTGAAATCGAAGTGGGAGATAAAAAGATATCTCACATGAAGGAAAAAGAACTCACGCACTTTCGTGCTGAGCATATGGGAATTGTATTTCAGCAGTTCCATCTGGTTTCAACACTAACTGCGCTGGAAAACGTGCTTCTCCCATTAGAGCTATTGAAACGTCCTCATGCTAAAGAAACGGCTGAGAAGCTGTTAGAGAGCGTGGGCCTCTTGCATCGTGCTCATCACTTACCATCTCAGTTAAGCGGTGGTGAATCTCAACGGGTGGCGATTGCCCGAGCTCTGGCGATTCGTCCGGCCATTTTATTTGCGGATGAACCAAGTGGTAACTTGGATGAAGAGACCGGTGATAGAGTGATGGAGCTTCTTTTCAAAATGGTAAAAGAAACAAACACGACACTCGTTCTCGTGACTCACGATCAGGACCTTGCTCGTAAGTGTTCTCGTGTGGTTCATCTGGAGCATGGGAGTCTTCTGTGATTTTTCGCTTCTTCTTTTTGAAGGAAGTGAAGAAGTTTCCTTTTTTCTTCCTCCTCCTTGCGTTCACTTTGCTTCTTGGGACCATGGGTCTCATGGGGATCAGTATTGTTTCAAGTCAGGTTCAAGAAAAACTTAAAAACAAAGCTAATGAGCTTCTGACTTCGGATATCGCAGTTTCTGCTCGACGGGACTTATTCCCAGAAGAGCAGGGGAGTCTCAAAAAAATATTTGCGGATATTCCGCATCGTGAATACAAAATCGTGGATGTTTACTCCATGATTACCCACCTTCGTGTGAAGGCGAGCCGTCTGGTAGAAATCAGAGCGGTTCAAAATGGTTTCCCTTTTTATGGAAAACTGACTCTCAGAAACGGTGAATACCATCCGGACAATCTTTATATCTCAAAAGACCTCGCTGATCTGTGGCAGGTTCAGGCCGATGATGAACTGCAAATTGGTGACGTGATCCTGAAAGTCGCGGGAGTAGTGGAAGAAGACTCTTCTCTGGGGCTCCGTGGTTTTTCGCTTGCACCAAGAATTTATTTTCCATTGGAAAAACTCTCGGCCACAGGTCTCATTAAACCAGGTGCCACGGGAAGTTTTGCGTATCACTTTCATTTGAATAATTTTTCGGAAACAAAACTTCAGGAAATTAAAAAAGCGATCTACGCCAATATCAAAGACTCAGCAGTTAAGATCACTCTTCCGGAGGACAGCTCTGAGCAAACCGGTCGCGTGATTAATACCCTCACGAACTTCATGGCCCTTTCGGCCTTGATTGGTCTGATTCTTTCTCTCGTGGGTGTGTTCTATCTTTATCAATCTCACTTACTCGCACGTCTGAAAGACCTGTGTCTTTTAAATCTTCACGGTCTCACCAAGGGTCACATCATCGCAGGCATCATTGGCCAGTTCTCGGCGATCTTTGTGTTGGTGATGGTGGTGGAACTCTTTTTAATGGTTCCGGTTTATGAGATCCTTGCTCCGGCCCTTTCCAATAATCTCGGCATTGAACTCACTCCTGATGTGAATGTGATGGGTGCTTTAACTGATATGCCATTCCTTTATGGCCTGTCGCTTTTTATTTTAGTGCCGCTTCTCTTTGGACTTATGCGTACACCGATGGGACTTCAGCTCAAGGCCTCAAAGCTTTCTATGGGGCGCTTTCGTTTTTGGGACTTTCTTCCTTTCATTTTACTCTTGTGGCTTTTCTCTTGTTACCTCAGTCATTCATTTAGAACCGGGAATCTTTTCTTTGGCTCTCTTCTTTTAGTGTTCTTGGTTTCAACAGTCATGGTTCGTACCGGTCAATGGATCATCAAAAAGATCATTGGTAACAAAGGTCTTCTGATACCGACCATTGAAAACGGAATTGCTCTCCGATCTCTTACGCGCTCAGGTCACAAACTCACTCTGAGCTTTTTGTCTCTCGCCATGGGCGCCACTCTGATTTCACTTATCCTTCAATTGGATAAGATGATCCTGAAAGAATTTGCTCTAGATAATAAGAAACCATCTCTTTTTATTTTTGATGTACAAGAAGATCAGATGGAACCATTACAGGTGATGGCCCAGGCCAATGGTTCGCCGCTGGCCTACATCACACCAATGATACGGGCCCGTCTGGAGAAGGTGAACGATAAGAAATACGTGAAGAAAAAACGCGCCTATGATTTCCGTTCAAAAGAAGAAGACGAAGACGCGCGCTTTAGAAGTAATAACTTGAACCTTACTTACCGCGATTATTTAACAGAATCAGAGCGAATTATTAAAGGGCAACCATTCCCGGCAGGAGGCGCTCCCGATCATCGCCTGCCTTATATCTCGATTGAAAAACGTTGGGCCCAGAGAATGGATCTTGATATCGGCGATAAACTTACTTTCGACATTCAAGGAGTAGAGTTTGAAGGCACGGTCTATAACATTCGCGAAGTGAAGTGGACGAGCTTCTATCCGAACTTCTTTGTAACGATTGAACCAGGCATGATTGATGCCGCTCCAAAAACGTTCCTTGCGATCCTGCCATCAGGGCCAAAAGAGAAGAAGCTTGAACTTCAGCGTTTATCAGTAGAAAAATTCCCGAACGTATCTTTCATCGATGTAGGTGAGTTGGTAGGGAAGCTTTCAGGACTTTTTGAAAAATCTCGTCAGGCGATTGAAGTCATCTCATGGCTTTCACTGTTAGTGGGGCTTGTGATTTTATATGGTCTTTCTCATGATCAGGTCTATCGACGTTACTATGATCTCGCTCTCATGAAGAGTTTAGGCTTCTCGGCAACGAGACTTCGTCTTAATCTCTTGTATGAATTTGGTGCGCTCTTTTTATCGGCCCTGACTCTAGGGTTGTTTTTAGGTTGGCTCATTGCTCAATTAATCGGCCGTGAGGTTTTCAAGTTGTCTCCTAGTGTAGATTGGAGCAGACTGCTTTATCCGGCGGGTCTTTTAACAGTTCTTTGTTTAGTTACTATTTTGGTTTCTTCATGGCGCGCTGTGAGGGCCAAACCACGAGAACTTTTATCGGATTCTTAGAGGGAATTTCGCTTCCCTTAGTCAGGGAGAGCCTTTAAAATTTTGTCCATGTTAGATTTCTTAAGCCCCGAAAATCTTCAAGCGTTCTTTTCACAGTACGCCTATCAGCCTGGTTTCGTTTACGGATTCATTGTTTGTTTTATGCTGGCCAGTTCGATTGGCTTTCCGGTTCCTGAGGAATTAGTTCTGATCAGTGCAGGTCTTGTGGGCTATATGTCACACCACCCTGAGAAGTTTCCACCTCCCTATCCAGGGGCCGAGAGTGTGAATGTTCTCACACTGTGTTTGGTCAGCTTCTTTGCTGTTATGGGGAGTGATTCTTTAGTCTACTTCATAGGTAAGTTCTTCGGTGGACGGATCATCAAAACCAAGTTCTTTCAAAAATCAGTGGCCGGTGAGGGCTTCAATAAGATCAACGTTTTCTTCCAGAAGTACGGTGGTCTAGCTTGTGGTATCTTCCGTTTTACTCCGGGACTTCGCTTCCCGGGCCACTTAAGCTGCGGTCTTTTGGGAATTCCAGTCTGGAAATTCCTATTGATTGATGCACTCGTGGCAGCAGTCTCAGTTCCAACTCAAGTTTGGGTGGTGGCCAAATACGGTGAAGTTATTTTGAACAAACTTGCTGAGTTCAAGATGTACGTCCTGATTGTCTGTGCCGTATTGTTCGTGGTTTGGTTAGGTCGCAAGATCTATCTTAAAAACGTTCGCAAAAACGCTTAAAGAAAAATTGAGCAGGCCTCTTCTAGTTTCAGGGCAAGTTCCTTACGGAATTGGGCGAGATCCTGGTACTTAAAAGTGACAGTTTTCTTAAACTGCTTCGACTGATCCTCAAAGTCTGGAAATCCCCAATTAATACTCGATACGAAAATGATTTCACCATGATCTGGTGTGAGTTCCTCAACATCGGCCATGAGTTCATATTGCACGCGAGGACCCTCAGCTTTTGGCACAGACTTCGCGAGTTCAATGATCCCTTTCTTGGCCGCGGTATTTTCGATTTTAAGAGCATCCACCATAGACCCTTCAGAAGATCTTGCACCCCAAAGATGTGGGGCGAGGGGCACGGTTTTGAGATTCTTATCGGTAGTGGTTTCCAGATAACGATAATAAAAATTGTCCATGGTTTCGAACAGGTACTCAAAGAGCTTTGATTCATCACCGTAACTCTGTCTTACTTTTTCCTGCCACTCCTGGATCTGTTTGTCAGTCATATGGATTCCCCGTTAAAATTCATCTCATGAAAGTATATTCGCCCAGACGCGACTTCGTCATTGTAGAAGATTACTTTAGCGATGCCCAAGCTGCGGAGTGGTTATCGCTTATAGAGGCCCTGGGCTCTGATGCGCTCCGTGGTTTTCATCATCCCGATCTACGTCCTAATCGCTTTCATAAAGCGCCTAAGTATCCAGTGAAGAAGTTCATGTGCCTGGGTCTTTATTGGAACCCAGAAGATTATCGCTATCTTGATCGGCTTCCTTATAATCAGGAGCGACCATTTCCCATTCCTGAGGAATTGAAGAATCTCGCGCAAGAAATTCTCTCGCAGTTTTTTCCGTGGGAGAACTTTGTTCCCCAAAGTGTCTTGGTGAATTTTTATACCAAGGACTCTTCCATGGGTCTTCATGTGGACAAAGACGAAGAGGACAAGGTCTCACCGGTGATTGGTTTAAACTTTGGTTCTACCTGTCGCTTTTTCTATGAGAATGAGAAGGGTGTGATGAACGATGTGAAAATTCCCGGTAATTCCGTTTATGTCTTCGGAGGTTCGGCGAGACTTATGCGTCATGGGCTTGGTTCCATTTACACCAATACATTATCGAAGGGCTCTGAAGAGTTCCTGCAGAATAAAGAGCGCGTGAATTTAACGATTCGTCAGGTGTTCTCGAAGGCCAGAGCGTAGTTTGATTGGATCTTGTTGATCATCATTTCAAACACTGGAATGAAGTCTTCCTGGTTCTTGTCCTGGCAAAGTTTTGAGAAGATCGTGAAGATCTTGTCTTTCTCAGCGTTGATGGCGTTATGAACACCGTGGATCGCTGCCTGATACTGAGCATCTGTCCAAGGAAGATTTCCAGTTGGGTTCTTTTTGAAGGCGTATAAAGCGTCTGAAAGCTCAGGGTATAGTTCCTTAAGTTTCAGTGTTACGTAGTTAAATTGACCGTTAATGATGTCCTGATAAGCCGGGCGACCTGATTGGTTCAGACCATCAACGATATCATCCGCCATCTGGAAGATAAGACCGATTCTCTCACCAAGGAACGCCATGGTTGGAATGTCGTGGTGGCCTGCAAGTTTTGCAGGAGTGGTACAACAGTAACGAATAAGGCTTCCGGTTTTTTTTATACAGATTTGTTCAAGATCCGCGAACTCAACGCGCTCTTTTGATTTTAGAGCGTACTGGAGCCACTCACCATCGGCGAGGTCTTGAATACAAACTGTCAGATCAATCAGAAGTTCATTATTGTTTTCACGAGCAAGTTCACCCATGATGGTGGCAAGAACATAGTCACCGGCAAGGATCGCTGTCGTGTTGTTTTTAATTGAGTTAAGGGTCGGGTGATTACGGCGCTTATCAGAGGCGTCGATCACGTCGTCATGAATAAGGCTTGCTAAGTGAGTAAGCTCAACTGAGCGAGCGTAGGTCGTGAGTTTTTTAGTGGGAAGACCAAAAACTGTGCCCATGAGAAACATTAAACCTGGACGAAATTTTTTTCCGCCGGCCTCAACAAGCTTATTCAGCTCTACCGTGATGTCGCTTGAAGTGCGTCCAGTCATGGCCAACTGAAGGTCGTCGAGATTTTGTTTAAGTTCTTGGAGTTTCATAGAGATCGGATTCTAAGTGAACTTAGAGCGTTAGGCAAGAAAAGAGGTTATACTGTTTAGGATTTAACGAGGAGGAAATATGCGTTTTTTAGTGGCGATGTTGTTTCTGGTGAATGTGGCCTTTGCCCAAGATTTTTATGCCATCAAGGATAAAACTATTAAGGGTGATGAGTTTAAAATGGAGAGTTTAAAAGGGAAGACTGTGTTGGTTGTAAACATTGCATCACAATGTGGTTATACCCCTCAACTGGAAGGTCTTGAATCTTTGTACAAGAAGTATCAGGCGAAAAATTTTGTGGTCCTGGGCGTCCCAACAAATGATTTCGGAGGACAAACTCCTGAGGACGACAAAGGGATGCTTGAGTTCTGTCAGAAAAACTACAATGTGACGTTTCCGGTTCTTACCAAGAAAACAATTCTAGGGAAGGAGAAGCGTGAGCTTTATAAGTTCCTGACGACTGGCCAGTACAAAGGCGAAGTGGCCTGGAACTTTGAAAAATTTCTCGTGAACAAAGATGGCAAACTGATTGGCCGCTTTGGTTCTTCAACAAAACCGGATGATTCAAAACTTACGAAGGCGATTGAAAGCGCTCTTTAATTTTTCTACGCCTTCGATTTTGATGTCTTATCGAAATCGAAGTGCGTTTTAAAAACAAAAGAAATAATTAAGACCAGCTGAAATAGTACAAAGAGAAAGATGGCCAAGCTTAGGTATTGGGCGATTGCTGGGTAGTATTTTTTAATAATGCCATTCACTGTGTACGCAAATGAAAAACTGGCGCAGGCCAAGCATATATTAATGTGAGAAACGGCCTTAAATGAGTGTAAAAGTTCTTCGTAATAAAATTGCCCCTGGCCATGCTCAAGTCCTTTTAAGAATAGGACGTAGTGATTTTCATTTAAACGAGTAGGCGCTCTGTTATGTTCTTTGACCTCTTTACCAGGTTTGAAAGTCACGTAGAGGGACGTTCCGAGAAGTTGGAGTCGCTTGGCGTAGTCTAATTTAATAACATTTGCCCAAACCGCATAACCGGTTTTATGTAACTGCATTAGGCCAATGACACCTTGTCTGAGAAAAAAGAGTGATCCGGCAAAGAAGAGACTCTGAAAAAGTTCATCTTTACTTGAAATGAAATCAAGTACTGGCTGCAAGCACATAGATTAACTCAGAACTTTCACTTCCAAAGCACGATTGACACGTAAGTTGATATCCCGCTGAGGGAAGGCCATTTCAATTTTGTTTTTCTTGAAATGATCATCAATCTTAAAACGGATATCGCTTCTGACCTGGGCCATGTTTACATCTTTCGTGTCACACCAGAATTGAAGTTGGAAATCCAAAGTGCTTTCCCCGAAATTTTCGAAAAGCACGAGCGGTATTGGATCTTGTTTCACACCTTCGGTATTCAGAAGAATGTTCATCGCAAGTCCTTCCACTAGTTTCACATCTGTTCCGTAGGCCACACCGAAATTGATCACCGTACGAACCACGGTTTCAGAGTATGACCAGTTCAGAACGCTTTTCTCGAGGAAAAAACTATTAGGAACAACAAAGATTTTTCCGTCGCCGTTTTTCACCTGGGTACTGCGAATACGAATCGCCTGAACTGAACCTGAAATGTTATCGAGTTCAACAATGTCACCAATCTTGATGGGTTTTTCCACCAGGAGGATGATACCGGAGATGAAGTTATTAACGATGTTCTGAGATCCAAACCCTACCCCGATAGCAAGAGCACCACCAACCACTGTAAAGACAGTCAGAGGAATGCCGGCAATAGTGAGAGACATGATGACGAAAATGGCGAGGGACACATAGAACGAAAACGTTCTGTAAGTATTCTGAGAACCTTTGTCATGAACGAAGGGCTCGATCAGGCGACTGTTAATAATTTTTGTAACAAGCTTGGATAAACGACCAGCAAAAAGAAGAAGAATCAGGGCAACGAGAACGTTCCCGAAACTAAGTTTGACTCCAGCAATCGTAAACAGTTTATGGTTCCAGATCAGAGCAATCGGATCAATGAATTCAGAAAGGCCTTGCAGCATGATTTGTCCAGAATTTCACATGGTTGTTAACGTCAGTAAATTTGTCACGGGCCGTGGACTAAGTCCAGTGTTTGGTATATAAAACGGCTATGACAAAAAGCTTTTTGACTCATTTCAGCACGATGACAATCTTCCATGGACTGATCCTCTTGGCAGGTCTAACCGTGGTTCAGACTCAACTTCCAAATGAGCAGGTCGCAAAGCTAGGTAATGGTGGAACTGGAAACGGTATCATGCGCATGAAAGTGGCCCATGATATTTTTATGAGACCGGCCCTTCCAAAAACTAAATCTGAATCAAAATTTACTCGTCCGACTCCGAAGAAGGTCGCTACTGCTCCCGCAGTCGCCAAACCGGCACAGGCGGCACCTGTGGCCTCGAATGAACCGACAGGTGGCAACGATCCAAAAGGGACAGGTCTATCAAAGGCCGGTGTGGCCAATGGTTCTGAGTTTGGAACAAGTGCCACTGGTAAAACTGACATTATTTCAAAGTACAAGGCCGAGCTTCGCGCACGCATTGAACAAAACAAATCATATCCGCCTATGAGTAAGCGTCTCGGTCAGACAGGGACTGTGGTGATTGCTTTCACGCTTCTTGAAGATGGACGTATTACCGACGCAAAAATTGAAACACCATCTCGTTACGAACGTCTCAATGCCTCAGCACTAGAGGCCGTTCAAAAAGTAGAAAAGTTTAAACCTATTCCTAAGGAAGCAGGTGAGAACAAGATCGAATTTAAAGTTCCAGTGAAATTTATGACGATCTAAATGCATTCCTCTTCATCTCGGAAGAGAACCTCGTCCTGATCAATCGAATTTTCTTTGAATGAAACAACAGTCTTAATGAGCTGATCATCTTTTCCGATGAAATTGAAAAACTTGTTTTCACTGGTTTTTTTGGCAAGGTCCTGACAGGCCTCTAAATTGCTCAACTCAAATTTTGTTTCGAATTTTTGGCAAGAGCGGGTGATTCCAGTGAGCTTGCATTCACCAGCGTGGGCCAAACTTATAAAAAGAGAGAGAAGAATAAAATATTTCATGCCTGGATTTTAACGGGTTTCTATTAAGGGGAGAGTGTCCTCTGAAGTGTTTATAGGGACCGTTAAAAGTTTAGGCATAAGATTTCTGAAATTTTATTTCCCATACCCATTAATAATTGTTAATTTTCAATAATCATTGTTTTAAACAATTGTTTTATGTTTTTTTATTTGGATGTTTTATGGGTAACTATTTGAAATTGCTTGTGTTGTTTGTTTTGAGTCCTCTATATGTTTTTGGGGCCACCGTTCAGTTGTCTGAGAATTTAATCCAGGAAGTGGCCCGCAAAGGTGCTCCTCAGTTGGATCAAATAGAGGCCGCTTTTCAGGCCTCATCAGTACGAAAAGGTGAGGAGAAGGAGAAATATGCTCCGGAGCTTTTTGGGCAAGGGATCTACTCTGAAACGAATGAACGGGCCTTAATTGAATTCTCTCCCATTTTTAGCCCAGTTAAGCAGGTCCAGTTAGGAGTTAGACAAAACCTTGCTTATGGTTTTGATTCAAGACTCTCGCTCATTACAGATCAACGTTCTTCGTCCAGCTCTCCAATCATCGGACACATTAAAGACGCCACCACAACTACGCTTGCTTTCACTATGCAAATGGATCTGTGGCGAAACCTCTTTGGCCGAATGACAAAGAACAAGGTCGAGTCCCTGGAGCTTGAGAACAAAAAGGCGGCGATTGAGAAGGACATTCAGACCAAGGCCTTTAGATTATCGCTACGTCGTATTTATTGGTCCCTGGTCGCCAATCAAGAGTCATTAGACAGATCAGAGGCGCTCTTGAAGTCTGCCCAGACCCAGGCAAAAGAAACTGAACTTCAATTTAAAAGTTCAGTTGCGGAGGCCGATGAGGTGGCAAGAACCAAGGCGCAAGTGGCCTCTCGTGAAGGAACCATCACTTTCTTAAAGTATCAGCGTGAAACTTACTTCACTCAATTAAGAAATCTCCTTCCGGAGTTTTCAAAACAAGATTTGGTTCTTGCTCCCTATGACTTGAATAAAACAATAGATGAAGTCCTGGCCTGTACTGGTGTCATTGGCAGAGAGAAGGGCACTCCTTATCAGTTCACACAATATGATGAGGCCGTGGCCATGATAAAAGAAGTTCGTTCTCGTCAGGCCATTTATAACTCTCGTTATGCCGATGCAGACGTGAAGCTCTTTGGTACAGTGAAGGCCACCGGTGTAAGTCTGGACGAGGTGGGAACTCAAAAGTATCGCGGTTCATACCAGGGCTCAATTGATGATATTCAGGACCATAACCGCACCGGTTATGAAGTCGGGGTCCTTTTCACGATGCCTCTCGGAAGCGTGAAAGAGGGAACTCAAAGAGCAAAAGAACTTTATGATGATAAGAGACTTCTCGCGAGTATTGATGCCACTGACGCTCAGGTCGTAAACACTCACCAGGAATTTATGAGATCAATTGGTCTCTTAAATGATGTCATTCGTTCTCAGAAATTGACTGCACAAGAACTTGAAAAGCGTCTCAAAGGTATGAGAAGGAAGTATGAGCAGGCCCGTGTTTCTGTGAGTGATATGGTTCAAGATCAGGACGCTTTTTTGAACGCCGAACTGGCGACCATTAATACCCAGTTACAAATTCTCAATACCATTTTTGATTACCTTGTGGTTTTCCCAGAAACTCCATGTGAGTTCAACAGGATCTAATATATGCGTAACCTTGCAAAATTTTTCATTGAAAACCCGAAGCTAACCGTCGTGTTTTCACTCTTCCTGGTCCTTTTTGGATGGCAGGGTCTCTCGACCATGAATGCCGAATCTTACCCTTCGGTGGATTTTGCCACCGCGATTATTGAGACCGAATATTTTGGTGCAACTCCAGAGGACATTGAAGTCAAAATTACCAAACCAATCGAAGATGAACTGAGAGGAATCTCAGGTCTTAAAGACGTTCGTTCTACTTCTCAGGCCGGCCGAAGCAAGATTGTGGTCCGTGTAGACATGGACAATCCGAAAGTGGTGGTAAAGGACGTGATGGGTGATATCCAGCGCGCCATTGATAGAACAAAAGATCTTCCAACCGATCTTCAAGACAAACCTAAATTCACGGAAATTAAATCAGAAGAATTTGCGGCGATGGAGATTGCCGTCATCGGCCCAAATGAAAATCGTCAGCGTGATTTGATTGCCGATGCTTTAAAGGAAGACATTGAAGATGATAAAAACGTAAAGTCGGTAAATCTTGATGGTTACCGAGAGCGTGAATTTGAAATCAATCTTTCTAGAAAAAAACTGGACCAATACCACATCGGTGTTGATGAGGTCCTGAGGAAAATCGGCGCCCGAAACTCGAACATTCCTGGGGGAGAACTTGAGACTCCAACGACTCAGAGAATGGTCAAGGTCGATGCTAAAATTAAGACCGCCGAAGAGCTTGGCATGACACCCATTCGTTCAACTTTTTCAGGTGGGGTCTTGTATTTAAAAGATGTCGCCACTGTTAAAGATGGTGAAGAAGAGCCACGTGTCCTGACTCGTTACATGGGTGAACCGGCCACTTTATTGACCGTCCTTAAAAAAGGCGGTTCTGATACCTTAAAACTTGTTGGCGGAGTTAATCCAACTATTAAGCGCTATGAAGAGACCTATAAAGACAAGGCCCGCTTTGTTATTTACTTCAATGAAGGGCAAAACGTAGAGGCCAAGCTTAATACGCTTTCAGGTAACGCTATCTCAGGCCTTATTGTCGTTATTGCGGTTCTCATGTTCTTTATGCATGGTCGGATTGGTTTCATGGTGGCCATTTCACTACCTGTGATCCTCTTGGCCACTCTGGGAATTATGCCTTACTTTGATATGACTCTGAACTCGATCACCATTCTTGCCCTGATCATTGCCATGGGTATGTTAGTGGACAACAGTATTGTGATCTCAGAAGAATACATCCGTCGCCGTCAATTAGGTTCGTCATCTCTGGATGCTGCTGTTGATACGATTCACTTCATGTGGATTCCTATTTCGGCCACGGCCTTCACCACTATTGCGGCCTTCCTTCCAATGCTTGTGACCACAGGGATCATGGGACGATTTATTGCTCCCATTCCTATTGTCGTAACCACCGCACTTTTATTCTGTCTCTTTGAATGTTTCTTGCTTCTTCCTATGCGTCTTCACCTTTCTTCGAAGAATCTGGATGTCAAAGGCGTGGAAGAAAAAAAATCCGGATGGTTTGATAAAGTCGCTGCAGTGTTTTCTAAATTCATGGCATGGACGATTGATCACCGTTACATTACTGCCGCAGGAATCTTCGGGGTCATTGTGTTCTCTTTCGTGATGATTGGTGTCTTCAATAAGTTCATGCTGTTCCCACCAGATCAGACTGAAATTTATCTGGCCCGAGTTGAAATGCCGGAAGACACCAAGGTCGAGAGAACCTACGAAGTGACTCGTGAGCTAGAAGAGAAGATCAAAGCAGTTCTTGGTAAAGAATATTTAAAACATTCAGTTTCACTTGCCGGAACATCTCTTCCGGATGCTACCGATGTCAGAGGACAAAATGGTGATAACGTGGGCCTGGTTAAGATGTATGCCACGGACTTTGCAAAATTCAATGTCCCTCATACAGAGTTTTTGGCCAAACTACGGGAAATTAAAATTCCGGGTTCTACCAATCTTACGTTCGAAGAACAGATTAACGGACCTCCGGTGGGCGCTCCCGTGACTGTGATTTTCCGTTCAAACAATGGGAAAAGTCTGGATGAGCTTATCAATAAAATATTAACTGATCTCAAAAAGACCAAGGGTGTTTTTGATGCCAAAGTTGATGAGGTCTATGGCCCACCTGAAGTGAGCGTCGTTCTGGATTTTGAAAAGTTAGATCGTTTGGGTCTTACGGCCGCGGCAGTAGGTAATACTGTCAGAACGGCCCTGTCAGGAACGTTTGTTTCAGACGTTACCTTGAACAATAAAGAAGCTGAGTTGAAAGTAAAGTTTGCCGATGTTTCTAAATCCAATGTGACGGATCTCGGGAATGTAAAAATTATGGATGCCAGAGGAAATCTCATTCCACTTTCTCTCTTGGCCCGATTGGAAACTTCCAGAGGAACTCCTCAGGTGAAGCGCTATGATTTCAAACGCGCTAAAACAGTGACTGCTAACATCGAGCCTGAAGTCATTACCTCAGTTCAGGCCAACGGGGTCGTTTCGACGTCGTTTGCTAAGTATTCACAGGATCATGCTGACGTGACGATGGTCTTTGGAGGAGAACAGGAGAGTACCAATGAATCAATGGCCTCTCTTGGAAACGCCATGATTCTGGCCCTCGTAGGGATCTATGCCATCATGGTTTACATCTTCCGTTCATACCTGGCCCCAGGTCTGATCATGACTACTATTCCTTTGGGACTTTTAGGAGTTTCAGTTTCATTCTGGGCCCATGGTAGACCAGTTAGCTTTCTTGCAATGATCGGTGTAATCGGACTTGCAGGAATCATTGTGAATAACGGGATCATTCTTATCGACTTCATCAATCAGATGCGGGACGAAGGAAAAATGGAACTCAGGGACATTTTAATTCAGGCCCCTACAATCAGATTGAAGCCTGTTATGGCGACTTCATTAACAACGATGGGTGGATTATTCCCAACGGCATATGGAGTTGGTGGAGCCGATGCGATGCTTGTTCCGATGACCCTTGCCATGGCCTGGGGTCTGACTACGGGTACGATTCTTACACTTGTCTGGATACCTGCTGGTTATGCTATCATCGAAGACCTAATGAAACTCGTGGCCCGTTTACCATTTATTGGAAAGTGGACCTCTGGTAATCGAGTTGAATTGCAGGGAGCTACGGAATAAATGACTGATCAAAATGTCGATACTAAAAGAAAAATCATGGAAACTGCGAGGATCCTCTTCGCCCATCATGGGTTTGAAGGGACCTCCGTCCGTGATATTGCCCGTTCGGCGGATGTGAATGTTGCCTCCGTGAACTATCACTTTTCCAGCAAAGAGAAGCTTTTCATTGAGATTCTCAGCGCTGGATATGTTGAGTGCGCTCAGGAAGTAAAACGTCTCTATGAGGTAAGTCAGGGAAATCTTGAATCAACTCTGGTAGAGCTTTTTAAATACTACATGGCCAATAGTCCGGACCTCCTTTCACACTTTAAAATGATGATGTCTTCTCAGCATTCTCATAATCTCGTTTCACAAGGAACAGATGATGGTTACTTTGGTCCTCCGGGCGGAAGTATTATTGCAGAGGCCATTAAAAAAGAAGTGGGCGAGAAGTCGGAAGAGCAGATTGTATGGGCCATGCGGACCTTATTTAGCCACGTTTCTCATTTGGCCTTGATCCAGGCCTGCTGTACTAAGAACAATAATGAGATGGCCTACTCGACTCCGGATGATCATGAGAAGAGCATCCGTCGTGTGGTAAAGATGGTACTGACGGACCTTAAGAATTCTCCATAAAGGCCCTAAGTTCTAGAATTCAATCAAATTAACTAGCTATTACTTTTTTACTTGGTCCCTAGGATGGTTTTTGACGCGATGCTAACATCTCGTAAAACCTTCAAGGACCAAGTATGCGCCTTTTTATTGGATTATGGCTTATCTCCATGCCGCTTTTCGCTGCTCAGACAGTGAGTCTTCGGAATGATCGAGAAGGGAAAAGCTATTACGCCACCAGCTCTTATCTTAAGTCGATGAATAAGGCCTTGAATCAGGTCAGTGCCAATGAAATCGAAGATGCACTTGAAGATTCATTAAAAGATGTCACACCTCAAAAGCTTTGTAGCTTTGATCTCAACAGTTCTCTCAATGAAAAACTTAAAGAAAGAAATCCTCGCTTCAATCAATTAGTGGGGGCGATCTATTATCTTCGTTCGGAAAATCATATCGACGATACCGTGATGAAGCTTCTTCTTACGGCCAATGAAACGTCTTCTAATTATGTTCGTTATAATGGTCGTGAACAACAAGATACTTATCTTCCAGATCATAAGACCACCAATGAAGTTCTTCTGCTGATTGCTGCTTTTGAGAAACGCTTCTTGAAAGGCGGATGTTTGGACGAAGGTTATCGCGCTCTTTATAGCGAAATGCTGAAGGTAAATAAGAATCTCAAGGATCATCAGATCGAGTCCCTTTACATTACAGCGTTAGACCAAAAACTTATTTCTCAAAGTGTTTATAACAAACTTGAACAGGCCCGCTCAACTGATCTTCAGAACAATACCCTGACGCTTAAGTCTTACTATCAAAAGGTGAGCAGTCTTCGTCTTCAGTATCCTCTTCGCGATCCGAATGAGAAGAGTGATTACATTACGAAAAAATTTGATAAAGAAAAAATTAGTCACCGTACCCGTCTTTTAGAGAACTACACAGATCTTCAAATCATTCTTATGGGGAACGTGATTAAGAAATTACGTGAACGCCTGGAGTCTCCAAAGATTGAGATCCTGGTTTATAACAAAGAAACTTTGGCCGAGACCATCACGCTTGAGCCAATGGAGCGCTTTCGTTTCGCCATCCGTATTCTAAGAAAAGAAATGGCCCAGCTTTCACTCAATACTTATTTTGAAGGTCGTCAGCCTGGTTACCTTGATCTTATGGCCGCGGCCTATGAGATTGGTATTGTGACTGCCTCTGAAATTGAAGAGCTAGCAGGACTTCAGGACATCTGGAATCCGAAGAAGACTTGGTGGGAGAAGGCACGTGTTTGGGTGAATATCGCGAGCTCTGTGGCCACAGTGGTGATTCCACCTCCATATGGATTTATCCCGGCACTTGCGATCGTGGTGATTGAGGCCACAACTGAAAAATCTAAAAACGGTAATGAACTAGATCCAACGAGTTTATTTTAATATGAAAACAAAACTATTATTGGTCACTCTTTTAGTTCCCACTCTGTCTTTTGCTCAATCTCTCGAGCGAAAAATGGAGGCCCTCATCCGCACCGTGAAAAACAAACCGGTGGTCACGGACGTGGTTTTAAAGGACCTCATTTCGGCCGAGGCCTTTGAAGGGGAGCACTTTAAAATTGTTCGCGGGAAAAGTGACGAGGCGATTAAGTTCACTGATGATAAGGCCCTCACGTTCCGTGCGGCGACGACTTATTATCACTTAACCAAGGCCCGTGAGTACTTCGTTGATAAAATGAAATCTAAGCATGCGGCAGCAATTCCGCAGATGACGATTCGAATTGATCACACTAATCAATTTTCTGAGCTTGGGCATTTTGCTCACGACAATATGGAACCTCAGTTTAACAACGCTCTAACGGTTCCGGCCGGAAAGGGGCTTGAGTCTCGTGGAGTAAAACCATGGGGAACTGAGATCTGGTTTAGGCCGGCGAAGAAGATTCATGTTCGTGATCTTCGTGTGAATGATTCGGCCAACCGTGAAATGCAAGTTCTGATGAAGCAATTCAGAAACCAGACTCACATGCAGTCATTACAGCGCTTTTTATTAACTGCGGTTCTTGCCATGACGGAAGATGGTGTGTCTCTTGATCCAAAAGAGAGCATTATTCGTACTGTTGGTGCCTCAGTGATTATTGAGGTTGGCTATCAAGCGTTTGATCCGATTACAAAAGCGTTCTCACGTAAGTGGTACTGGCTTGATACGGCCGTGGTTCCGGAAATTATTTATCACGAGTACGCACACGTGGCCCTTTCAGATCACTTGGTGCTTTCGCATTCAACTGCGATCATTGAAGGGATGGCGGATTTCTTCGCAGGACAAATTGCTGATTCACCTGAACTTGCAAAACACATTAAGAAGTACAACACCTACAACGGCAAGGACGCTGAAAGAAAACAAGATTACATGATTCAGTTTGAAATGACGGATTATGCGAACACTGACTTTGTGTTTGGTATGTTGTGGTCACTAAAAGAAATCTTAGGTGAAGAGAAGGGCGAATTATTTATGTTTGATCTTCGTAAGAAACTCACAACGAATTCAACAATTAGAGGACAGCTCATCGAAGGAATTCTTCAGACGTGTGAGGAGCAGTGTGCTTCACCATTTGTGGACAAGCTTCGCATACTTAAGGCACTGAACCTTAGAGGTATCTAAAGTTGGTGTCAGAATGACATCAGTTTTTGATGTCTGTAAGAGGTAAAAAATTTACTTTCGAATTTTTCGAAGGTATTCAAACGGCATCTTGGGTTACATAGCGCTCAGTTAACATAAACCTGCCAACAGGAGGCACCCGTGTTTAAGAAATTATTAACATCGCTGATGGTTTTCGCTCTCTTCACAGTTCAGGCAATGGCCGCAACGAACAATGGTCTTAAAGCTGCTTTCGACGAGCTTAACTACTCTCTCACTGTAGAATGGGACCAAAAAGACACAAAGTTTTACGACGCTCAAATGAAGAAATTCAATGAGACAGTTCGTGATCTTCAATCAAAAGGTCTTACTAATGCTCAACTTATCGAGTTCGCTAAGACTGAAGTAAAAGATGCTCGCGTAGCTAAAGATCTTGAAACAGCTTTCAACATGATCTCAATCCAGAAACTTTCTGGAGCAGAAGCTTCTAAATATATGATGGACACTATGAAGCGTTCTTACTCTTCAGGTGCTTCATGGAACGGTGAAGTTCTTGTTTACGCAGCAGTTGGTCTACTTCTTATCGCTGTAGCGATCGCAGTAGCTAACGGCTCTGGCGGCGGCGGCGGTGGTTCTGACTACTACTGTACAACTGAGTGTGGTTACGTTGAATACTGTGGCTACTACTCTTGTTCACTTCAGTACGAGTGTTACGACGTTTGTTACTAAGCTTTAGTTAACATAACTAAGAAGAGGGGACCTAACGGTCCCCTTTCTATTTTTGGCGAAGTCTGATTTCCGTTGAAGAGACATCCTCAAATTCATGCTTTCCTAAAAACACAATATTCAGGTGCGGCCCGCGAGCGCGAGCATGATCCAGGGCCTCTCGACGATCTTGATCATCTTCTAAGCGAGAGACCACATAGACCGTGTTTAAAAGCGGAAGAAGGGCCTCTGAACGGGTCCAGTTTCTAAGATTAGAAAAACTATCAAAGCCCATAAGGAGCGAGACCTTATGAGTGGGATAATCATTTTTAAATTTTTCTACCCAGTTCACGGTCGGGTTTTGTTTTTGTTCTAACAAAAATGTTGGAACAATAAATTGAAGATTTTTTAATTTCGCGTGAGCGCTGATTTCAAGAATGGTGGCCACCGGACTCAGTTCTCGTAATTCCTTATGGGGATTTCGATCTGGAAGAATGAAACACATCTTATCTTCCGGCATGAGTGTTAAACAGGCCTGATGTCCTTCGTGCCAGGGATTAAAACTTCCCCCGAAGAACACCCATTCACCAAGTTCATTTTTAAAAGGAAGTTCCGGGTGAAGATCTTGAAGAGTTTGATAGTCAGGCGAGATAGGATAGCGAGCACCTACCAGTTCCACCAGGGACTCAGCATACTCTGGATCCAAATCCGGAAGAAGAGAGGTCCAGACCATCGTGAATTGGCCCGAATCCGAGACAATGAATTCTAGTTTGTTTTGCCAGATCTTCGATGAAGAGAAATCATCTTCAGGTAAAGCAAGACGCACTTTAAAACGATGATCTTTGGTATAGAAAACTAGTTTAAGCAAACTTACCTCAATAGAAATGGAAGTGATTTTCCAAAGCCTATTTCGCTAGTTCCCATTTTACATTGATAGACAAGAATTTCCACACCCACTGCGTGAGCTTGGGCCAAAAGTTCGCCATAGACCTTATCAATACTGTGGGCCGGCCTCATTTGAGTCACATCTTCACGCTGAACCACATAAAGCATCGCCGCGCGATGACCTTCCTTCTTGAGCTGCATCAGCTCTTTAAGGTGTTTCTGGCCACGCTCTGAGACAGCATCTGGGAATTGCGCCATACCATCAAGCTTAAGGGTCACGTTTTTTACTTCCACGTAACAAGAAGGAAGAGTCGGGTGACCTTCGAGATAAAAATCAATGCGGCTTTCACCGATTTTCTTTTCTGGTTGAATCACTGAGTAGCCTGTGAGCTCTGAGATCAGACCATTTTTAAGCCACGAGTGAGCGAGTTTATTGGCGTTGGCGGTATTGACCCCGATCCAGGTTTCACCGTTGTGAGTGAGTTCTAAGGTATGGGCCATTTTGCGGGCCGGATTGTCGGATTTTGAAATGGCACATTTCCAATTGGGTTCCCAACAAGAGGTCATGCTGCCGGTATTTGGAACGTGGGCGGTGAAGGTATCGTCACCTAGTTTAACGTCCGCTAGAAAGCGTTTATAGCGTTTTAAAAGTATGGCTTCGGTAAGAGGCTTGTCCCACTTCACGTTCATTCTCCGGTTGAAAATGAAACGATAGCTGGGGAGGAGTTTTTTGTAAATAAATTGCTCCCCCGAAGGGGAGCATTTTGGAGGGGAACTAGTAACCTGTTTCGAATTCGATCTCAAGTGAATCAATCAGCACTTGTGAGTACGATTGAAGTCGAAGGTCACGAGGTGAAGTTGGAGTAAACAGTCGGATAACCGGACGCATCGGTGTTTGAGTCACAACCAGTGTTCCCAGCACTTGGTAGGGAGTTGCCAGAGCGACTTCAGCACGAACACCATTACGAGTGCGGGCCTCTAGAGTGATTGAGCGGATGAGGCGTGATTCGTAAGGAAGAACACGTGATAACTCAAGCACATTGTATGAACCGATTTCCTGGCCAACAGTCACACGTTGAATGCGAGGAAGCTGCGGCTGTTGTGGGTACTGAGGACGAACCTGGCCCACACGGATTGAAACAGATTGAACTCGAGCGTCCCCTCGAACCAGAAGACCAAGAGTGCGCACTTCTTCGTAAGACTGAATCAGGAGCGGAAGACGTTGCTGAGTTGTTGAAAGGAATCGCTCTTCACCCACTAAGCGGCTGTTAAGAACAACTTGAACAGAAGCTGCCCGACCATAACCAAGCGGCATGGCCTCAACAATCACACGTTGGATTTCAGCACCGGCAAGAGTCAGTCCCATTTGTTGTCTTACCAGAGTGTCCAGTTGGATTTCCTGTTGCATACGCACGTCTTGCATGACCTGAAGCGAGATCATTTGGTTTGGCACCGGCTGACGCTCAGGTTGTGGGTACGTTGGTGGGTACGGAGTAGGGTAAGTTGGTGGTACTGGAGTGCGAAGGCGAAGCACTTCAGCAGTTACGCTTTCAAGAAAGAGTTCGTCCTGGGCGAGGATTTCGATTCCTTCAAGAGAAGTTCTTGCTGGCAGAACGATGCGAACCTGGCTCTGACGACGGATGATTTGAGGTGCTGCGATAGCGCGACCCATTTGAAGAACTTGTAGGGTACTTTGGCCAACATAGCTTTGGGCCATGATGGTGAGTGAAAGCACTTCCATCTCGCGCTCTTCATATGGCGAAACTCTTAATAGGTCCGATAAGCGAAGTCGCTCCTGGCGTCTAAGAGTTTGCTGAACTCTCTCACTCACAATGTCACTCATTTGTGCGAATGACTGAAATGAAACAAGCAGTGCCGCGAAGAATAAAACTAAAAACGATGATGAAGCCTTTTTCATGCCCTCTCCTTTAATACCCAAACATCTTGTTTGAATTGTGAGGTCATAAAAGCAAGTAGAATGCCAAAAGTAAGAAATCATTGAACTATTTCAGTTTAATCATTGATTACAACGAGAAGACGCTTCGCGCATGAGACTTGCGGGCCGTCAGAATGGAGCAATAGTGGAGCTGTTTTGTCACCATGAGGAAGAAATTTTGGCACCAGTTCTTTAACTCGGATTCAACTTTTGCCACTATTTTCCGAGACGTGATTATCAAGAGTATTTAGACAGATAGCCAACATTTAGCTAAAATGCGGTCACACAATCCCGTCTATTTATTTTCATATTTCTGCGTAAGGAGTCCTCCATGTCTGATAAGGCAAAACTAGTACTAGGCGAAAAAACAATTGAACTACCAATCTTCACTGGAACTGAGGGTGAGAAGGCCATCGATATTACAAAACTAAGGGCCGAGACTGGATTCGTAACACTTGATTCTGGTTACATGAACACTGGTGCATGTACTTCATCTATTACTTTCCTTGATGGGGAAGTGGGTATTCTTAAATACCGCGGTTACTCAATTGAAGAAATCGCTGAGAAGTCTTCATTCCTTGAGTCATCTTACCTTGTGTTCTACGGCAAACTTCCAACTGCTCAAGAACTTAAAGCTTTCGAAGAAAGAATCGCTTCTTTCGACGACGTGCCTGAAGGTATCAAACAACAAATCAAAGCTTTCCCTAAGAACGCTCACCCAATGGCCGTTCTTTCTTCGAACATGGTTTCTCTTTCAGCTTTCTACGAGGAACTTTGTGCTCAGGATCTAACTCCTGCTCAGAAAGACACAGCAATCGCTCAGCTTATGGGCCAATTGAAAGTGGTAGCTGCTTATGCTTACCGCCACTCTCAAGGTAAAGAGTTCGTAAAATCTGATAAGTCTCTAGACTACTGTTCTGACTTTATCCACATGATGACTGGTGACAAGAACGTAAATAAAGAAGTGGCCAAGGCACTCGATATTCTTCTTATCCTTCATGTAGATCACGAGCAGAACTGTTCAACTTCATCAGTTCGTATGGTTGGTTCTTCAAAAGCAAACATCTTCGCCACAATCTCGGCCGGTGTTGACGCTCTTTGGGGCCCACTACACGGTGGTGCAAACCAAGCGGTTCTTGAAATGCTTGAAGAGATCAAGAACTCTGGCAAAGGCTATGAGGCCTTCCTTGCTGAAGTTAAAGATAAGAACTCTAACTCTCGTCTTATGGGCTTCGGTCACCGCGTTTATAAGAACTTCGATCCACGCGCTAAGATCATCAAAGTTGCTTGTGACAAAGTTCTAGCAACTCTTGGTGTGAAAGATCCTCTTCTTGATATCGCGAAAGGCCTTGAAGAAGTTGCTCTTAAAGATGAGTACTTCGTTTCTCGTAAACTATACCCGAACGTAGATTTCTACTCTGGTATCATCTACCGTGCGCTTGGTATCCCAACAAACATGTTTACAGTTATGTTTGCTATGGGTCGCCTTCCAGGTTGGATGGCACAGTGGAAGGAAATGGTTGAACAACCAGGCTTCAAGATTTGTCGTCCTCGTCAGATCTACACTGGTGACACGAAGAACACTTACAAAGACATCAAGTCTCGTTAATCAAGAAAAATAGAAGGGCCCTTTTTAGGGCCCTTTTTTTATGAAAGAAATTTAACTCCGATCTTGTAACATTTTGAAATTCTATTTGTTTGACAATTAAAACTCTTGGCCATTTAGTCAAACACTTGGTAATCACTCCTTTAAGTAAAACCTCTCAACACTTAAAGGACAAAGTATGTTCCAGCGTCTACTTCTTGCTCTCGCTATCCTTACTGTTGGTTCTGTTCAAGCACAGACCAGAGAAGTCACTATCTATTCCGTTTATCCAGGTGAGCAGCTTGCTCCGATCTTCGCTCCGTTTACTCAGAGAACTGGGATTCAGGTGAATTTCGTGACTGGTACGTCACAAGAGTTAACGAAGAGACTTGCTGATGAAGGTGCGAATACAACTGCTGATCTTCACTTAGATAAAGATCTTGTGTTCCATGGTATCGCTCAGAGAATGGGTCTTTATCGTCCATTCAATTCAAGAGTGGTTGAATCTCAAGTTCCGTCTCATTTAATGGAGAAAGATAAATTCTGGACAACAGTTTTCTATCGCGCGCGTGTGATCATGTATAACACGAATGTTGTGAAGCCATCTGAGCTTTCAACTTATGAAGCTCTAGGGGACGCTAAGTGGAAGGGGCGCCTGTGCGTTCGTACTTCTAAAAATAGTTATAACGAAGCTCTTGGTGCTTTCTTTGTAAAACACTTTGGTGCTCAGAAGACGGCCGAAATTCTTCAGAGCTGGGTGAATAACTTTTCTGTAAATCCACTTAACGGTGACCGCGATGTGATTCAAGCTGTGGCCGATGGAAAATGTGATGTTGGTATTGCAAACACTTATTATCTTCCGGCCTTCATTCGTGCTAATGCTCAATTTCCAGTTCGTCCATTCTTCCCGAATCAGAAAACGACTGGCGCTCACGTAAATGGTGTAGGTATTGCCATTGTTAAGCATGCTAAGAATGTAAAAGAAGCAACAATGCTTCTGGAATATTTCACGTCTCGCGAAGTACAAGCTCCGGTTGCTGCAGCTTTCAGTCAGTATCCGGTTAATCCGACTGCTGAGATGATTGATATCTTAAAAGACTTTGGACGATTTGCAGAAGATCGCACGAATGTAGGTGAGATCTCACATCACGTTCCGGCAGCAGTATCTCTTTTTCCAGTCGTAAATTATAAGTAATGAATATGCCCCTCGTAAGAGGGGCTTTTTATTTCAGCTGTTTTGTGAATATGTGCGAAGTCTTCGCCAACGTATAACCCTCACGTTGATAGAAACGATGAGCGGCCTCACGTTTGGTATTTGATCTCACTCTTACCAATGGCACTCCATTTTCCCGGGCCCATTCTTCGGCCTTTGCGACCAGTGCTTTGCCCACACCTTGACTCCGCGAATTTTCATCAACGATCAGGGCCGCGATATCAGCACGAGGTCCAATTAGAAGTGTTTTCGGTTCATGATTGATTTGAATGTAACCAAGTACTCTGTCGGTTTTTGCAACAAAGAGTGCGTAGTTTGGATCATTCATGATTTCATTAAAGCGCTGAGTAACTTCCTCAACCGAATTGGGATAGCCCAGTTGTCCGGCCAGGTGAGTAACTTCAACTAAATCTTCACGAGTCATTTTTTCGATTTTCATTACTTTCTCCAGAGAAAGTAAAACTTAAGATTTTACTTTTCTATTGATTAAAAATTAAAAGAATGATACGTAAAATATACGGAAATGTCAAACCACTTTCTCTGGAGAAAGTAAAAGGTAACCATGGAAGCTCGTATTTCTCTTTTAACTCTTGGAGTTTCAGATCTGACACGATCTAAGGCTTTCTACGAGGCATTGGGATTTCCCACCACCTGGTCACCTGACAAAGGTGTGATCTTTTTTAAAACTAGCGGAACGGCCCTTTCGCTTTTTCCCATCAAAGAATTAGTGAAAGACATCGGAGACAATCGCGAACCCAAGTTCCCAGCATTCTCGGGGATTACCATTGCTCATAATACCAGAGAGAAACATCAGGTAGACGAAGTCATGGCCCTGGTTGAAAAGGCCGGTGGTAAGATCGTTAAAAAACCTCAGGAAGCATTTTGGGGCGGCTATAGCGGTTACTTCACTGATCCCGATGGACACATGTGGGAAGTGGCCTGGGGCGCATTCCCGTTTAGGCCTGACGGAAGCCTTGATATCCCATAGTTACTTTTTTTGATTCTTTCGATAGGTCAGTATCGTTTCAGCAAACATGGCGGTGAAAATCGCGAATAGTAAAAGACCACTGATCATAAGAAAGATACTTAAAATTTTTCCGATGTCTGTTACGGGAGTGATGTCGCCATAGCCTGTCGTGGTGGCCGTAGTAAAGCTCCACCAAAGGGCATCTATGAAATGAGTCACTTTAGGATTAACACCTTTTTCGAGGTGATAAAAAAGGTAGCCACAGGAAACGATAAAACCATTTCCGATGAATGTGAGGAAAAAGAAGAAGGGACTAAAAATTAATAGTCTCATTTCTTCTAGGAAGTTTTTTAATTGGCCCCACATTTTTGCAGCCTAAGTGTGACGCGTATTTTTGGTCAAAGTGCTACGCAATGTTTTAGAACTATGACACACATCAATGCCCTCCAGTTAAATGAGGTTAAAAAGTTTCATTATCCCATTTTTAAGGACTAAGGATTTGCTAAGAAGCATGACTTTGGAATTGGCCTTGATCCTACAACCAAAAGGAAGGGGAGTTCCATGGACAAGTTCGTCTACTCCAAAAACCTGTGACGTTGTGATTTCCATTTTGATTTTGTTCTTTTTAAGAATTTCAAGTTTACCCTCGATGAGAACCACTCCCGCAGGTGGAACATGATTCTCATAGATCAGATCAAAATCATTAGGAAACACCAGGGTCTCAAATGCCTGGCCTAAAATAGAAATGTCTTTTTGAGTCAGGGGACTAGATTTTATCTTCATCCTAAAACTGTAAACGAGAAGGGAAAATGAGACTATGTCTTAGATCAGTAATCTAAGTTCGCTATTTCCACTAATTTCTCTTTATCAACGATGAAGATGACCTTTCCTTCTTGCTCTAAGACGCCTTCATCTTTGAAATCTGTGAATAATCGAATGATAGTTTCCTGAGCGGCACCCACCATGGAAGCAAACTCTTCACGACTAAGTTTAATATTCAGGCGAATGCGACCCTTTTCTACTGAACCATAGCTCTGAGTAAAACTTAAAAGAAGTTCGGCCAGTCTTTCGCGAGTGCTCTTGCTGGAAATGGAAGCACTTCTGGCCTCAGCTGTCCCCATCTCACGGCTAAATTTTTCAATGAGATTAAGAGCAATTGAAGGTTCTTTTTTGATCGCTTGATGAATGAAGTTTTTATCAATGAAACACACTTGAGTGTCTTCAATCACTGTCGCGGTTGCGTTGTAGTTTTCGTTGCTAAAGAGGCTACGGTGGCCAAGAACGTCGCCTGGACCCACGATTCTTAGAATGGTTTCTTTACCGTCATTTCCGGTCTTGTAGACTTTAATTTTGCCGTTTGAAATACAGTACAAACCAAAAGGAGGATTTCCCTGGAAGAAAATTGTTTGTCCTCTTTTATAAGTGTTCATGATTTTATTTTGAGACACTTCATGAAGAGCAGCACGCTCTAGCTTACAAAAAATTCCGCTATCTTTTGAGGGACAATTTTCACACTGAATATTATGGTTGACCTTATTCATCTTCGGCTCCTGTGAGAGCAGAATACCACTTCTCGTCGGCCTAAAAAGTGATCCAAATCAGCTTTTGATGTAATAAGTGTGACCCCTTAGTGTTTTAAGGGGTCTAGCGATTTATTCAAAGGTTACTTGTCCTAAACCGGTGATCGTAATGACAGAGTGGGCCTCTTTAGCGCTTACCATACTGCCGACCGTATTATGGATATCCAGGGTCATAGAAACCAGGGGATCAGAGGCCTTACCTTTATTGGCAATACCCACAAGCTTCATCTTGGAAGAGAAGTCAAAGCCATACCCAACTGAGACATTCGGAATCACAATCGCATTCAAAATGTATTTTCCCTTGCCATTGTATTTTGCCACTTGAAAGAGGAGAAGGTACTCAACCCGCACGACCTCAGAACCAAAACCATTCTTCGCACTCACTACAAAACGTCTTTTAATCGGATCACTGGCGTCTTCAAGTTCCATGGGCTCAACATAATTACGAGTAATAGGATCGCGAGGAACCACATTGATAGGAGCGTACTCGGTTTGTGAAGTTGGTTTTCCTTTTTTCACGAGTTCATAAATCGCCTCACCCAGGGCCACGAGATCTCGTCCCCAGCCAATGACTTGGCCCGGATCCACAGTCGCAGGTACGACGGAATCTAGCATGCGGGATTGTTTTTCAGTGAGGGGAGCTTGGAAAGTTTCGATGGTGTATTCAGAAGCAAAGACATTTGAACTTAGGACTAAGAAAAGAGTGAAAACACTTAACTTCATTCGGGCCTCCCTGGTTGTCGTTGCGCCTTTGTACAAAAGGCCATTCGCTTCAGCAAGTGGTGTCAGACAATATGAGGTCTTAACCAAAAAGGCACAATTTGCCCGGCTGTCAGGGAAAGTCAGGTATCAATTCAGCCAGGGAAGGGGTTCTGACGATGAGGCTTCATCGGAGAACATATGAAATACATTTTTGGAGCTTTCCTAGGCCTATCTCTTTTACAGGCCATTGCCGGAGAAATCCGTGTAAAGAAAATGGTAAAAGATGGAGAACTTGAGAGAAGTTTTATTCTACAGACTAATCTGCAAGAAAAAGTCGTCATTGATTGCCAGAGCTTTATTCAAGGACTTCGTATAGGAGAGTATGAAAATGCTTTCTTCTATATGATGGATCCTAATGAGTGTGAGAGTCTTCAGGGTCGTATCCGCGGAAGCCTAAGAAAATTGCAGCAGCACTGTATTGATGTTGATCAAGACATCCGCGCAGATTATGCTTGCCAGTAAATGAAACTAAGCGACCTCACACCACATCTCATTTATCAGTTTAATTCTGAACACGAACTTCTGGCGGCGATCGAAGAGATCTCCCAGAAGTTCACGGTTAATCGTGACAAAATTGGCGACTACTTAAAAGACCCGAGGCTGGTTTCGGCCTACACGGTTTTTTATCTTTCAACCAATGTTCCGAAGCTTCAGGAGGTTTTTAAATGGATGCCGGAAGGATGGATGGAGGAGCTAAAAAATTGCGACTTCATTGACCTTGGTGCCGGTCCCGGGACTTTTTCTCTGGCCTGGAAATCTATGGGGGCAGGGAGAGACTTTTATCAGATCGAACTCTCAAGCTTAATGAAAGAGCAGGGAAAGAAAATCTGGGAAGGCCTTTATCAGGAAAAACTCTTCCAAGGTTCACGCTGGGAATGGTCGAACTCAAATCCAAAGTTTCTTCTGTTCGGTCACTCCGCCAATGAAATGGGCGCCGACGTGGCCCTGGATTACATCAAAAAAATTAATCCGGACCATGTTCTTTTCATTGAACCAGGGACCAAAGACTTTTTTCCAAAGATGCTCAAAATCAGAAACGAGCTTCTAAAAGATTATAACGTTCTTTATCCTTGTCCTCTGCCGGAAAAGTGTCCGATGGAGAATACTGATAACTGGTGTCACCAGTTTATTCAGGTGAAGCATGACCTTGAGATTGAACGCCTTACTCAGATGGCCCGTAAAGACCGTAAACTCCTTCCTTTAACGGTTCAGGCCTTTTCCCGTACCTTCCAAGCAAAAAACCCTCAAGAACGCCTGGTAAGGGTCTTTCCAGAGACCAAATTCAGTCATGAATGGGAAGTTTGCCACAAGAACGTGCTTTCGCGTTATCAGGTCATGAAACGTGACCTCTCTAAGCAAGAATCTAAGGATCTGAGCGAAGTTCTTGCAGGGGCAAGTATCGAAACTGAGGTCATTAAAGAGCTTGATCAAAGTAAAAGAGTTAAACTCCTCAAAGTTCAAAAATAATATTTCCCTGACACTTGACGACGTTGATTTGGTCCCCATCTTGCTTGATAACGAAGTATCAAGGAGAGGGATATTATGAATAAATTCGATCAAGTGGTTTTAGGATCCCTGGATATCGCTCAGTCTGAGGCCCTAAAAAGAAAAAATACGGAACTCGCACCAGAGCATCTCCTTTATGGATTAATCCTGAATAAATCGTCATACGCTTCAAAAGCGATGAAGGATAATGTGAAGGAAGTCGAGGCACTGTTAAATACTCTGCCGAGGACCTCTGGAAATTTAAGCATTGATAACATTCGCACGTCACCTAAGCTACAGGAGTGGATCACTCTTGCTTCAGGAGACTCGGTTCAACAAGGCAAGACTGAAGTTGCGGAAAAACATTTATTAAAATTTTTGCCTCAGTTCTTCCCGAATCTTAAAGTGGACTACGCTAAGTTCGCTGACCCGGCCGAAGACGTGGAGGTTCCCACGTTTCTCGTTAACCTCAACGAGATGGCACAGAACGGGAAGCTCGACCCTGTTATCGGGCGGACTAAAGAAATCAGATCCGTCATTGAAATATTGGGCAGAAGGGCCAAAAACAATCCAGTACTGGTGGGGCCAGCTGGAGTCGGAAAAACGGCCATCGTGGAAGGGCTCGCGGAACAAATCGTAAAAGGGAAAGTGCCTGATATTCTAAAAGGCAAAACAGTTTATTCCCTAGAGATGGGTTCATTAATGGCGGGAACAAAGTACCGCGGTGACTTTGAAGAGAGAATTCAAAATTTATTGAAGTTCGTTAAGTCGAAGGCAGGAGAAGTCGTTCTCTTCATCGACGAAATCCATCAGCTCGTCGGAGCAGGACGCACCGATGGGGCAATGGATGCTGCGAACTTGTTAAAACCTGCACTGGCGCGCGGAGAACTTCACTGTATCGGTGCCACAACTTTTGATGAATATCAAAAGTACATTTTAAATGATCCGGCCTTAGAACGCCGTTTCCGTTCTGTTCCTGTTAATGAGCCTTCGAAAGAAGATTCGGTTGAGATTCTTATGGGTGTGCGTTCAAAAATGGAGGCCCACCACGGGATTAAGATTTCAGATGAAGCAGTTTATAACGCTGTTTTCTTATCAGATCAGTACATCACGGATAAGAACCTTCCGGACAAAGCAATTGACCTTCTTGATGAGGCCTCAAGTGCGTTGAAACTTTCTGCAGAAGCGATGCCAGCAAAACTGGTTGAGACAGAAGCAGAACTTCGCTCGAAGAAAATTTACGCAGAGATGGACAAGGACAATCCGGATCTTAAAAAAGACATCGAAAACCTTCAGAAGAAATTCGATGAAGGAAAAGCAACTTGGGAAAAAGAAATCCAGTCGCTTAAAAAAGTTTCTGAGATTAAAAACCGTTTGGACCGTTTGAAATTTGAACTTGAAAACGCTGAACGCACTCAGAACTATGAAGAAGCGTCGAAGATTAAGTACATGCTTATTCCGCAGACGGAGAAAGAGCTTGGTGCTTTCTCTCATACATGGATTTTGAACAAGCAACATATTGCTCAGGTGATTTCTCGTCAGACTGGTATTCCGGTTGAAAAGATTCTTAAATCTAAGCAGGACCATATCCTTCACTTAGAAGAGTTTTTAAACCAAAGAGTATTTGGTCAGCACGAGTCGATGCATGAGATTAGCGAGACCTTGATCGCAAGTTACGCAGGTCTTTCAGATGAAACTCGTCCTCTTGGTTCGTTCCTATTATTAGGACCGACAGGGGTAGGTAAAACGGAAACTGCGAAAGCTCTTACTCAGTATCTTTTTGATAATGAGGAAAACATCGTGCGCTTTGATCTTTCTGAGTACTCTGAGAAGCACTCAGTATCAAAACTCATCGGTGCTCCGGCAGGATATGTGGGTTATGAAGAGGGTGGTGTCTTAACTGAGGCCATTCGTCGTAAACCATATTGCGTGGTTCTTTTTGATGAGATTGAAAAAGCACACCCTGATTTTGCGGACATCCTACTCCAGATTCTGGATGACGGACGTCTGACTGATAATAAGGGTCGTACCGTGAACTTTAAAAACACCATCATCATGATGACTTCAAACTCGAAGTCACCGAAAGATGACTTTAAGCCAGAGGTCCTTGGACGTATTGATTCGGTTCTTTACTTCCATGAGTTGGATAAACGTATCATGAAGCAGTTGGTGGATAAGCTTGTAAGACACTTAAATGAGCGTCTACGTACTAAGAAAGTTCAACTTCGTCTGGATCAACGTGCCTATGAAGCTCTTAGCGAGCAGGGCTTTGATTTCCAATACGGAGCAAGACCGCTTAACAGTGTTTTCCAACGCCTCATCACAAGACCTCTTTCTAAGAAAATCTTGGAAGGCAGTCTTCCTGAAGGCGAAATCACCATGACCTGGAATGGAGAAAGCATGGTGGTAGAGGGAAACGGCCATGAGGAACAACCGAGTCTTCAATAATGAAGAGTCTGATTTGTCTCCTCTTGATAACGTTAAGTTTGGAATCTATGTCTGAGACATATAAAACTTCCGATCACTATAACGGTAAAACGTTTTTAAACCCGGGCCAGAATGATTTAAAGTCATTCTGGCAGGTTTTAAAATGGAAAATGACCAACGCTCGGGTCGAATGGCCCAAAAATGTTCCCATTAAAAATTTTCCTCTAAGAATGTTGGCGCCTGATGAGAAAGTGAGTGCCACATGGATCAATCATTCGACTTTCTTGTTACAATTTCCCGGTCTCAATGTTCTCACTGATCCTGTTTATTCTGAACGCACAAGTCCTTTTACTTTCGCCGGACCTAAACGTGTTAAAGAGCCGGGGATTCCGTTAGATATTCTGCCTAAAATTGATGTGGTGGTGATTTCTCATAATCACTATGACCATCTTGATCTTGAAACCATAAAAAAATTGGACGCAAAATTTCATCCGCTTTTTTTAGTGGCTCTAGGGGATGAACGCCTGCTTTTAAAAGAAGGGATTCAGAACGTAAAGGCGATGGATTGGTGGGAAGAAGTTCGGGTCAAAGACCTGCGGTTTATTTTTGCTCCTTCTCAGCACTGGTCGGCCCGGAGTCTGTGGGACAAAAACGAATCTCTCTGGGGAAGTTTCATGATGGATAGTGGAGCGACGAAGGTCTATTTCGCAGGAGACACAGGCTATGGGAAACATTTCCTGGATGTTAAAAGCCGTCTAGGTGCTCCGGATCTGGCCCTCTTACCGATTGGGGCCTATAAGCCTCAGTGGTTCATGCGCTTTCACCATATGAATCCAGAAGACGCCGTGAAGGCCCACATTGATCTCGGTAGCAATCGTTCAATTGCCATGCACTACGGGACATTTCAAATGGCGGATGAAGGAATAGATGAACCGGAAAGAGACCTTAAGCTCGCCCGCGAGCAATACAAAATCTCCGAAGACAAATTTGGTATTCTGGAGCAGGGACAAGGACTCTCATACTAGTTAGCAATGGCCGTAATAGTGATGTTGTCCTGATACAGTCCTGATTGAAGATCCTTGGTCTCATCCAAAATCTGAAACTTTAAATTGTACTTGTCGCCCGCACTGGTGGTGGCCCAGCCTGATCCTATTTCAACCGGTGTATTGGCCGGAAGACTAACGGGGCCGCCATCTACTTTAAGGGAGTAGTTTACCACTGAAGTTCCGGGACCTTTAAGTTTGCTGCCATTCGCAGATGACAGTCTTACCTTGTACGATGAATTCGACACGACTCTTAAATCCACGCCCTTTTGTTGGCCCTTTTCAAGATTTCCGAAGTCGATGACCTTAGAGGTTGATGTGACATCAAATGTACCTCCCTCATCGACGAGACTGACGTCTATATTGGAAGGAATAAAAAAGTAGGCGGTAAAAGAGGCGCTGTCCTCATAAAGGTATTTTCCGCTGGACGGTTTAAACGCGTAAACCGACGCCTGGATATTATCTATGTAAATTCCTTTTGAGTTGGTGGAGGAGAGTCCAGGAACGGCCAGGTAAAATTTTTGAGTGTAAGTATTGTTGCGACTAGGTGAATTCCCTTCAAGGAATTCATTGACGTTAATGGCATCTCCAAAATCTTTCAGAATGCCCGTCTGATTATTGTTTCGATGAAGATTATAATTCATGTACTGGCCCAAACTGGTGTAGGCCCGGCGTTGGTAAGAGTTGGCGAGACCCTTACTAAAAAAGATCCGGAAATTATCACAACGGCTACTTTCAGATGAATCTAGCCCTCGATAAAGAGAAGCGGTAAGCTCCACCACTTGAGATTCTTCCGTCACTTGTACAGTGGCATTTGAAAGAGTGAGACGATACTCACACTCGGGATCTGCCAAAACTGTGAGAGAGAGTAAAAGACCCATCATCCCTAAGATTCTTTTCATCGTTCATCCTTCAATTGGATTGTGCCAAGATTTTTCATGCCCTTATCATCTTCATTTACGAACACTGGAATTTTCTCCTCACGATCAGGTAGTGAAATTTCATAACGTCCTGGTTCAACACCTTCGATAAAAATCATACCGCCGCTGTTGGTGAAAAACGGAATATCATTAAGACTTCCCACTTGAAGTGAGAGAGGAGATCCGTCAGCATTTAAAATCGTTCCAGTGACAACAACCGCTCCACGTTCTCTCAGTGTAATTAAGTGTGCACTACGATAAGTCGGGTAGAGCATGAACTTTTCTTTCACGAGAGTACGTCCCGGATCAAGGAACGTCGGATCAAGCTGGATGTCTCGGTACTGATAGGCAATAAGGTTACTAAAGACGATCTCATCAAAGAGACCTGATTCAGCTTCGGTAAATGGTGACGTTGATTTCAGTCCGATCTTTTGATCTTTTAAGCGAGTCTCAGGTTTAAAGAGCACAAAGCTTCCGGGAATAGGTCGGGAGATTCCTCCACCAAACTCACCATCATCATACGCAAAGACAAGCGCGGAATTGATTCGAGCACTTCCGCGTCCAATGGTCTGATTGTTTTCTGTTAAGCGGTTCCCTGTGATCCTTCCACCGAAGTCACCCACAGGAGTTGGGTAAGAAAGATCCACCTCACCGTTCTGTTTATCAGCTCCATACTCAGCAATGGCCTGGGCGCGGGCCTTATAAAGACGATTCTGGTTATCACGAAGAAGAGTCGCTTTCACTGTTTCTTTGTTGTAATCGTAAAGGCCCGAAACAAAGTTATTTGATTCAGGAAACATGAAGGTGAAAAACACATAGGCCACATCATTCCATTTCTTAAACTCATCGCGATTGCGGCTCACATAAACAGATACGTTGTGCTGATTAAAGAGCCTGAAGCTCATACTGGCATCATACCCATAGCGGTTTTCGAGATCATTGTTTCTCACGTCACCGTAGTTACCACCCATGGCAAGAGTAATATGACTTCCAATGGGAACGGTATAAGTGGCAGCGTAAGCGTTTTGAACAGATGAAGTCACATCCAGGAGAGTGGTTTTGAAATCCTCGGAACGGAACTCATAACGAAGTCCCAGCGTGTGAGAGTCAAACCACTTCTGGCCTTGAGTCACAAGTTGATAACCAACGCTTGCTGCATTCCCATCTATTTCACCTAGCATTGAGTGCGCACCACCCAAAGTAAAGTTACCAATGGCCGTGGCATTAATGACTTCTGCACCCGTAAGATTAAAGTCATTTTGATTTTGAAGATAAACGGATGAAGAAAGGAGAGAAGAAAAACCGTATTGGAAGAAACCTGAAAATATTTTTCCATCTCCTTCCAGGTATTGTCTCTTAGTGGCACTGTCTAAAAACGGCACACCATAAGAGAGATCGAAACGGCTTTCACCTTCGTTTAAGAGACTGATGCTGGATGAAGCGCGAAAAACGAAGACTTGTTTTTGTCCAAGATCATCAGTCGCCTCAATCAAGACGGTGTTAAGACCGTTATTGAGTGGGATATCTTTGGCGGTATAATTACCGGCCGGAAGATATTCCGATTTCACTAGTACTGAGTTTACAAAGTACTTCACAAACGAGCGCGACTTCAGTGTGAAGTTCTGGTTTCCGGTCGGGTAGGGAAGGCGGTAGGGATTGAGAGTAAAGTTTCTTGCGATATTGATCCCACCCATTGGATGAGGTGCCATGAAACCTTGAATCTGAGGATAAACATCTCCGGCCTGGGCGCGGATTTGACTCTTCTCAAAGTCTTTTACAAGACGTGTGTCTCCACGAAACCAAGGATTCTCCTTGTTGTCTTGATAGTAAGTTTGATTCTCTAGAACTAAAGAGTTTAAGTTCATGAAAGAATTAAACTGACCATCAAAGTAATCTCCACCGAGATCCTCATGGGCCCAATTTTTTTCTAAGCGATAGTTGATGGCCCCACCGAAAGGAGCAGGACGAAGGGCCAGACGCTTTTCTTCCTCGAGATTCACGCCCAAATCAGTTTTCTTGCGCGATTTGATTTCGAGTCCAAGGCTTGCCAAAAGTTTCAGCTCTTCCGGACTGAAGACCACGGCAAAAGGAAGGATGTCTGGTCGAACTTTCTTGGGAAGTTTATCTAGTGATCTCAGAGTGTCGTCTTTAAGAACATCTTGAAGAACGTTCTTTAAATCATCCCGATCAATGAATATGACTTTCTCCCCCTCAATTTCGACCGTCACGTCTCCGAGGTCATTGTCTTCGTCATAGAGAGGAAGATTGGCCTCATAGGCGTATTGCTGGAGTTCACTACCAAAGGCAGCGCTCCAAGCGCCGAGACTTAGTAAGACCAAAAAAAGAATTTTAGTCATTAACTTTGATGGTCGCTTTTGATTTTGAAGGGATCGCTTTTGTGGTTTTTAGGACGAAAGTTCTTTTACTATTTCCAAGAACATTTTCGCCTGTAACTCCGTTTAGGTCGCCTTTTTCAAGAAGAACTTTTTTGTCGTCACTTGCGAAAGTTATTTTTGGTTCGGCCAGAATCTTATGGCGATTGCCCGAGTTCTCAATTGTGAGGATCAGCTCATTTCCTTTCTTTTCAAAAGCGGAAATAGAGAGATTGGCCTGTGCATCTTCCGGAGTGAGATAAAGTGTGGCCATATACTTCATGAGCATCTTCACACCGGATTTGTTTTTCGTTTTATTGTCGACTTTCAAATCAAGTTGTTCAGCAATCACACGGAAGTTTTTCTCGCTTGAAGGGACATCTTTCCCGATCCAGTTCACGCGAATGGTTCTCTTGTCACCAGGTTGGATGATGATCTGTGGAGGAAAGATCGTCATCTCCGTAGTGGGAGAAATAGTCTCTTCTCCTTTCTCATCCATTTTGCGTTCTTTCACTGAAAGCTCGATGGCCATTTTTTGGTCAGAGTCGTTCTCAATTAAGTACTGTGTGGCCTTTTGTTTCTCACCCAGATCAATGGTTTGAGACATAGGGGAAAAAGTGAATGACAAAAGAAATGGTAAAGAAAAAATTATTATCCGGTTCATTCATGAGCTCCTTCTTAATAATTATATGTGAGAGGGAGATCTTAATCTACGAATTACGGTTGAATAACTGCTACGACGTAAGAGTGACTGGTCCTGATGGTTTTAAGGTGAGGATTTCCGACTGAATGTTTCGAGTTAGTTTGAAGTTCAGGTTTTCCATATTTGTTGATCTTTACTGAGACCTTTTGTGGAACGACTGCTCGAAGGAAAAGTGAGTCGGTGGTTCCGGCCGAGGTTGAAAAGGACATCATTAACAGAAAAAGCCCGAGCGTAGTTTTCATACCTCGGGCTTATCGGAATAAATGCTGATTACTTTAGTCTGGTACTAGTTGGTCTCAATAGTGAAGGTTACTGTATCTTCGTAAGAACCTGCAGAGAGGTTAGAAGGTTGATTGTACGAGATTTTCAGGTCTTTCGAGTTTGTTCCACGGATATTGGCCGTGTTGTAAACCTCAGTCGCAGAAGTATTTAGAGGAACGTTACTTCCTTGATATGTCAGAGTGTATTGTACGTAGCTATTCAGATCAGATGAGTTTACCAGTTTTCCGCCTTTAGCAGAGCGGGCCTTGATTTTATAACCAGTAGGTGAGTTCGATTTTTCGGTGATTGTCCCGACTTTCTCGTTATTCACCTGGCGATCGAGAGGAAGGTTTGAGGCCAAAGTCTCGTGAGCGATTGATACTTCCAGAATCGGGGCCACGACACCCTTTAAAAGAAGATCAGCTGATGTGGCCGAGAAGGCAGCGGTAGAAAGAGTAGCTACAGCAAGAGTAAGAAGCGCGCGTTTCATATATTGGTCTCCTTTAGACACTTTTATGATTGTTGATCCAACTAGTGCACACTGCAGGCCAGACGCTTCTTGCGGAGCTTGTAGCAAATTCAGTGGGTTAAACGGATAACTTTTAAAAATGGTGTCAAAAAGTTTAGCAACATCTTAAAACATCGCCGCTTAGTGAATAAAATCTTAACATTTCTATGCATGGCTTAAAGGTGGGTAAAAAGGGCCTTACAAAAGATCAATTGATCCAAATATGGAAGATTCTTTGAATGCGATCTTTTTCGTCATCAGGGAAAGGATTGTGATCAATCGAGAGGTGAGAAAGATTAGGCATCTTTTTAATCAGATCAGGAAAGATCTGAAACTGATTGTGATCAAGATTTAAACGCTTCAAAAATTTAAGATCCAAAAGACCATGAGGGAGCGCACTTAAATTATTCCCTGAGAAATTTGCCTCAGAGAGTGATTGAAGCATTCCCATTTCTTCCGGAAGGGATTTTAGGCCGCAATCTTTTATGGTGAGAGACTTTATAGGAGCGGGCGCATTTCCTAAGGGAAGAAGAAAGGTCTTTAAGGGTGTCTCGATGATTTTCAAATTCTCAAGACGAGGTAAACGAAAGAGAGAACTCAGGTCCCCTGTAAAACCTGGCCACTTAATAGAGAGAATTTTTAGTTTTTCCCAAGTGATCCCCGTGTCGGGAAATTTTTTGCAATTTCCCTCGAGATATAGTTCTTCAAGATTGGGAAAATCTAAAAGTTCCGAAGGAAATTCTTCGCCCTTAACGGAGATTTTTAAGGCCGTAACATCTTCTCGAGCTTGAGAGGCGGAAGAGAGGTTCTTATATAGCTTCATCTCGGTGATCTCCGGGTACGCCAAGGAAGTAGAGGATGATACTCATGGGGCCAAAGCCCATTTGATGATTGGCCGTTCTCTTCACTTTTTCTTTGGCGTGGAAGGCAATTCCAAAACCAGCGGTGAGAAGCATTGGGATGTCGTTAGCACCATCGCCTACGGCCACCACTTGTTCAAGAGTGAGATTTTCTTTTTCAGCGAGAACTTTTAAAAGACGTGCTTTCTCTTCAGCATTCACCACTGGCCCTGATACTCGTCCGGTCAGAACATCTCCATCCCATTCCAGATCATTGGCGAAGGCGTAGTCCATTTTAAGACGTTCACGGAAGCTTTCAGCGAAGTACTTAAAGCCACCTGAGATAATGGCGGTCTTATAGCCAAGTTTTTGAACTTCTTTAATGAGTTTGGCCACACCTGGATTAAGTTCCAGGCGAGCAAGAATCTCTTCCATCTTAGAGCGATGAAGCCCTTTTAAGAATGAAACTCTGGTCTTTAGTGATTCATCAAAAGTCATGTCACCATTCATGGCGCGCACAGTGATTTCTTTCACCTTATCACCAACATTGTTGGCGTCAGCGAGCTCATTGATCACTTCTTGCTTAATCAAGGTCGCGTCCATATCAAAAACAATCAGCTTTCGGTTCGTGCGAGATGGGTGATCCGGCAAGAGGGCCATGTCGACCTGATATTTATTGGAGAGGTCGATGAGTTCAAATTTAATATTTTTAGCATCATTGGGATCAGAAAAAATCACTGGCATGTCCAGGGCCCAAAGACCTTCTTGGGACAAATGAATGTGCTTTTCAGTTTGAGCATGATGTCTGTTTAAAAGATCAGTCAGCTCCCGATGGAAGCTTTCTTTAATCGCTGTCGTTGAAACACAACAGAGAACAAACTTACTCACGTGGCCTCTCTCGTAAGTTTTTGCTCTTTTTTCATGCGCTTTTTCTCGGCCCGTTTCTCTTGAAGTTTTTTGACCATAGAAAGCGAATATTTTAGGGCCGACCAGAGCGAAAGAAGAGCAGCGATGTAGATTAAAATGGTTCCCACAAAAGCGGTATCAATGCCCAGGAAATCGTCATAAACCATGAGCATCGGTGTTGCCACCATTTGAGTTCCGGTTTTCCATTTCCCCATGTTACTCACAGGAACATCTACGTCCTCTGTCATGGCGAGCAGGCGAAGAGACGTCATATACATTTCACGCAAAACTAGAATGATCACTACGATCGGATGAACACGATCAAGACCCATGAGCATAATCAGGGCCGATACCACCAGAAATTTATCAGCAATCGGATCCAGAAATGATCCAAAGACCGTCACAATGTTGCGCTTGCGTGCAATATAACCATCAAGAAAATCTGTGATACTTGCCACAACAAAAATCCAACAAGCGATATGTCCCAGCCACCCTTGGTAAGGCATTAGCCAGTGGGGCGTGTCTTCTGTGAAATACAGGGCCAACACGACGATTGGAATCATGAGCATCCTGAAGAAGGTCAGGCGGTTTGGCAGGTTATCAATTTCCAGATCGTTTTCTAGCTTTTCCATGTCTTTCCAATTTAACAAAATTTACCTAGCTTTCTTATATTACTGGAACACCTACAATAAGAGAATAATGAGGTGACCATGGAACGACGTTTTAATTTAATTAAGAGTGATTTTGAGAAGCATGAGAAGAGAATTCTTCCTCGTTTCCCTTTCTGTTATCTAACTTTCAAATCCGACGATACCTCTCGTGTATATGAGATCAAAGATATTTCTCACACTGGTATGCAGCTTTCATTGAAAGAGGACGGTCACGATTTTGCTGCGGACTCTGCACTAAAAGGGCACATTCATTGGCTTGGTAAGAGTCTAGATATTGCTGGAACAGTGAAGTGGAGCACACAAAATCGTATTGGCGTTGAGTTTTTGAAAAAAAGAGAAGTTCTGGATCGCGTTCAAAGCTTTCTTCAAATGGAAGAAATGGTAAAACGCCTTAAACCCCTTCATAAAGTAGAGGATGGCCTGGAAATCCCGGCCCGCCTTAAATACTGGCTTCGCTCGGATGGACCCGTAGAACTTTTTGTGTGGCAGCACAATGATGGTGAAATCTCGAAGTTTCAGGTCCTTTTCCTAGAGACTTTTGTGGAATGGGAAGACGGCCAAGGTCTAAAAACTGGACGAATTTTGTCAAAAAGAAATGTCGATACTCCGCTTATCACTGAGGATGAGTGGGTGTTCAATATCGACCCAAATGCAGACGTGTCTAAGCTAGAACGGATCAAAACCCTGGTCGGACTCATCTCCATTGATCTTTTACCAGCAGAAACTAAAACATTTCTACTGCGTCAATTGAGTTAATCCCTTCAAGGAATCAGTGAAAAAAGGTATGATTTCACTCGATAAACTTTAACAGGGATGATGACATGAACCGTAACTTAGCCATGGAATTTGTACGAGTGACCGAGATGGCCGCTATCGCCTCTGCCCGTTTGATGGGTCGTGGGGACGAAAAAGCTGCTGACCAGGCCGCGGTAGATGCTATGCGGGCCATGCTTGATTCAGTTGAGTGTGATGCTACTGTTGTTATCGGTGAAGGTGAGCGTGATGAAGCACCTATGCTTTATATCGGCGAAAAAGTTGGTTCTGGAACAGGTGCAAAATTAGAAATCGCGCTTGATCCTCTTGAAGGAACAACCATCTGTGCTCACGGTGGTTATAACTCAATCTCAGTTATGGCGATCGGTGAAGCAGGAAATCTTCTGCATGCTCCAGATACATACATGTTAAAAATTGCTTGCGGCCCTGAAGGGAAAGGTAAGCTGGATATTCGTCAGACTCCGACAGAAAACTTGAAGCGCCTTGCTGACGCTAAGAAATGTCGAGTGGCGGATTTGACTGCGATCGTTTTAGATCGTCCTCGTCACAAAGAACTCATCGAAGAAATCCGCGCTGCCGGTGCTCGTATTAATCTCATTGGAGACGGTGACGTTTCTGCTGCAATTGCGACTGCCACGCCGAACTCTGGGATTGATATCCTTTTCGGTATCGGTGGAGCTCCGGAAGGTGTTATCGCAGCTGCGGCCCTTCAGTGTTTGAACGGAGAGTTCCAAGGGATTTTAAAGCCGCGTAACCCAGGTGAAGTTGAGCGTGCTCTGAAGATGGGTATTGATGATATCAACCGTGTTTTCAAAATTGATGACCTTGCGAAAGGGAACTTGATGTTCGTTGCCACTGGGGTAACGACTGGAAACTTCCTGGACGGAGTTGTTTTCAAGCCATGGGGCTGTCTTACTCACTCACTTGTGATGAGAAGTGAATCTGGTACCATTAGACATATCAGAGCTGAACACCATTTTGATAAGAAACCAAGATACTAAAAGGAATTAGTCATGGCCCGTGCTGAACGTACTGAAATTTTTGATGTACCTGCTGAGAAGTTTTACCAAGCGATTGTTGATTATAAGAACTATCCACAATTCGTAGATGGAATGAAATCAGTAGAAGTTAAAAGTGAATCAGCCGAAGGTGCAACGGTTACATTTAACCTGAGTCTTATTAAAGAAATCTCATACACGATTAAACTTGCGAACAAGCCCCACACTGAAGTGAGCTGGTCACTGGTTTCTGGCGATATGATGAAAATCAATAACGGCAAATGGACCCTGAAAGATCTTGGTGGAAAAACTGAAGTGACTTATTCACTTGAAGTTGAACTTAAAGGCTTTATGCCAGGTCTTGGTATGATCGAGAAGACTCTTGTGAATACCAACCTTCCACTCAATATGAAGGCCTTTGCTAAACGAGCAGCGAGCTTATAAATGGAAGAGAAAAAGGACAAAGACGGTAAAGTCGGGGACATCCTCAAAAAAGTGGTGAGCACCGGTGTAACCGCTGCCTTTATGACTGAGGAAAGTGTGCGCGCTCTTTTAAAAGACGTGCCACTTCCGAAAGACATCGTGGGCGGATTAGTGGAGAACGCAAAGAACACTAAGTCTGAGTTCGTTTCATCTGTTAAAAATGAATTGAAGTCTTATCTGGATAAAATTGATATCTCAAAAGAGTTTGATAAGATCGCCGAGAAGTATGACTTCGAAGTGAAAGCGACCATTTCCTTAAAGAAGAAAAAGAAAGGAAAGGGCGAAGAGGAATAGGCTTGATCAATAAGGCGCTCTACGCTGAAAAGCTTAAATCCATCAACTCGAAGCTTTCTGCTCATACCAATCTGTTAATTGTTTCTAAGACAAGAACTCTGGAAGAAATTCAAGCGTACTATGATCTCGGTCATCGTGACTTCGGTGAGAACCGTGTTCAGGAGCTAGAGGACAAGGCCCGTGATCTGGCCAAGACGTGTCCTGATATCCGTTGGCATATGATCGGTCATCTTCAGACCAATAAAGTGAATACACTGTTTAAGATCTCTAATCTCCGGGCCATTCATTCGGTTCATGACCTTCATTTAGTGGATCGTCTGGTTAAGGGTCAGGACAAGCTCCGTCATCCGATTGATATTTTTCTTCAATTCAATACTTCGAAAGAAGAAGAGAAATCTGGTTTTGAGACTTATACCGAACTGGTTGAGGCCGCTGAATTCATTCTTAAATCTGAGAAACTTAAACTTCGCGGGCTCATGACCATGGGAACTCTTCGTACCGAGAACTTTGAGGCAGAAGCTCGTCGTTGCTTTCAAGAACTTCAGGTAGAGAAAGAAAAACTTCAGAGCGAATTCAATATCAAGCTTGAAACCAGCATGGGAATGAGCCAGGACTATCAAATCGCACTCGAAGAAAAATCGAGCTGGATCCGTCTTGGAACTATGATGTTCTGAGGGGTTATCTCCCTACGGTTGTATTTTTTCCCCTAACCAAACCATAACTTTCATTTCCTGCATTCTTTTTGATAACGTCTTGGTTATGAAACATTTCCTGTTCTTAACTCTGTTCCTGTCAGCTCCTGTATTTTCACAGGTTTCGTTCATATCTCAGGGTGAGGCCAAAATTCTCTACCCATGTAATGTTCTTGAAAGTATTCCTCGCGAAAAAGAAGAACGAGAGATGATTTCATTCTTTGAAAAGGGAAGGAAAGAGCTTGATGAGCGTGGAATTATTCTTCGTTATATCCGTTCCGAGACCTCTGATGAATTAACTCTTAAATACCGTTCGAAAGGCAATTTCTCCGTTGATGAAACCATCTATCGAGCGCTCTCAGCTTCTCCTCGGGGAGAGTTTAAGTGTGAAGAAGATGTGAACTATGGGCCTAGTTATTCTTATTCATGCTCATTTAAAGCTCCTGGAAGTGAATTACTGCCCGAGCACGCTGATCTTGCTCGCATGGTAAGAGTTCAGCTTCCTGATCTTAATAATCTTCGTCGGGTTGATGTGGCCTCAACTAGCTGGAAGCTTAAAATGACTCCCGCCCAAGCGCAAAAAAGTCCTTTAACGAAGAAGCCTTCAATAGAGGTTTGGAAATTCCGTGATGTTTGTCTTCTTGAGGTTTCTGGTAAATACCAAGCACCAGTAGACGCTCGCGCTGCCTTGTCATTTCTGGAAGGGTTAGTTAACGCTCGCCCAAGCCAAGTCCAGGGGAATAAAACAGGTCTGGCGCTTGGGATTTAGTCCCAAAACCTATAAGAATTACTAATGCTTTCCTGTAAATTTTCTACGGTATTTTCTCGCTAGGAACGATCTAATTTTTTGCTTAGACAACCCCCGCCATTCAGGATTATTTAGATAGTAATTAAGAATACAAGGGGGACGTCATGGACGCCATTCGTAAGGTACCAGAGCTTAGTTTAATGAGTTTCGTTAACGGAACGACAAACGATAAAGTGAAGTTCACGAACGAGCTATTCAGAGGTCTTAAAGACTACGGTTTCATCATTCTCGTAGATCACCCGGTTGATTATTCACTTACAAGCAAGGCTTATGATCTTGTTCATGAGTTCTTCCACCTTCCAGAAGAAACGAAGAGAAAATATATCTGCAAAGAGGGCGGCGGTCAGCGCGGTTACACTGCTTTTGGTGTTGAGCACGCCAAGAACTCTCAGTACCCAGATCTAAAAGAATTCTGGCACGTTGGTCGTGAAGTGATCAAAGATCCAGCTCGTTTTAAAAAATATCTTCCAGATAACCTATGGCCTTCTGAAGTTACTGAGTTCAAAGACGTGATGCTTAAGCTTTACGACGGTATGGACTTAACTTCTACGCTGGTTCTTGATTCTCTAGGAATGGCCCTTGATGTTCCTCAGAACTATTTCCGCGATATGCTTTCTGACGGTAACTCAATCATCCGCGCGATCCACTACCCACCTCTAGGCCCGGCCGCTCCTAAGAACGCTGTTCGCGCTGCTGCTCACGAGGACATTAACCTTATTACTTGTATGGTTGGTGCTACATCTGCTGGTCTTGAACTTCTTGATCGCGATGGTAAGTGGCTACCAGTTATGTGTAACGATAAACAACTTGTGATTGATTCAGGTGATATGCTTTCTCGTATTACGAACGAAGTTATCCCTGCAACTACTCACCGAGTGGTTAACCCTGACGATGCTACGTCGAACCGTTACTCAATGCCGTTCTTCACGCATCCAAATCCAGATACAATGCTTTCTTGTATTCCATCTTGTCGTGGTACAGGTGAGAAGTTTGAGCCGATCAACGCTCATGACTGGCTAATGCACAGAATTCAAGAGATTGGTCTTAATAAGAATAAATAAGATTGAAATAGAAAAGGACCCGAAAGGGTCCTTTTTTTTGCTTAGTAACGACGCTTGTTATTCGAGCGTGGTTCCATCGGCTTCGCTTCATTAACTGTCATCTGGCGTCCGCCAAATTCTGAGCCATGTAGAGAAGAGATGGCCTCTTGAGCTTCTGCATTTGTCGACATTTCAACAAAGCCGAAACCTTTACTGCGATTCGTATCACGGTCAACAATCACTTTTGCAGATGTCACAGTTCCGAAGGCAGCGAATTTATCAGCAAGAGTATCGTTAGTGATATTGAAGCTTAGGTTTCCAACGTAGATTTTTGTATTCATAAAATGAACTCCATAGAAATTTCCCCACAATAAGTAGTGGTGGAAAATAGTTTAAATGTATTGATTGAATTTTAATGATGAGAAGTTGAGGTCTTAACAGTAAGAAACAAACAGTAACAAGTGCCACTCTATGTGTTGAGTCTCGTTAACACAACATAATTAAGATATATTCCTGCTATTTGAATGAAGACGGTGAGTTACACTAGAAAAATCTTCTTAAACCAAACCCAAACTTGAAGTTCGTTTGAGTTGTGGTTTGGACTCTTCCATCTTCCTGTTCCTCTCGAGTGTTTAAACTCTCAAAAGCAGCGTCAGTTAAGAACTCCCAAGTTTCATTGAAAGGAAGTGTCACTCCGGCCTTAACTGTTGGTAGAAGAGAAACAGGCCCAGATTGTTCAAGACCTACAGTCGATGTATTCGACATTCCGTAACCAAGACCAGCACCTAAAAAGAATTTCCCTCCAGATAAGAAGTCGCGGAAAGAATCGAAGTAGTAGAGGACATCTCCAATGAGAAGATTCCTTGTAGTAACCAGAGAAGCGCCTGAGTAGTTAATCACTTCGCGCTCATAACGAACACCAATGTCGAAAGCGAGGCCTCCACCATTTGGGATGTCTTTTTCAAAATAAATCTCGCCTGTGAAACCACCGCGCTTAGAGGTATTGGCCGGAGCATCTGAAACAGATTCCGAAAGTCCGCGAGTAAGACCACCTTTGAAGACCCATGAACGGCGGGCCACCGGAATCATAGTCTTGATGTATTTTTTTCTTTCAGATTCTGGCGACAGGGCCCAGATATATTCAGTAGCAGGGTAGTACGTCACGATGGTGCCTTTCTCGAAAGGAAGAAGGGCCTCAGAGTTTACGATTTGCCACTGCGTGAAGTTACCACTGACATTAATGGCTTTGGCGAGCACAGAAACGTCCTCGGCGGTGAAAGTACCAGTCATACCTGGTTGAAGACCCTGGCGTTTACCATTGCGGGTAATGAACGTTTTCTTTGTGTCGGAGACAGCTTGAATCATGATGAGCTCAAAGGCGTGGGCCGAGACGCTCAAAAAGAGAAGACAAAGAAAAATGGTATGACGAAGTTGCATAACTTCATCATACCAAACTTATTAAAATTTCCTACTAATCTAATACGAAAGGAGGGCGCCACATGCCGGTTCCGTCGATAGTAGTTGACTGGATCACTTCTGGCTCAATGTTAATAATACCTAATTGAGCTCTTGAAGTAAAAGTAGCTGTTGGATCAATATCTGAGCTAAACAATGTAAAAACCAGATCTCTAATATTTTCTCCAGCAGTAGCACCAGCCGTTCCAAGCGTAATGTTGGTTGCCACCTGTGAAATACCAATTTTAGATGATGCTAATACTCCTGAAGTTCCATTTAAAGAATCACATGTTCCACATCGAACTGTATCATCAGCTCTCCACTGAGCAACACGAGGGAATGGAGTCGCTCCTAGACCGACAGAGTGGAAGAAAATTCGGGCTTCAGAAAATCCAGGAACAGCAATTATTTCAGGAGATTTTAACTTTGCATCTGTAATGACGTCATCTGTAGAATCCGTTGTCGAAATTCTAGTAGAGAGGAAGTTCTCAGATGGAGTAGCAGCTGTATCAAATTCTGGATGGTATCTACCAATATGATATTCACCACCATCTAATGCTCTTTCTTTTGCAATAACATAATAGTAAGGGTTTCCTGTGGTGCTTGCTGCTAATTTCACACTTTCAAACATATAAGTACCGAAAATGAACATTGCATTTTGGTCTGTCGGCGAAGCCGAGATGGCAGCATCAAAGATTTTTAGATCAGGCTGTCCAATATTATCATATCTGAACAATGCGAGAGTTCCCGAATCAGACAAATCAGCAGAAATCCGAGCAAAAACAAGTTCACCGCTAGCATTTAGCTGAGCATCGAAAAGAGCTGTTTTGCCCATCTCTCCTAATGTTATTGCATCTGGTGCTGCAGAATTTAAATGAACATCTGATTGGCCTGAAATAACTGTAATATTATTATCTTCTGTCGTATCAATAAATGGTAAATACCATCTTCCGCCGGCGACAAAGATTTTCCCTAGACCATTAGTTAAAGCTGGATATTGAGAGTCTACAAAATCATTATGATATTGACTGAACAGCAATAGATCATCACCAGAGTTTATTGCTGTAATACCTTGAAGTCCAGGTAGAGTTGATGCATTAATTTTGTTTGCAATGTTAAGTGCTGTAGAGTTTGCGTTAGGGCATACACCAGCATTACAAATTTGTTGAGGACCAGTAGTCACGCTGGATGCTGTTAGTATTACTCCATTGATATTGATCTCTTCAGTATCAGGGATAGCTGCAGAAAATCTGATTCTTGCATAGAGTCCCGCCCCATCACCAGGGAAGAATGTACAAACAGAACAAGCAACGGTTCCACTACTTAAAGTATAATGTGAGTAATTAAACCCAAATGGAGCTGGGTGATCATAGCCAGTTTTAGGTCTATCACCGAATCCTGAATCGATATACTTTTTATCAATTCGACGAACACGTGGATACATTGTTGATGGCGCATTAGTATGGCTAGCAAGATAAGCTACATATACGCTGTCGGTTGAGCCGGAAATTGAAATATTTGAAATAGCTGCAGTCTTGCTGAAGGTAGGATCATTAAGACCGTAAAAGCGGATTGTTTGAGTGCTAATGTTAATATTTCCAGCAGCATTCTTAATAGTTTTTTCTACATAAACGTAATTAGCGTCGTCAGTATATGCGGAATAGATGACCCGTGTATTAGGGGCAACGTTTGTATCGTCATACCAAGTTGCTAATTCGTTTACAACTTGACCACCAATTCCAGTTGCAGAAAGGGTTTCCAAGTATTTTTTAGGGGTCACAGTCCAAGATCCTGAACAGTTACCAGCAGGAGAAATTGGATTTGCAGCAGGTCTGTCTCCAACACAAAGTTTAATATCTATATTTGAGGTAATGTTCCCCGGAGTATATTTCAGAATTTCAGATGTCGCTCCGGCGATTGCTGTCCACGCACCAGCACCAATCTTAGAATACCATTGATACTGAATATTCTTTTCTGTTGTAGGACCTGACGCGTCTGTAACTATTCCAGGATCAATCGTGAATTGATAACCGGAGTACACAACACTCGTTGATCCAACCGCTGGAGATGCCGTAGCTGTATTAACTACTGGAGCAGGGTTATAGTTACGGACATAGATACCAAAAATTTCTGTGTCTGTAACTTTTGCGGTGAGGGGAACACTTGGAGTATCGATAACGTCGACTTTAAAATATACTTTTGCACTTGTTGTTAGGTTTACATCTAGTTGAGGAGATACTTGGAGTAAAAGATCTTCCGGTAATGTATAAAGTAATGCAGGAACAAGCACCGGATTGGTTGCCGGTGTGACTTGTACAGACCTTAAAAAATCAACATATGAAGGTGAAGTAATTGGTGTTGATGACGTACAAGTTGAAGGAGTATTAAGTGTACAAAGAGAGATACGATATTTGAAATCGTCTAATTCATTGTCCGTAACATTTAAGCGGAAAGTGACTGTGTCTAGCTCTGTTGCATAGCTATTAACATCAGCAGGATCAAGGATGGCGACACCTTTTGCTACATGAGAATCAGCTAAAAGAGTAGATTGTGGAGATACAGAGATCCCACTAGGGTTAGTTTCAGTAACAACTAAATTCCAAGTTAAACTTTGTGAAATCAATCCGGCTCCTCCAACAGGAGAGCCTGAATCTTGCATGCTTGCAACTACAGAGTAAGAACCAACTGAAGGATTTAGTGGACCAGTCGAAATAAAGTGAGGAACAGCGAGAGTACAAGTCCACTGTTGACCACCACCTGTAACAGCAGTTGCTGGGCCAGAAGCCGCAGGAACCGTTACTGCGGTACCGAAAGCTTTAGTACATGTTGTATTTGTAGGAGGGCTCGATACGTCTGTTCCATTGTATTTAAGTCTTACATCCCATAAGAATTCTGCAGCATTCGCAATTCCAGAGTAAAAATCATCCTTAACAACAAAACTAACTGTAAAGTTTGTTCCTTGAGAAACCTGACAACCAGTTCTCGTGAAAGCTCCTGCGGATGTACAGCCTGTTGGCTGAGTTGCACCAAAAGAGAGAGCAGGGGCCACGTTTACAGGTTGGTTATTAACAACCCATTCAATTGGATACGAACCGTTTGAAGGAACAACATCTGATCTCTGGAATTCTAAAGTCGTTGCTTCATCAAATAGACGAGCAGTCACCTTATGAACCTGAGGAGCAGTTGAGCTTGCGTTGGCAAATTTTAAAATAGTTGTATCAAACGGAACGTTCGCACCATCCGGATCACAATTGTTAGCATCAATCAAACAGATCGTTTGAGATCCTGGAGTATCAAGAGTCTTCTTGGTACAGATGTCACCACCAAGAGAGTTCAAATAAAATCTAACTTGGATAGATTTACCATCACCAGAGTAAGTTCCATCTCTATCATCAATCGTCACACAGAAGTTAGGTTTAGTCGTTCCAGTGTGAATCCAGCTATAAGTTGGATAAGCATTATAAGAAACGCCATCGTGCGCTGTAATCGTCACACCCGGAGCTGGTTGAGCAATTGTCGTAACATTAGCTAGATCAGGTTGTCTTACGTTTACGTTCCACTGGAATGAATCAACAACTTCGCCAGGGAAAGTATTCTCAACCACCGCACGGATAACATAGTTGCCTACACCGTGAACGGCCGGATCAAAGTAAGGAACTGGTGAAGTTCCGAGATAGGCATTGTTCGTTCCAGATGGAGTGAAGTTCGTGAATGCATCTGTCTCAGAATAATAAGCAGCACCGTTCTTAGTTACGGTCCAAGAAATTCTTGAAACGTTAAGAATCGCTGTATCAGCGTTATTGTTTCTAACTGTGAAGTTGAATGATTGAGGAGCATCTGTTGGATAAACATCAATCACATAAGAACTTGGATTCAACGTCGTCGTATTAATAGTAGGCTTCGGCTCATCATCAATCTTTAACTGGAAGCTGTGAGTATCCACAATTGTTCCAGAAGAGTTTTTGATTTTTGCTGTGATGATGTGAGTACCAACTTGAGAGGAAAGAAGAGATGGATACTGTAAATAAGTAGGCGAGTTTGTACCAATCGCTACAGGAAGACCATTAAACACTCTTTCCCATTCAATTGTGTAGGCCTGGCCATAAGGGTTTGAAACTGTAATTTTGAATTCAATTGGATCCACATCAAATTTAAAAGCAGTTGTTGTATAGAGTGGAGTGTATGAATTAATCAGAATGAATGCATCTGGACCTTGCACCACAGGTACACAAGCTCTCAATGAAGAGTTAAATGCTTCATTAGTTCCGCACTCAGTTTGCTTGGTGGAGGGCACGCAAGCACTGAATAAAAAGAGGGCGCTAATGAGTATCCAGAAAGTTTTTAAACCAACCATGGTCTTTTCCTTTTCGATCCGTCCTCTGCTTTATCGGGACTTTTCATAAATTCCTTAGACTTGGCATCGTTTAAACAATTATTTATGAGACTATTGTCCCATTTAACATATTGAAGTAGTCGGAAAGTCCTCACAGACTCTTAAGAATTCGAGGGTTTACAAAGGGGCGCCCGAGGGGCAAAATTTTATGGAAAACGGAATTTTGACCAGAATTGTTGGCATTTTTGAAGGAGACCCGGATGTTTTCTTTTTTCAAGGCAAACCCAGCGCCCGCCGCAAACCAGGCCCGCATCATCGCCCTGATGAACCAAAAAGGTGGAGTAGGGAAAACAACCATGGCCTTTAACTTGGCCCATGCTTTTGCCCATCAAGGAAAGAAGGTTCTTTGTATTGATATGGACCCTCAAGCGAATTTTAGTTCGCTGTTCGATATTCCGGCCTCAGATGATCGTAAGAACATTCATCACCTTCTGATCAATTCAGTTAAAGAACTGAAGGCCCTTCATACTTCAACATTCTTAAACGATGTCATCATTAAGACAGACGAAAATATTGACCTTATTCCATCTGGCCAAGAACTGTCTGGTTTTGAGCTCACTGTTGCGGGCATCAATGCACCTAGACAGTTGATTCTTAAAAAATTCATCGAGAAATTTGAACTTCGCTCTCAATACGATGTTATTATCATCGACGGTCCGCCAACTCTGGGTCTGTTGGTGGTAAATATTCTGTGCGCTACTGATGGCGTTCTTTATCCATTCGTTCCAGATCGTTTCTCGGAACAAGGTCTCAAGAACATTCAGCAAGTGGTGGCGGATATCGCTGAAATGGAAATTACTTCGACTCCTAAGAACTTGGGCTATATTCCAAATCTTTTTGATACTCGCAGAAAACAGGCATCGACCGATCTCGAGCACATCAAAGAAACACTTGGGGAAGCAACGATGCACGAAGCTTTCACAAACAAGGTTCAGTTTGGTAAGTCCCTTGCTCAGAGAAAGTCAGTGTTTCATTTCAAATCAAATGACTTTAAAGACCTGCAACGACAGTTCGTCTCTATGACTGAGGCCGTAAGCAAGGAGCTTAATTAATGAAAACGAAGAATCCACTTTATGTAGTTAAAGGTAAGGACGTTCAGGAGGCAAGTTCTGTGATTGATTTAGTGATTAAAAAATTCAATCTCGAGCCCGTGATCAAAATCCTGAACAATATTTTTCAAATGCTTTTAGAGCAGGTGAAGACCTTCGCGATGTACAAGGCCGTTAAGCAGTATATTGATGAAGTGACTGAAGCCGTGCTTTCGCTGGCGAGAAGATTCGGAATGGCCTAATTGCTTCGGCGCTTAGGACTTGCTGTCCTCGTACTCACTACGTCTTCTTCTGTTTCACCAAAATAAGTGCGCTCAAGACCTTCGTCATTGATGGCGCGGTTTCTATTGGCATCGACGTCCAGGGTATTGATTGAAACAGCTTGTGTGTTGTTAACTGAGTCTTCAAGAAATTGGAGTTCTTGATTGAGAATAATGGCCTCTTCCTCAGCGGTCTGAGCAAAAGCATTGAAAGATAGGGCGGCCAGGGACAAAATTAGAATTTTTCTCATCATAAGAATTCTCCTATAATCATCCTACAAAGAGTGTCCCCCTTTTCCAAGAGTGAATGAAAAAATGACTGATTTTGAGCTCTCGAGCTACCATTTTGAGCTACCTAAAGAATTAATTGCCGACCGCCCGGTGCCTGACCGTCACTCATCGAAGCTTTTGGTCTATAAAGAAGAAACCGGCGAAATCATTCACTCAACTTACTCGGAAATCACCAAGTTTCTGCCTTCTCATTCGACCCTGGTTTTTAACCGTTCCAAGGTCTTTCCTTGTCGCTTGATTGGAAACAAGCCCAGCGGAGGTGAGGCCGAAGTTTTTGTCCTTTCTCTCCTTCACGAAAATGGCATTTATCCGGCCATGGTTCGTGCTTCAGGAAAAAGAAAGGTAGGGGATGAATTCATCTTTGGGAACCTAAGAGCAGAGATCGTGGAGCTTAGAGGCGGCACATTTGGTGTGAAGTTTAATCTTCCGCACGATGCTCTGATTAAGACCCTCGAAGAAATTGGAAAGATTCCTATTCCTCCTTACATTCGTGGCGGAGAGTCCGACGAAGAAGATAAACGCACCTATCAAACGGTGTACGCTGCAGAAACTGGCTCAGTGGCCGCACCAACTGCGGGTCTTCATTTCTCCACTGAACTCCTTCAGAAAATTAAAAATGAAGGACACGAGATCGCCACGGTCACTCTTCACGTGGGGGCCGGCACATTCGCACCAGTGAAAGCGGACAACATTCTTGAGCACAAGATGCACGAAGAATTCTTCACCATTGATAAAGAGAATCTAGCGACCATTCAGAACGCGAAATTCAGGATCGCAGTGGGAACCACTACTCTGAGAACTCTTGAGAGTTCTTGGAAGAACGGGAACGTTCAGTTTGATCATCCGGGGAGCTTAAACTCAACTTCAATTTTCCTTCACCCTGGAAAAGAAGTGCATTCCATTGATGCCATGGTAACGAATTTTCACTTACCAGAATCATCGCTTTTGATGCTCGTGAGTGCACTCATTGGCCGCGAAAAAACACTCGAAATTTATAAAATCGCCATCGAGAAAAAGTACCGCTTCTTTTCATATGGAGACGGTATGCTCATTTTAAGAAAGGGCCGCAAATGAAATTTCTTCTTCTCTTGTTAGGACTGGTTTCTTTTGATCTGTTTGCTTCAGCAAAAGTTTTGGTTCTTAAAGGAAAGGCGACTTTCGGAGGACATCCGCTCAAGAGCACATCACTTCTTAAAGGTGCGGGCGAGTTTGTCGTTAGTGACAAATCCTATTTAAAAATTCTTCTGGAAGAATCTCAGACCACAATTGTTTTAGCGGCGAATACCACTTCTTACATGAGTCTCAACGATAAAGTCACAATTCCAGAGCTAAGTCTTCTTCATGGTGCTGCTCGATGGATCACTGGAACTTCTAAAGTAAAGAAGGGTGGAGGCATTCAAACTAAGAATGCGGCCATGGGTCTTCGGGGGACAAACTTTTTCGTTTCTTACAATCCTCTTCTAGGTGAAACTGAAGTCATTTGTTTTGATGGATCAGTGGAAATGAAGGCGAAGCTCGTAAAAAGTGAGCCAAAGCTAATTGGTAAAAATCAATGGGGCGGAATAGGTGGAAGATTTGGAGAAGAACTTTCAAAAGTTCTGAGTCTTTCTCCTGAACTGGTGAAACAATTTAATTCAGCATTGCCAGAATGAAGGGATATTAAGAGGTTCCGCGCCTAGAATCTATTAGACGATCTTAGAAATTTCGAGTATTTAGAGTTCATGTCTTTTTTCCAGTTAGAGGCCACATCCGGCGAGGCCCGGGCCGGCCGCATTTATACTTCCCATGGTGTAATTGAAACTCCGATCTTTATGCCGGTGGGAACTCGCGCGTCTGTTAAAACTCTCTGGCAGGAAGATCTTGAGCGCATGAATGCTCAGATCATTTTAGGAAACACCTATCACTTGTTTCTTCGTCCAGGTCACGAGCTGGTGGAAAAAATGGGGGGCCTACATAAGTTTATGAGCTGGGACCGTCCCATCCTCACAGACTCTGGTGGTTATCAGGTTTTCTCTCTTTCAGACATTAATAAACTTACTGAAGAAGGTGTTACATTCCAGTCTCACATTGATGGGAAAAGACACTTAATCACTCCCGAAAAATCCATGGAAATTCAGCGGGCCCTGGGCTCTGATATCGTCATGGCCTTTGATGAGTGTCCAAAACTTCCGGCGACGAAAGAAACTCTTCGCACATCAATGGAGCTCACTCATCGTTGGGCAAAACGCTGCAAAACGGTTGAGCTAAAAGAGCACCAGCACCTGTTTGGAATTATCCAGGGTGGCCTTCATTATGATCTTCGCATGGAAAGCATGCAGGGATTAATGGAACTTAATTTTGATGGCTATGCTCTTGGTGGACTTTCAGTTGGTGAAAAGAACGAAGAGATGGTCGAGTTTTGCAAAAAATTCGTTCCGGCCATGCCGAAAGAAAAACCTCGCTACCTTATGGGAGTAGGGAAACCTCTCGATGTGTTAAACGGAATTAAATCTGGTCTCGATATGTTTGACTGTGTGCTTCCTACGAGGAATGCACGTAATGGTCAGTTCCTCACAACTCATGGACCACTTAATATTAAGAAGGCCCGCTTCCTAGAAGATCAACTTCCACCTGATCCAGAATGTTCATGCCAAGTGTGTGCGCGCTACTCAAGAAGTTATATTCGCCACTTATTTAACGTAGGTGAATATCTCTCAGGGCAGCTTATTAGTTATCACAATATTCACTTCTACCTTCAGATGGTGAAGGGCGCCAGAGAAGCGATTTTTAGAGGGGAATTTGACGAATATTACAAGACATTTTATAACAACTACACAACGAACCGTTGGGAATAAAAAAGGATTACCATGTTTGATTTATTGATCTCATCTGCCCATGCACAAGCTAACGGCGCTCCTGCTCAATCACCATTTATTTCATTCATTCCATTCGTACTAATTTTCTTAGTGATGTACTTCCTGATGATCCGTCCTCAGAAAAAACGTATGCAGGAAGAGCAAAATTTCATCAATAAACTTGCTCACGGTGATGAAGTTTACACAAAATCTGGTATCCTTGGAAAAGTAACAGGTATCGCAGATAAAGTTGTCACTCTAGAGCTAGATGGTGGAGCTAAAATGAAGGTTCTTAAATCTCATATTGGTGGTTCAGCTGCTGCTCTTTTCACAGAAGCTAAGAAGTAATCTATGTTCGGTTTAGGTTTTGGCGAATTAATTCTCATCTTTTTAATTGCTCTGATTTTCATCGGACCAAAAAAACTTCCTGAGCTTGCAAAAGGCCTTGGAAAAGGTATCCGTGAATTCCAAAATGCAGCGAAAGGTTTTAGTGACCAATTGCAAGATGACTCAGATTCTACTCACAAGAAGGTCGCTGACGCTACTCAGCACCCTGAAGAGAAAGTAGACCAGCCTACCGAAGAAAAGAAAGAAACTCCTCATTCTTAAAAATAGAAGGGCGAAAAGCCCTTCTATTCATTGCTCTAATTCCCTAAATTGTTTAGAATTTTCAAATCATATATCTAAGAAACCCTTTTATAGACACGGAGTGTACATGGCCAAGGGATGGTGGTTCAGATTTAGTTTTTTAGCAGCGTTAGTGATTGGTGCTTTAATGGCAGTCACTCCAACGTTCCTAAACCTTAAAGACGATAGTTCGTTTCCGGTTAAAAGTAAGATCAATCTAGGATTGGACCTACAAGGCGGACTATACATGGTTCTTGGTATCGACTTTAACAAAGTCTACCGTGACGAAGTAACAGGTTACGCTCGTAAGACAATCGCTACGTTAAAAGACGTAGGTATTGATGCTACGTTGGGGACCCTGGATGCGGCGGACGCGAAAGATCCTAAGCACTCGATCATCATTTCAAAAGAAAGTGATCTGGACGCTGCTCGTGCCAAGCTAAAAGAGTTTTACAGCTACCCACTTCGCTTAACTGCTGAAAACGGAACGACTCTGACTTATGGTCTTGGTCGCGAATTCACAAGAGAGATCGAAGATACGGCCCTTTCTAAGTCGATAGAAGTTATCCGTAACCGTATTGACGAGTTTGGTGTAACTGAACCAGAAATCGTTTCTCAAGGTTCAGACCGTATCGTGGTTCAGCTTCCAGGTGTGAAAGACATCAACCGTGCCAAAGATCTAATCGGTAAAACTGCTAAGCTTGAATTCAAATTCGTTAACGATAATATTCCTGTTACGGCCCTTACTGAGTGGTTAGATAAAGTTAAAAAGGCCGGTATCGAATATAAGAAAGGGGAGCGTTTCTCTGATTACGTTCGTGAGATCAACGACAACCTTAAAGCAGATCTTCCTGCTGGTTCAGAAATCGCCTTCTCTAAAACTGTTAATAAAGTAACTAACGAAATCACAAATCTTGAGCCATACCTGGTTGAAACAACTTCAAGTTTAACTGGTGAAGAACTTCAAGAAGCTGTTGTTCGTATTGATCAGCAACAAAACCGTCCATATGTTGGCCTTGAATTTAAACCAAATGGTGCCAAGATTTTTGAAGAGATCACAGGTGCTAACATTGGAAAGCGTCTGGCCATCGTTCTTGACGGTAACGTTTACTCAGCTCCGGTTGTTCAAGGCCGAATCGCTGGTGGTTCTGCTCAAATTACTCTAGGTGCTGGTGACTATAACGCCACAATGACTGAAGCTCGTGACCTTGCTCTTGTTCTACGTGCCGGTGCTCTACCTGTTGAACTTATCTTTGAAGAGCAACGTGTAGTTGGTCCTTCTCTTGGTGCTGATGCTATTGATAAGGCCCAGATCGCGGCCATGATTGGTTCATTACTCGTTCTTGCTTTCATGTGTTTCTACTACAAACTTTCTGGTTTGATTGCGACTGTGACTATCGTTCTAAACGTTCTTTTCACACTGGCGATTTTGATCGGTGTTGGTGCGACTCTATCTCTTCCAGGTATTGCCGGTATCGCCCTTACTGTAGGTATGGCGGTGGATGGTAACATTCTTATTTATGAGCGTATCCGTGAAGAGCTTCGTGCAGGACTTACTCCATTTGAATCCGTTCGCGTAGGTTTTGAAAAGGCCTTCTGGGCAATTGCCGATGCTAACATCACAACTGCTCTTGCTGGTATCTGTCTCCTTAACTTTGGTACAGGTCCAGTTCGTGGTTTCGCCGTAACACTTCTTATCGGTATCTGTACAACAGTTTACACTTCTTACTTCGTAAGTAAGGTTCTGTTCGAGATGTACGTAGGTAAGGGCGAACGTAAAACACTAAGCATTTAATTGAAGGATTAATCAAATGAGTACTACAAAAAAATATGTTGATTACGTAGGAATGTTTAAGGCCGCGGCCTTTTGCTCTCTTCTCTTAATTATCGGAACTGTTGTGATGTATTTCACAAAGGGAATTAACTACGGTGTAGATTTCCGTGGTGGGGTAGAGGTGCAGGTAAAGTTTAAGCAGAAGGTCGCTCTTTCTGAGCTTCGCGATCTGATGAACGAGAAGAAAGTTGCATTGTCTCAGCTTCAAAGTATCGGTGACGAAAGCCAAAACGAATTCCTTCTAAAGCTTGAAACTGATAAAGGCGACCTTAACGCTGTTTCAGCTCAGGTGAGCAGTGTTCTTGATGAGAAGTATGGCGCTGGTTCATACGAGATCCTAAAGAACGATATCGTAGGTCCAAAGGCCGGTGCAGAACTAAGAACGTCAGCGTTTAAAGCTCTTGCTTGGGCGATCCTGGCGATCATGATCTACCTTGCTCTTCGTTTCGATTATAAATTTGCTCCAGGTGCGATCGCTGCTTTGATTCATGACGTGACCATCATCATTGGTGCTTTCATCCTGACTCAAAAAGAGTTCTCACTTCAGATCATCGCGGCCCTTCTAGCGATCATTGGTTACTCAGTGAACGATACGGTGGTAATTTATGACCGTGTTCGTGAGATTGAAGTGGCCCATCCGAACCTTTCGACTGCAGAAATCGTAAACCGTGCTCTTAACGAAACAATGTCTCGTACCATCATCACATCAATGACCGTATTAGGTGTATCGCTTGTGATGTTGTTCCTTGGCGGTTCTGTAATCCACGACTTCTTCTTTGCTATGACTATCGGGGTAATCCTTGGTGTTTACTCGACCATCTTCATCGCCATTCCGATGACTGTTATCTACGAAAAGTTTGTTGCTAAAAAAGCAGCGTGAAATTTCTCCTCTTAATTTTCTTCTTATTTTCACTTCCTGGCCTCGGCCAGGAAGATGAAGATAAGCACCTCCGGGATCTCGAAGAACAGCGCCGTAGACAAACAGAAATGGCGGTCAAGCTGGATGAGTCCCGACAAAATCTTCAAAGCTCCACATACAATGCCATCGAAGAACTCAAAAAATTGGGTCACGAGAACATTACAGCTGCTTCATTATTAGATGAAAAAGTAGTGAGGATCGTGCGCAGGCTTCTAGTTGAAAGTCCTGTTCGTCAGATGCCAAGGGAGCAGGTGAAGACCTTGATTCTGGAGAAATCCAAGGACAATGTCTTTGGGCCGTTTCTTTTGGAGAGTCCCAAGGCACTGGACTTCCTGACTGACGTCTTAATGGATAAAGAGGCGCTTCCGGCCCTTATGGGGATTTTCCTTCGTAAGGAAGACCTCAAGTACTACTTCTACCTTTGGATCGGTATTGTCATCCTGGGTTACCTTTTTAAACGCCTCTTTGTTCCAGTGGAGTGGATTGGTTGGAAAGGGATCGCGGCGAGTTTGGCCATCAACCTTGTGGTTGCATGCGTGTGCCTGACGGTGTTTTACCAAACTTTTAATGACGAACTAGATCCGCTTCTAAGAATCATCAATAACTTCATTTAGAACTTAGGAACACATCCAATTTTACGGTCGTGTGGAGGATATGAAGTGGTGCTACCACTTGAAGTTGAACCACCCTCGGTCACGTTGCTGTTTCCTAGTTCACTAGCACCTCTGACTCGGAAGATTCTCTGAGTAGAAGTCTTAACAAACGGTGAGGCCTTGTTAAGTGGGTAGTAGAAGAAGACAGCATTGTTACCAACGTTATCGTCAGTAGGAGCGGTAGGAACATTGTTTTTCAGATAGAACCAGACTTGTTTTAAATCTGTTTCGCGGATCAGGATGTAGTCTTTGAATCCGGTTGTCGTGTTACCGTTACTGTCAGTCACAGTTTCGGCCGCTTTTTCACCGATATAAAGACCCTCAGTGTCCACTTCAATAATGTCTCTCATCGCTTTAAAGAGCGGGTTAGAGCTATTGTAGTGAGTTGAATTCAAGCAGTAAGACTTATAAGTCGACTGATCAATCCAAGGGGCCATGTAATAACCCAGAGGTTGAGTCGTATTGGTGTTACCGGCGTCCTCAGAAAGAGTAGGGGCCCCTGGCCAGAAAAACTTCGCAAAGAAGTTCGTTCCAGTTGGGATGGTTCCACCAAAGTTTTTTGTTTTTTGAATAATGAGTTCGTTAACGTCGATTCCGCCTGAACCGTTGTTGTCATAGAAGCGCGGATCAGTCGTGTCCCAAAGGTTAAACACACCTGGGATAGTTTCAAATCGAGGATAGAGTTCGCTATCTACCGCTCCATAAAGAGGATTAAAGATATCGTGGCAGATCAAATTCGAGTTACCGGCCGGAATTGGATTCGGTGGTACTCGAGGAATGAAATAGAAGTGCATACGATAGGCCTGATCATAATAGATATCACCAGTCGAATCGTCGGTTGAAAACTCACGCACAAGACAAGTGTACTGAGAAATAGGAGCGTTCTTTAAAGGGCCAAGCGTCGGTGAAGTAATATCAGTCGAGAACTTCACCATCTGAATTGAGTTTGATCTTGCTTTTGAACTCATCTCAACCAGAGTCAGTACGTAAGTCTTGTCATAGGCAAGGTCGTCCTGAATATTGGCGGTAATCGAGTTCGAATTAAGAAGATTGTTCACTTGAATATAGGTGATGTTACCCTGATCATCTTTTGCTTCTAATTTACACTCTGGGTTTGTGGTATCGGTTGAGAACGGAGTCGTACACCAGGCATAAACGTTACCAAGTCCACTTAAAGAAATGTCCTCAGTCACTGTGAAGTTCGCAAATAGAGTTTCTGCACCACTGGTGTTCTTGCCTGAACAAAAAGATGAGCAGTTACCATAGCTCACAGGTTTTGAATCTTTACAGGCACAGAAATCAGACTTGAAGAAAATAGCACCAGTCGGACGAGTAGGAGTGTCATCTTCACATTTAGGAAGGTCTTCCGTCACTTCTTCATCATTTTCTGTACAAGTGGGATCGTCAGTAGAAGAACCAGAGGTAATAAGGGATCGCTTAGGAATTGTATCCTGACAGGCCACCATCATTACACTGAGCGTAATCATGATAAACATTCGTAGAAAATTGTTAAATCGCGAGTCCATAGTCCTTATTCCTCAACGACTTATCGAGTCTAATTTGGGATTCCTTAAACAATTCTACGCTCAACCGAAAATCCACTTGAGTTTATTGCACACTGTGCAATAATTTCTTATACTTAGGGAAGATGAGGGGATCTTATTTAGTAGAAAACCGCCTAGACTTTGAGGCGGATACTAAATTAATTTTTCGGATGACCGATAAGCTCTCAAAATCATACAACAATGTAGTCCCGTAACAGGAGTGGACAATGACTAAAGCTGATTTGATTGCCGTGATTGAAAAACAAGCAAACCTTCCTCATCATCAAGCAGAGAAGATTGTGAACATCTGCTTTGATAGCATGATTCAGGCACTCTTCGACGATGAAAGAATTGAAATCAGAGGTTTCGGTTCATTCGCAAATCGTAATTATAAAGCTTATGAAGGACGTAACCCGAAGACTGGTAAAGTGGTGAAGGTTTCTCCAAAGAAAGTTCCATTCTTTAAAGTTGGTAAAGAACTTAAAGAGATGGTGGACGAAGGTAAAGATAAGTACGTAATTCGCGAAGCTTAATCGCTCATAAAACCCCGCTTCTGGCGGGGTTTCTTATTATGGTCAGGAAGTGAGCGTCAGCGAACGAGACCGGTATCTGGGGTCGCACTCGACATGGCGGTCGCAGGATACGAAAGAGCCGGCGTCTAGTTGTCTAAATAAGTCTCTGAGTGCTAAGTTCGATTCATGAAAGCACTTCTTCTCATCACCCTTTTAGTTCCTTTCATAACTCTTGCCGAGAGCTATCCTCGTGAATGGTGGATTGAAATTCCTCGTGAAGAGGCCGCTAGCTGGGAGATTCTTCCCCAAGATGCTAAACCAGGTGAAGTCATTCTTTCTAAAAGAACAGAATTGGGAATCTTCTCAAATTTTGGTGCCACTCCTTTTGTCCTCGATGGTAAATATTTTGCTTCGGTGGAAGGTCTTTGGCAGTCGATTAAGTATCCGGACCCGACAATTCCTCAAGATTCTCGCCATGAGATTAAGGACTGGCCCTTTACCCGTAAAGCAGTTGAGAACATGGTCGGGACTGATGCCAAAAAGGCCGGAAATCTGGCCAATAAAATTTACTCTCAGTACAGGCTAAAAGACGTGAATTGGGGGGAGCATTTCTTTGATTATGTTGATCATGCAGAAGGTTCTGCCTATCACTATGACCTCATAAAAAGAGCGCTCCGAGCGAAGTTGGACCAGACCCCTGGCCTGTGGGATCTACTCTTAAAAACTGGTTGCCTCACTCTAAAACCAGACCATAAACCAGGTCCAAACGAGCCAGCTTCCTACCGCTACTATGAGATCTACATGGAACTCAGAGTGGAGAGGCAAACAGGTTGCCATTAGAAAATGACCTAAAGACGAAATTTCACCATTTCCTCTAGTGTGTAAGGTGGAATTTACAATTTAAGATTTCTTATTCTTAAGGCTAGATGAAAGTGTATATTCACACTGAGAATTTTCATGTATTTAGCTCTGAAACCGATAAGCTAATATAAATGAAATGGTGGAAGAATCTTTCAGTATCTAAGAAACTTTTTGGAGTCATTGGCTTCATGGGGTTAATGATTGCCGTTGTGGTAATCATGCTGGTTTTCTCTTTGAAAACCATGACGGCCGTTCGTGCTTTCGTGGCCGGTGAAAGTGATTGGTCCAAAGGTCAGAAAGATTCTCTCTCTGCACTTCAGAATTATCTCATTACCAAAGATTTAAAGTACTATCGCATTTTTCTTGAAAGGATTGATGTCCCTCTCGGTGATCAGCACGCAAGGCTGGCGATGGAAAAACCACAGCTGGATATTGCAGGGGCCACCGAAGGACTTTTGCGTGGTAAGGTGCACCCGGATGATATTCCTGAAGTGATCAAATTTTTCAGACGCTTTCACCAGGAAAAGCATCTGGTCGCAGCGGTCGAGGCCTGGCGAAAAGGTGATATTTACATCGCCGAGATGGAACAACTCGGAAAAGAAATTTATCAAAAGTATCACAACAACGAAGTTTATACTCAGCAAGAATTCAATGTCATCCTTCAGAGAATTTCTGACTTGAATGACAGTTTCACAGCGGTTGAGACTGATTTTTCTAAAAAAATTGGAGCGGCCTCGCGCTGGTTAGAGAAGGTCCTGTTGTGGCTTCTGGTTTCTTCAGTGATTTTAATTCAAGGTTCTGTTGTCCTGCTGACATTCTCATTCAGCCGTGTTCTTACCCGTGCGTTGAAGCAGTTTAACTTTGTAACAACTGAGGTGGGAAAAGGAAATTTTAATGAGAGTGTTGAAGTTCAATCTAATGATGAGTTAGGGCGACTTGCAACTTCCATCAATGAAATGATTGCGAGTCTTCGCCACCAAATCCATGAACGTATTCACGCCGAAGAAGGTGAAACGAAAATGAAGAGGCTTGCGAATTCCATGCCTCAGATCGTTTTTGTTCTGGACGCCAATGGTGAGTGCCAGTTTTACAATGCCCGCTGGTGGACCTTCATCGGCATGACTCCTCAGGATCCAAAATCTATTAAATTTACAGATTATATTCATCCAGATGATAAGCCCATGGTGATGCATAATTGTCGTGAGGCGCTGAATGAACATCGAACTTATACCGGTGAATATCGTTTAAAAGATAGGAAAGGAAATTACCGCTGGTATCTTGAGCGATGTGTTCCTCTTACAGATTTAAATGGAAAGGTTTTGCAATGGTTTGGTACGGCCACAGACATTCACGATCTGAAGCATGCACGCGAAGAACTGCAGAAAGCGGTAAATATTCGAGACGAGTTTTTATCAGTTGCTTCTCATGAATTGAAAACGCCATTGACGTCACTGAAGCTCCAGTTCCAACTCAGAAAGCGTTATATTGATAAAGGTGAATTTGCTCGTTTTACTCCAGAGAAAATTCATAATATGACCCGTGATGATGAGAATCAGCTTAATCACCTGGTGAGACTTGTGGATGACATGTTGGATGTTTCACGTTTAAGAACGGGTAAATTCAATTTAAGGCCAGAGAAGTTCAACCTCACGCTGATGCTTAATGAAGTGCTAACTCGCTTTTCTCCTCAGCTCCATGAGGCGGGGGCCGATATAAGTCTTGATTCTCCACCGGAACTCTACGGTAATTGGGACCGCTTTAGACTCGAGCAAGTGTTCACCAATCTTCTGACCAATGCCATGAAATACGGAAATAACAAACCTATTTCAGTCCGTCTGATTGCAGAAGGGAATCGCGCCAAGCTGATGGTGATTGACCAGGGACGTGGAATTGCATCGAAAGATGCGGAAAGAATTTTTGAACAGTTCGAGCGTGCGATTGCTTATCACGAGGTGAGTGGTCTAGGTTTGGGTCTCTACATCACCAGACAAATTGTTCTTGCCCACAATGGTTCCATCCATGTGAGCAGTGAGGTGGGCAAGGGCACTACCTTCACTGTTATTCTGCCGTTAACTTAGGTCTCTTTCGAAAAGAATATTTGAAAATAATCTTGAGATATCTCGATTCAACATTTCTCGCCATGGCCGCCATACGGATTGAGCAATAGAAACTTATTCCGAAATTAAAGAAACCAATGACGATCACACTTAAAACCATATTGAGCATGGTTGGCCAGTCTTTGAAGAAGTCCCATTCCAGGCTGTTTAAGGCGAGGGTCATGGTTCCCGTGGCAAGAGTTACGTGTCTGATGTCGAGTGGGATGGCAGTAAATTTTCCAATGATAATTGGTGTGGCGAGGAAAAAAGCGATTGAAACATTTCCAGCGATACCACCCATGGTGGCCGCAAAGTGATCGGCCATGGCATTGACCTGATTCTTACCCAGGGCGGTTTTTAAAAGAGAGTTTACTCTAATCGCCTCAGGGATTTCTCTAAACACGAGCCAGTTTTCTACCCAGCCCGCGACCACACTTGAGAGCCAGAGCAGGACTCCTGTAAGAATCGCAAACGGAACGGTAAGACTTGTAAAGATATTGTGCTTATCAATGGTCGAGGCCGCATATTCGGCCGACATGATGTGGTGGCCGAAGGCATAGTACCATCCCCAGTCCACAGCAATCGTCACGGGAATGACCAGCAGGAGGTTGCCGAAGGTGGTAATCATCTGGGAATTAATGATCTTCTTCACTTCAGAAGTCACTTCATCCAGTTCCTTGGTCTGTTTAAAGGCCTCAAACTTTCGAGAGAGGGCCGAGGCCGTGTAGGCCGGTTGTTTACTTGAAAGGGCCAGATGCCATTTCTGCATGGCCAGGAAGCCAAAAGCATAATTGATGAAGAAAAAGAAGCCCTCAAAGAAAAGAGGAAGATGAAAGGCCCCAATATAAAATTTTACGACCGCTGTGAAGGTCGTAAGAATTCCCGCGAGGGCCGCCGCATAGAAGAGCGATTTCTTTTCGTCACTTGTATTTGCAATGTAGTGATCACCCTTCTCACCGGCGCGTTCCACGATCTTTCTCGTCAAGAGGTGAATGTTCTCTCTGATATAGTCATTCACACTGCGACTTTTTAATTCATCACGGATCAGGCGACCTACAAATTGGCCATTCATGGCCGGACCTGACTCTTGACTCAGATAGATCAGCATCTCGATTCGATCGAGGATGGAATCAATTTTTTCCAGTTTAAAAATGAGATCCACCGAAACACCAGTGGCCTCAATGTTTTGGCGAATGGTTTGAAGATCAATTCGAGACGCTGAAATTTCTTTTAGGATCAGTTCATCATCTCTTTGTTCTTTATTGATGGCGCGGTTCAAACGCAAAAAACTCGAATCAATAAAACGCTTTTTGTCCAAACGCCGGCGAATGTCCTGACTGGTTCCAAGAGAAGCAATTTGGGCACCTAAAATTATCATGGCCTCAACGCGATCATTTTTTAGAGCATCAAAGCTAATGGAGTTCTGAGAGGCAAATTCTTCAAACAAAGGTAGAATATTTTTGAAAGATGTTTCAATCCAGATCGCGTCTTCTTCCGTTGCGAATAAGTTTTTGAAGGTCTCAGAAATATCTTTTTCAGTAAAAGTGTCCGGCAGAGATTTTTGAACCAGGCGGTTGGTCAGTTCCACAAAAAATCCCGGCTTCTCTGAGATTCCAATCAGACAATAGAGTCCAACCGCTCCTCCAGGAACAATAATTTCTTGCAGAGTCGCCGCCAGATGCTTGGCCTCTTCAGGGTGACGTTCCAAAAACTGGAAAAGAAATTTAAAACGAAGATCACGAGAATGAACAAATGCAGGAACGCCTTCTGCGGGAGGAGACTTCACCGGTAGACGGATCCAATCCATGATAAGGGCCAGGGCCACCATTCTTTCTTTAAAAGAATACTTAGGGTCAAGCTCACTCAGGTGAGTGGCAAGATCCGAGGGGGTGAGGTCACTAGAGAGAGCACTTTTTATCTGACGAATGAACTTTAGCATGAAGCTATTTTATGCTCATTTGCGTTTAATCGCACGTATATTCATACCGCCAACAGGCTTTAAACTTACTGAGGCCACTTCCTGGGGAAGGTCTTCGTGAACCAATTCAAAATGAAAATGTTGAACTAATTGATAGATAATAATCGCCATCTCACTCATGGCAAATGCCTCTGCAATACACTTGCGAGGGCCCTTTGAGAATGGAAGATAGGCAAAAGACTTTTGAATTTCAGGTGAAGCAAAACGTTCAGGAATAAATTTGTCTGCTTGATCAAAGTTTGCAGCATTCCTCTGCATAACATAAATCGGAATCACCACATTGGTATTTTTTGGAATGGTGTAAGGGCCTAAGACATCGGTGGCGGCCGTCTTTCTGGATAGGACCGGAAATGACGGATATAAGCGCAGAGATTCCATCATGACCCATTGAAGATAAGGGAGATTTTCCAGACTATTTTCAGTTGTTAGCTTCCACAGTTTTTCTTGAATGTCCTGATGCTTTGCCAGGAGTCCAATGGTCCATGTAAGCGAATGGGCCGAAGTCTCATGTCCGGCCAGTAGCATGGTTAGAATTTCATCCAGTAGCTCGTCATCACTTAAACGATCATTAGTTTCCGGATCAACTGCATGAACGAGTCGTTCAAGTACACTGGAAGGATTTGAATTCTGTTGTGCCTTCTCATTTTTAATGAGTGTATGAACGATGGTTCTTAAGTTATTAAAGTGGCGATGAAACTCATGGTTCTTTTTGGTCGGCATCCAGTAGGGAATCGGGAAGAACTGGAAGATCCTTTCATAGGTCACAAGTGACGTGAAATGGACCGCCTCGTTTACTTTTTCAGCGTCTTCTTTACTAAGATTCACTCCTAACAATGTGTCACAAGCAATTTTGAAAGTGAGGTACTTCATTTCCTCACAGACATCCATTTCATTGTGATCTTTCCAATGGGCGATGTGATCGAGGCAGAGTCTTTCAAAGTTCTTATTAAAACTCAGAATGGCCTTAGAGTTAAATTCTTTGGCAATAATGGTGCGACTTCTTAACCAAGAGTCATAATCATTATTCGTGGCCAGGCCATTACCGACGACGGCGCGAAGTTCTTCAATCTGCTCACCCTTTACGTAGGCCTTATGATTTTCTATCAACACTCTTCGGGCGAAGTCAGGAGAGTAGATAATGACTGAATTCATGGGCCAGGGGAAACTTCCGATATCGCCATAGTCTTTATTGACCTGAGTGAAGGCCCCTAAAATGTCTCTTTGGAAAAACTGAACATAATGAAAATAATCAATCCCACGAGGTCCGGGAATTTTTGAAAGATCAACAAATGATAGTGCCTTAGTGAAGGCGGATCGTCTGTTTTTATTGGCCATGGATTAATGGTACACTTTGTTTTTTTGTCCTTCACCCCAAATGTTGTGAAGATCAAAATAACGAGCGATAAAGTTACCATTATAAGAAGCTGTTTTAAGAGTTGGCAGGGTCTCTTGAGCGGTCTTCATTGGGTTAAACACATTTAGTTTCATGTGATGGCTCTTGTGAAAGTAACCACCGAAAGTAATGAAGTTTGCGACCTTGTAATAGAGGTTGTGATTAAGGTTCACCATTTCAACTGTTCCGTCTTCCATATCACGATGGCAAACATAATTAATGTGAGCAAGGATCGCGACGTTACTAAAGAAGGCGGGAAGATAGAAGAACAAGAAGAGAGTTTTTCCAAATAGAAGATACCAGAAAATAAGTTTTAGAACTAAGTTGATGTGAAAAATCACCGTCTGAGTATTCATGATAAGAGCGTAGTTCGCAGACTTGCCATGTTGAAGGAAGAGGTATTTTTTGGCCACAACGATCATATAGCGCATCGGCGCAGACAGGAAAATGAGAAAGCTCATGCCCTTTGGATTTACCGGATCTAATTCTTCATCTGAGTATTGATGGTGAAGAAGGTGAACCAGAATGAAGTTTGTGAAACCATAAAGGACCCATGTTCCACAGAACTCACCAACTGCACGATTCAGATATCTATTCCCAACATTGCCATGAGAAGCATTATGAATAAAAGAGGCCACCATACATCCGAAGATAATGGCCAAAGGTAATGCTATTAAACCAAGTGACAGGTTGACTGTGGCCAATTCACGAACTGAATAAAGGAGAGTGATGAATAGCGAGAAAACTAGCATCTCAATGAGATAGACCCTGAGTAGATACAGAGGTTCTCTTTTGATCTTTAAGTAGGTTTGTGTGCTAGTCATGTCTAAATGTTGCCCCGTGCGCAAAAATATACCAATATCGTTTGTAAAAGTTCCATAATCTGGTACAACTTATTACAAAAGGACCCAAAATGGCTAACGTGAGCTACGAATTAGTGATGGCAGAGCTTAAGAAAGCCCTGAAAAGACAGAATACCTCCTATGCGGAGCTTGCCCGTCAAATGGACCTCCCCGAATCGACCCTAAAGAAGTGGCTCAACGCTGAGGACGGGTCATTCAATCGAATCAATATGATTTGCCAGGCCATGGGGCTTTCGGTTTTCGGTGTCATTAAAAATGCTGAAGAACAAAACGTTCAGACATTTACTTTCAATGAGGCCCAGCAGCAGCACTTCATGAAAGATAAAGAATCTTTCGTGGTTTATTGGTTGTTAGTTTATGAACGACTTTCGGTAGATGCAGTCATTCAAAAGCTGGCGTTGGATAAAGATGAAATCAATAAGATCCTTTTGCGTTTGGATCGCTTAGGGTTAGTGCAGTTTGGTGCTGAAAATGTTTTGAGAGTCCCTAAGATGAGACCCATCCGATGGAAGTTTGAGGGTGCTTTCATGACTGAACTCTTGCGGGACTGGGTGACAAAACTTTTTAAAGATAATCTTTTGAATAAGAAGGGTTCAGCACTGATGCTGCAGTTCTTTCAATTGACGCCGCAGTCAGAGGATGAGTTTAGACGCGAGATTGCGCAACTTGAAGAAAAATATGCTCGTCGAACCATTCTGGAACTTAATAACCCATCTCAGAAATTGAAACAGATTCGTTATATCTCTGCTCTGGCAGAGGGAAGTTTTGTCGACGAATAACTTTATTTTCGGGTACTCTTTTAGATCAGGAGACCCGAATGAAAGCAGACAAAATTTTTTATAATGGCTTAGTGACAACTCTTGATCCTTCTAAGCTTGAAGCAACGGCCGTTGCGACACTTGGAGGAAAGATCGTTAAAGTTGGTAGTGATAAAGAAGTCATGGAGTTGGCAGAAGCTTCAACTCAAAAAATTGATCTTCAAAAAAAGCGTGTTATCCCAGGTCTCATTGATTCTCACATTCATGTTATCCGTGGTGGACTTAATTATAATATGGAACTTCGTTGGGACGGAGTTGAGTCTCTTGCCGATGCAATGAGAATGTTAAAAGAACAGGCCCGTATTACACCGGCACCTCAATGGGTGAGAGTGGTGGGCGGCTTCACCGCTCATCAGTTCAAGGAAAAACGTCTTCCTACATTAGATGAGATTAATGAGGCGTCACCGGACACACCTGTTTTCATTCTACATTTATATGACCGTGCTCTTCTCAACCGTGCGGCCTTAAAGGTCTGTGGCTTTGATAAAGACACCCCTAATCCTCCTGGTGGGATGATTGAAAAGGATTCGAAAGGGAATCCTACAGGCATGCTTCTCGCTAAACCCAATGCTTTAATTTTATACGCGACTCTCGCCAAAGGACCAAAGCTTCCCCTGGAATATCAAATCAATTCTACTCAGCACTTTATGCGAGAACTAAATCGTTTGGGTGTGACGAGTGTGATTGATGCTGGTGGTGGCTTTCAGAATTATCCTGAAGACTATGAAGTGATTGATAAGCTGGCGAAGGACGATAAACTTACTCTTCGAATTGCTTACAATCTTTTCACCCAAAAGCCAAAAGAAGAGCTGGCCGACTTTAAACGCTGGTCCGAGATGCTGAAACCAGGTGAGGGGACAGACATGTACCATCACAATGGCGCCGGTGAAATGTTGGTCTTCTCTGCCGCTGATTTTGAAGACTTTCGTGAGCCTCGTCCAGAGCTTGCGGCCAATATGGAAGAAGATTTAGAGAAAGTCGTGAGACTTCTGGTTGAGAAGCGCTGGCCATTTAGAATGCACGCTACTTACAACGAAACCATTGATCGCGCGTTGAATGTTTTTGAGAAAGTGAATAAGGACACATCATTTAAGGGAATTCACTGGTTTTTTGATCACGCTGAAACCATTAATCAGAAAAATATTGATCGAGTAAAGGCCCTCGGTGGCGGAATCGCCATTCAACATCGCATGGCCTATCAAGGTGAATACTTTGTTGAACGCTATGGGCGAGATGTGGTGAGAAATACGCCTCCAGTGAAAGACATGCTTAAGAGTGGTCTTCCTGTGGGAGGAGGTACTGATGCAACGAGGGTCGCAAGTTACAATCCTTGGATAAGTCTCTACTGGTTAACCACGGGTAAAACTCTCGGTGGTATGTCCATGTATCCGGAAGAAAGACTTCTTGAAAGAGAAGAGGCCCTAAAGCTCTGGACTCTCTCTAATACGTGGTTTTCAAATGAAGAAGGCAAGAAAGGGACGATAAAGGAAGGCATGTTTGCCGACTTAACGGTTCTTTCCGATGATTATTTTAAGGTTGATGCTGAAGAGATTAAGAACATCACTTCGCTCATGACAGTAGTGAATGGAAAGATCGTTCATGGAGATGATGACTTTAAACATCTCGCACCAATTCTTCCTCCGGCCATGCCCGATTGGTCACCTGTCCGGACGTTTGGTGGATATCAAGCGAAACGTTTTATGGTTCATCCAACTGAAGTGAAAAGCTGCTGTCCTCAGCACGAGATGCCGAAACTTAGAAGAAACTCAATTGAAGAGGCGGTCTTTGATTGGGGATTGGGGTGTTCATGTTGGGCGTTTTAGAACAAAGATACTTTCTTTGGATCCTGGCCTTCTCGGCGGGCTTTATTGATACTGCGACTTTCATTGGGGCCTCAGGAATTTTCTCGGCCCATGTGACCGGGAACTTCGTGGTCTTCGCAGCTACTTTGGCCTCAGGGAAACATGCAGGGTTTTCAAAACTTGTGACTTTTCCATTCTTCGTGGCCGGTGTTTTAATGGTAGGGTTTTTTGATGGGAAGCTTTGTAAAAAACGGGGCTTCTTTTTCATGATCTCGAGTTTGATTCTTTTAAGTGGAGTCGGGCTTGTCTTCTTTAAAGAAGGTACTAGTTTTTACGCTTGTATTATGGGACTGGTGTTTGCGATGGGCATGCAAAATGCGGCCCACAAGCTTTATTTAAAAAATACTCCCACCTCAACCGTCATGACGGGAAACGTGACTCAGTTTTTTTTAGACTTGATCGCAAAAGTAAAAAGTCCGATTTATTTTTCCACGATTGAGATGGTTGCTTCTTTTTTTATTGGCTGTGTCGCGGCGGCCCTATGTGGAATTCAATTTGGTATTATCAGTGTTATCGTTCCAGGAGTGTTGCTATTTGTTTCATCAATGTTGATTAAAGACTAGGCAGGTAAATGGTCATTCGACTGGAAGAAAGTACAGTTGTCATTATCGTTATCTTTCATATTCTTGGCATCATTGCCGCTTTCTACGCCTTATTTCAATCACGAACTCCCCAAGGAATAGTGGCCTGGACAATCGGGCTTGTCACATTTCCTTTTATTGCACTTCCCGTATTTCTTCTTTTTGGAAAGCGTCGTCCTTCGGGGTATCTTGAGTTCGATGTTTTTAAAGAATATCCCATTAAAAGTCAGGACCTCGTTAAGCATTTTGAAGACAAGGTTGATTTTCTTACTATCAGTGAGCATCCCTACATCGCCGGCAACGACATCAAGCTTTTGATTGACGGGAAATCGACATTTCAGAGCATGCTAAAAAGTATTGATGAGGCCCAAGAATATATTCTGCTTCAGATGTATATTTTTCGGACTGATGCAGTTGGAAGAAAGTTTGCTGAGTCCCTGGCGAGAAAGGCCCGAGAGGGAGTTAAGGTCTATCTCTTGTATGACAACCATTCAACCTTCATGCGGCCATCAATTCTAAAAAAATTAGAAAAGGCCGGAGTGAAATTTGGAAGCCACAGTCCGGGGAAAAGAAGCAAGTTCTACTTAAATTTCAGAAACCATCGAAAGCTTCTCATTGTCGATGGGAAGATTGGTTACTGGGGCGGAGTGAATATTGGGCTTGATTACGTAGGCGGCCTTCCTGAAATTGGCCGCTGGCGGGATACTAATGTGAGAGTGACAGGTCCGGCAGTTTTATTAGGTCAGACTGAGTTTGCAAAAGATTGGAATTGGTCAAAACAAGATAAGTTAGATGTTGGTTGGGATGTTGCGGAACCAACTGGTAATACTTCCATTATTATTCATAACTCAAATCCCATTGGGCCAGAGGCGATGAATCTGCTTCAGCATGTGGAGATGATTAATTCGGCCAAGGAAAGAGTTTGGATTGCAAATCCCTATGTAGTTCCTCCTCAGCAGATCATTGATGCCCTTGCCATCGCTTCCATGAAACACCTGGATGTGAGGATCATGGCGCCTGAGAGGAGTGACAATGACTATGTAACAGGTGCGGCCGAAATTTATTATGAGCGCCTACTGAAATATGGAATTAAGGTCTATCGCTATCAAAAGGGGATGATGCATCAGAAGGTCATGCTGATTGATAATGAGCTTGGAATGGTAGGATCATCTAACTTGGATTTTAGAAGTATGTTCATTAACTTTGAGAATGGGATCATCACAACTGATAAGACTTTTCTGAAGCTCCTGGAAGAGATGTTGATACAGGACTTTGATGACTCAACCGAAATGGCCCTGGATGATTACAGGTTTCGCACATTTTATCAGAAAATCCGTTCAAGAGTTCTCAATGCCTTTGCTCCAATTATGTAAACCATAAAGAGTATTTTAATTTAGGTCTCATCTTTGCATTACCTCTTAAGTCATTTCACTAAAGGGGGAACAATGAGCATAGATTTATTTAGAGACAAAGGCGTTTCACTCGATAAACAGCGCTTCACCTGGAAAGATCTCGTCCAGAAACCAATTAGTAAATTGAATGATGATGCATTCACAAGATTACGAATAATACTCATGAACGGCATTGAGTCTGAAGCAAATAGATTTAGTCACGCCTGTTCTAGAATGAACAAAGACCTACAATTACCGTTGGCAAAAATTCGCCGAGTTGAACAGCATCAGCAAACTCTGGTCAATTGGTTACTTGGGGCAGACCATTCCCCACTAGAGACCACCATTGGCTTTGAACAGGTGGCCATCGAAGTGACGGCCGCTGTCGCTCAGAAGGAACCTGATCCTTATCTTGCTCAAGTTTACCGATATGGTCTGTTGGAAGATTTTGATCACATGTATCGTTATTCGGCCTTGATGGACCGTCTGGAAGGGAAGGATGCGAACAGTATTCTTCAAGGTTACACTGACATTGTTCCAGGTCGACCAACCATGTTTGAGCATCGTGACCCAAGTGATGAACTCAAAGAGAGCTACGACCGAGAAAAAGCAGAGATGCTTTCAAAGTTCCACGCCCTTACGATTATGGCCGGTGAAAATCAGACCCATGATTATTATATGACTATCGGCCCAATGTTCTCTGATCCGACGGCAAGACAGGTGTACGCTGAGATTGCTTCAATTGAAGAGCAGCACGTGACACAATATGAATCCATTATTGATCCAAATGAGTCTTGGCTTGAAAAGTGGCTTATGCATGAAGCGAATGAAGTCTACAACTATTATAGCTGTATGACATTTGAATCTAATCCTCGCATCAAGGCCATTTGGGAGAGATTCTTAGAGTATGAGTTGGGTCAACTTCATGCTGTGATGGAACTCTTTAAGAAAACGGAAAGACGAGACCCTGCAGAAATTCTTGATTCCAAATTACCTTCTCCTATTGAGTATAAGAGTCAGCGTGAGTTTGTGCGAGAAGTTCTCCGAGAGGAAGTCGATCTTCGAGCTAAAGGGGACGAGTTTGTGGGCCTCAATGAAGAGAGTCGCGCGACTATTCAGTACAGGGACTTTATGAATGCTGAAGGAAGCCCAACTGAAATAGTGACTTCCGGCTATGTCTGGAAACCAGGCACTGAACTCGCAAATCTTGAAAACTTCAATATGAAACAATAGGAGGCCCATCATGAAAGATTTAATGAATTCAAATCAAGGTATTAATCGAACTGGTATGATGGCCTCTTTGGTGGACTCGTTAGAGACCAAAGAAGGAGCTGAGGCCTTAACACCGCCTTCTGAAGGTTTTAGTTCTGATTTGGGAGAAAATCGCATTCGATATATGCGGGAGGCAGAACCTATCGGTTCCATGCCGAAGCCAGGTAAAACCAAGGGACTTTTTTCTAATGCCAAGGCCAAGATGAGTCCAACACGCACTCTCTTGATGGACAAGCTTGGTGAGAGACTCGCCTTTGAGAGAAGTGGAGTTCGATTGTATGAGGCCCTATTAAGTAAATATCATGGAAGTGCCAACAAGGATGTTTTACCTCCACTAGATCAGCTTGAGCATTTTTACGAAGCCGAGTTAAATCACTTTACTCTGGTCTCCGATGTGATTTTAGAACTCGGAGGTGATCCAACGGCCGTAACTCCTTCTGCAGATATCACAGGTGTCGCTTCATGTGGTTGGGTACAAGTTGTTGCCGATCCGCGGACAACTTTTATGCAGTCTCTTGAAGTCATTCATATGGCCGAGCTGGTGGACAACGCTTGCTGGGAACTTTTGATTGAGCTTGCTCGAGCAAATAATCTTGAGGAAGTGGCCGGTTCTTTTGAAGAAGCATTGGAAGAGGAGCGAGAACACCTTGAAAATGTCTCTCAATGGATCAGGGAAATGAGTCTTAACAAAGACGCCATTAATGAGCTTCAGTTAAGCCAGTAGTTAAGCGAAACCGTCGTCTAACAAGATATTGCAATTGGTAAATCTCGTTGACGACGGTCTTCTGCCCTTGAAATGATCTAAGCATCAACTCAAATCAAGGATGATTTTGATGTTAAAGCGAGGATCGCTAGTTCTAGGGCTATTAGTATCTTTCCATTCATTTGCTCAGACTGATTACTCCACCCAGGCCGGCGGGCTAATGGACGAAGGTCTTGAGATTACTGAATCCATCGTTGAATTTCTTGAATCAAGACCCTGCGAATTCGGGATTCGTTCGGATTGTAATAAACCTCTTTCATTAAAAGACATTCATACCCTGAAAGATATGTTCAGACGACTTGATGGCTGGAACAAGGACACCTTTGGTGACGTCATTCCTTCCACTGATCATCTTCGTGGTTTACCGGTTGAAGTGTCGAGCGGGCCATTTGCTGTTGTGGAGAAGAGCAGGGGACTAAAAAAATATCTCAAAGTGACATTGAATCCATCTGAAAGAGCTTCTCAAAAATTTTTAAATGATGTTCGTGTCAATGCGGCCTCTAGTTTATTCATGTATGACTCTCTCTTTAAACTTTCAGGAGTGATGGCGCGAGCGACTAAGATCAGATCAATTCTTGAAAATGATATGGGGCCAGATTCTTCAATCTTAAAGGATCTTTTTTCGAATGGAATGAAGCAAGATCTATGGGCCAACACTCAAAACCATCTCCTTATTTTGGATAAATTCTCAAGCTATTCTCCAGACTACTTTGATTCTTATATTGCTGGCTCCTTTACTGCAGGAAAAATTAAGGACAAAGATTTTCTTTATCGCATGAAAAGTGTGGTTCTCCTGGGTGCCCTGATGTCTCAGACTACACTCGGAAATGCCTTGGAGAAAATTGCCTTTAAGCTCAGTCAGATTTTTGGAAATACAGTAGGACAGGTGCAAACTCGTTCGGGAAAACTTCTGAAGTATGCTTCTGATGTTGAATGGATGAAAAAGATGAAATCCAAACTCCGTCCACTGGATTTGCTTTTAGAGAAAACACCTTTCCGATTAACGGACAAGTTCATTCCGGGTCATTATGGGCACGCGGCGATTTGGCTGGGAACTCCGGAAGAAATTTTAAGCTATCGCGTGATCTATCAAGGGAAAGAGATTGCTCTTCTTGATCACCCTGCAATGTTTCCCCATCTGGAAAGACTTTCACAAGGGAAGTTAGTTCTAGAAGCTCTGCGCGAGCCAGGTGTGACCATGAACACCCTTGAGCACTTTATGGACATTGATGACTTCCTGGTTCTTCGATCGAATCAAGAAGGGAATTATGGTGAGATGATTCTTAAAGCATTAGAGCAATATGGAAAGCCCTATGACTTTGGTTTTGATGTTGAAACAGAATCTTCCATTGTTTGTTCTGAATTGATCTACATGGTTTACGACCAGGAGGAGTGGCCAACAGAAAGAAGTGCCGGCCGTTATACCATTAGTCCTGATCATGTTGCCTTGAAAGGAACGAACGGATCTTTTGATCCTGTGATCATGTTCCATGATGGCCAGGAAGTAACTCAGAATCGCTCGCAGTTTCTGACCGAACTTTTAACATCCACCACACACCCATGAGACCAATGGCCGCAAGGACATGTTTTAGGGTGTGACCGCTCACCATCTCATGAGTCCAGAGGAAAACCTCTTTGTCTTTTACCTCAGTCCATTTTGCCAAAGCATAAAACAGAAGGGTCACACCAAACCAACCCTTGTGAGTATAGCGAGAAGTGAAAGCGAGAAGAATCATCGGCACCGTTAGGAACGAGCTAAACTGCACCCAAAAGTAAAATCTAAGATCATCTGTTGCGACCCACACCAGAACACTTACCAGACCCATAAGAAGCGCCCAAGGAAGGACCTTCGTGAATTTAAGTGAGATGTGTTCTGCGAGCATCACCACGTAGAGGGCCATAAAACCTGTACTCATGGGAAGTCGGTCCCAGATGAGGGTATAATTATTAGGGGCCCAGTGATAGAAGGCCGAACCGGGGGCGACCAAGAGGATACTTGCAAAGAAGGCGATCCAGGAATTTCTCACTGGCGAAGTGATCTTGAATGATTCCTTAAGACCTAAGAATCCTACGATTAAGAAGGCAAGATTTGATAGCACGTCCAGCGTGTTGGGAATGTTCCAGAACATCCGTTGATCAACAAACAGATGGTAGGAGAGTTCCTGCGGCATCGCAGGTTTCGTAAAAAAGAAAATAAAAGTTGCGAGTGCTGTTCCAATCAGAAGAGCGTACTTTATCCATAGTTTGGCCATGCATAAAGGTTACCCGATTAATGATCCAGAGGGAATTGTGAATTGGGCCAGTGTCAAATATTTCGACACCCGCGAATTTGGTCTGAAAAAAAGAGAGGATTAAACAAGTTTTCTGGGAAGTAGATTAGAATTCTCTCTATGAAAAAATTAATCCTTTCGGTCCTTTCATTGTTCATAACCACTTCTTCATTTGCAGGGGTCCATAACTATATGCTCTGGAGTAAACCGGGAGTCAAAGTTTGTTTCTCTGACGGAAAGAAAGAGAAAAGGTCCGGGACCGTGAAATGGAAACAAGAAAAAAAAGATTTCGTTCGCACCGTGATTGAACAAGAGTATTCAAAAGAACGCACGGGCATCTATTTTATAGGATTTGAAGATTGCGAAACGGCCTCATACAAACCAAATGTTATTATATATGCCACAAACTTCACCCAGGCATTGAAAGGAAGTCGTGGAAATTCAACTGCAGGTGAGGGATTCTTCTCAGTAGCAAAACCATATCCTAGCGCCAAAGGGGCAATTGAATTAACGTCGGTGACTCTTAATAAAACAACGATCATTCATGAGTTCGGACATACCGCCGGCCTTTTACATGAGCAGGACCATCCAGACGCTTACGAGGCCCAAAGTGACTGCAGTAGCACCAGTTCTAAAACGGTGAAGAAGTGGGGCGTGGGGTATACGGAATTCGATGAACATTCAGTCATGAATTATTGCTATATTCATTCAAGCGAAGGAAAGGAAGCAGGACTAAGTGAGGGAGATATTGCCTTACTTAAAACGCTTTATCCGTATTAACTGATTAATGTCCCAACGGGAATTGTAAATTGAGTCCCATAAACGTCTGAAAGTTTGGTTGTCCGTCACCTTCGTGGGCGATTGTCCATTGAGGTTCCACAAAAAGATTCATGATGGTACCACTTTTGAGTTTCCAAACTTTACCGGCACCTGCTCCAATTGGAATATAGTAGTGACCATTCTGCCAGTTAAAATTCATCACACCTGACGAACGCACGTAAAAGCTTTTCGGTAAATTATAGATGAGAAATGGTTGGAGAGTTGCAAGATTTTGAGTCGGTCTCTCGCTCGGTCCGGCGAAAGAATGTTGATAGGTGAGAAGAGCTCCCATCATTCCCCAGTCGCCTGGTTTTATTGCCACGGCCGATGCTCCCGCCTGCCATTTACCAGCACCAGTTTCGTCTTCCGTGGCAGTAGGAAATACAAAATAGGGACCCACACCAAACTCCACTCCATTCACCGGCTTCATGAGAAAAATATCAAAGATGTTGATGTCCCCCAATCCATTCACTCCATCTCGACCTGGGCGTGGTGCATTTTGATAGGGGACTGTGAGGCGAGTGATCTGCGGGAGTCCTCCAATTTTTTGAGGAAGAGTTCCGCGAAGAAGAAAAGCGTTCGCTGTATCATCAGAACCAAAAAGAGAGGAAGTATAATAGTCCTGAAAATTCAGACCCAACATTGGAGTGAGTGGGTTGTTGGCCGTATTCATATCTTTAGTGTCAGCAGCGTAAGCAGCAAATGAAGATAATATGAAAAGTGTAATTAAGAACTTCACTCCATTCCCCCCTTAGTCAAAATGACATGGAGAATGTTCTTTAAGGGCAGGGAGTTATGAAAAGGGAAAGTGCGGCGAAATTGGGCGCAGCACTTTTGACCTGTGCATTTACCTTCTAGTCACTCTCTGTTCCAATTTTATTTGGTCGATTCACAATGGGTTGCCCTGATGAAAACATTGCAGGAACTTGAATTCAGTACCGTCTTTCATGCTTTGCCAGTTCCCTTCCTTGTACTCAAGGCGAATTGGACGATCATCTTTGCCAGTGACTTATATCTTCAGCTCATGCGCACTACTAACCAACAACTTCTTGGCAAATACGTATTTGATGTTTTTCCTGACAATATCGCGAATGAGTCTATGGGGGCCAGGATATTGAAGCACTCACTTGAGAGAGTTCTCAAGACCCATAAAGCAGATTCACCTGGCGTTATCCGTTATGAAGTTTGGAATCCTGATCTGAAAAAATTTGAAGAGCGCTACTGGAGCACCTTCAATTCTCCCATCGTAAAGAATGATGAAGTGACCCATATCATTCATAAAGTTGAGGAGGTCACGGATATACTTAAAGGAGTGGAGCAAGTGCGTGATCTAGAGCTTAAGATCGCCACTCAAGCGGCCGAAATTAAAGACGTCAATATAAGGCTCCAGCATGAAAAAGACACCCTCGAACATCGGGTAGAAGAAAGAACCGAAGAGCTTACTCATACCTCTGATCAATTGGAGTTTATCGCCAACTCTATTCCCATTCACTTGAACCAATATGATGCCTTTGAACGATTCATTTTTGTGAATAAGGCCACACAAGAATGGTGGGGAATTTCAGAAAAAGATTTTATTGGAAAGACCCTTCGTGAAGTTTTAGGTGAAGAAAAATATAGAGATTTCCGTCCTTATATCGAACGTGTCTTTAAGGGTGAAAATGTTATTCAGGAAACTTTTTTTATAAATAGAGAAGGACGTTCCTATCACTTTTTAAATGAATTCGTTCCTCATTTTAACACTGAGGGGAAAGTAGACAGTTTTATCAATATTGGAATGGATGTGACCGGGCAAGTGGAGGCGAGAGAAAGACTTAAAGAAAGTGAAAAAAGTTTTCGTGAATTGGCGGATTCCATGCCTCAGATTGTTTGGGCCGCAAATCCGGACGGACATGTGGATTACTACAATCAGCGGTGGTATGACTTCACGGGACTTCCCGCCGGCAGTGAGGGCAATGATTTATGGTCCCAGGTCATTCATCCTGATGACATGGAAAAGCTATTGAGTGAATGGGAGAAATCGCTTAAGAGCGGTAATGTCTATGAAATGGAGTTTCGGATTAAGAAAGTTTCAACGGGTGAATACCACTGGGTCCTTTCAAGGGCCGTGCCTGTAAAGGACAGTAAAGGCAAAATTACCAAGTGGTATGGGACCAATACGGACATTCATGAACAAAAACAAATCATGAAGAGGCTGGAAATTGAACGTGACCTTAGAGACCGATTCGTTTCGGCCCTTACTCATGATTTAAGGACGCCCCTAACTGCGGCCAAGATGAGCGCTCAGCTGCTCGCCCGAAAGCTTTCACAGGATCAGGACACACAAAAGTTTGCGATAAGAATTTCTGACAGTATTGACCGGGCGGACAGTATGATCAGAGATCTTCTTGATGCAAACTTGGTAAAGGCCGGAGAGAAACTTCCAGTAAAAATTGCTTCCCATAATTTGGATCACATTATAGCTGATGTGATAGAAGACCTTTCCACAGTACATGGAGATCGCTTTATCTATACAAAGCAAGGATCATTCGATGGTTATTGGGATCATGAGGCCATGCGGAGGATCACAGAAAATCTTCTTAACAATGCCATTAAGTATGGTTCTTCTGGCTCACCAATTACAATCAATCTTACGGAGGTCGATGAAAGAGTGACCTTAAGTGTACATAATATGGGTTCTTATATTTCTCCTAAAGACCGAGGCACACTGTTTGAGCAGTTTAAAAGGACGGAAGAGGCGAAGAAGGGCGAGCAGCGTGGCTGGGGGATTGGTTTGAGTTTAGTAAAAGGTCTGGTAGAGGCACATCATGGATTGATAAAAGTTGAAAGTGATCAAAAGAGTGGAACTACATTTATTGTGGAGATTCCACTTGATGCTCGTCCGGAGGCGATGTCGTTTTTAAATAAGCATTGAGGTAGAGGTGCAGGCCTAAACCTGCACCAGTAGAGGACTTAGATTTTACAACGATCAACTTGGAAATTGTAAGACTTGGCAACTTCTTTAAGTTCCCCTTTTAATTTCTTGAACAATACAACAGAGCAAACATTCATTCTTCCATTAGTCTCATGGTCCCATGTTGTTCCATTATTCACTAGTTTGAAAACATACTCACCAGCAACTGCGTTTTCGAATTCTTTGGTGAGGTTTGCATTTTTACGAGAACTTCTAACACTTGCAATTTTCTCAAAATTAGCTTCAGAGGCGTATCCTCTCTCCATTGTTAGATAAACAACTACTGAACATGATTGTCTGTTGGTAATTCTATCTTTTTTTGGAGCTTCGATAGTGATTGAGTTCATGTGCTGAATCGTGGCCGATGCAATTTCATCCGACGAAACTTGGAACAATGTATTCGCTTCATTTACGACTGTATCTGCGTCTCCCCAGCCTTGAGGTTTTACTGTTAGACAATAGAACTTAGGAGTGAGTTTTACTTTCGAGAAATAAACACCAGCTTGGTTTTCAAATTTGAGTTCGATCTTCTTAGTGGCATCTAAGGTCGCAGAGGCCGCTAGAGCAAAAGCTGGAATCGAAGACATTAATAAAGCAGCGAACAACTTTTTCATAAATACTCCTTATAAGTATGGGGTGGTTATAGGCCTCTGATGTTCGATACTCAAGGGGGAAGTATGGAATGGAGCGGTTGGAGCAATGATATTAATTGTATCTTTATGATGTTACAGAATGTGTTTCTAAAAAAATCTGAAACTTCTCAATAAAAAAATCACAGAGTATAAGTTCTCAAAAAATTATAAGGGAGAGTTTATGACTAAGATCATGATTATATTATTCAGTTTCTTGATAGTTTTTTCTGCTCAAGCGGCCACTAATGGACCACTTAATTCTGCGTTAAGAGATGCCGAAGTTAATGAAAACAAAACTTATTTCGAGGTTCTTGGTGACTTATACAAAGAAGGGACAAAACCTTCTTTAGATAAAATCATCAATATTGCATGGGCCGGTCGTTGCTTTTTGAAAGGTTATCCATCTGAGCCAATCAATGGTGGCTGTATGTTTCGTAAGGCGAGAATGGCCGATGTTGGGCCTATTGGTAGAGGCGATGCGACTTACGAAGCTGCCTGTTATTGGAATAAAGAACAAGCTCCTAACTACTATGATGGTATGACTGTTGCTCAAGTCCTTGCTGCTCAACCAGGAACTAAATTTTCAAAGGTGTCAGCTAAGGATCAAGAATTAGAAATTCAAATAAACACTTTTGATAAATCTGCAATCAAAGTTTCTGGCAAATATCTAGTTGAAGAAGTTTTTGAAAATAATGCTAGATTTGCTGTTGGTCTTCGTTGTTACTATTTCATTCCTGGATTGAACTAATTTGTAGGTTTTACTTTCGCTGGCGAAAGTAGATGAGGGCCGAGCGGATTTACGTCTCCGCACACTGCTACGACGCCTTCGGCTCAACACCTTAACAGGTGTCTCGTTCTCAAAGGCCATCCCTGGCCTTTTCGCAAACACGATTCAACCACTCACCGTACTCGCACCAGGTAAAAATACAAAAGCCCTAGCTTACGCTGAGGCTTTTGTATTTTTATTGGAGGAGACGGGCGGATTTATCTCGGCCTTCCTGGCCTCGACCCATATAGGGCTTACGTACTCGCTGGGCCATCGTGGCCCGCTCGCAAACCGCACGACGCTTCAATTGACCTCCAGTCTCTTAAAAATAAAAAACCCAGGAACAAGTCCTGGGTTTATTTATTTTGGAGGAGACGGGCGGATTTGAACCGCCGGCTTTACAGTTTTGCAAACTGCTCCCTTGGGCCACTCGGGCACGTCTCCAAAGTCGAATTGAAGTAGGTGAAGGAGAGTGTCTGCGATTGCTACAAATCTGTCAAGCACTTGCCATGCGTTAAAGCGAGAATATCATTGACCGGCCTAAGGTGTATGGTATATCAAACAGCCAAAACCTTATTCAAAAGTGAAAAATAATGAATCGCCGCGAATTTTTCCTGAGCTCTCTTGCTGCAACCTCTCTCATGATGCTTCCGCCTTGGGCACGTGCTGGTGAAAAATCTCTCATGAGTACATTTGGAATGGATGCTACTCTTCAAGATCTGGCACCACTACAAAGAATTTCTGGTTTTGGTGGCAGTACTGAAATCGAAGGTGATCTTTTCGATGAGGCCCATGAAGTTTTTTGGGCGAAAGATTATTATATACAGAAGAAAGGCGGTATCCCGGCGGTGAGTGCACAGTTTGATGTGGTGATCATTGGTGGTGGTATTTCAGGACTTTCGGCCGCTTACTATTTAACTGGTAAGAAGATTCTCATTATTGATGGCCATACTCGTTTTGGTGGAAATGCAAAATCGCAACTCTTTGGAAGAAACAATTATGTTTCTCAAGGTGCGGCCTATATCACAATGCCAGAGGCCGGTGATGAGATTGATACTTTCTTAGCTTCTTTAAAAATCAAAAATCTTTTTAGAAAGGTTGAGCACGAAGCTGAAGCGGTAAACATGAATGGCCGCTTTATTAATGGCTTCTGGGACGGAGCAACTGATCCTGCACGAGCAGATGAGTTCCGTTTTGCGCATAAGAAGTTTATGGATGTTTACGAAAATAATTATCCAGAACTTCCCATTTGGGATCCATCAGCAGCTGGTCGAAATCGCTTCAACTCTTTAGATGGTATTCCATTCACAAAATGGATTGAAGCTGAACTTGGCACAGTTCATCCTCACATCATGGAATACATCAGCATGTACTGCTGGTCCTCTTTTGGTGCGGCCCCAGAAGAGATTTCGGCCGCTCAAGGTTTGAACTTCCTTTCTTGTGACCTTGCAGGAACGCTGGTTCTTCCGGGAGGGAACGGAATTATTGCAGATGCTGTTTTCCAGAATTTAGCCAAGAGAAACAATGTGACTTTCCTTAACCACGCTTTCGCGGTTGATGTGCGTAGTGAAGGTGGGAAAGCGGTTGTGTGTTTTAAAAACGGCATGAACCAACTTCAAACTGTAAGTGCAAAGCACTGTATCGTGACTGCACCTAAGATGGTGTCGAAGAAAATCGTCAACGGCATGGATCCAATGCAAGAGAAGGCGATGAATAACATGCACTATCGTGCTTACCTTGTAGGGAACATTTTCCTTAAGAAGAAGATTCCTTCAATCGGATACGACATCTTCACCATGAATGGACAGAGTCCGACGAATGAATATAAAGACAGCATGAGCCGCGTATTCGCGGACATCGTATTTTCTGATTGGGCCGTGAAAGACATGACAGATAAGAGTGTTCTGACTCTGTATATGCCACTTCCTTACGATATGGCCCAACAGTATCTCTTCAACCCTGATCTTTATAATAAGTATCTTGAGCGCGTGAAAAATAGAATCTCTCCAATACTCCCTGGCATGGGACTTACTTGGAACGATGTCGCAGGAATGCGCCTGGTTCGTTACGGTCATGCTCTGCCTGTTGCTCATATCAACGGTGTTCGCAATGGCATGTTTGAAACGGCCCACCAATCAATTGATAACTGTATTCATTTCTCGAACCAAGACAACTGGGGTAACCCGTGTTTTGAAACGAGCTTTGGCTCAACACTTGGTGTGCTCAGAAGAATTATGTAATTCAGTTCTGATAATTTCCTTCCGGTCTTCACAAGTAGGCTGGAAGGAATTCTTAAACATGCTCTATATACTGAGCATGAAACAAATCGAAAAATTCATTTATACAATTCGTGGGCAGAGAGTGATGTTGGATTCGGATCTAGCGGAGCTTTATGGAGTAACCAATAAACGCCTTAGTGAGCAGGTAAGACGTAATCTCTCTAGGTTCCCATCTGATTTCATGTTCGAATGTGATTTAAGTGAGTTAGACGATTTGCGGTCGCAATTTGCGGCCGCAAATCCGCTAAGTGGTTGGAATGCCAAAAGAAGAACAATGCCAATGTTGTTCACAGAAAGTGGCGTGGCCATGCTTTCAACGGTGCTTAATAGTGAACGTGCCATCCAGGTCAACATCTCCATCATCCGCACCTTCATCAAACTCAGAAGCTTCCTAAGTCTAGAAACCTCAGCTTCACATAAAGTGGATGAGCTCGAGAAGAAAACAAACAAACTTTTTAAAATTGTATTTGAGAGAATGGACTCTTACGAAGAGGCAGTAACACCAAAGCTACCGCCTCATCGTAAAAAGATAGGTCTTAAACGTGATCAATAATTCCATGTTTCTTCGCCACTTCATCAAAGTGCTGAACCACTTTCTTCGCCCAGTTACGTTTCTCAATGTACTGGCCAGGGTAGAAGCTCTTCTTAAAGCCGTAGGCCACGATATCTTTCAAATGCTTCGGCTGGATTTCGAAGTTATCGAGAGCAAGTTTAAACTCGCGAGATACAGTCGTATTTGAAACAAGACGGTTATCTGTACAGATTGTTACCGACATACGGTTCTTCAGCATTTCCTTGAAATAGTGATCTTTGATCGACTTAATTTCAGGATTCGTTTGAAGGTTTGATGTAAGACACACTTCAATTGTTGTGCGTTTATCAGCAACGAAAGTAATAAGGTCGTTTAGATATTTTTTCTTATCAGTCACATTTGGATCAACGATCTTGTTCTCATCGAACAGATAGTAGCCGTGACCGATACGATCCGCGTGACACTCAGTAATGGCCTGGAAAATACTTTCCGCGCCGTAAGCTTCACCAGCGTGAACTGTTTTGTGCATGAAGTTTCTGTGAGCGTAGTCGTAAACCGCTTTGAATTTCCCTGGTGGGTAACCAGATTCCTGGCCCGCTAGATCAATCCCAACAATAGGAATACCTTTTTCATCACGAATCTTTACTGCCGCCTTCACCATCTGGAGAGCGCCTTCTCGAAGCACTTCCATCTCTTTTGAGTATTCCATGGATTTGAAGAAGCGAGTGTAGAAAGGAGAGTACCCTTTAGGGCCAAACTTTCTCATGGCACAGCTAATGATCCCATAATGGAATTCTGGCTTAGATCCGTTCTTGACCTCAGGACGATTGTTATATTCCTTTTTAGCGCGTTCTAGACCCTTATACGTGGCCTCTAGAACTGTCTCCATGGTTAGACCATTTTCAACGTCCACTAAAAGTTGAGGAGCAAAACGTGGTTCGATATAAACCACACCTTCATTTTGGTTATCCACTGCCAGTTCGTAAGAGGCCTGTTCGATGTTCTCGAGGTCTCTTAGGGCCGAGCAGGTGTACTGAAACCCGTGAAGGTAGTCCGGAAGGCTAGCGTAGGTGTCCTTGAACACTAACTCGCGAAGGCCTTCTTCGGTGAAAGAGGGAAGGTTAATTTTTAGTTTCTTCGCCATTTCGATCAGAGAAGGGATTCTCAGTGATCCGTCCAAGTGCAAATGCAGATCGGACTTAGGCATTTCTTTGATAAAAGCGTCTGTGTATTTAGTCATCCCCCTAAGTTACAAGACTTAGGGGGACATGAGCAAGAAATTAAGGTCTAAATTATTGGATTCAGTTAGTCAAAATTCCTATCGGCAAGAAGACGAATCACCCACCAACTGAGTATAAGGTCCTAGGATGTGAAAAAGATATTTTAGGTTGTTTGTCCCCTTCGCAATCAGGATGAAGTCCTGGCCACCAAGATCGTAAGCAACTCCTTTTATTAGTCGAACATTCATGCGATTGGCAGTTTCCATATTGCGAAGGTCCTCAAGAGTGGCCTCCAGAGTTTTTCTTACTTCAAATTTTTGAGTTTTAATTGATGAGCTATCTTTTACTTTTTCAACGGCCTCTTTGCCTTTAATGGTCAGTTGATAATATTCACTTTTGTTTTGAGGGTTACAGATCTTGATATAGTTGTCCTGAGCGAAAGCACCGAATGAAAAGGCCACAAACGCCAATGCAGATAGAAATTTCATAATGTCTCCTTAGGTTTGATGAGACATCTTTATCACAGAGAGGAATGGGTGGAGAAAAGTCTGAAGAAATAACACGGGACCGATTAAGGTCCCGTGATTGTTGAAATTACCAGCCTAGGATGTGGGCGAACATAAGTGGGGCAACGATTGTTGCATCACTTTCTACGATGAAGCTTGGAGTTTCCTTAGATAGTTTACCCCAAGTGATCTTCTCGTTAGGTACCGCACCTGAGTACGAACCGTATGAAGTTGTTGAATCAGAAATCTGACAGAAATAACCCCAAAGACGGATATCATCCTTCTCAAGGTCCTGACGGATCATTGGAACCACACAAATCGGGAAGTCACCAGCGATACCACCACCGATTTGGAAGAAACCGATCGAGCTTGTTTCTGCAGTTTTCATGTACCACTCAGCTAGAGAAGTCATGTATTCGATACCAGTTCTTACTGTGTGAACGTTCTTCACTTCACCACGCATGCAGAATGAAGCATACATGTTACCAAGAGTAGAGTCTTCCCAACCAGGAACTACCATTGGAATGTTCTTTTCAGCAGCAGCAAGCATCCAAGAGTTCTTTGGATCAATTTGGTAATCGTTCTTAAATTTACCTTTTAGAAGAGCACGGTAGAAGAACTCGTGAGGGAAACAACGTTCACCTTTTGCTTCAGCCTCTGCCCATTCTGCGGCCATAACGGCCCAGATTTTTCTCATCGCCGCTTCTTCTGGAATACAAGTATCAGTTACGCGGTTAAGGTGACGATCATAAAGATCTTGTTCAGCGTCGCGAGTAAGAGCGCGCCAGTCTGGAATACGCTCATAGTGATCGTGAGCAACGAGGTTGTAGATATCTTCTTCAAGGTTTGCACCAGTACATGAAATAGCATGTACTTTTCCGTTACGGATCATTTCAGCAAGTGAAAGGCCAAGCTCAGCTGTCGACATAGCACCAGCAAGAGTTACCATCATTTTACCACCAGAAGCGATGTGAGCTTCGTAAGCTTTCGTAGCGTCCATCATCGCAGCAGCGTTGAAGTGACGATAGTGGTGATCCATAAATTGAGAAACAGGTCCTTTAGTTGTCATATTGACTCTCTAGAATGCCGGCTAAGAGGCCGGGGCTCACATAATAGGTATATGCGCGCATATTTCATAGAAATCCACACAGGTCGTCAAGAGGGGAAAAAGAGAAAAAAGAACCCCCTCGTAAGAGGGGGAAATAAGATTCAATAGGTTGGAAGTTAATACTGACGAAGGTCCTCGGCAGACTTAGAAATATGCCCAGGAGGATCACTGGCCGGGAAGCTTTCTTCCAAAGCTTCGTCCACTTTCTCGTCCTCAGTCATGAGCCGAGATGTATCATCTTGCTTTGGAGAGGCCTCAGGATGAAAACGACTCTTTTCATTGGGCTTAACCATGTCCCGAAACTTCACAATCATTTCTTGGATAAAATTCATAACGACCTCGCTTTAGTGTCTGATCTCAATATGCTGGCTTTTCGTCGCATTTTGAGAAAGAGGTTTTCCGGTTACTGCAGATTTGACGAGACCAACCATCTGAACCATTTTACTGGCCGGAGAGTCCCAGATTTCTGCGCTTTCAATGTTTACGCTAATAAGAGAAAGTTCCGGGTCCATCAGTCCTTCTGGGAACCACGCCTTAAGAGTTGGATTCCATAGTTCTTGCATCTTGCTTCTATCTTCTACGATGTTCGCTCGTCCTGAGATCGAAACATAGCGCTGCTTACTTGGATTAGCGTAGGCGAGGTTCACATGCTGGTCTTTTTCAATGCAATGATTTTTGTGAGAAGTTTTCTTAGAAAAGAACCACAGTGTTCCATCGAAATGTTCCACATCCAGTTTTTGGGTCGCCATTGGACGACTATGAATTGAGCCGTCGTCACTAACTGTTGTTAGCATGGTGAATTGGATGTCGCTGATAAGACCCGCGAGCCGCTCCAAATCCATATCCACAGTATTCATAACCACTCCTTGGTTAATTATTCTTTCATTTATTCTACTCTCTTTGATTCAGATTGAATTGGGGCCCGCAACGAGAGAGGAAAGTAATTTCTTCAGTCAGGTGTCTAATTTTTTGACACCTGTTCTCCCTGTATTTTTGAGCTGGGCCGGCATAGATATTGAATTTAATCACTCAAACATTGAGGGTGGTAAACATGAAACATTTGCTTATGATTGCACTTCTTTTGTCTGCTAACGTTGTTTGGTCAAGAAGAGGACCAATCCCGCACGAAAGAACTGACACCCCAAAACTTAAAAATACAACCACTGGTCGTTTTCTCTATTTAGGTGATGTGCCTAAGTTTGAAGGTAATGAGCTGGAAATTACTATTTCAAAAATCAACCTGACTGCTCGAGTGACGGCCCATGTGAATCAAGGTCGTATTAATACTTATGCGAACCAACTCTTTATGCGTTGGAAGGCGATTAATGATGCCTCAAGCGATCCCATTTTTTCTCTCCACCCACTTGTTAAGATCAGTAAACTCGCTGAGGACAAGCCTAAAAATACTCAGGCCTGGGCGAAAATCGCTGAACAGTACTCCTCTCACATTCTAGACAACCATGGGGACATTTATCTCGAAAAGAGAAATGAGATAAACTATATAAGTAACCAGCAAGAAGATGAGTATGCGGCCCTTATTTCAGAGGCCCACTTTAAATACCTGTTTGATACAAATGAAAGACCTGAAGACGTTATTAACGATAATGCCAAGCTTGAACAGCTCCTATCGGAGCAAAACTCTGAAAGGCTCTTCAAGAAACACATGGGTCACCTGTTTACGACAAGCTCAGACAGACCAGGTTACCTGGGTTATATCACACTCGTGTATCCAATTGCGGCCACAGTAGAGGGTCCATTTGATCAACCGAAAGAGATGACGACTGATCTCAAAACGGCCGAATCCATTGAATCTCGTTGGTGGTCGAATAAATGGCAAGATGAGTTTGGCGGTTTCCCGTTCCTTCTTATTGAATGGAGTGGCGTGGCCTTCCATGGCCCGATCACAAACTATTCTCCACTGGACGTGTGGTATCTTCGTCGTGGCTACGTTTCTCATGGTTGTCACCGCATGGATTCATCTGACATCCTGGAGCTTCGTGCCCTTATGCCGGCCGATCTTAAAAAGGCCGCGAACAAAATTAAAGTGACTGTGCTTGATTACTTCGATGTGGTTGACTGGAACAGAGATGGTACTCTTGAAGCGATTGATGTGAAGTACTATAACATTCCAGGCTCAATTGCGGTGCCTAAAGGTAAAACGATAGATGAAGCAATTGCACCTTACTTAGTTGAAAATCAAAAATCAAAGTTCATCAATAGCAATAAGTACGCTGAGAAATTCTATACTGCTGCCATTGATAAACTAAAAAACATTCCAAAGTACGAGATCGTTGGTAAAAAGCTGACTCGTAATGGGACTCACTCAGAAGTCGGGCTCTACCGTTTTGACTATCGTCCTAACCGAATCATTCAGTATACTGAAATTGGTCATAAGCTAATGGGCTTTGACGATACCTTCGGTAAATATCCTCCGAAGTATTTCCAGAAGTACTAGGTTGAGGACTCCTGATTCTTCCTATAAATTGCAATGATGATTAACGAATAGGCCCCCAATCGAATTAAGTAGATGAGGGGGCTTATCTCTTTTGAGACACCCAAGTATCCCAGCAGAACTCTTTCAAAGGACATAATAAAAAAGGCCAGGGCGAAATACAGAAAGAGTTTGTCGTAAGTCTTTTTCCAGAACTTCCAAAAAAAGAGCCCCGTCACAAGAGTTCCCATCATAATAATTCCAGAGAAAAACGAGGCCGGTGGTAAATACATGATGGTCTCCTATGTTTCTTCTTTGATAAGTCCGTACACCATAAGAATAATGGCAATACTTCCAGGGATAGTTCGAATGGTGGACATGTCTATATGATGGATGACCTTCTCATCCAAAAACAAAAGTATGTTGTTCAATGTAAAACCAGTGAAAGCAATGGCACACCAAAAGAGTAATCGGAAACGATTCTCCTTATAGGCCCTGAAAAGAAGAAAGGCGCAAAAAAAACTGGTTACAGCACAGAGTATGTATACTGCGGATGCCATATTAATCCTTTTTGATTTTGAAGGCGTTGGCAAAGCTCTTCAACTTGTCTTGTGGTTTATCGTATATGCAAGCTATGACTGCGACTGGTTTGTCGTGATAAAGGACATACAAGGCCTTGATGAGCTCATGATGTTCTTCAGGAACATAGAAATAAGAACGAGACTCATCAACCTTGATAAGTCCTTTTTGTTGTAGATTCTCTAGTTGAATTGTTGCTGCTGTCACATTACTTCGAAATTCTTTGCTCACACTTTGAGCGTCCCATTTCTTGTCTGGTGTTGAGAACAACATTAAGAGAACCTCAAGATGAGAAATTGAATCGATGTATTCAATTAAGAACGATTTAATTTCTAAAGGTAAACTTGAGGTAGGCAAAATAAGTCTCCTTTCTCTCTGAAAAAAAGTTTACTAGAGTCATTTTTCACTCTTGTCTCCGTCTTGATTCCTCTATAAAACCGGGCATCAAATTAAGAACAATTAAGTGATCTCATTGTTCTTAAATGAATTGAGATCATTTTTCAAAACTTTTCTTCAGGAGTAAAAATCTTGAGAACGAAATCGAGCAGTAATAAGGCCACTAAAAAGGTCAATGTGAATCAAGCATTACTTTCTAGAAAGCGTGATGAAGATTTTCCATCAAAGGTCGTCAGAAAAACTGCTCGTGCTTATCAAGAAGATTCTGATAGAGAACAATTAAAACAAATTCTTCTCATGGTGAAGGGCATTCGCAGCGGAGATTTTTCCATGCGATTGGAAATGGAAAACGACACTGTCCTTGGCGACATCGCCGACGTCTTAAATGATATTAACGAGATTAACTATAATATGGCGAACGAGTTTGTTCGCGTAGGGCGCATCGTAGGTAAAGAAGGAAAGATGACTGAGCGATTGACCATTGGCTCTATCAAAGGAGCTTGGTCAACCAGTGTGGAATCTGTAAACACTCTTATTACCGATCTGGTCCAACCAACTACTGAGGCCGCTCGAGTTATCACGGCGGTGGCCAAAGGCGACTTGTCTCAAAAGATGGTAATGGAAATTGAGGGAACTCCCTTAAAAGGAGAATTTGCCCGGATCGGTATGACCGTGAATACCATGGTGGATCAGCTTAACTCATTTGCCAGCGAGGTTACTCGTGTGGCGAAGGAAGTGGGTACCGAAGGGAAACTGGGCGGGCAGGCAGATGTAAAAGGCGTGTCTGGTACCTGGAAAGATCTGACTGATAACGTGAACGTTCTTGCAGGTAACTTAACGGCGCAGGTACGTAACATCGCGAAGGTGACAACGGCGGTGGCGAAAGGTGACCTTTCACAGAAGATTACTGTGGATGCCCGAGGAGAAATTTACGAACTAAAAACAACCATCAACGTGATGGTGGATCAGCTTTCATCTTTTGCGGCCGAGGTTACTCGTGTGGCGAAGGAAGTGGGTACGGAAGGTCGTCTGGGTGGACAGGCAGATGTAAAAGGTGTGTCAGGTACGTGGAAAGACCTAACAGATAACGTGAATGGTCTCGCGAACAATCTAACAGCTCAGGTGCGAAACATCGCAAAGGTAACAACAGCGGTTGCGAATGGTGACTTGTCTCAGAAAATCACCGTAGATGCTCGCGGTGAGATCCTTGAACTTAAAAATACCATTAACACCATGGTGGACACACTACGTTCCTTCTCTGCCGAGGTGACTCGTGTGGCGAAGGAAGTGGGGAGTGAAGGTAAGCTGGGTGGACAGGCGGATGTAAAAGGTGTGTCTGGTACTTGGAAAGATCTGACGGACAACGTGAATGGTCTGGCCGGTAACTTAACAGCGCAGGTACGTAACATCGCGAAGGTGACGACCGCGGTTGCTAAAGGTGACCTTTCTCAGAAAATTACAGTAGATGCTAAGGGTGAAATCTTAGAGCTAAAAAATACCATCAACATCATGGTGGACCAGCTTAACTCATTCGCGGCCGAGGTAACTCGTGTGGCGAAAGAAGTGGGTACAGAAGGAAAACTAGGTGGTCAGGCGGAAGTGAAGGGTGTGTCTGGTACATGGAAAGACCTGACTGATAACGTGAACGTTCTTGCCGGTAACTTAACAGATCAGGTGCGAAACATCGCAAAGGTAACTACGGCGGTTGCGAACGGTGACCTTTCTCAGAAAATTACCGTAGATGCCAAAGGTGAAATCTTCGAACTTAAAAACACTATCAATGTGATGGTGGATCAGTTGAACTCATTCGCGGCCGAGGTGACTCGTGTGGCGAAGGAAGTAGGTACAGAAGGGAAACTAGGTGGACAAGCGGACGTTAAAGGTGTGTCGGGTACTTGGAAAGATTTGACCGACAACGTGAATGGTCTAGCTGGAAACTTAACAGATCAGGTGCGAAACATTGCAAAGGTAACAACTGCGGTTGCGAAGGGTGACCTTTCACAAAAAATTACGGTTGATGCGAAAGGCGAGATCCTTGAACTTAAAAATACCATTAACACCATGGTGGACCAGCTCAACACATTCGCAGGCGAGGTAACTCGTGTGGCGAAAGAAGTGGGTACTGAGGGACGTCTGGGTGGCCAGGCCGAAGTAAAAGGTGTGTCAGGTACGTGGAAAGACCTGACTGATAACGTGAACTCACTTGCGGGAAATCTAACAGCGCAGGTACGTAACATCGCGAAGGTGACAACTGCGGTTGCTCAAGGTGACTTATCACAGAAAATTACCGTAGATGCCAAAGGTGAAATTTACGAATTGAAAAACACGATCAACGTGATGGTGGATCAGCTGAATTCATTTGCTGCCGAGGTAACTCGTGTGGCGAAAGAAGTGGGTACAGAAGGACGTCTGGGCGGACAAGCGGAAGTTAAAGGTGTGTCGGGTACCTGGAAAGATCTAACTGATAACGTGAACGTTCTTGCGGGTAACCTTACTAACCAAGTACGTAACATTGCCAAGGTGACGACTGCTGTTGCGAAGGGTGACCTTTCTCAGAAAATTACAGTAGATGCCAAAGGCGAGATCTTAGAATTAAAAAATACGATTAACACCATGGTGGATCAGCTCAATACATTCGCCGGCGAGGTAACTCGTGTGGCGAAGGAAGTGGGTACTGAGGGACGCCTGGGTGGCCAGGCGGAAGTGAAAGGTGTTTCTGGTACATGGAAAGACCTGACTGATAACGTGAACTCTCTTGCAGGAAATCTGACCGCACAGGTGCGTAACATTGCGAAGGTGACAACAGCGGTAGCACAAGGTGACCTTTCTCAAAAGATTACGGTAGATGCGAAGGGCGAGATCCTGGAGCTAAAAAATACCATCAATACCATGGTGGATCAGCTGAACTCATTCGCGGCCGAGGTGACTCGTGTGGCGAAGGAAGTGGGTACCGAAGGAAAACTGGGTGGGCAGGCAGATGTAAAAGGAGTGTCTGGTACTTGGAAAGACCTGACTGATAACGTGAACTTCATGGCCTCGAACCTTACAAAACAGGTGCGCGGTATCGTGAAAGTTGTGACGGCGGTTGCAAACGGTGACCTAAACCAAAAATTCGTTCTTGAAGCGAAAGGGGAAGTGGCAGCCCTTGCAGAAACCATCAACAGCATGACGGACACCCTGAGAACATTTGCCGATCAGGTAACAACGGTTGCTCGCGAAGTGGGTATTGAAGGTAAACTGGGGGCGCAAGCGCGAGTGCCTGGTGTGGCCGGCACGTGGAAAGACCTGACTGATAACGTGAACTTCATGGCCTCTAACCTTACAAAACAGGTGCGTGGTATCGTGAAAGTTGTGACGGCGGTTGCAAACGGTGACCTAAACCAGAAGTTCGTTCTTGAAGCGAAAGGGGAAGTGGCGGCCCTCGCTGAAACAATTAACAGCATGACTGATACGTTGAGAACATTCGCTGATCAGGTAACAACCACAGCAAGAGAAGTGGGTATTGAAGGTAAGCTAGGTGGACAAGCGAAAGTTCCAGGTGCGGCCGGTACTTGGAAAGATTTGACGGACAACGTGAACCAACTCGCAGGAAACCTAACAACTCAGATCCGAGCGATTGCCGAGGTATCAACAGCGGTGACGGAAGGAGATTTGACTCGTTTAATTACGGTCGAAGCTCAAGGTGAAGTTGCGGCCCTGAAAGATAATATTAACCAGATGATTGGTAACTTGAAGGACACAACTGATAAGAACCATGAGCAGGACTGGTTAAAAACCAACCTCGCCAAATTTGCGAGTATGATGCAAGGTCAGCGCTCAATTACATCTGTCGCTCAGTTGATTATGTCTGAACTGACTCCTCTGGTGGACGCTCAACAAGGCACATTCTTTATCATGGATCCGGACAATAAGCCTGAGCCGATTCTCTCTATGATCGCGAGCTATGCTTTCACAGAAAGAAAGAACTTTCAGAATTACTATAAACTTCGTGAAAGTTTGGTCGGTCAGTGCGCCTTTGAGAAGAAAAAGATTCTGGTGAATAAAGCGCCGAATGATTATGTCTATGTGGCATCAAGCTTAGGTGAAACGAAGCCTGTAAATATAATTGTTCTTCCTATTCTGTTTGAAGGTGAAGTGAAGGCCGTGATTGAACTTGCTTCGATTCATACGTTCTCTCAGAACTATCTCAACTTCCTTGATCAACTTGTGACAAGTATCGGAGTTGTGTTGAACATGATCGCTTCTTCAATGAGAACTGAAGAACTTCTTATTGAGCTTAAAAAATCGAACTCTGAACTTGAAGCTCAAGCAAAAGAACTGGAAGAAAAAGCGAAACTCCTGGAAATTAAAAACCAAGAAGTGGAGCTTGCTTCTCATTCAGTCGAAGAAAAAGCTGAACAGCTTTCACTTATCTCGAAGTATAAGTCAGAGTTCCTGGCCAATATGTCACATGAGCTTAGAACTCCACTTAATAGCTTGTTGATCCTCTCGAAAATGCTTTCTGAGAATCGCGAGAGCAATATGACAGATGAGCAAGTGAAGTTTGCTCAGACCATTTATTCCTCTGGATGCGATCTTCTTGCTCTCATTAATGAGATCCTAGACCTATCGAAGGTAGAGGCAGGGAAAATGCCAATCGTACCTCGTGATGTGAAAGTTCCGGAGATCTCAGAATACTTGGAACACAGTTTCCGCCCAGTGGCCAATCATAAAGGAATAGACTTCATTATTGATGCTGGCGAAGACGTGAAGAACCTTATTGTTAATACTGATGTGACCAGAGTTCAGCAGATTTTGAAGAACCTTCTCTCAAATGCTTTCAAGTTTACTGAACAAGGTAGGGTAACTCTTAAAATTCAGCAAACCAATGTTAAAGGTGAGCAGGCCTTAATGTTTGCAGTGACGGATACTGGAATTGGCATTCCTAAAGAGAAGCAAAGCCTTATCTTCGAGGCCTTCCAACAAGCTGATGGTACAACGAACCGTAAGTATGGCGGTACAGGACTGGGTCTAACGATTAGCCGACAGATTGCTCGTCTTTTAGGCGGTAGTATTGAAGTGAAAAGTTCTCCAGGTCAGGGAAGTACATTCACACTTTACCTGCCTATTAATTATCGTACCCAGGGAGAAGCGCTGGAAGTATTACCAGTTCAAGATGATTTACCAACGGAACTCTCAAAGCTCCCGGCAGACGCTGATTTTAGCGATAAAAAGGTGCTTGTCATTGATGATGATATGAGAAATATCTTCGCCATCACTGTGATCCTGGAACGTCGTGGAATGGAAGTTCTTTATGCTGATAACGGGCGAGCTGGAATTGAGAAATTAAAAGAGAATCCGGATGTGGACGTTATCCTGATGGACATCATGATGCCTGAAATGGGAGGAATTGAGGCCACTCAGGAAATCAGAACCATGCCGGAATTTAAAGATTTGCCGATCATTACTCTCACCGCTAAAGCGATGAAAGGAGACCGAGAAAAATGTCTGGAAGCAGGGGCGACCGACTATATTACGAAGCCAGTAGATACAGATAATCTTTTGGCCATAATGCATAAGTGGATGAAGAAGAAAACTTCAGTAAGTTTGGGCCAATGAAAAAAGTAAATATCCTGGTCGTAGATGACAGGCCTGAGGGTGTAATGGCCGTTCAGGCCGTTCTGAACTCGCCTAACTACAACGTAGTTACGGCAAGCTCCGGTAATGAAGCATTAAAACATCTCTTGAAGATGGAATTTGCTGTTATTCTCTTAGACGTTCAGATGCCTGGGATGAATGGTTTTGAGACGGCCTCTATTGTTAAGACCCGTGAAAAGAGCAAGGACATTCCTATCATCTTTATGTCGGCCGTGAGCCAGGATGAACAATATGTTTATCAAGGTTATGGGGTGGGGGCAATTGATTATCTTTTGAAGCCTTTCGATCCCTATATCTTAAGATCTAAGGTCGCCATCTTTGTTGATATTTTCCGCAAGAATCAACTCATTAAAGATCAAGCAACCAAACTCTATGAATCTGAGCAGAAGGCCCATGCGGAGAAAATTGATCGCATGGAAATGGAAAACCTTCGTCGCTATCAATATCTGGCGGACTCCATTCCTCAAATCGTTTTTCGTCTTTTACCGAATGGTGAGTACGAGTACTTTAATAAAGTTTGGTACGAGTATACAGGTTTGAGTCAAGACAAGAGTCAGGGACTGGCCTGGAAAGATGTGATTCATCCAGACGACCTGCAGGAACTTATGAGTCTCTTTAGGGACGGTAATGAGGCCATGGTTTCTGAGTGTCGAATCCTGAATCATAAAGGGGAGTTTCGCTGGCACTTAGTTCGAATTCAGGCCGAGCGCTATTTTAATCCAAAGGAAATCAGTGCTTGGTTAGGAACTGCCACGGACATTGAGGATCGTAAACGCGAAGAAGAAATGCAGAAGTTTCTGGCCGAAGCAGGTGAGATACTGGTTTCTACACTCGATTATCGTCTTACTCTTCAATCTATTACCAAACTGGCGGTGCCTTATCTTGCTGATTGGTGTGCTTTCGACATCGTCAATGAGGAGGGCAAATTAGAAAACCTGGTCATCACTCATAAAGACCCGCAAAAGCAAGAGTTGGCGATCAAGCTACATGACAAATATCTTTGTCGTCCTGACAGTGAAGTTGGTGCGGCCAAGGTGATTAAGACCGGAAAATACATCGTCTTTAATGATATTGACCAAGAGCTTATTCAGCGAGTGTCACTGGATGAAGAGCAAAAGCAGCTTACGACAGAACTGGCCGCAACGGCCGCTCTGGTTGTTCCACTGAAACTTCATGGAAAGGTCTTAGGTGCTTTGACGTTTGCAGTTGCTGGCAATCGTATGAAATATGATCAATATTTTATTGATACGGCCGAAGAACTCTCAAAACGTGTTTCCCTTGCCTTTGAAAACTCTAAGCTTTATCGAATTTCTCAAGAGGCGATTGAAGTTCGTAATGAGTTTTTATCAATTGCTTCCCATGAGCTGAATACACCTATTACCTCATTGAAGCTCCAACTTCAAATGGTGAGGAAGACCTTACTTGCGAGTAGAGATGGCCAGATCCCAATGGATCGTTTTACAAAGTCCGTAGATGCCTCAGTCAAACAAGTGGACCGATTAATTAATCTTGTTCAGATTCTTTTGGATGTGTCCCGAATCCAGTCAGGACGCTTTACATTTAATTTCGAAGAACTGAACGCCCAAGACGTCGTAAAAGAAGTCTATGAAAGACATAAAGAGATCCTGGTGAACTCTGGCTGTAATCTTGAGATGAAACTGGGAGAAAATATTCCTGTAGTGTGGGACAAAATCCGCATTGAGCAAGTGATCACAAACCTTCTTACGAATACGATTAAATATGCTCCTGGCTTAGTGGAACTAACCATGGAAGAGGTGGAGGACCAGGTTACCATCACTGTCAGAGATCATGGGAAGGGAATCCCCGAGAATAAGCTTAAGAGCATCTTTGAACGTTTTGAACGTGCCACCACCAATGAGAGTGTGAGTGGTCTTGGACTTGGACTTTTTATTGTGAAGCAGATTGTTGATGGTCATATGGGTAAAATTGAAGTGAAGTCTAGTCCAGAAGAAGGAACTACATTTAAAGTGACCTTACCTAAAGACGTGAATGAAGCTATGGAGAAGTTCCAAGCTGAACAGTCTTCGGAGAGTCAGTATCATTAAGTGCTTTTCCGGTCTTCGCATCAATGAGGTATTGATGATTCACTTCATAGATCCAGCCGAATTTCGGATCTTGCTCCAAAGACCAATGCCCTTCGGGTTTAATACCTTTCTCCTGAAGCTTTTGGGCCGCGGAACTAAGTGAGATCATTCCTTCACCTGGCTCCAGTTCATCTCCCTTATTGAGATTGTCTCCTGAGGCCTCTTCAAACTTTCCATTTCTTCGAAACTCTATTTTGATTTTTGTATTGGCAAGAGACTTTATGGTGAAGTCGCGGCCTTGTTGAAGATCGACTTTGCCTCTGGGGACCATGGAGAGGGCAATGGACTCAGGAACTGCGGCCTGAGTTGTTAGTGATAAGATGGCCAGTATAAGTATGGGCCCCTTCATTGGATCTCCCTGTTATAGAGTCGAAGCATATCCTTCGGTATCAGGAAGGATGTGACGAATCTTATGTTCTGCAAACTCCTGGATCATCGCATCGTTAAAGGCTGGAATATCAGAGGGACGCTGACTGGTAATAAAGCGGTGATCAATCACCACTTTTTCATTGATCCAGTGGCCCCCTGCATTTTCAATATCAGTTTTGATTGATGGATAAGAGGTCAAAGTTCTCCCTTTAAGACCTCCAGTTTCAATCAAAAGTTGTGGCCCATGACAGATGGCCGCAATAGGACGATGTTTATTTACAAAAGACATTGCAAACGCCACTGCCTCTGCATTTTCTCGAAGCTTATCTGGATTAATAACTCCTCCTGGAAGAAGAAGGAAATCAAACTCCATGGACCAGGCCTCTCGAACTGTCATATCCACCTCAATGGTTTTACCCCAATTGGTGTGGTTCCAGCCTTTAATTTTTCCCTTCTGTAAGGAAATAACATGAGTGACCGCGCCTGCGCGCTCCAATGCTACTTTGGGTAAAAATAATTCTGATTGTTCAAAACCATCAGTGGCAAGAATGGCCACATGAGTTCCTGCAAGAGGTCTTGGTTCTAATGGCGTATGTTTAGGAAGAAATCTTCGATGCAATAATTTTTCTACAACTTCAAACATATAAACCTCCGTGTTTAATGTTTTTCTCCTCCTGGCCCTATTACGTTGAAGAGTCTTGGCTTCACGAATGAAGGACGAGTGATTTTCTGCTGTTCACTGGGACGGGTTTTTTTGTTGATTTCATCCAGCATGATGGGTGAACCCAGATCAATGGAAAGCAGGAGTGCTTCAATAATTTTAATGTCCGCCAGACCTTCTTCTCCTGAAGGTTCGGGCCTCTTCTTCTTTTGAATACACTCTGAGAAGTAAATAAGCTCCGGAGCAAACTGATCGCGCTTCGGATATTTTTTGGTGATGATCTTTTTTTCTTCGTAGATTTTTAAGGACATGGTGGTTGAGTACTCATACCCTTTTTCTAGGCGCAGACGGCCCTTTGTACCGATGAGGTCATAATCTGCACTGGCAAAGGCCCCAAAGCTAATAGAGAATGTGGCCTGTCGATCGTCGGGAAACTTCATGACACAGCTAACGAGTTCATCCACTTTTTTAAAGCGGGAGTCTCTACTGTGGCCAGACATGGCAAAGACTTCGATCGGTTCTGCTTTAAACAAATAGCGGGCGGCATTGATGCAATAAATGCCGATATCGTAAAGAGGCCCCCCACCTTTTTCCACTTCATCCAGCCTGATATTGTTGTGATCTTTTACCTGCATGGTGAATATAGAGTTGAATATCTTCAAATCGCCGAGTTGTTTTGATTGGGCAATCTTGATCGCCTCAAGATTAGCTGCCTCAAAGTGCAAACGATAAGCAATCATTAACTGGATATCGTTCTTATCCGCTTCATTAATCATAGAAAGACAGTCTTCTGTCGTGACGGCCATGGGTTTCTCACAGAGAACGTGCACACCATATTTAGCGGCGGTTTCCATGATATTTCGGTGATAAAAATTTGGAGTCGCAATATAAACGGCGTCTACCACTCCGGAGCGAAGACATTCTTCGAACTCTGAGTAGAGGTAGCATTTATCGACTTTATATTTCTCACCTAAACGCTTTAGCTTTTCCTTGTCTCCGGAAACCAGGGCAACTAACTTGGAATTTTTTCTAGCATTTCTAAATGCAGGAAGCACAGCAACTTGTGCAATATACCCCAGTCCTACCACAGCGTAGCGAATTTTCTTCTTCTTGCTTTTGCCAATGAGCATAGAGACTCCTCCCGCGCTCATTTTGCAAGCAAAGTGCCGGCCTTAAGTGATGATTAAAACTATTTTGCTTGGGGAACTTCGCAACAGATGGGGAAGTTTGACAAGTAATCTCTGCAAATTGAGGGAAGGGTCGAAGCCCATTAGACTTTCCTTAGGATCACACGGAGGTGAATCATGGCAGGAAGCATTTGGAAAGGATCAATCAGTTTTGGACTTTTAAATATTCCAGTTTCTCTTCAAAAAGCAGAAGAAGGAAATGATCTCCACTTTTCTATGCTCGATGGAAAAGATTTATCCCCGATTAAATATAAAAAGGTCAGTGGCAAAGACGGAAAAGAAGTTCCCTGGAACAGGATCGTCAAAGGTTACGAGTATGAGAAAGGTCAATTTGTGATCATTGAAAAAGATGATTTTAAACGCGCCAACCCCAAGGCCACACAGACCATTGATATTGAGGACTTCGTGGATCTGGATGAAATTGATCCTATGTTTCTGGAGAAGCCATATTACCTGGTGCCGCAGAAGAATGGGATCAAAGGCTATTTCTTATTGGCCGAGGCCCTGAAGAAATCTAAGAAAGTGGCCATCGCTAAAGTCATTATCAGAACGAAGCAACACCTGGGTGCGATTATGACCAGGGGAGATTATCTTATTTTGGAAATTCTACGCTTTTCCCATGAAGTATTGGAAGTGGATGAGGTGGAGTATTTGAGTGATATTCAACGTCCAAAATTTTCTGCCAAAGAAGTTAAGATGGCCCAAGAACTCATTGATGGAATGACTGGTAAATGGAGGCCTGATCAATATAAAGACACTTACAACGATGACCTCTTGAAAATCATTAATCTTAAAATTGAGGCCGGTGAAGGTAAGGAAGTTGATCTGGGTGAAGTACCAAAGGCGGAAAAGGGGAACACCGGTGTGGTGGTAGATCTTATGCCTCTTCTTAAAAAATCCTTGGAAGAAAAGAAAAAAGGGAAGACGGCCAAAGAGGCCCCTGCTTCTAAGAAGAAGACCGCCAAGAAAACAGCACGAAAACGAGCGAGTTAAATATGAAAAGTTCATTGAAAGAATACAATGCTAAACGAGATTTTAAAAAGACCCGGGAGCCATCAGGAAAAAAGGCCGTCTCTAAAGGGAAGAAATTAAAATTCGTTGTTCAAGAACATCATGCTAGAAGACTTCACTATGACTTCCGATTGGAAATGGATGGAGTGTTAAAGAGCTGGGCCGTTCCTAAAGGACCTTCACTTGATCCACAAGATAAGCGACTCGCTGTTCAGACTGAAGATCACCCAATGGAGTATGCTAAGTTTCATGGAACTATTCCCGAGGGAGAATATGGGGCGGGAGAAGTGTTTATCTGGGACAAGGGGACCTGGGAATGCGACGATGATGATCCTCATGAGGCACTGGAAAAGGGTCAATTAAAATTTCACCTTCATGGCGATAAACTCAACGGTGGTTTTGTTCTGGTCCGAACGAATTATCGAAATGAGAGCAAGAAAAATTGGCTTCTCATCAAACACCATGATGAATTTGAAGAAACAAAAAAGCCAACAAAGAAGGTCTCAAAAAAAAAGCTCGCAAGTTAGGCCAGGATAAGTGGCCTGGATTTATTCCTCCTCAATTACCACGGTTAGTAACCGAAGTTCCTTCTGAAGAGTCCCGATGGATCCATGAAATGAAACTTGATGGATATCGAGTGCAGACTCATCTAAAAAATGGAGTAGGAACTTTGTATACCCGAAGTGGTCTGGATTGGAGCAACACTTTCCCGCACATCCTTTATGCTTTAGAACAGCTTCCGGTTCAAAACGCCATTTTTGACGGGGAGATCGTTGCTTTGGATGAAGAAGGGAAAAGTAATTTTCAAAGGCTGCAGAATTCTTTGAAAAGTAAAAATGATTTAAGACTTCAATACTTCCTCTTCGATCTTCTATATCTGGACGGGGTGGATCTAAGAGAACTGCCTCTCTTAGAGAGGAAAGCGAAACTTATTGAGCTCTTAAAAGATGCTTCACCTTTATTACACCTAAGTGAACATGTGGAAGGATCAGGAGATGACTTTTATCAAATCTCTTGTGAAGAAGGGCTGGAAGGTATTGTCTCTAAGCTGGCCAATAGCCCTTATATACCGGGAAGGAATGATCTGTGGGTGAAGACCAAGTGTAGTTTGAGACAAGAATTTGTCATTGGTGGCTGGACCGAACCCAAAGGTGGAAGAACCGGGATAGGTGCTCTCTTACTGGGAACTTTTGAGAAAAAGAAATTTCGCTATGTGGGTAGAGTTGGAACTGGATTTAATACCTCGACGTTAAGAGATATTAAAAAAGAACTTTCGTCCATTGAAGAAGAGGAATCACCTTTTGAGGTCAATTCCCCCAGAGGGAAAGATATTCATTGGGTGAAACCGGAAAAGCTCTGCGAGGTTTCCTTTGGAAATTGGACCGATGAAGGAATTCTTCGAACACCGGTCTTTCAGGGAATGCGCGAGGACAAGGAGGCACAGGACGTGGTTAAAGAAATAGCAAAGGAGATTTCTTCCCCAGAAAAAATCTTATTTAAGAAAGAAAAAATTACAAAACAAAGAGTGCTTGAATATTATCGGGCCGTCTCTAAAGTGATGTTGCCTTACATGGCCGACCGACCTCTCTCTTTAGTTCGTTGCCCCAATGGAAGTGAGTCTCAGTGTTTTTTCCAGAAACACATTTCGGGAAAGGTACCTGATGCTTTTAATACTTTCCCCATTAAAGAGGAGAAAGGATCGGGAATATATTTATCAGTGAGTACCGGACGTGGCCTTGAGGAGCTTGTTCAATTAAATGCCTTTGAGCTTCATGCCTGGAACAGTCATTGGAAGACCTATATGAGACCGGATCAGATTGTGATGGATTTGGATCCAGGAACTGGGGTTCCATGGAAAGAGGTGGTCTCGGCCGCCTTTGAATTAAAAGAGATGTTGGATGATTTGGGCCTAGAATCTTTTGTGAAGTTGACCGGTGGAAAAGGACTTCACGTCCATATCCCTGTGGCCCCTTTATATGACTGGGACCAAATTAAATCATTTTCGGAGGCACTTGCTCTCGAGCTTGTCTCTAGAAATCCTAAAAAGTACGTGGCCAATATGTCTAAGAAGATCCGGCACAAGAAAATCTTTGTGGATTATTTAAGAAACGGTTATGGGGCCACTGCCGTTGTTCCATATTCTCTGAGAGCAAAGCCTCTTAGCGCGGTGGCATTACCACTTGAGTGGAGTGAACTTAAAAGGATTAAAGGGCCCCAGGAATTTACCCTGGAAAAAGCGCTTAAGAAAATTAAGGCACGAAAGAAGGACCCATGGACAGGAATGTTAAAACTTAAACAGAAGATTTCCATCTTAACACCGGCCAAGAAATTGGCCGCTTAATAATTGACCTGCAAGAAGTAGGAAAGAATATCTTTAATGCCTTGAGTTTCCCGACGGAAGTGTTCTCGCTGGGCCTTGGTAATAGTTGGAAGTAACTTCTTTAAGATCTCTAGGTTTTTGTTGGATGTAAGGCCCTCTTCCTGATACTCAACAAAGGCCTCTTGAAACAGTTCCTGCCTTGTTGTTGGCGAAATGTCTTGAGCGTAAATATGTTTGAACTTTTGATGAAGCTTTCTTCTTCGTTCGACTCTTTTATTGGTTTGCTCCATAAAGTAGTCGCCATAGTTTGTAATGACTTGTTTTTGATTTGTATTAATACTACCTAGAAATCTTTCCAGTCGTTCTTCGATTTCTTCAAGACGCTCTTCTTTGTCTTTTTGTACAATCTGACGATTTTCTTCTTCTACTTCATCAAAGAATTCTTTTTGCTGTTTATAATCGAGCTTGGCCATGTACTTTGACATAACGTTTGAGAAGTCTTTGGCGATCTTGCGATAAAAGTTTTCGAGTTTCTTGTAATGCTCTTCAAGTTTGGCCTCGTTTTCGAGCTTCATATCATCAATGACTGGAACAATTTCTTGAGCTACGGGTTTTTGATTATTCAAAAACTTGTCTATGTCCTTACCTAATTCATTCTTCTGTGCGGAGTAGAGGGGGATTCTTTTTGTTACTTGATGCCCTAGAAGGGTGTCCGCATTATCAACGGCCAGTTTTTTAGCTGCACAACCATAACCAATAAGAACAATGAGGAAGAAGGTAGCGATTCTCATGACTTTATTCTTTCAGCTCTTTGACGGGAAGTAATGAACGCATGAGTAAAGGCCGTCTTCTGTAGTCGGCCTTTAAATGAAAAATTTGTCAAAGCCGGACAATTTTTGCAAGCTATTATAATGTTGAATCTCGATAGCTACCGGTCGAGCACTGATTACCGGGAAATACTACGTATCCTTCAAAAAGCGTCTTCATTGCAGGACAACTTCATTTGGCAGTCTCACGCCATTGGTAAGTCTATTATTCCTATACATCATTTTGAGATCGATTTTGTGACCCGCGAAGTGGTGATCTACTTTGATACTCAAAAATATATGATGGATAATGATTTGCCCCTATATGTGAAGCTGGATTATCACACCAGCGTTTTCAAAGTGACGGACTACCGTGTAGGTCTGGATGCGGTTTATTTCACATTTCCTGCTCTGATAAAGACCATGGAGCTTCGTGGAACTCCTCGACATTCATTTCAGCCGAATCAAGATCGAGCTGTAAGTCTCAAGCCGACCTTGACTGGAATGAATCGTGAATTAAGTCATGAACTTCAGGTTAGAGTGATGGATATTTCAGAGGCCGGTCTAGGACTAATTGTTTCTGAGCACAACCGATCATTCTTAAAAAATAACCGTATCCTTTGGGTGACTCGACTCCAAGATATCCAACTTCAGTATCCGATCTTAGCGGAAGTGGTTTACATCAATAACGAAGTTGATTCCAAATACCAAACCCGTAAGCAAAAAGAGATGAAGGTAGGACTAAAACTTTCGGGCACAATTCCGCCAGACATTTATCATAAGTTTATTCAATAAGGATTTTTATGCGATTCTTTTTAGTTCTGCTTCTTTGCCTCTCAACAGCTTGGGCACATGAAAAGGAACTAAAAACAAAAGCAGATCTTCTGGCCACAGGTGTATTCGCTGAACAGAAACATCATGCTTGGCCGTTCCCACTCTTATCTATTGGCCACAATATGCAGTCTTACCAATATTATGGTGGATCACCTTATTGGCATGATGGTCTGGATATTCGTTCGGAAGTTGATCAGCCCATTCATGCGGCAGTTGGTGGAAAGGTGGTCAATATTGAGAATTACCAGAGAGGAAATCCGCTTTACTGGGAGATTGCCATCCTCGATGATGAAGGATTTGTTTGGAAGTATCACCACGTTGATCAAGGCTCTATTCCCCAGTCCATCAAAGATGCTTACAGAAATAAAGGAAGAATTGCCACAGGAGCGTTCATTGGGAATGTAGTGAGATGGAACATCACTTCGTTTGGTGAGAAGTATCATCACTTGCATTTGCTAGTAGTCGCGAAAGACGGACAGTATATTAATCCGTTTTTGATGATGGAGCCTTTAGCAGATACAAAGGCACCAGTGATTAATCGAATCGGTCTGGCCAAAAATCATCGCCCGATTGATGGAACAGAGATTTCAGGTCCTCACGCACTTTTTATGGAGGCGAGTGATCTAACTCTTCACGATAAGTTTATTCTGCCGCCTTATAAAATTAGCTACAGTCTTGATAAGGCTGATGCTGTAACAGTTTGGGAGTTTATCAATCTTCCCTCTGGAAAGAATGATTCTGATTACATCACGGATTTTTATATGGATGGAACTTGCGGAAACTACACTTGTCGTAAGTTTTACTTCAATTTGAATTTCACCAAGGCCAATCCTCGCGGCACCATGAAACTAACTCCTGGTAAGCATGAAGTGGAAGTTATTGTGGAGGACATTGTTGGAAACAAAACAGTGAAGAGTTTCCAATGGAATGTCCTCTAAGAAGTTAGCGGTTTCTTAATCCTAAAATTGCAATATAGCCGTAACAAAGGGCCGGAAGAATCAAGGCCATGCGAAGTCCCACTTCGTCGGCCATCATTCCTGTTAATACCGGAATAATCGCTCCACCCAGAATTGCGGTGGCGAGAAGGCCCGAACCTTTATGCTCTTCACCTGGGCCCAGGCCCTTGATTCCAAGAGTGAAGATAGTCGGGAACATGATTGAGTTACACAGACCAACGAGTACCATACTGTAAATGGCCACGTTGCCTCGAGAGTTAATAGAAATCAGAATTAAGGCAATGGCGAGCATCGAGTGAACGCTTAGCACTTTACCTGGAGAGAACTTTTTCAGAGTGGCGATACCGATGAATCGCCCAACCATGGCACAGCCCCAATAATAGGCCACAAGACTTGCTGCCTGGGTCTCGTTCATTTTACTCATGTCCATGATGTAGTTCACGAGGAATGAGCCAATGGCCACTTCTGCTCCTACATAAGTAAAAATCCCAATTGCACCTAGAATAAGGCCCGGCTCTTTAAGAACGTTTTTCCACTTAGCTCCATTACTTTCACCTTCATCAATTTTTGGAAGATGAAGTCGCGATAGAAGAAAGGCAATGATGACGAGAACGAGAGCGATGAAGAGGTAAGGGTACTTCACGCCTTCAGCGTTGGATGTGTTCTCAATTTTTGAAAGAATAAAGTAGGCCCCAAAGAAAGGAGCAAGGAAAGTTCCGAACGAGTTAAAGGCCTGTACCATTGTGAGACGAGATGAGGCCGTTTCCTTTGGGCCAATAACAGAGACGTAGGGATTGGCCGCAACTTGAAGGAGAACAATTCCAGAGGCGAGGACAAAGAGAGCGATCAAGAAAAGTTCGTAAGTGTGATATGAAACTGCTGGATAGAAAAGTAGACAACCCACGGCCGTAATAGCAAAGCCCAGTACCATTCCCGTTTGATAACCCAAGCTCTCGATGATCTTACTTGCGGGAATCGACGTTAAACCATAAGCACCAAAGAAACAGAATTGAACCAGTGCTGCTTTTGTGTAGTCCAGATCAAAGATCTCTTTTAAATAGGGGACCAAGATGTCGTTTAAGCAGGTAATGAAACCCATCATGAAAAATAGAACAGTAAGCGAGGTCAGGGCCTTCTTTTGCATGCGAGTCCTTTTTGATGGTCAACCTGGCTAGTTGACCACAAAAGGGGGTATTTTGAAAAGATTGTAATGGTTTAAAGAGCGCTTAAACGTCTGAAAAAAATCTCTAATTGAGGACGAAGTCTTTCGGCCTCTTTTTTGTCGCCAGACTCAACCAGAAGGCGAAGCTTCTTTTGATCGTCGAAGATAACCTTGAAATTCACAGATTTCATCTGAAGGATGAAGTTTGATTTGTTCTTTACGAGTACTTGAAGGAGTTGGGTCTCTGGGTCGTTCTTATTGATTTTCTCGCTAAGTGACTGAGATAGAGAGATCCGAGGATCTTCTGGAACACTTAATGCAACAGTTGCCAGGGACTTAGCGTTTGCATCATCTTGAACAGAAGCCGGTTCGCGGCCCGCGCCACCTGAAGCTCCTTGTCTGGCCCCATGCATATCAGCAAGGGCGCGATTCATACCGTCTTTCTTCCATTTTTCAGCGGCCGACTCTGTATTTGAAACTGAAGCTTCACGACGAGCGGAAGGAGCGGAGCCAGTTGGCTCACCATATTCATCAAATCCACTTGATGTAGAAGGCGAATTTTGGGCCATCATACGGTTTGCGTAATAATCTTCCAGAGTGGAAGGCATTGAGCGTCCAGTTTTTTGATAAGCATCGCGAGCAATTTTTTTAGCGGCCTCTTTAGTGGCCGGTTTTTTCTCAGGCATTGCTGAGAGACGTCTCATGATTTCACTTTCAATCTCTTCCATTTCTTTTTGGTTTTTGTAGTAGTCCGATAGATCCGGAATAGTTGATGAAGTCGTAGGTTGTCCTGTCCAGTTCGAAGAGTCGTTGGTGGCCGATTGTTGCGAACGAGTCGTTGAAGCTGCTCTTACTGGAGAAGTCGCTTGCACTGGTGTTGTTACTTTAGCTTGTGCAGAAGCAGACGCTGGGGCCTGGTTGAAGTAACCTGGTTGACGTTCAGGAATTTCTGCTTGAGCGACGAGAGTACCGTCGTCTTTAGGGAGGATACCTTGAAGGACGAGGATTTCTTTGGTTTTTGGATCGAGGTTTTTTGGGTCTCCGATCATAGAGCGGAGGAGGTTGTTTACTTCTTTGTTAGAAGAGTTGGCGAGTTTGGATTCGAGGGAGTTTTTATCTTGTAATTTTTTATATTTTTGAAGAATCTGACAATTTATCTTCTTCATGTCACAAGAAGAATTCTTTTCGTCACAGAGGTATTGATTTAATCTCCCAAGCTCAGAGTCAAACTTCTCAACTTTGAAGTCTGAAAGATTTAAGTTTCTCTGATTACCTTCCAGGTTTCTTGAAATACTTTCGTTCGTTTCACTTAAGTTTATATTATTTGACTCAGCTTTAACTTCACATAGGCTTAAAAAATCAAGATTTTTTTGGATAAGCTCTTCAGAATTGGCAAATTCAGTTTCGTCAGGCTGGCTTTTCGAGATTGAAAGTTTATCAAAATTACTAAATGGATCTGTTGAAATACTTCCTGATTCAAACTTATCTGAACATATCGACTCCGTATATGCTCTAAGAGAGTCAGAACATTTAGCGGCCAAAACAGAATCCAGACTCTTATCTTGAGAGGCACTATAAAGAGACTTACGAAGTTGAGTTACATCAGACGGCTTTTCAATAGACTTAAAAAATTTTGTAAAAACTGACGGAGACGAAAGATATTGAGAGAGATATGGATGGTTTTTTAGAGCACTCGATAATTCTTCAATATCACCATTGTAGCGAGACTTAAGATCAGGAGAAGAAAAAAGTTCGTTCATATTCTTGAACTTCGTTGTGTCAAGCTGCGAGATAAAGTTAATGAGTTCTGGAGAGAAAGCTTCTTCAATTGTCGAACTAGACAAGAAGAGGATGTCCTTTTCAGGGATAAAGCAGGACGACTGAGTTCTAGTTAACAAAGTATCTTTTGGATTGAACTGCTCATTTGTAGATAAAATTTTTGCCAGTTCATTTGAGATGGATGTTTGAAGAGATTTAAAAACTCCCTTTTCTTTCAATAGTCGTTTAGCGGACTCTGACTTACACCCTTTTAAAAAGTCATCTTCCTTTGCCATTTTGCACGCAGCGGCTGCTTTAGGAAATTGATTACCGTTGTTAGGAAGAGCTCTCATCTTTAAAGTAAAGATGATATTGCTTATAATGTTTTTTTTGTATTCGTCAGTTACAGACTCGAAAAAATCTTTTTGGAGCTTGTCTTTACTTGGTTTATTGATTTTCTTTCCAAATAAAGTCTCAAATTTTGATTTACATGTATTGCAAACATTATCCGTATCTAGATTCTTAACTTCTAAAACGGTCATCTCATTATAACAATTGGGTAACGACAAAGACTTTGCTAATGACTTTGCCTCTGTAGCATTCTGATCATCGCATTCTTCAGTGGATGCATACGAGGAAAGGGACACTAATAGTAAAGAAATTATTAGTACTTTCATAATTCTGACTTATGTTTTGCCCCAGCGGCTTTAAACCTGTTGTAGTAACTTTTAAGTTTTGGTTCTAGTGAATTACCTTTATTTCTTTCAATTTGGAATTTTATATAATCAAGAACAGTTCTATTATCTGAAGCATCTACTTTATTTAGATCTAATTTCCATTTAGTGACGTCATAAATAAATTCATCAAATTTAATAGCAACTGCATATTTCAGAACACTTCCATTCTCGACATCGAACGAGACACTATTACAAACAAGTTTGTCTCGAAACTTCAGCCACATCTTTGCGACTTTTGATTGAACTTCTTCTGGGGAATCTGATGCAGGATTGGCACAAGCTGCTTCTAAGAATTTCTTTTGATAAACGAATCGTATTTTACCTTCTGGAGAATCAACCTTTGTTTTATCATCCACTGCAGTACAAATACTTTCCATCTTTTTTTGGTTTGGACAATTTTTGCTTTCTTCAGCCTTCGATTGCTTCATCACCGCTGCCACTAGTTTAGTAGAGCCATCTTCCTCACAATCTTCCTCTTGTGAAAAAACGAATTGAGAAGTTAGTAGTAAGAACATCAAAGCCCAAAATTTCATAAGCACTGATCCCTAATAAAAAAGATTTACATATGTCATATCGGACCTTTACCTCCTTTCTTGAGCATTCTAAGAAAGCTTTAGGGTGATAAGGCTTTGATATGAATAAAGCAGGGCTTAATTTAAGCTAAAGAGATGGTTATCCGACTTTTTTAATCCATTGCTACTTTGAAATATTTGGCTTGGAACAACTTTGAAATCTAGCTCTTGGGCAAAGGCTTTAGTAAAAAGCTCTTTAGCTAAATTTACAAAGTAGTAACAATGTTGTACTCTGACGAAGTAGCGTTTATTTGGGACGATATAAAAGCGGCCCAAAATTTAAAGAAGCACAGGGTTTCTTTTATTGAAGCCGTAACTGTTTGGAGTGATCCTAATTCCTTGGAGATTCCAGACCCTGATCATTCTACTTATGAAGAACGCTGGATACGACTAGGATACTCACAAAGGACTAGAGTTCTAGTTGTTGTATTTTGTGAATTAAAGGATGAAACAATACGAATTATCTCTTCTCGCAGGGCCACAACTAATGAAAAAAGACAATATGATGAAAGACGAGTATGACTTCTCTAAGGGCAAAAAAGCTAATAAGGTAAAAGACCTAAAAGTCTTAAAGACTTTCAGACTTGATCCTGAAGTCCTCGAGTGGCTTGAGACTGAAGGTCAAAAGCAGGGGATGGGCTATCAGACATTCCTAAATTGGTTTTTACGAAAATCAATGAATTCAGAATCCAGCTTCGAAGAACGACTAACGAAGCTTGAGAGACTCGTATTAAAAAAGAAGGCCTAAGTTATAAGATTTCTTAAAATCTTTCATTCCTACATGGCCTATTTCACTTCTGAAAACCCGCACTCGAAATTCAAAAAAATTATGTCCGTCCGCTTATAGGATGGCTTAAGTTCCTTTCGCTATATCAATGGAAAGTATGTGTTCTGGCTGAGTTTCAAAGCTTTTGTAACTTTTACCAGACAGGAAGATAAGAATTCTTAGCTTCATATACTTCCCACAACACAAAGGAACTTCATATGAACAAACTCATTTCAACGTTGATGCTGTTGTCACTTGTTGCTTGTAACTCGGGTGGTGGAGGAGGAAGCTCATCTTCAACTCAAAGTGAAAACTATGCTGACACCAAAAAAGATGAAGTCGGTTCTGATTCTGATAAACCGGCCAATTCTGTTGAAACTGACAGACTCTTAATTGTTCCGAAAAGAAAGGTAGAGCTAGAAGCTGACTTTTCTAACTTCACTGAATTTAGAGACAATATCAATCGTTATGAAGTTGTGTTTGAAGTGAAATCAGGCGACTTCTCTAATGCCACATTAGAATGTAGAAAAATGATTTACGATCGAACTGATTCTACTGTCTTTGGTAGATTTAAGGATAATTCATCAGAGGCCACTGTAGACCTCACTGTCCTCGAAAACGATCCGAATGAAGTCAACTATAAGTGTTCTGCTACCGACAATGGTGTTCTTTTAGACGCAGTAGAATTCAAAATTCCAAAAAGCTATGTCATTCGCGGACAGAAGACACTTCAGGCCGCCATCAACGCCACTGAGATTTCTACACTGGTCCTTGATAAAGGTGCCGAGCTTTCAACAAATGGCGAAGATATTAATTTAAAAGTTGATGAGTTGATTTCAAATGATGGCAAGGTCGTTACTTATCATGCTGAAAATATCACTAAAACTTTTGAGAATCGTCCTGGTGCTTCTGGAGGAGTCATTGATCTGACTGTGAATAAAGGAATTGGGGCAATTACTTTTGAACTTAGAGGTATGAATGGTGGAGCTCAAACAAGAGTGCCAGAGAAAAACCCCGCCCTTACTCCATTTAATCCAGCGAAAAATGGAACTTGTCATCCATCTGGAGAATACAGAAAAACAGATACGCGTTGTATGGGCAAGCCTGGAGATAAGGGAGCAATCGGACTTCAAGGTTTTAAAGGAATGCCGGGTGGTAACAGCGGAATTCTAAATCTTAAAACGATTTCAGAACAAAATCTCAATATCTCTATTGTTCATTTCCCTGGTAAGGGAGCCATTGGTGGAAATGGTGGTAAAGGTGGAGTTGGCGGTCCTGGAGGAAAAGGTAATTACATTCGCTACTATGTACCATCACCACATGACAATTGCAGATCAATGACATGTTCACAAAAACTCTTGCAAAGTATCCAGGGGATTTGGGTCACTCACCAATTCCAAGACGGTCCTATTGGCCCCGAAGGAGACGTGGGTCCTATTGGTCCAACTGGTGACGATGGTGTGATCAATGAATCCACTGTGACTTTCCAGGATGAGAAAATGAGCTTCATCGTAGATAAGAATTGGAAAAACTTTTAAGGAACATATATGAAAAAGACATCAATCATTTTAAGTACAGCTCTATTAGTAAGTGCCTGTTCAAAGACAGTGAAAGAAGTGACTCAGGTACAGGAAAAATCCTCTCAGTCTGAAGTTTCAAATAAGACCAGGCCAGAACCGGCAAAAGATGTAAGCATCTTAAGAGAACTTCTTAATTCAAAGGCCCCAAATCTTGCCCTGGCCGAACTATTGGCAAAGTCAGTGGTGAAAGAGCATAGGGAAGAGCTTAAGGCGATGATCACTGAGCTTTCTGAGGAAGAGGCCGAGCAAATCATCAAAAGTTTAGATACCTCAAATAATACAATTAGAGAAAATTATCTCTATCATGGTCAAAAATATTACAACGGTAAAAAACTAGAAAGCTCTTTGATCCTCGATGGTCAGTCTCTCAAAAATCATCCCTTTTCTCTTGAAACTCAGTTAAAGATTTCAACCATCTCTTATCTTAAGAGTAAGGCACTTGATAATATTCTCGAGGCCTATAATAAGCGTTCCGAAAAACTAGCGATTGAGCTTGCTCAAGACATTGCTTTTGAGATCGGTTCAAAACATCCGGATGTCGCCCGCCAGATCGAAAATGAGATGAATGGGCCAAAAGATAAGGTCATTGAGGCCATTCGCAAGGCCACCCCAGTTGCAAAAAAAATTGATCAATACTTTAGGACCTCGGAATTAAATGAAAATGAACAATATGTCACATTGTTAGGGGGCCTGATTGCCGGTGCTATCTATGTTCAGGTGAAAGATAATAAAGGATTTAGGAATCTGATCGCTCAAGGACAAAAAATTGCCCGGGACATTAAAGAGTTTGAAGAAAAAGCAAAAGAATTCTCTGTTTTAGTCAATACAATGAAGCATCATCTTGAACAAACGAAGAATGATTACAGAAATCTTCAAGAAGGCATGATTGGGGCGCGTGATGATGCAAGAGACCTGTTCGAGAGAATTAGAACTAATGATTTAGGTCCAAGTGATGTCAGCTCTAGACGTATTGTTGATTTCCTCTATAAGCGAGTCATTAAAGGTGAGGAGGCCAGTCCTGATCGTTCTAATCCTAGTGTTCTATCTAAGCAGGTTTCGTTCAACGAAAATTTTCAAAAGACACTTACCTCTGCTTCAAGTTTAACAAATAACTTAAGTGGCATTATTCATACGGCCAACTCATTTGCAACTTTGTTCAAGATGAGGCCCTCAAAGGACTTGGCCAATATTTTAGATAAAGCACAAAAAGTAAATGCAGTCATTCAAGGGGTACAGTCGGCAGTGGCAGGTTTCGCTGCTGGTGGATTCATTGGGGCCATGGGAGCGATTAGTTCAGGCCCAATGATGTCACTTATGGGTGGAGGATCTCGTGATTCAGCAATGCTTGCAGAAATCAATAAGAAACTAGACATTGTAATTAAGAACCAGCAAGAAATGATGAAAATGCAGATTGAGACCATGAATATGCTCAAAGATCTTGCTCTCATGGTGGACATTTATCATCAGCAGGAGATGGCCGCAATTGCAGAACTTAGAGACTATCAATTGACTAATCTCGAGATCAGTAAAGCGCAACTAAATAAAGACATCAGAAGTTGTGAACGCATGATCAATTTCCAACTAAGTTCTGTTTGGAAGAACATGGATTTCGGGCGTGATGCTTTTCACAGTATCAATAATCTTGAAATCTTGAAACTTCGTTTTACTCAAAGTATTACCGGGCTTCATGATATTCGTCGAATTGTAAATTCTGTTGAAGAAGATGGTTTTAAGAATTGCCAAAGTGGAATTGCAGAGGCCTTTGGTTCCAATAACTATAATGAAAACCCAATTCGTTCCATCTATGCATCTGATGAACAAAATAACCTTTATCAGTTCCACCGTGAGACTTATGCTCCACTTTTATCTTCATTAGAATACTTTAGTGGAACGTCTAGCTTCGATAGCATGCCTCTTCATTTACCAACGAGAGAGTTTGCTGGGTTAAAGTTTAAAGTTCCTCATATAGATAATGCTCGTACCGAATCTTCTTCAAACGACATTTATGATCTAGATCAACTTCTTTCGGTGAAGAACCTTGAGCGTTATCTTAGTCACTTAATAGTTTTATTACCGCTGATGGAAGTCGATAAGAATGTTTGGTTAAAATCATATGAAGAAATTGTTGCTTCTTACTTAGATGCTTCTAACTTTGGATCAAATCAAAATATCAGAAGTCATTTCTTTTTAACGAATGCGCTGAAACTCACACAGTCGGCAATCGCCCAAGAGGCCCTATTGGCCGGAGAGCCAGTGCTTCATCAAATTCATGCTCGTTACATCAAGGACATCATGTCTGATAAAGAGTGTGCCCAAATTAAGCGTGATGATGTTCCGGCCACAGCACCTGAAACAACTTTTTTGTGTTCAGTTCGCGGTAACCGATTGTTACTCAAGAATCTTGTGATGTTTGCTCTTCATTCTGAGTCTGAAGTCCATGAAGGTTTTATGGAAAAGTATAAGACCGCTTATGAGGCCTCTGATCGTGTGGCCATGGCAAAATTGCTTAATGCCGGGATTGCCATGGAGAGAATCGAAGCGGTCAAATCACGAGATGGAAGCTCATTAGAGTTCATTATTAATGTTCTGGATAAAAATAAGAGCAAAGTGGCCATAAAACTACCGACTCCGGCGGCCTTGAAAGAAGGGAAGATTCTTTATTCTGAAAGCATGTCTCGTCTTCTTAAAATGCAAGACATGATCATTAATAATCTAGAGAAGGTTGCCCCTGTTGAAAGAAATCAGGCCGAGGACCTATTAAAACTTCTGATGGTGGGAGCTTAACGTGAAGAGCTTAGCGTTTATTCTGTTGTTGTTCACGACGGTTTCTGTAAAGGCCCATGTCGAAGAACTGGATTTCATCACGGAAGTAGATGAGGAACATTATAAGAGCAATGCTCGTCTTTATCGTGGTGAAGGCGAGCACCAATGTCAGTCTCCGGAATCTATTGGCCACACTTGTAAAAATCTTGGTGTGAATTTTATGGACTGTAATCACGCTTTCTATAAACTTAAAATGGAAGACTGTTGTTCTGGATCAAAGTATGGCGGGACATCCATTGCCTTTAAGCTAACAAAGTGTACAAATTTTAATTAGGGATTTTATGTTAGAGCTGATTGAAACGATTATTCGCTGGATTAAAAAGAATAGAAAAAAATAGGGGGCGCTTGGCCCCCATTTTTATTTAATAATCTCGTGGACCGGCTCTAGGTCCGAAATCTCAGACTTATCATCCACCAGGGCCGCGATCACCAGATCTCCACTTACATTTAGAGTCGTTCGACACATATCTAGGAAGCGATCAACCCCGAGAATAAGTGCAATACCTTCCGGCGGAATTCCAACGCCCTTCATGATGATCATAATGATGGGTAAAGAACCACCCGGAACTCCGGCCGTACCAATACCGGCCACGATACACATCACCACGACTTGAACTTGCTGACCGATGCTAAGATCGACTCCAAAAACTTGGGCAAGGAACAGAACCACCACGCCTTCAAAAAGGGCCGTTCCGTTTTGGTTGGCAGTCGCTCCTACAGTCAGAACGAAACGAGAAATACTGGGTGTTAGGCCAAGCTTTGTTTCCGCGACCTCAATCGCCTTAGGCAAAGTGGCGTTTGATGAAGAAGTCGAAAACGCATACAGGAGAACTTCTTTTGAATTTGAAAAGAAATCACGAGGTGATCGCTTAGCCACGAATTTAAGCAGAAGACCATAAACGATGATCTGCTGAATAAGTAGTCCACCCACAACTACGGCCGCAAAGTAGAGTAGTGATTCAAAGATTTCGAGACCAAACTTTGAAGCAGTATTAAAAACGATGGCAAAAACAGCGTAAGGAGCGATCTTCATCGCCATCTCTACGATCACGAGAGATCCGTTAAAGATCTCTTCCAGGATCGGCATAATCAGAAGCTCTTTCTTAGAGGCCTTTTGATAAACGTAGAAAGCGAAACCAAAGAACAAGGCACAGAACATGAGAGCAAGCATTTCCCCTTCGAGGGCCTTCACCGCTGCCTCAAGAGGGTTCTTTGGAATGATTTCTACAATCGCCTGACCGAAAGTCTTTGAAGCATTGGCGTTGGCGGTAATAGTGTCCATGCTGGACTTGGTGGTTTCAAAAACATGGGGATCAACTTTAAAACCATCACCTGGACGAAAGAAGTTCACCATTCCAATACCAATCAGAACTGAACATGTTGAAGCGATGACTGTATAGAAAAGAGTGCGTGAGGCGACCTTTCCGACACCTTGGTGACGGGCAAGATCGTAGACCCCAAGAACCAGGGCCGAGAAAACCATAGGAACAACGATCATGAAAAGAAGACGAAGGAAGATTTGCCCGACAGGCACCATCACAATGTCAGTTAAGTGTTTCATCCACGGCAGTTCCTGATAAGGATGCGCCAGGGAGCCAAGGACAATACCAAAGACTAGACCCAACAATAGCTTGTAATGGTTCTTCATGATCCTCCTACAAATAAATATTACTTAAATGATAAAAGCAAACCCTGTGGAAGTCACCTTTTTATGCGCATGACGAAAGTGGTGTGAGGAGAGTTCTCATCCAGGAGAAGAGTTCCCTGATGTTGTTCCATGATGTTTTTAGAAATGCTAAGGCCAAGGCCCGTCCCTTTATTGATGGGCTTCGTGGTAAAAAATGGTTCCATGATTTTTTCGCGAATTTCACGGGGAACTCCGTTCCCAGAATCCTGAACGCGAATATCAAAATAATGTTCACTCTGATAAAGCTCAACTTTTACCCAACGACGACCCTGTCCAGAAAGGGCGGCATCGAAGGCGTTGTTGATAAGATTCATGAGAACTTGAGAGAGCTGAATTTCCTGTCCCACAATCTTTTGAGTTGTATCATAGGGAACAATCTCCAGTTCCACATTCTCATCGCGAAAACGCTGACGGGAAATTTCTATGCACGGTTCAAGAATTGTTTGGAACTCAAATGGAAGAAACGGATCATTCTCACCGTTGCGGGCAAGTCCTTTAAGACTTTTAATAATGCGGGAAATTCGTCCCACGGTTCGTTGAATCTTATTGTTATATTCTAAGAGCCTCGTCATCTCCAGGTCAGATCGGCCGATGATTTTTTCAATCTGATCAGAGGAACCTTGAATAATGGCAAGAGGGTTGTTGATCTCATGTGCAATCCCCGCGGCCATTTCACCTAGAGAAACAAGCTTTGCTGTATAGTGAGATTTGGCCTCTTGAACTCGTAGATTTTCCCTGGCCTCGACAAGTTCGTCCATGGGAACGGAGACAATCACCGCACCACCAATGGGTTCAAGAATTTTTTTGATACTCACAACGAAGGTCTTGAGTTCTCCGTTGAACTGAATTTTTAATTCGGAAATGGCGGTCTCTTTTGAACTCAACATAAATGCCTGAACGAATCTCACAAATTCTGATTCAGGATGGAGAAAGCCAACAGATTTCCCAATAATGCTTCCTTCCTGATAAAAGTTTTTTCCGAAATCGTTGATGGCCTGATAGATGAGGTTCTTATCAATAAAGCTCACAAATCCAGGGACCGCGTTGATGAGACCTTTAAATTTATCTCTCTCGAGAGAGGTGATGATTTCATTTGTAATGGAGTCTCTCAAATACTGGTGAGAGATTTTGATTTGATAAAGATAAAAAATAGTGAAGAGAACAAAAAGCCCCGCGGGAACAAAAGACGTTTCCTGTCCGAAGAAAAAGAGGTCAATCACGGGAGTTAAAGTAATAGGGAACAAAAAGAGAATAAAGCCCTTAGGTGAAGCTGAGAAAGTAGCGACTCCACCAGAGCACTGGCCAGCAAGCTGCATGAGAAGAAAAATGCAATGAACCGAAAGCAGTCCATAGAAATGATGAACACAAACGAACATCAGTCCCCAGCCTAATCCAATGCCCATGGCGCAGACATAATAGGCGAGTCTTACTTCATCATTTGGAATTGCATCGGCGGGAAATTTTTTAAAGGCAATGGCGCGACCGATCCATGACAGACTAATAATTAAGTAGGGCAGAAGTGTTAGCTTGTTGGCCGCATGCATGTCATGACAGATAAAATAACTAAGGGCACACAGTATGATGTGGGTTATCGGTGTTATTCGATTACGGATGGCCACTTCGTTCCATAACCTGATGTTAATAATGTTCCTTAAAGATTGCGCCTGCATGCTCTGGTTATCGGAATCGGGGCCTTGAGATTGATGAGACCACCCTTGAAGAATGGTAATTCAAGTGTATCTTTAGATTGGGTATATATTGGGGATAAATAGAAATTATGGACAACAAAGTTTTTCTCTTCCCATTAACGAATTCCGTACTGTTTAAGAAGGTTACTCTTCCCTACCATATCTTTGAGCCTCGTTATCGTCAGATGATTAAAGACTCTCTGGCCATGCAAATTCCCATCGCTATTGTTCCATTTCACTCATCGAATCAGTATCGCGGTGAAATCTGTGTGGCGGGACTGCCGCATATTCTTTCAACCTATCCTGATGGTCGCATGGACATCTACATCACCGGGTCAGTGAAGTGTCGTCTTACGGATTTTGAAGCAGAAGATCCTTACAAAATTTATTATTACAAGATCATGGAAGAGGACATGTCGATTGATGACACCTTTGACATCGAACTTGAAAGTTTAAGAACGCTTCTCGAAAGATGGGCGATTCATTTTCTCCCTGATCCAGTTCAAAGAGAAAGTTTCTCGAATACTCTGGATGATGCGGAGTTATTGGTAAATTACTGTGCTGTCTTTCTAGTTGATGATTGGAATGTAAAGAAGGCAGTGATGGAAGCGGAAGATTTGAAGGCAAAGATCAAAATTCTGTTACAGGTAATCGGCCCAAAAGAAATTTCCCTTGGGCCTTTCATGCCTATACTAAGGTTCTAATTATTTTTTCTTAGCTAGTTTACCAGCAGCGATCTTCTCTTGAATTTTCGCTTTTTTCTTAGCTTGACCTTTACGGCGTAGCATTTTTACAGCTTTGCTTTTACGTCCGAAACCCATAATTCCATCCTTCTAAAAAGTTCTTTGATTGCCATCCATTATTGTTAATGGAGTTTTTATTGTAAAGCCTATACTGCAGGTCTTTTACTGCCATATTTGGTTTTTAGGCCCGTAATTCCCCACCAAAGGAATGTTCCGATCCATACTAAGCAGGCCACAGGATGCAGCATCGCTGCTCCCCATCTTTCCTGAAAAACGATTTTGGTAAAAAAGCGGTAAAGGACAAGCAAGAGAATGCTCGCCAGTGACCAGAACGGGTGAGTGAAAATGCAGAAAATTGGAAAAGACCAAATGAAAAGGGAAACGAGGTAGAGCCAAAGCCCTGTGCGGTCACCTTTAAGCCATAGTTCTTCCCAGTAAATTCGAATTTGGGCAGTTTGAACCTGAATATCTTCCGGGTAGTAACGAAGAAGGTGCTTTTCAGCGAAGGCCAGGATGTAAGTACGGTTCTCAAGGTCCCATTTTTTAGCAAGAGCTTCTTTCCAAGACGGAAGATTGATTTTGCTGAAATCAATTTCTTGGAAAAATGAAAGCGGCATTCCCATCCATCCCTGAGAAAGAGAAATAAGTGGATGAGAAATATTGCGACGGATTTTTCTAAAGCCAAAGATGGAGGCCAGGGCCAGAGTCGGGTTGATCGAAGCAACGGCCTCACCTAAAACAGAAAGTTTCGCGGTTTGAGGGAGCGTGAAATAGGCCTTCTGTTTTTCTGAAACCAGACGACTTAAAGAAATAAAAGCGTGCTCAGTCGGAACCAGTTCAGCGTCCCCGATGATCACCACTTGTCCGCGGATTTTTGGTGCGATCTGTTCAATCATCCAAGGCACTGACTCACGACCAATTGGGCGCATGAGGAAACTGTGAAGTTCAACGTAAGGAAGCTTCTGATGAAGTTCCTGCCAAGCATTCACGGCCGGATGATGACCGTCGATGAGGATGTGGATTTTTAACTGACCATTCAGTAAATGAAAGTCAGTAAGATTTTTTAGCCATGGCTCCAGATAAAATTCTGAACGAGATGTAATAGGGATAATGAGTTCCATTGAGCCGGAATAACGATCATCAGCACTCAACTGAGTGCCAACCAAAGCATTCTTCACCAAAGTATAAATCATGACTACCGTCAGCCCCAGGGCCAGAAGTCCTAACATGTCGTCGCCTTTTTAAATCCGTTTGTATAAGATTATCGTATGAATAAGCGTCAGTACATGCAAAAAAGTTTCGAGCGTCAGCGTCTTTTGAACAAGATTATGGCAAAGCCCGGTCCCTTTCCTTATGTCTTAATTCTCGACCACTTAAAAGTGGATTTTAACATTGGTAAAATCATTCGTTCTGCTGAGGCCTTTGGTGCCCATGCGGTGGATGTAGTGGGGACATCCTTTTTCGACCCTATGCCCGCCAAGGGCTGCATGAAACGAGTGCCGTGGACGATGCGAAAAACCTTCCATGAAAGTTATGAACATTGGGCGGCCCAAGGATATACATTTTTTGGATTTGATGTGGATGCCCCGAAATCTCTGCATGAGATCAGCTTGCCTGATAAATCGGCCTTCATTCTAGGTCACGAAGGATTTGGTTTTACTTTTAAGAAAGAAAATTATCCGGCGATTCAGCCGATTAAAATTCCGCAATTCGGACTGGTAGAAAGTCTCAATGTTTCTGTTGCTGCATCAGTCGTGATGTATGAATACGCTCGAAGCCGAAACTTTAATCCAGCAGGGTCCCTCTAAGATTGAGGGACAGGCTGTAAAGTAGACCTAAAGACATCACCCCAAAAAAGAGGTGAGGCGGTTGAGCATTGGCCGGAAAGCCAAAGTAGTTCAACGCAATCCCCGTGAACACGTTTCCGAGCACACAGAAGAAGGCCATCAGAGTAAGAAAGAAGGCCCCACGTTGGAAGCGCTGTCTTTGAAAATACGCTAATAGGTAAATGAACAACCCAATAATCACCAATGAGAACGTGCGGTGAACATAGAAAGTTGGCCCGAGGAAATTCATGATGGTGTCGGCAGAGGCCTCCATTGTGTCACGCATGAAGTGATCCACTTGCTGACGAACTTGAGTTCCTAAAAGAACTTGCACGAATGTCGCTGCTACAAGAATACGAGTGATGAAGAGGGCACGACGATCAATTTTTTGAACAATGGCCGTGTTCTGTAGATCTTCACAGTATTTTCTGAGATACAGAAGTCCGAATAGAAGCACCAGGGCCAGGAACATATGAATGGTGATAATGAATGGCTTTAAGTGGGTTGAAACCACCAATGCTCCCACTCCACCTTGAACCAGGATCAAAAAGAGAAGTCCACCGCAAAACCAAGGTAAATTCCGCTCGTAATTTCTGACTTTAAATGAGGCTCCAAATAAGGCCACAATCAAAATACCGAGAATTACCCCGAGTAAACGGTTGATATATTCGGTCCAGGTCTTAAACGGATCAAAATCTGCGATGGTTTTTCCCGCAATTTTGTAAACTTCTTTATAATTAGCAGGCAGCTCAGAAATATCCATTGGCGGGATCCATTGTCCAAAACAATGTGGCCAGTCAGGACAACCTAGACCAGAACCGGTTCCGCGGACGACCGCACCGGCGAGGATAACGAGGTAAGTTCCAAGGATGGAAAAAAAGATGAGTCGTTGAAAGGCTTTCATAAGGCCACAATAGCACGTTGATTTTGCTTTTTCATCACTAAGATGATGAAATATTAGTGATTTAAAGGATTTTTACGAATGTTTACACTTGAGATACTTCTCCTGGGTCTTGCTCTTGCGATTGATGCGGCGGTGGTGACCTTTGCTCTAGGGCTGCTCCAGGTCCACCTTTCGAAAGGTGAGAGAGTAAAACGTGGTCTCATGATCACGCTTGCCTTCGGGATTTTCCAATTTCTCATGCTTTGGGCCGGAAGTTACGCCGGTTACTTATTCACGTTTTCAAGCTACGGGTATCTCTTCCAATTTGTGGTCGCGACCATTTTCTTCCTGATTGCTTTCAAGTTTGTTCAGGAGAGTTTAAATGAAGAAGATCGCGATCTTGAGTGGGGCCTTATGCCGCTTATTCTTTTAGGATTTGCGACCAGTATTGATGCCCTGGTTTCAGGAGTGAGTTTTGGAACACTTCCTCAACCATACTTTGCTGCAGGTTCAGTGGGAATTGTTACGTTTTTAGTCTGCGGTTTGTTTTATCTCATTTCACAATTTTTTCAGAAAATTCCGGACAAGTGGTTACTTCGTTTTGCCGGACTCATTTTTATTATTTTAGGAGCGGAGATCGTTCTTGCGATTTTCTATAAGAGGGCCTGATGAACATTGATTTCAAAGAATTTAAAGAAGCTTATAAAGTACTTGGAAAAATTATTCATCCAACACCGCTCATCTATAACGAGTGGCTTTCAAAACAATATGGGTGTGAAATCTTCTTGAAGTTAGAGAACATGCTTCCGATCGGATCATTCAAGATGAGGGGAGCGACTTATAAAATATCTTCGCTTTCAGCGAAAGAAAAAAAGCAAGGTGTGCTGGCCGTGAGTGCTGGTAACCACGCCCAAGGAGTGGCATGGGCCGCGGCCCGTTTCGGAGTGAAAGCGACGATCATTATGCCGGAAGGTTCTCCTCTGACGAAAATCAGAAACACGGAAACTCTCGGAGCGAAGGTGATTCTTGCTGGAGCGAGCATTGAAGATTCTTTTGCCTACGCTCAGGAACTCATGAAGAAAACGCCAATGGCGTTTGTACATCCTTATCAGGACCCTAAAGTGATCGCTGGCCAGGGGACAGTGGCCTTTGAACTTTTGGAGCAAATGCCGGATATGGATTATATTTTCTCGTCAATTGGTGGCGGTGGTCTGGTTTCAGGCATGGGCCAGGTGCTGAAAGGCAGTAAGGCCAAGACAAAAGTGATCGCGGGCCAGGCGACTGGGTGTAGCGCCATGGTGGATTCCCTTAACTCAGGGAAGATTAAACAAATCGAAAAAGCAGAAACTTTCGCTGATGGTATTCGAGTGAAGAACGTTTCTCCGGAAATGTTCGGGCTTCTTAAAAAAGTTGTTGATTCAACTTATTCGGTGGATGATGAGAAGCTTGCGTGGGCGATTCTCCAATTGATGGAAAAGGCCCGTGTGATTGCAGAAGGTGCGGGAGCTCTTCCTCTGGCCCTGTTTGATCAGCTTCATAAAAAAGATCCGAAGAAATTTAAAAACAAGAAAGTGGTGCTGGTGATTTGCGGTGGGAACATTGACGTGAATCTTCTAGAGAGAATCATTGATCGTGGTCTTATTGAATCCAATCGTAAGGTTCGTATCGCGATTCCAATTGCTGATAGGCCAGGACTTCTTCATCAGCTTACCGGCATTATTAAAAATGTGGGAGCGAACGTTCTTCAAGTCGTGCATGATCGTGATTCAGTGAATACCGGAATTTCAGGAACCAATGTGATCTTTACCCTTGAGACAAAAGGGAAGGAGCATTTGGACCAGTTACTCAAGGAAATGAAGAAAGACTTCCCTCAATGTCAGATCGTTTAATGACTAACTAACGGAAATTCAAAGGGGATATAGATTTTCTTTATATCCCCATCGAAATTTTCAATTATATTCGTCACAAAATTTGGTCCATAATCGTCTTTGTCATATATGGGGAGTAGCTCACTTCATAACGAAGTTTTCTATGTCGTCAACACGGGGAGACCCCGGCCAGAAAATAACGAGCAAGACCATACAAACTAAGACGAGGAGGATTCTATGTCTTATTTTATGGTGTTATTAATGTCATTTACACTTGTCTCTTGCGCGAGCTATTCACACAGACCAGTTACTCCCGATAATCAAGAGGCCATTGTCTTCGACGGTCAGTCCATATCATTCAGATAAGGACTGACACGCTTCTTCGAACTGTGCTTTTTTAACTCGCATTCCGTCTGAGTAAATGTAGGCCTGCTCTTTCATGAGTTTTTCAACAAACTCATTGATGGCCTTCATTTCATTTAGAGCAATACGTGGATCTAGTTGAACACGGTCTTTGAGGTTAGAGACCTCTTCATGGTGACGAGCGGATTCTTTTTCAAAGTCTGAGAATAGTTCCTTACGTTGTTTTTCGTAGGCCTCAACTTTATCAATCCCAAGCTGAACATACTTCTTCTTAAACTCGCGCATGATTTGTTTTCTCTGCGTATCGTTTAGCTCCGGGAGGGCCTTATAAAGGCCTTCAGGAGTCGCGGCCTCTTTATTGGTAAGAAGTGATTCACAGTATTTTTTGAGATTGCCTCTCTTAATGTTATGGTCGAAGACGCGGAATGAATCGCGGCAATCATCCACGATGTCTTCCACCAGTTTCTCGGTGTCTTTTTTGTTACGCTCGTAAAGTTCTTCGCGCTGTTTGTCCTGGGTCTTTTTAACCTCTTTGGCGAGCTTTCCTTTTTGAATGTCTTCTAAAATCTCAGCTCCTTCGTTCTGTTCTCTGGCAAGTTGCCAGTTAAGGGCCTCTTCCGCTTTAAGAAGGTTAGGACGGGCGTTTTGGAGAACGCCTTCCACTTCTGCGAGTTTTCTGAACATCTCTTTCAGGTCAAGACACATTTTCTTTTGAGGATCGGCCATATCGAGAATCTTCGCCAAACTTTGGAACTCAACCAGCTTCTGATTAAGAGGAACGAGCTCCTCAATACAACGGTTCTTCTTGGCGTCTTCAATCTGGAACTCAGTCTCTAAAATGTACTTCTGAATATTGGCCAGGACTTCACTGTTTTCGAGTTGGAACTTCTTATGAAGGGCCATGCTCGCCAGAGCAGAGTCGATACTTAGTTCAAGACCCTTAGAAATTTTTGAAGTGTCTTCATAGACCTTCATGGCATTTGCAAACTCACGGAGAAGTTCTGCCTGTTTCATTTCTTTTAACTCACCGGTCGCCCACTTATAAAGAAAGCTCACGGCGGTCGTTACACCACTAATGGCAAGGTTCGCGACACTTGCGCCAAGAACGGCACCGGCGGCACTGTAAGTCGCCATCTTAAAAAGATGTTTTGGATCCACCATCTTCTCGGCCACAACAAGACCACGATCCGATTGCTCTCTGGCAAGAGCGCGCCATTCTTGTGACTCTTTCTCAGTCATCGCTCTCCACGCCTGAGATTCTTTCAAGGCCTCGTCGGCCCTTTTGTCGGCCATGGTGGTGAAGTCTTTAATGTTCTTGTTGGCCTCTTGTAATTGAGCATTGGTTTCGGCGTAATTTTGGTTAAAGGTCCCAACTTGAGTATTGATACTTGTATTCAAGTTTCCAATTTGAGTGTTTGTGTTGGCCCAGTTGTTGTTGAGATTACCAATTTGTGTGTTGGTATTGGCCCAGTTCGCATTCACACCGTTCATTTGGTTATTGAGGGTATTGTTTATGTTTCCAATCTGAGTATTGGTGTTGGCCCAGTTCACGTTAGAATTGGCCAAATTATTGTTTGCCACCCCAATATTCGTATTAAAGTTTCCGAGATTACCGTTTAGGGCCGTGAGCTGAGAATTGGCGTTCACTAACTCACTTTGAATACTGCTGAGATCAAGCCCTCCCGGTAATGAACCAGTGCTTGAATTCCCTGAACGACAGAGCAGGAGACACATAGGGTTCCCGGCACATTTCGTACAATCGGTTTGAGCGTAGGCCTCTTCGATAAAAGGATTGAGAATTTTAAAGATAGGGAAACTTGAAACTTTATCAGAGATCTTGTGATACTTCCGGTGAAGAAGTTCCACCTCGAGAGCAATCACACGTCCATAGGCCGGACGATAAAAACCCGAGGAAACTTTGATCTTCTTATTTTTAAAAGAGACAAACACCACCACCTGACGATTAATATCCGGGCGGTATCCCTCAAAGCGCGTGGCCCCATTTAACTTCTTTTCATGAAGGCCCACTAAACGAAATTCTTTGCTTAAAAAGTCTCGAACTGAATCAATGGTCTGAGGCCCAGTGAAGTTGAGCTCCATGTTAGTCATCTGGGCGACAGTAAATTGAGAGTAGGGAGTTACAATTTTACGCTCATAGCTCTCCATGGTGTTACCGGCCTTGGAGCCTTTGGTGATCACCTGCCACTTCTTCAAAAGAGGATCATCAATGAGACCCGCATGAGAAATCTGACATAGTAATAAGAGAAGAACGCTTAAAATTGAGTTTTTCATATCGCACTTGTCGGTTAATCAACTAAAACTCTTGAATTCTGGCGACAGTGTCTAAATTTTTGACGGCCCTTTCCTTCTTACAGCATACCTTCAACCATTTCCGGGCCCAACCTATACTGCTCTTAATCTTTTTAAAGGACACCTTATGAAGCGGTTAGCGCTCCTCCTCGTTCTCTTATGGTCGGCCTGGGTCTTTGCTCAGGATAAGGGAACCATTCCAGATCGTTACATGAACGATCCGGCAGTGGATCTCACTCGCCATGGAAAGCTATTGATGCCAGACGAGGTACACAAGCTTCGTGAGGACTCAAAGGGACGCTTTGATATTTCAACTTTAAATCCAGAGGAGAGTTCGGATCTCTGGAAAGATGTTTTTGTTAAAGACTTGCCTGAAGATAAAAATCCTGTGATTGATATGGACGAAGTGAATTATCATTCACCAGTTCTGTCACCATCAGGGATCTTCCGCTTCAACATCACGAATAGTGGTGACGGCAAGCTTTATACCATGATGCTCTCTAAGAATGTTCACTCGGTACTTCTGGCGAAAAGTCTTCTTCGTAAAATCGGTTATCAGATCCCAGATATTAAATATCTTCCAAGAGTCATCCTTAAATTTAAGAATGAGTCTGATAAGAAAGGCTTTAGTTCTTACTTAGAAAATGTGGCCTTTGCTGGTGCTGCGAAAAACTGGATTGTTGAAGAGCTGGAAGATAATAAGCTTCTTCTTCAAGATCTGGTGATCATGGATTCTAACCACACCATCTACAACCTGGCAGTTGGTGTGACGTCAGATATGATTCAAAGCCGTCGTCTTCTATCGTCTCTGGCGGTTCCTCTTTCCATTGTGAACCTGACTGAAAGTGTGAATATGCTTCGCTGGAACGTTGGGGTGAAAGACGGTAATGGAATCGCTCTTTTTCACGATCAGCTCCCTGAGTTCCAATGTACTTGGGACGATGCTCGTTGGATCTCACGTCGTATCGAGAAACTTACTCGTGAAGACTGGAAAGAAATTGTTGATTCAACTCATATCCCTAAAGCAGTTCAGATGATTTTGGTGGAGAAGCTTATCTCTCGTCGTAACTCGGCGATGAAGCTTTTTAAAGTGGACGCAGACGAACTTAAAGTGGATTCAAATATTTCTAATGGGGTCGAACTGGTAAACGGGAAGCTCACTCAACAAAACTGGCCGGGATACGCCAGCCGTTTTGCTTACGGTGATCCTGATTCACCACTTGCCGATTCAGAGATGCGCTCGTTTCTTAAGTCTCGTGGGATTTCAACACTTCTTGATTTAGTGGTGGCGCAGATAAACCAAATCCCATTCCTGGGAACTGATATTCAAAAAATTAATAATGAGAAGTTTCAGGAAGAAGTCAATAAAGTGATTGCTGATTCAGTTGGTAAGTCTCAACCTCAAGAGCTTCCACTCAAAAGTTGGATATTCCCAACGTTCCGTGGTCAGCTGATTCTTTCTCGAAATTTAGTGACGGGTACATATCTCGGTACTGATAATCTGGTTCAACTTGTGGACACGGTAGGAGTGGCAGTCGGGGCCGGTGGTTTCGTAGGTGTGATGGGTCTGCCCACTCCGCTTACTGCTTATGCCAGCGGTGAAGCTCTGATGATGAGAACCTATGCTCACCTTCGTCCCGTAACAAGTATTCAGAAGTCTCTTAAGTATCCTTTTAAGAACATCATGATCCCGCTAGTGAAGCGCGACTACGGTCAGAAGCTTCACAATGCAGCCACGATTGCCCTCGATCCAAATGCCTCAGAGGAAACTCGCGTGGCCAAGATCGAAGAGGCCTTGAAGCCCTTTAAAGATTCAATGGATGTCGGTGAATCCATTCTTATCACAGATTCACTCGCCACATATGCCGGGGCCAAGGTAGGTGCGGGTTATGAGAAATTCATCACGGCCTCAGTTGCCCTTTCTCCAGGACATCAGGTGGTGTCTCGTTTCCACGTTCACCGTAAATCGGCCGATACTTTCCAAATCTATCGAGATCTAGGAAATGTTGGTTCATTTGGACTTAACTTCACTCTTGATTCGCTTATTCCTGTGCTCGATGTGAGTTATAAGAAGTCTGCGGGCCATGCTCGTGTGAAGTTTTATCAATTGAATCTAAATCCTAAGAACCCTGATGTTCTTAAGAACGCTTCACTTCTTCGTCGTGCGATTGTGTCTTCATCAACAAGAGACATTGAAGAAGACGAGAAGGGCAGGCCTTTCATTTTAAAGCATAATTTTAAAGAAAGCTCACCGCAGTTGAAACTCTTCTTCTGGCAATGGCAGTGGCTGAACTCTTCAACTGATATCACTGTGACAAACCCTAAGGGAGATGAGCGCTACTTCCGTCGTCAGTACCACGGTATTACAAAAGGGAGAAACTATCAGGCCTATGTGAACCAGTTGATCTCTCACTGGGTGAACTTGATTTTCGAAAGAAAGGCAGGTCTGTCTGAAGGTGGTAGCAACCCTGGTTACTCTTATAAGGGGTCCGGTGAAACACGTTACCTCACTCTCGATGAGGAGCTGACTCAAACGGGTAAGAAGATTGAGCCGTTTGTGAAGCTCTCTCGCATCTATAACGGTTGGAGCATTGATCGTAAGAAGGCCGAGAAAATTCTCGACGATATGAAACAGCGTTACCGTTTCGATTTCTTCAACGCTCCGGTGTTGAATGATACTCGTCGAATTTTTATGTACAACATTTCTCTCAATATCTTCTTCTATAAGAACGGTATCGAAACGCTTCTTTCAATGAAAGACGAAGAGATTAGACAGATCTTCCGCGAAAATATGCAGCAGAAAAATCTTATGATTAATCCTGCTAGCGTTGAAGACGCTGATACGGGTGTGGATAAGTTCATCCGCTTCCTCGCTCGTTTCAAAAAGTATGAAGAGAAGGGTGATTCGGTCAAGGCCAACAAATATCTTCTTAAGGCCCTTTCTCAGGCAGAACTGAAAGTGAACCTCAAAGGGATGATTGCCCTCATGGGTGGCGAAGAGAACATCTATATGAATTCGAGAATCGATGGATTCCGTGAAGGGGACGAGGATGGTGATAAGGCCATTGTTTCGAACTCTCTAGGAGAATTTGGTTCTTCAAATATTCTGGGCCCAGTGGTTCAGGTACAACGCCAGTCTGAGATGATTGAAGGTGAATTCTTCATCTACTGGATGATGACGAGGTTGATCTAATATGAAAAAGCTATTATACGCCTTCCTCCTCATGACGACTGCCGCTCAAGCGGTGATCATCCCGGTAGAAAAATCAGAGCGTCTGGTTGAAGACGAACTCTTCTCTTATCAATGGGCCCTTTTGAACCAGGGTCAGACCCTGATTCGTGAAAAAGACGATATTCACAATTTGCCGATGCAAGGAGTGGCCAATAAGGACATTGGTTACAGATCGCTGGTTCATCATCAATCCAGCAATCGTCCAATCGTTGCCGTTCTGGACTCTGGAGTGGATCTCACGCATCCAGAACTTCAAGGAAACCTTTGGAAGAACGAAGCAGAATGCGGAAAAGATCCAAAGGTAGATAATGATGGGAATAAGCTACCGGGTGACTGCCACGGATGGAACTTCACGGAGGCGATTGACTCTGATGAGGCCAAGGATCCAAGTGACATTGATGGACACGGTACTCATATTGCGGGGATCATCGCTGCCGCTAACAATGGCATAGGTATGGTTGGAGTTGTTCCAAACGCTCTGATTATGCCAGTGAAGGTGATGAAGGACTCTGACTCAGACTCTCAGGTGTCGAGTGCAGAATCTTTCGCACGAGGGATCATCTATGCTGTGGATAATGGCGCAGATGTCATCAACATGAGTCTCGGATGGCCCCGTTCGATGGAAACCAAGACTTTGCGTGATGCTGTAACATATGCTCTTTCTCAAGGAGTGGTGATCGTAGCAGCGGCCGGTAATAATAACTCAGCTGAGCCACTTTTTCCGTGTGCTTATGATGGTGTTGTTTGCATTGCGGCCTCAACAATTAATGGTGATTATGCCGGATTCTCAAACTACGGTGGACACGTTGACGGTGTGGCACCGGGAGAGAGCATCCTTGGATTAAATCCTCTTTTCTTAGAACCAGATTTTTTTGCAGTTCCGGGATACGAGCTTCGTTCGGGAACTTCTCAGGCCGCTCCTTTTGTTGCTGGTCTTGTGGCCGCGCTCAAGGCCCGTAATAAAGACATCAAGATTGATGAAGTCTTCGCTCGGATCTATCAAGCACAACCAAATCCTGATAAGAAAAAATACACTGGCGGTGGTGATATTACTTGGGACATCGTAAACCAAGAGATCGCATCTCCTGTGGTGCGCCCGGTTTTAAAGCGTGTTCGTCAGATTACTTTTCGTAACGGAAGTGCTGAAACGAAAGTCACGATTCCGGTTCGTAACTTTGGAGTTTTAAGTGACGAAGTGCTGGTAAAAGTCGAGAGTCTTTCAAAATCAATTTCAATTGATTCAGAGGCCCAAACCATTCCGGGTCTTCGTCAGGGTGAATTTAAAGATCTCCTTTTCAATGTGAAGCTTAATGACTTCTCACTTGAAAGCAGTGTCGATATTAAAATTACGATTGAGACCAACGGTGAGAGGCGTTCTTACTTAAATGAAATTCCGGTCGCTCGTGATGTGACCCAGGAAGCGAAGTTTAGGAAAAGCACGTTTGCTTATCTCGATAGACCACTTCCTGTGGGAGGGGTCCGCAATGGTGAGATCACCTCACTTCTTTCAACGGTTGAATCAGTTGTTCAGTCAGATAAGCATGAGTTCTTCATGCGACGAATTCTTTCTGGTGATACGAAGAAACTTGAGCTGACACTTTTTAGTCGCAAAGGCGATAAATATATTCAAGCACCAAATTTGATCTTGGTTTCGGATGCCTTAAATCTGGTGAATTTCATCCGTGTGGATATGAATCTGGATGGTAAAGAAGACTATCTTGTTCACACACTTGCAGAAAAAGATGGGAAACGTTTTTTCGTGTTCTCGTTCTATAACGAAGAATTAAAACCTCTATGGCCCGGCTTCCAGGACGTGAAGCTGAGTCTTGATCTGTTTTTAGCGAGCATGAATGATCTTTCCTTCATTAAGATGAATCATCCAACTCTTGGAGTGATCATGGTACCGGCCTTCTTTACGGAAGGTCAGTTGCCCGTGGTTGATCAGGTTCTCACTTCTTGGGACAGACAGGATACGACTCGTAAGAATCGTCTTTATTATCTTGAGCCGATGAATGATTCGACTTTAAGAGTACGCGCTCTGACCACGAATGTGTGGGAAGAGGGGCTTAAAGCGGAACTCAAGAGTAAGTGGTTTGAGACGGTAGAAGTAGAGCAGATTATGCCGACGTCGAAGACTGATGCGGAAAAAGGTCAGCTAAGAGCATTGGTGTCTGTAGGGCTCGGAACAAAACGTCAGCTCTTTATTCATTCGTTCCAGGTGGGAGCGAATACTCACGGAAAAAAATTACCACAACTTGTGCTGGAACCAGAATCTGTAGATCCACTTCTGACTGTTGATGCGAACGGTTTGACGGTGAATGGTGAGGTGTTCTTCAACATCTATGACCGCACACGTGCCAAGCTTGTGGCGACTCGTGGTGAATCCCAGGTGAATGAATTCATTTTTAAACATGAAACAGAAACGGATTTAGTGGCGGGCCACATTGCTAGTTTTGAAAAAGGTCAGAACCGTTTTACTGTTTTCCAAAGCCGTGAAGAGCTGATTGCTGTGACAACAGGAAATATGTCGAAGCGAACGACACGTCCAAAGCTCCGTTACAGTTTCTTATCGCAGAAATTTTTGTCGGAAATGTATTTCCCGGTGACCTATAAACGTAATGGAGTTTTAAGTCCGGCCCTTTATGTGGACTCAACGGCCATGACTGGAAATAGGATTTATCTTTTTGAAGAACAAAACGGAGAGTTAGTGGCCAGTGTTAGAAACTCAATCGTTGTTCCATCAAACTGTAAGGCCTTAAATCCGGTTTATTCTGAGCGAAGTGGAACCCATGAGTTTGTGTTCCTTTGCTTGGAAGACAACACCTGGGTGATTAGAAACTACGAAATGAATTGATCATTATATAGATAACATCTTTGCTGGGGCCACTCTGTCTGAGTGGCCTTTCATTTTCTAACGGCCTCAAACATCAGTGCCAAGGTGTCTCTTTCAGAGGGGCCAGAGCGCATCTTGCGCGGCGTCAATGATATAGTTTCAGAGTCATACTGATCCCAAAAAAGTTGGCAAGCATCTTGCTTAGGTATTTTACATACACTCATAAGCAGGAAGCTCATCGAGATGTTTAAGTTTCTTAAACATAGGTGCGCTTTATTCGCATTTTAAAAGGGGAAGGGAAAATGAAACTACAGAAGGGATTAGCGACTCTAGCAACTCTCTCGCTTCTAGGACTGTCTGTTGCATGTAACGACAGCGGTGATGGTGATGATAAATATGCCCAGGGTCTCGCTGATGGTAAGTCCCAAGGATATCAAGAAGGTTATGACATCGGTTACGACGATGGTTATGCTGACGGGGACGCCGCTGGATATGAGCGCGCTAAAGCTTACTTCGCGTCTGCTGATTACTTAAAAGGTTTTGAAGACGGTAAAATCGAAGGAACAAATCTTGGTTACAGCCAAGGTTACAACGTAGGTAAACAAGACGGTAAAACTGAAGGTTACAATACTGGTTACAATGTTGGTTATACTGACGGTGATGCTGATGGATATGATCGTGGATATGACCACGGTTACGATGATGGTTGGGACGCTGGTGGAAGTGGTGCCTATAACTCTGGCTACGCCGCTGGACAATCAGCTGCTCAAACCACTGCTTATAACAACGGATATGCGGACGGCGAGGCCGATGGTTATGAGCTAGGTTACGATGATGGTGCAAATGACGGTTATGATATTGGTTTCAGCGATGGTTACGATATGGGTTACGACGATGGTTACTACGGACTATCAGTTGGCAAAACACAGAAGCTAAAAGGGTATGCTAACGTTCTGTCGATGTTCCATAACGATGTCATTGATTACTCAAAGATCGCGACCCCGAAACAAACGAAGCGTGGTCTAGTTGCTAACGGTAAACTGTTGTTCTCTGAAACTTCAGTAACGAACAAAGATACTTTAAAGCGTGCTGCTGCCGTAGAACAGTACCTTGTAGTAGAGATGGCAAAACAAGTTAAAGGGAAATTTGGTCTATCAGCTGAACGTTCTCTAAAAGTTGCAAAAGCTGCTAACCACTTCAGAAAGTATTCTTCTAAGCGCGCTCTGACTGCTGAAGATACTAACGCTTATGCTACAGAGATCATGGGTTCTAACTTCGCTCAGATCACTAAAGCTTACGAGAGTGGCATGAAGGGAGACCTAGCTGGCTTTAACTCTGTCATCGAGAAGGCCGCTGCTAAAAACGAAACTTCTCCAGAAAAAATGGCAGAAATCGTAACTAAGCTCTTCATCTAATAACAACTAAACACGGGTCGCCTTCGGGCGGCCCTTTTTTTTGGATCAAAAAAATGAAAAAACTAATCACTCAACTACTGCCTCTCTCACTTTTAGTGTTGATGGTTTCTTGCGGAGAAAGTCCGAAAAATAGATATAACGAAGGCTTTCAAGAAGGGCGCGCTCAAGGCAAGACCGAAGGTTACGAAGTCGGATATGATGACGGTCAGGCCGACGGAGACGCCGCCGGTTATGAACGTGCTAAGGCCTATTTTGAATCTGCTGGTTATAACGAAGGGAAAGTTGACGGTGGTAAAGTTGGTTACACTCTAGGTTATAACAACGGGTACAAAGTTGGTTATAACGAAACCAGTCCAAGTGCCTATAGCACTGGTTACACTCAAGGAAAATTAGACGGCGATGCTGACGGCTATGATCGTGGTTATGATGATGGTTATGGCGATGGTGATGACGCAAAATATGAATCAGAATACGATCGTGGTTATAGTGCCGGAGAAAATACGAGTCAGTACTCCCATTACTACCGTGGGTACGATGACGGTAAGTACGATGGGTATGACATTGGATATTCGGACGGTGAAAGCGATGGATATGATATAGGATATTCTGATGGATACGACATCGGGTATTCAGACGGTGAGTGGGACGCTTTCTCAATCGGGAAATCGAAAAAACTTAAAGGCTATGCGAACCTGATCTCGATGGCCCATAACGATATTATTGATTACACAAAAATCAAAATGCCTAAATCCACTCGTAAGGGTCTAGTGGCAGACGGCAAAGTCCTTTTCTCTGAATCTTCATTAACAAATAAAGATACGATGAAGAGACAGGCCGTTGCTGAACAGTATCTCGTAATGGAAATGGCCAAACAAGTGAAGGGGAAGTTCGGTCTTTCCGCTGATCGTTCTCTAAAAATTGCGAAGGCCGCCAATCATTTCAGAAAGTACTCAGCTAAACGTGCTCTGACTTCTGAAGACACTAATGCTTACGCTTCTGAAATCATTGGTAGTGATTTCCGTGCCATTGAAAAGGCCGTGGATGAAGCTCGTCACGGTGATCTTTCAAAATTTTCGGCCGTAATGGAAAAGGCCGCTGAAAAGAACGGAACTTCTCCGGAAAATATCACGCTTCTTATTACTAAATTCTTTATCTAACCTCTCGAAGGACCTGGAAGTACAAACCTCCAGGTCCTATTCCTATAAAACCACTCCGGTATTTCGGCATTTTCTGCAAAGTTGACCCCATTTCTGGCCCAATTATCCTATTAGGAGAATGGGGGGAATCCATGAATAAAAAATTAGTCTTAGCTGTAGGGTCGCTTTCGACTCTTGCTTTCCTTGTTGGCTGTTCACAAATCACAAAACGTGAAGTTGCGTCTGTAGACAGTAATGGAAAAAAATTGGGTGTTGAGGTCGTTCCTCCGACTGAAGAGGCCGCTACGAAAGAGATTCTTGCCCTTGTAAAAGCGGCCTATAACAAACCACAACCAGGTAACAGCTATGCTCTTCGTATCATTCACGGAAAGCAGCACGGATGTGTGCGTGGTGAATTTAAAATTAATTCTGATATTCCAGAAAAATATCGTTTCGGCGTTTTCGCAGAACCTGGTTCAAGTTTTCCAGCTTGGGCACGTCTTTCAAACGGTTCAGGTAAAAAACAACACGATAGTATGCCAGATGCGCGCGGCCTTGCGATTAAGCTCATGGAAGTCAAAGGTGCTAAACTTGCAGATGAGAAGGGAACACAAGATCTTCTTTTCCAAAGCAAGCCAGTGTTCTTCGCTTCAGATGTTGAAGCTTATGTGAAATTTATGAAGTTCACGGCCAAAGGTGGTGCTGGTGGAGTAGGTGATTTGATCAAATCAACGAACCTGATGGACCCAAAAGATCGTAAGGGCATTCAAATTCTTGCGACAGGGTCGGCCGATCATATCAAAAACCCTCTGACAGCTGAATACTTCAGTGCTCTTCCTCAGAGACTTGGTTCTCACCAAGCGATGAAGATGAAGGCCTATCCTTGTCCTCCTAAAAATGGGCCAGAGGCCGGTTTAAAAGATCAGATGAAAAAAGATTACCTCAATATGATTATGACCGATCACTTGGCCTCAAGTGATGCCTGTATTGAGATCGCAATTCAGCTTCAAACTGATGCTGAAAAAATGCCAATTGAAGACGCTACAGTGAAGTGGGATCCGGCCCTTTCTCCATTCGTGCCCGTGGCCCAAATGACAATTCCTAAGCAGTCATTTAACTCTGAAAAACGTCAGGATTTCTGCGAACACATTTCATTCAATCCTTGGCATTCCATCGAGGCCCATCGTCCTCTTGGTGGTCTGAACCGCGTTCGTAAATTAGTTTATGAACACAGCCAATATCAACGCCACGATCTTAATAACCAACGCCGCTCTGAACCACAGGCCAACGAATCATACGAGTGAGGAATCATGGAAGACAACAAAAAGAAAGTTAACCGACGTGATTTTATTTCTGCTGGAGCAGGTGCCTTAGCTGGTGCTGGTTTCTATGGGGTTCTTCAAAATGGACAAGAGGGCAAACAGGTAGACCCAAGTCGTGAACCTGCCTCAAACCCACGCGGGCCAGATCCAAGAAACATTGCCAATAACTTCAAACAACTTAAAAAGCACTATCCAGTCGTGATCATCGGCTCTGGTTACGGTGGTTCGGTGCTTGCGGCCCGTTTGTCGGCGCAAGGAAAACAAGTTTGCGTTCTTGAAAGAGGACGTGAGTGGCACCCGGGAATGTTTCCCAAAGACGGTGGAGATCTTACCAAAGTAGCCTTCAATAAAATGAATCCGAAAGGTCTGGTTGATTCAAACATTCATAAAAAAAGTAATGTCGATATCATCTGTGCTTCGGGCCTTGGTGGAACGTCACTTCTAAACGCGGCCATTGCTTCTCGTCCTGAAGCTCTGGTGTGGCAGCAAAAAGACTGGCCCAAAGAAATTCGTGAAGACTTCGCCAATGGCAAGATCACGAGCTATATGAACAAGGCCCAAAAAGTTCTTGCTTCAACTCATCATCCAGATGCCATGAAAGTGAGAAAGACCCAGCTTCATAAACAAATGGGTGAGGAACTTGGAGTTCCAGTTAAAGAACTTCTTCTTAACGTGAACCATACATTTGATAAGCAAAAGAACGACTACGGTGTGGTCCAGAACGCTTGTACCATGTGCGGTGACTGTTGCTCTGGTTGTAACGTTGGAGCTAAAAACGTTCTAACGGTGAACTACCTCCCGCTTGCAAAATCTCAAGGTGCAGAAATCTACACTATGATGGATGTGAGCTACGTTGAGAAAACGAAAGAGGGTAAATACGTTATTCATTATATCAATAAGGAAGATAAAGAGATTGAAGGGGTGATTACTGCTGACGTTCTGATCATGGCCGCGGGCTCGATGGGAACAACACAAATCATGATGAGATCTCGCTTTAAAGGTCTTCGTCTTTCAGAGGCCCTTGGTTCTCGTTTCTCTGCAAACGGTGACATCATGGGGTTCAGTTACAACGGTCTAACTCAAACAGATATTCTTGGGCATGGTTTGAATAAGCGTTCTGGCTCAACCAGCGGTCAGGCAATCATGGTGTATGCTGACTATCGTAGCGAAAAATACGATCCAAAAAATGTTGACCTGATGGAGCGCTACCTTCTTCTTGATGGAACAGTTCCAAGTGCTCTGGGTCCAATGGTTTCAAAGGCGTTTGCGGCCTGGGCCTTGGCAAACTCTAGCAAGTTCTCAGACGAGCAGATGAAAAAAGTTCGTCGCGATCTTTTCGATACGGCCGAGCCGGACACAGATGGGGCGATTAATAACTCGCTTATCTTTTTTGCTTGCGGACACGACTCTTCAAATGGTCGCTACCGTCTGGATGATTTTGATGATCGCGTTCACGTGGTTTGGCCGAATGTGATTAATGAGAAAGGTTTCCAAACGATTAACCGTGAGATGGCAAAATATGCGAAGGCCCACGGTGGTATCTATGTGCCAAATCCTCGTATGACGGTGTTCGGTCACCGAATGATGGCGACTCACCCGCTAGGTGGTTGTCCAATGGGTGATGATGCTCAGACAGGTGTGGTGGATCACTATGGACGTGTGTTCACTGAAGACGGCAAAATTCACAAAGGTTTCTTCGTGGTGGATGCGGCCATCCTTCCGCGCTCTCTTGGTGCAACTCCGCTTCTAACTGTTTCGGCCCTCGCTGAAAGAATTGCTGATCACATTAATTCAGATCATACTCTCAGAATTTAATTAACTCTGGCCCATGTCTTTGGATGTGGGCCAGTTTCTTCCCAAATAGCTTAAAGGCTCGTCCAGCCATCTTACCTCTAGTCTTCCTACACTGATTGTTATCTCGTTTGTTTTTACATATGCCCTTATCAAATCCTTTACATTACTAAGCTGCAAGATCGAACTATATTCATCCATCTGCTTTGATCCGTGCTTTTGAGAATTAAAAAGAACGTACTGAATGGCGTTTCTGGTTTCTCGGAGAGTTTTGAGAACATGTAGATGATATCTTTCTATTTGTACCTTTCCGAGTTTAAGTCCTTTCGCAAATGTGACCGTGAGTGATCTCATTCCTCTTGTGAGAATTTCATTCGAGACCGCTTCAACAATGAGATGAATATGATTACTTTGCATCGAATAATGTAGAATCCTTAGTCCATGTGACCTGGAATTGATAATTGCCCGTTTCAAGAGTCGGAGCGTAGTCTTATTTTTGATATTGGTTCGGTACTTGAAATTAATATGAAGGGGAGTTCGATGATTGACGTGTTCTCGTTCCCGATGAGCAACGCCTCTGGAGTGAATGCGCTTCCTTCCGGAACCTTTTCTTCGACCTCCATGTCGGCCCTTATCAAGATTGAGTTTTAACTGTCCCATCTGCGCTCCTTTTGAAAAGGGCACATGTAAGACGCCTAGGATGATTAAGAAAGTCTATTGAGGGAAAGGAGAAAGGTTAGTGCAGAAAAGAAAAGGCCCCGCGAGAAGCGAGGCCTAAAGTTTTAAAGAAGTTTTTGGCAAGGGCCTGAGACCTTGGCCTTGTTTTCGCGAAGGCACTTTAGAACCATGCCATCTTTGAAAGGGGCCTTAGGACAATGCTTTAAACGATCTTGTTCACACAGTTCCACCATCTGATCCACTTTCTTTTCTTGAGTGGCGCGGTACTGGCGACAAGAATTACTGAGCTCATTTTCATTCACGGTCAGGCAACGCTGTTGATCGGCCGGACCGATGCCCATTTTACAGTGAGTGATAAGATCACGGTAACAAGGATTGGCCTTCATCTTAGCGTTCTCATTGTCCACTAGCTTTTTGCAACTTGGATTAAGCGCCGGACCTTTTTTCGACAAACAGTCTTGAATGTCCACGAAGCGCACCTGAGTTTGACAGAACTTTTCAGTATCATCAAAACACGGGTTGTTCTTTTTAAGGTCTGCGATTTTCTTATCGACTTTGTTTTTACAAAAAGTCGAAAGCTTCGCTTTGTTCTTGATCAAACAACGGTTGATGGCACCTTCAGGTTGATTGATCTCGCTATAACAGTTATTGGCCACATCTTGGGCACAAACGTTACGAACAATGATTCCACCTTTCTTCTTTTTGAAATCTGCTGAGCACTTGGCACCCAGGCGGCCTTCATTCTTAAGAAGACAGTACTCAATATACTCAGGGTCAGTTGGAATATCTGAGCAGTACTCAGCAAGATCTTCGAAACAAGGATTCTTCTTGCCAGTTTCCTGCTTAAAGGTCTTTAGTTCCGCCGCACAAGCGCGAGAGAGTTGTCCCTCATAATCTGATAAACAACGAGCAAGCTGACCTTTACCCGGATCAGTCCCTTGGCAGAACTTTTTGGCGTCCTGATCGCAAGGGGAGGCGCTTACTTTAAATGCAAAAAGCAGAACTGCTGCTGCAATTAATTTCATGATCTATCTCTTAGTTAAGATTTTTTCTGACAAGAATCACCAGAGCAACAAGATTTTTTTTCTTCTTTTGAACATGAGCCATCAGCACATTTCTTTTCTTTGTTATCACAACACTTCTTTTGACAGCTTTCTTGTGTACAAGTCATTTTCTCTTTATGGCCACAGCAGTCCTTCTTGTGGTGGTGAGAACAAGCAGTGATAGAAAGCATAAGAGAAAGAGTTAGAAACGATAGAACTTTCATTTGGAATCCTTCGGTTGTGTTTTAACCATTATAAGGTACTTAAGTACTAAGACTCAATCTATTCAGACTTTACCTCATCGGGATTTTCAGAGATTATGAGAGTAGATATTATGCCCTTCCGATTGGGCCAGTCAGGAATTTAAGTATGTACGAACAAATTGGTGGTTTTGAGGTCATTGATAAACTGGTGGATGATTTCTACTCAATCATGAGCACTGATCCCTATGCCCAGGACTGTCTTGCCACTCACTCGGGCCGTGATATCCGCGAGTCTGCAGAGAAATTAAAATATTTTCTTTCCGGCTGGACCGGTGGACCTCAGCTCTACATGGAAAAGTATGGGCATCCTCGTCTTCGCATGCGTCACTTTCCTTTCACCATCGGAGTGAAAGAAGCAGATCAATGGCTTTATTGCATGAGAAAGGCCCTGGCCAATTCTCCAATTCACCCTGGCATTCAAGAGCAATTGATGCAGTCATTTGCCCAGGTGACTGAGATGCTTAAAGGAACCCGTGATTAAAGAGGCTAAAAGAAAGCTCTTTTAGTTTTTGGAGACGTGCCTGGACCTCAGGAGTTTCAAGCATCGCCGGGAAGTATTTCACCTTAGGACTCATGAGTTCCCAGTGATCCATCAGCATAATGTGTTCTTCGAACGAAATTTTCCCTACCCATAAAGAGCGAAGATCGGTCTTAAAGAAATGCAAATGATAAAGAAGCTCGATCATGCCATGGAGATAAAGTAGTTCTTTAGTGAAGGCCATACCGCCTTCGAGGGGAACACCTCTAAACACTCTTAGGGCCAGTTTGAAGGCATCCAGATCTTCCATTTCGTGATGGCGAAGATACTCGTAAACATCCGTGATCGAAGAACCACGTTCGGCCATGGAAGTAGCAAGGTGACGGAGAACCACTTTGTTCCAACGCTCTAAAGTCATACAGCCAGTAATAAGTTCAGTGATGATGGCGAGACCTTCCTGTAAGAAAGTCGTCCGTGGTGCCCAAGTGGAAAGCCAAGGATTGTCTTCCTGAAAAGATCCGTTGATGGAAGTTCCCAAGTGGACCCAACCTTCATGCACTAAGAAAATATCCAAGTGTCCCGTCGTATACGTTTTATAAGGATTGAGCTTTAACGTTCTTCGGCCGGCCGATGAATCTGAGAGAAGGGAAGTAGAAGGCTTTACTTCAAAATCTTTGGCATCAAAAGTCTCGAGCATGCGAGTACGGAGATAGCTTCTGGCCTCTTCACCTTGCAGTTTGACAAGGCTTGTGTCCGGCATGCAGTATTCCGGAATTTTTTCGAGGAAATATAAGAACGCGTTGTTCTTTGCGAGCTTATGACTAGTTCCATAAAGCTCAGTGCAGTGGTCGTAAAAGAAAATGTTATCGAAGTTTTCCATCATGGAGAGGAGAAGGTGATAGTCCTGAACTCTCTGAGTAAAAATTCTTTTTAAGGAAAATGGCACATCAGCTTTGGCCAGTTCCATCAGAAAAGTGTCCATGGCCTTGCGCTTTTGACTTACATTCACTGGAAAGGGAACACTAATATCTTCCAATTCACCAATAAATGTTTTGTGCTGAGGGAAAAGAAGCAGAAGATCCTTAATGGGATAACGAGGGTGCCCTAGAAAACTGAGGTCCTTCGCCAAATCCTTTAATTGAGTAGAAAGGTCTTTTACTAACTTCTTATCCATAAAGCTTCATCGGTAAGAAAAGGTCAGAACTACAGATGTGTTCTCTTAGGTATACTCAAAAAATGAAATATTTAATCCCACTCATGTTGTTCTCTCATACCGCTCTGGCAGCTTTCTCTAAACCGGAGCTTTTAGCAAGACTCAGTGACGTTCAGGCATGGAATGCGCCAGATAATACCTGGTGTTTTACTTCAGAGCCGGCCATCTTGAAGGACCAGGTCTATCTAAGTTGTTTTGATATTGATGGCTACTTCATGGCCCAAATTGGTAATGGCTTTAAGATGATCACACGTGCAGAGTCGGGCCATATGTTGTCCTTGCCACAGGCCTCCTTCGGGAAAGTGTCTTTTTACGAATATAACGAAATGGATATCATACGCTCTTATGAACTCACAGGAGCTCTCAGAAAAATCGAACTTAATACGCTTGGGCCTCGTTCTGAATCAAAGGACAGTTTCTATCCGATCTCAAGCGATAGTTGGTTTTTCCGAGTGAAAGGTGATGCTCCAGAAATGATGATTTGGAGAAATGGGGAAGTGACTCCATTCTTTAATCCCGGTGCTGCTTATATCTACACTCCACAAGTTGGACCTCGTGGCGAAATCGCTTTTAAGACCCGCGATATAAACTATAACGAGAATTCTCCAGACCGTCTTTGGCAGTTCAATGGTAGTTGGAAAGTTGTCCTTGAAGACAAAGAGGCCAATGCTAATTCTCCATGGAAAACTATCCGTCATCAACTTGCCATCGATGGTAATAAAGTTGTTGCTCTGGCCGATGATGGAAATGGCGAGGCCCTTCTTCTCATTGAAAACGGTAGAGTGAACGTTCTCGCTCGTGCGGGAAGAGAGCTCTCTCGCTTTGATTACTTCACACCAAAAATGCGTGGAGGCACTATTGCCGTTCGTGGAGAAGATTTCCAGAAACGCAAAGTCCTCTATGTTTACGATCAACAAGGTTTCCGACCGCTCCTTACCCAGGGAGACATCGTTCATACGGACAAAGGCCCGGCCCGCGTTCATTACAAAGACCAAAACGCTCTCTTCTATGGGTCCCCAGGTATTGATGAACAAGGCAGTGTTGTTCAGCAAGCTACTCTCACAGATCCAGATTTCCCGAGTACATTGATCGGAGTAGGGATCATTAAATTCCGTAAAGAGTAGATTTTGCCCTTAAGACACATGTCTTGAGTGAATAATAGACTGTTTTAAAATCTAATGAATGATTAAAAAAGTTCTCCTTTTGGGACTAGTGGTCCAGGTCCCAATTTCGCTCCCTGCCTGTGAACTACCTCGTGGTGAAGTTCTCACTATTGGTTGTAGTTATAACTGCGACTTTTTTTATCGTGCCCGGCTTATCTTGAATGCCTGGAGTCTGGGCTATTCAACTGAGATCATCGACCTTTCGACTCATTCACCTGAAGTGGCCCTTGCGAAAACCGATGCGGTTCTTCTTCCTGGTGGGGCGGATATTAATCCTGATCTTTACTCAGTACCGGCCTTGAAAACCTACATTGAAAACAATCGCTCGCTGGTGAAGTTTACGGAAGAGGGCAAGCAGCGCGATGGTTTTGAATACGAGTTGGTGAAGCAGTATTCATCAAATGAAAATTACAAAGAGCTTCCGATGCTTGGCATCTGTCGTGGTCTACAGATGATGTCAGTAGCGAAGGGCATTCCTTTATATTTGGATCTTGAAACAGAAGTGGGCATTTCAAATCGCATGCATCGCTTTGATAAGATTGAAAGAACTCCCGCCTCACTCATGAGTAAGATCTACTCCGAAGATATAAAGGGCTATAAGATTCATCATCAGGGCATTCGAGTCGCTTACTTCGAGCAAAATCAAACTCAATATCCAACGGTAAAGCTCACAGCATTTTCTCATGACAATAAAATCGCCGAGGCGATTGAATATACTGATCGTCCTGCGCTGGGTGTTCAGTATCATCCAGAGCGTTCTTTTTCAGGTGCCAGCACTCCAATCTTTAAATGGTTTTTGACTAAGGCTTGCGAATATAAAAATTCCAGGAAGGAAAAAATATGAAAAAAGTTCTTCTGTTAAGTGCAATGCTCTCGACCTCTGCTTTCGCCAATCTTCACCTGGCTCCGCCGGATTTTGAATCAAAAATTGGTCGCGCGGTGTTCGTGGATTTTAAGACAGCTCAGTATGATGTGGACTACAACGTGTTCTGGAAAAGAACCAATGTGAAAAGTACCATCGTATTTACGGCCGAAAAAACGGGTAAACCACTTTTTGATTTGATCCCAAATCCAAAAAACGCCACTCTCGATGGAAGGCCAGTTCGTATCATCGAAACAACGGCACCCGATGGATCCAAACTTCGTCAGGTCGATGCGGTTGTTGAACCAGGTGAACACACTCTTGTGATGGAAAATTCTTTTAGAGAGAACGTTCGTTATAGTTTTCTCACTCGTCAGGTTTCATCTGCATTTTGGATTCGTGATTTAAAGTATCGCAAATTCATGGAGCAATACATTCCTTCAAATTTTGAATTCGATCAGTATCAAATGACGATGAATGTGAAGTTTGATGGTGTTAAGACCGCGAGACAAGATATCTACACTAACGGTAAAGTCACTCAGACTTCTCCAAACTCTTATCAGATTGTTTTCCCAGATTACTACACAGTTTCTTGTCCATACTTCCATACGACTCCGAAAGGAAGAATGAAGCGCATTGATTTCTCTTACACATCAATCAATGGCAGAGAAATTCCTATTACAGTTTATGGCCCTTGGTGGTCTCGTCCGGCGAGATTTCAGGCTGAATCAATCAAAGTCATGAAAGAGCTTGAAGCAGATTATGGTCCATGGGGTCATGAGTCTCTTGTGGCCTATGAAACACTTCCGGGAACTGGTGGCATGGAACATGCAGGTGCGACACAGACTTCGCTACCAGCGTTAGATCATGAAATGCTTCACTCGTATTTCGCCAAAGGAGTGATGCCTGCGAATGGAAACTCTGGTTGGATTGATGAGGCCATCGCAAGCTGGAGAGATAAAGGGTATCAGAGAGTACCGACTGTGGCCTTCGAAGGCAGTAACTTAGGTGCTCATTCTGTTTACCAACGCAATACGGATAAGAGAGCTTACGATCTAGGTAACAAATTTATGTCTTACCTGGATTACCGTCTTCAGGATATGGGTGGTTTAAAGGCCTTTCTTCGTGGATACTATGCGGCCTATAAACACACAGTTATCACCACTGAACACTTCAAGAACAACCTTGAATTCTTCAGCGGACTGGATCTGTCTCATGAGTTTGAGACGTATATCTGGGGCAAAAATCCAGAAGGTGAGGAGGGAGTTGTGGAACATAACCCCAACCACGTGGAGCTGACGGACGCTCAAGTACATCAAATGCTTTAACCCCGATTTCGGCAGAGACAACTTTTCCTGCCAACTTTGAGGGACTTATAAAAGAGGGGGCCTGGGCCTCCTCTTTATTTTGGCAGATAAAAATTACCAACATCCCTCCATTTTTCCCCTCAGAACTTCCTCCCGCACTACCATTTCTACATGAAATTTTTCATCCTTTTATTGAGCCTTTGGGTAGGATTCGTTCAAGCTGACGAGACCCTCGACATTCGTTTCCTCCAGACCCAAAGAACCAAGGCAAATCCCTTTGCCCTGCCTTTCTCGGTCAATACAAACGGTGAATTCAGTGCCTTTGGAAAAAACGGAACCGACATCTTCGCCTTTAATCCTCTGGTTCAGTTTGCTTTCTCTCGAGTTAACATTCAATATTCGGCCCCTATCATGATGGACCGTTTTAATTTCTATCCGATTCAAAAAGATCTGGGATGGATTGAAGTCAACCGTCAGCATATTGAAGGCGGACTTGGAATTTCGGCCCTTGCAAAGAGTGTTGTGGCCGTTGGTCTTACTCCTTATAAAGGTTCCATGAAAACCATGGTCCGTTTCAGAAATTCAAAAGAAGAAAAGGCGCTGCCATTTGAAATGCCAGAGAGTCTTGATGAAGTTCTTCGCTGGAACGAAGGGGACTTTGGTAACTTCCAGATGTATGGAGGTATCCAGTTTCAGGCGAGTGTCGGTGTTTCAGTGATTGATCTGGCGGTCGTGTCTATGGGACTTCAAAACCAATTTATTATTGAGATCAAAAAGATCTCTCCAACAGAGGTTCTCTTCTCTCTTGCAGAAGAAAATCTTAAGCGCCGTCAGTTAGTGCTGGGGCCAATGATCACAGATGTCACAGGTGCCCAGTTTAAAGGAAAACGCGCGACCTTCCATTTCGTGCTTAATCCGGAAGATCCTTATCATCACGAACTTTTTCTTGCCGGGATGAATGGGAACCTCCAGCTTCTTCAACAAAACCTTCCGGCCCGCGCTCAAAAGCTTTCTTGGGAAGGATATGACCGTTCATTCTATTACGGCATCCCGATGGTTGCAGGTAAAACTCGCATGAGAGGTCACTATGACCTTAATGAAGATGGCCAGGATTCGGCCCTTGATATCCGTGGCTCAAGCACCAAGGGCTTTTTAACCCCACTTCGTAACCACGACCAATATGTTTATCAAACTGATAAGCACATCATCATGGTATGGGCGAGTGAGATGAATAGAGTTACTGCTCGTACGATGGAGAAGACCTTCTTCTCTAAAGGACGTGTCCTGGGGATTAAAGGTTTTAATCGTGAGATCCCCAATACGACTAAATTTGGTTCAGTCGTGTCTCAGATTGGTGTGAATCTCTCTCAAGATGAAGTGGAAGAAATCAAGAAAATGGACATGGAAGAGTTCAGTGAGAACCTTCAAACAAAATGTGAGCTTGAAAGTCTTTCTTGTCTTCGTGAAAGTGTTCGCAGAAAACTTCTCTCTGATTTTAAGACCGCTCTTTCAAAACCATGGTCAAAACTCAGAGGAGAGTTTGGTCTTCTGCTGATGAAGGAACCGGCCCTGTTTCATTCCATTGTAAAAACATTAAAGCTTCAGAAAGAGGCCTACTTTAAGTTCTTAAGTGAGAAGTATCAGTCGCTGGAAGGTTCAGGGGAAATTGAAATTTAAAATTTCCGGAACGGTCTTTGCGAGTCTGGCCTTCACTTCGTTCACGTCATATTTCTTAAGATCCAAGAAAAGCTGAACGTAGTCTGAGTTCTGATGGCCTGGATAAGGCACGCCTACCTTATGAATGATCTTCACGATCCCGTCGTTAAACGGCAGGAAAGTGAAGGAGAGAGTATGAATATCTCTTTCTATCGCGGCCAGAATAATTAAATTCAAAAGAAAACTTCCAAGGCCCTTTCTCTGAAAGTCATCAATGATCGTGACGGCCACTTCCGCTTCATGAACATCGTGCGAAGAGCGCACTAAACGAACAATGGCAATTCCACGTTTCTGTCCGTCTTGTTCTTCTACGCCTATGGCATAGTGGTTCCAGCCATCCAAAGTGGTGAGGTACTGAAGCTCTTGATCCGAGAATGCTCTTTTTGATCCCAGAAAACGATTACGAATGGATTCCGGAGACATGTTCCGAAGTCCTTCAGAGATTTGTTTTTTGTTATGAGGACGAACCGAGCCCGCACGAAGATTAAAGCGATCGCGCCAGACAAATTCCATGGAAAATTCGGGACTAAAAAATAATGGCTTCATGTCGTTAGGTTCTTCTCTGCCCAAATTCTTTTTGCTCGTTGAAGCTTTTCATAAGAAGTGATGAGCTTCTGGTGCATATCAAACCCTTTCAAATTGAGGTCTGACTCGTGAAGGCCATCAAACTTCTCAAAACCATCAATAAGCTTTTGAGCACGCTCAACCATATCTCTACCATAGATCTTCTCAACTGTCGGAAGATATTCATTGGTATTAAGGGTATCGTCCATTTCCATTTGAAGGAGAGTTTGAAGACACCGATACAACAAGCGTCTTTCTGATTTTAGAGGAGCAAAATGAAGACACCAATCAATGCCGGCCTTTGAAAGCTCACGGTTCTTGGCCGCAAGTGCAAGCATCGTCTTAAATTCGCCGACACGAAGATCGGCCCAAACTGTGTTTGCATCCGGAATCACACCAATGGCGTGACTCACAAGCTTCATATCATCGAGGCCACTATTTTCCAGCTCATCATGAAGTTCCATAAGGGTTTCGAGTGAAAGTTCGTGGCATCCTAAAATTCTCTCTCGGACCGCAACCCCAGAGTTGTTGTTGTCCCACACCAGGTCTACTGCCGGATAAATTTCCGACATGCCAGGCACATGAATACGACAGCCGTAAACATTCAAGTGCTCAAAGTCCATGATATAAACGTCTTTTTCCATCTTGTGGAAAATATCGATCATGGTCTTATATTCATCCTGAGTAGTGGCACCTCTAAAGTTCCAGTCTGTGAATGCGTAATCAGGGGTTTCCTTAAAAAAATTCCAATGAATAAGTCCACTGGAATCAATAAAGTGCGCCTCAATATTTAAATGATCTTTCACATCATCCAGTTCAAAACTCGGAGGAGAGAAAACATTGAGTTGATCAAGACGCCGACCTTGTAATAATTCAGTCAGTGTTCTTTCGAGCGCCACTTCGAATTTTGGGTGCGCACCGAAGGAAGCAAAGGCGGTTCCTTCATTTGGATTAAGCAAGGTGACACTGATCACAGGATATTTTCCACCTAGAGAAGCATCTTTACAGATAATCGGAAATCCGTGGGCCTCGAGTTCACCAATGGCCTCCATCACTTTAGGGTAACGATGAAGAACTTCCTCTGGAATATTCGGAAGAGCGATTCCTTCAGAAAGGATTTGTTGTTTAATGGCCCGCTCGAAAATTTCCGAGAGTGCCTGGACACGGGCCTCGGTTTTTGTGTTTCCGGCCGACATTCCGTTCGAGACATACAAATTCCCCACAATGTTCATGGGGATGTAATAAGTCTTTCCATCTGACTCGCGGGTGTAGGGAAGTGCGCAGATGCCTCTTTCAACATTTCCGGAGTTTGTATCAACCAGATCTACTGGTTTTAGATCATGATCGGAATCATAAAATTTCCACAGCGATTCATTCATGAGCCCCTGGGGCATGGATTCGGTGAAGGGGAACCATTTTTCCTGCGGATAATGAACAAAATCAGAATGGGCGACTTGTTCACCTAAATAGTAGTCAGCAAAAAAATAATTGCAGTTTAAGCGCTCAAAAAATTCACCTAAGGCGCTCGCGAGGGCGGCCTCTTTGGTAGTGCCTTTTCCATTGGTAAAAAGATAAGGGCAGTAGCGATCCCGAAGATGAACTGACCAGACATTGGGAACGGGATTTAACCAAGAGGCCTCTTCCACATCGAAACCCCATTCAAGGAGGAGACCCTTTAAACGAGAAATGGTATCTTCTAAGGCCGCATCTTTTCCCAGAATCATAGTTTTAGTCATTAGACACTCCGCTATATTTCATTTCCTCTAGAAAATCAGTCTATCAGGAATATATAATAAGAGAGATGCTTTGGCCTACTTTCACCGTGAGTCACAAGTTAAGGTTTTGTCTTTTGTTCCACCCTTCACAAGAACTCTCTGGCACGAATGTATGCATTGTTTAGTTTTGCGTTCTGAAGGAGGACGTTTTTATGGGTAAAAGACTCTATGTTGGTAATCTCTCGTATTCTCTAAGATCACAGGAATTAGAGGAAGTTTTCAGAAAGGTCGGAGAAGTGGTTTCTGCAAAAGTTATCATGGACCAAGAGACTGGCCGCTCAAAAGGTTTCGCTTTTGTTGAAATGGCCACTGATGAACTTGGAACAGCTGCTATCGAGGCCCTAAACGGTCAAGAAGTGGGCGGTCGTGCACTTCGCGTAACTGAAGCTAATCCTCGTCCGGAAAGACCGGCCGGTGGCAATCGTTTCGGTGGCAACCGAGAAGGTGGCTTTTCACGCGGCGGCGGTAGAAATTTTAATCGTGAGTAATTAAAGAGGGCCCTGGAAAGGGCCCTTTTTTATAAAGGCCTCTTTCAGAAAGATGATTAAGAGCAGTTTTTGTTTGGCCTAGCTCAAAATTACTTGTCGCAATCAGTCGTTCGTGAATAATTTCAAAATCTTCTTTGGTCTTAAGGTTGCGAGATAAGACCGACTTCGGTACAATGACCACAAATTTATTATCTTTTTTTATTTCTCGGAGTGTTCGCTTATGGCCGGTCATGCACATGATGCTCATCATTCTTCTAACCCTCTAATCGGTGGCGTTGATCCACAATTCGGTAAAGCGACTCCAGGTAAGCTTGGTATGTGGATTTTCCTAGTGACCGACGGTATGTCGTTCTCAGGTTTCCTTATTGCTTACGCTGTTCTTCGTTCTAAACTAGAGTGGCCAAATCCTGCTGACCACCTTGGTATCTTCCTTTCGGGTATCGCTACGTTCCTTCTAATCTGTTCATCAGTTTCAATGGTTCTAGCAATCGACGCTTGTAAGGCCCGTAACCGTCAGGCGATGCTTAACTGGTTACTTGCTACTATCGCTGGTGGAGCAATCTTCCTTGGAATCCAAGCTTATGAGTACACTCACTTGGTTCACCAGGGTATTACTCTTAGTAGCTTCAAACACGGTACTTCATTATTTGGTTCTACATTTTATCTCATCACAGGTTTCCACGGTCTTCACGTGGCAACAGGTGTTGGTTACTTAATCTGTGAATACTTAAATGCTCGTAAGGGTAACTACGACAACGGTGATTACAACCGTCTTGAGATCCTAGGCCTGTTCTGGCACTTCGTAGATCTAGTCTGGATTCTTGTGTTCACTTTCGTATACCTTTTATAATGAATAAAACACTCGTCATCTTATTTAGCCTTTTCTTCGTTTCAGACCTTCTCGCTTGTCCGTACTGCGCTGGCAGTACGCAAGGCGGGAAGGACTCAAATACGACACTGATTCTGGCCTTATTCATTCTGGCGATCTATATTCCGTACTACTTAATATTCCGTTTGATTAAAAAGCAACGCGCTTTGAAAGAAGCTCATGACAGTTCAGGATCTACCGAGTCTTAATGCATTTCTAAACACCGTCGCAGGTGTTCTTCTCTTATTAGGTTACATTGCAATTAAACAAGGTAAGAGAGAGTTGCATAAGAAGCTGATGGTTTCTGCTCTGGGAGTTTCGGCCGCTTTCCTCACCAGTTACCTGATTTATCACTATCATGTTCCGTCAAAAAAATTTCCGGATCTTGGTTGGATTAAGACGGTTTATTTCCTGATTCTTTTCCCACACATTGTCCTCGCTGCTGTGATGGTACCGATGATTCTTAAAACGTTCTGGCACGCTTTTAGAGAAGAGTGGGAGAGTCATAAAAAGATCGCGAAAATTACGTTTCCCATTTGGATGTATGTTTCAGTGACTGGAGTGATAGTTTATTTCATGCTCTATCACTGGTTCGCATGAATATCCTCTATTACGTTCTTTATCTCGGAACCATTGTTCTCCTTTTAGTTGGTGCTCAATTACAGGTCTTAAAAACGGCCTTGGTTTGTCCTGACTGGCCTCTTTGTTATGGAGAGTTTCTCCCGCAAATGATGGGCCCTGCTTTCTACGAATCTCTTCACCGTTTTCTGGCGGGACTGATGGGAATGGGAAGTGTGGCGTGGGCCTTTGTTCGTTTTAAAGAATTAAAAGTGAAGGCCCTGCTTCCGCTCTTTTTGATTGTTCTTCAATCACTTCTTGGCTGGGCGACTTTCGCTTATAAACTTCCGACGATTACCACGATTCTTCATCTGGTATTCTCTCTTCTTTTTTTATCTTCTTTGGAAGGCACTCACCAACTTGAGTATGATGAAAGCCTAAAGAGTAAGTGGAACCCAAAAATTAAAGATGTCGTGGGCTTCTTTTTATTCTTATTAATGGTGCAATTTTTCCTGGGTGGAATTCTCAGAAAATCTTCTCTCCTGGCGAGCTGTGAATCGACCATGGAGTTTTGGGAGTGTTGGAAACTTCAGTCCACTATTCCATATGCAGGGAGCCTTTCCATCATGCACCGGATTCTCGGGATTGTGACAACACTCACGGGACTATTTGTTTTTAGTTATCTGATTAAAAATCTACCGAAGTGGAGATGGTCTGCGATTGTTGGACTTCTTCTGATGGTGACTCAATTACTACTGGGCCTTCAAATGGGTCGCTCGGCCAGTCGGGAAATGATTGTGTATCATTTTACCACGGCCCTTTTCTCATTCTGTGTTCTTTTGTTTTTAATTGTTCGTCTTCGCCGTTATGAGTTTCATTTTTTTGGTAAAGCAGTCCCAACATATCTGAACGATTTAATGGATCTTTTTAAACCCAAACTCACCGTGCTGGTGGTGGTAACTCTGTTAGTAGGAGTGTTTCTTGCTCCGATTCAGATGAATCTCATTCTGCTTTTTATCTCTCTTATTAGTATCTGGCTTCAGGCCGCGGGAAGTTTATCTATCAACTGCTATCTAGAAAAAGATCTGGATGCCTTGATGGAAAGAACCAAAGACAGGCCTCTTCCGGCCGGTCGACTGAAACCAGAAGTGGCACTTTACTGGGGTTGGGGATTAATCGTTTTTGGAACTCTGGTTTTAATATGGAGCGCTAATCTATTAACGGCTTTTTTAGGCCTATTTTCGGCCTTGTCGTACATCTATATCTATACGCCGATGAAACCAAAAACTCCGTACGCGCTTTATGTGGGTGCAGTACCTGGGGCCCTTCCCACTTTAATGGGTTGGACAACTGTCACAAATTCAATCAGTGGGCCTGGTCTCTACTTATTTGGTCTCTTGTTCTTGTGGCAGATCCCGCATTTCATGGCGATCAGTCTTTATCGTAAGAATGAATATGGAAATGCTCACTTCCTGACCTTCGCTCAGACTCATTCGAAAGAGTTTCTTCGCACGAACATTTTTATTTATAGCTTGATCCTTATGCTTTACGGAATGATCCCTGCCTTCAGTGATTGGCGAGGTCTTAGCTATTTCTGGGCCGCATTAATGATCGGGATCATACTTTTAGGTTTCTCCATCGTTGGTTGGAAAGCAAAAGATGAACAAAGCTTTAACGAGTGGGCGAGAAGTTACTTTTTTGCGACACTTTTTTATCTTCCATTACTTCTTGGGGTCCTTCTTATCCTCCGCTAACTTTTTATGGTTTTTAAGGGTAGATGAACCCTACAAATTAAGTTACAATTCAACACGTTAAACTCTATTTCTTTTATTAATCTTTTCTCAGGATGTTGTGAGATGGACATTTCATTTTCTGAACGTCTGATCGGTATGATCGCAACAGGGTCCGAGCTCATCGTTAAAGCCGAAGAGCAAATGGGATTCTGGAAGCGCATCAGTCCACCGGAAGACATCTCTAGTACGGGTCACTTGATTGAGTGGCTATTCTTCTACACTACGTACGTGAACATTTTTTGGTTCGCTCTCGTGTGTTTTGGTATTTTCGGTTTCTCTTTTCTTTATTCGAAAAAGCGTCACGCTAAGCCGCTTTACACTCACGGTAACGAAAAGAAGCACCTTCTACTCACGGCCGCTATCGGTCTTGGTGTGTTCCTTTCAGTAGATATGGTGATCACGAAAGTATCTACTCGTGACCTTAAAGAAACATTCTGGAACTTTCCTGAAAATGATCCTGATACAATCAAGGTACAAGTACTAGCTCAGCAATGGGCATGGAACTTCCGTCATGCTGGTAAAGACGGTGAGTTCAATACTGCAGATGACGTTGTTGAACTTAACAACCTTGTTGTTCCAGTTGGTAAAAAAGTGATGATCCAAATGACATCGAAAGATGTGATCCATGCTTTCTACCTTCCAAACGCAAGAATCAAGGCTGATGCGATCCCTGGTCGTTTCGCGAAACTTTGGTTTGATACAAACAAAACAGGTCATTTCGAAATCGCTTGTGCAGAGATGTGCGGTAACCACCACTATCTGATGAAGGCTCAGCTAACTGTATTGTCTGCTGAAGATTACGAGCGTTGGACAAATGAATCTCAAGAACGTGCAATCGCTACTAACGATACGGAGAACATGGATCTTCGTTGGGGTTGGCAGTGGGGGAGTAAATAATGGCTTTCGTTGAACAACACATTCACGACGCTCCAACGTCGTTCTGGTCAAAGTACATTGTATCTTATGACCATAAAGTAATTGGTAAACAATTCCTTTGGTACGGTATCTTCTTCCTAATGGTGGGTGGTCTTATGGCCCTTCTCATCCGTTGGACGCTTGCTTACCCAGGTGTACCGTTTCCAGTTATTGGTAACCTTCTTTTCCCTCATACAAACGGAGTAGTTCCTCCTGATACGTACGCGATGCTTTTCACAATGCACGGTACGATCATGATCTTCTTCGCGATTACACCGATCCTAACCGGATTCCTTGGTAACTTCTGTATCCCGCTCTTAATTGGTGCGCGAGACATGATTTTCCCAACTCTGAACATGCTTTCTTTCTGGTTTGCTATGGCCTCTGGGGTTCTTCTTCTTGGCTCACTTTGCTTACCTCTGGGAGCTGCAGCAGGTGGTTGGACATCTTACCCAACACTATCTACTAACCTTGGTCAGCCAGGTGTAGGTCAGACATTGTGGTTATTGTCTCTCTTCTTGTTTGGTATTTCCTCTACTATGGGTGCCGTGAACTACATCACAACTGTAATCACTCTTCGTGCTCCTGGTATGGGTTACTTCAAAATGCCTCTTACAATTTGGGGCCTATGGCTAACAGCTATCCTGAACGCGATCTTCGTTCCAGTTCTAGGTGCTGGTCTTCTTCTTCTTACTTTTGACCGTGTATTCGGTACAACTTTCTTCCTTGCCGGTGCAGCTGCTACATCTGGTAAGGGCGATCCGATCCTTTTCCAACACGTGTTCTGGATCTTCGGTCACCCTGAAGTGTACATTCTGATTCTTCCAGCTTGGGGTCTTGTTTCTGATATCCTTGCTTTCTTCTCTAGAAAGCCAGCTTTCGGTTACAAAATGACGGCTCTTTCTCTTTCAGCGATCACTATTCTTTCAACAGTGGTTTACGGTCACCATATGTACACGACTCAGATGTCTCCGCTTCTGACTCAGTCATTCATGACCCTGACTATGTTAATTTCAATCCCGTCTGCGATCTTCTTCGCTAACTGGCTTGGAACTCTTTGGAAAGGATCAATCCGTTTTGATTCTCCAATGCTTTTCGCTCTTGGCGTAGTATTCGTATTCGGTCTTGGCGGTCTTACAGGTCTATACCTTGCTTCGACTTCAATCGACCTTTACTTACACGACACATACTTCGTAGTTGGTCACTTCCACTACACAATGGCCGCTTCAGTACTTCTTGGTGGTTTCGCCGGAACATATTTCTGGTTCCCTAAGATGTTCGGAAGAATGATGGATGAGCGTCTTGCTAAGATTCACTTCTGGGCAACAATGCTTCCACTTAACGGGATCTTCATGGGTATGATGATGGTTGGATGGGCCGGTATGCACCGTCGTCTTTACAACCCGTTCATCTATGAATTCATGCACAAGCTAATTCCTGTGAACCAGTTCATTACTTTCTCAGCAGTAGCTATGGGCCTTGCTCAGTTCATCTTCCTTTATAACCTTTTCAAGACTGTGTTCAGCAAGAACTATCCTGCTGCCCCAGCAAACCCTTGGAATGTAGGAACACTTGAATGGCAAATTCCATCTCCAGCGCCTCACTATAACTTCCTTGAGATCCCTCATGTGAAGTGTGGACCGCACGAGCTTGGTAACCCAAATCTTCCAGATGGTCGTGATTTCCAATATCAGACTGAGGAACTAGTTAAGGCGTAATTTATGATGAAGAACCCGGCGAACGAATACAAACGTTTTCAGAATACAGTGGCGATGACGGTTACGCTCATCACTTTCGGTATGCTGTTCGGAACTCTGTTCCTGGGTTACTTCCTGGCGCGCTTTAATGCTCCAACTTGGCCACCGGTCGAGATTGAGAACATGCCAAAGCTCCTTCCTTTCTTGAACACGTTAGTGATGGCACTTAGCTCATACACTTACTTCAAGATGGAGAGGGAAGAGGATAAGCGTAAGACTTTTTGGTGGGCGACTTTCGGTCTAGGGATTTTGTTCCTGGTTCTTCAGTGGTTTCTTTGGAACGCACTTGCGGCTTCAGGTATCTTAGTTTCTAACGGACAAGTTCCTTCAATGGTCTACGGTTTCACATGGCTTCACGCTGGTCACATCGTGATGGCCCTTATGACTCTTCTATGGCTCGGGCGCTATATTTTCAGAAAACCTCAAGAACTGACAGACATCAAGCTCGTTAACGTGGGCAAGTTCTGGCACTTCCTAGGGGTCGTCTGGTTACTGATGTATTTAATGTTATTTGTTTTATAAAGGAATATGACGATGAAACTAATCGTACTTTCAATTGTAGCTCTCTTATCTACTGCTTGCGTAGTAGAGAAAGCGCCGTTCAAGGAAAGCAAAATTCTTGCCGGCAAAGAGGTCAAAGCTTCTACCCTTAACCTTGGTTACACGACATACGTTGAATACTGTATTCAGTGTCACGGGGCCTCAGGTAAAGGTGACGGTCCTGCTTCTAAAGGTCTTCTTCCACCTCCGCGTGACTTTACTCAAGGGCTTTATAAGTTCCCTTGGACCAACTACGGCGAGCTTCCACATGATGAAGATTTCGCTCGTATCATTCGTCACGGTCTTAAAGGGACAGCAATGCTTCCTTGGGACATCTCGGATGAGCGTCTAGATGCTGTTATCCAATACATCAAGACTTTCGCTCCAGCGGTTTGGGAAGGTAAAGATAAAGTTCTTGGAACTAAAATCGAGCTTCCTGCTGATCCATTCGGCGAAGTTTATCGTCATCAGGCGATCGAAAAAGGTCGTAAGGTCTACCACGTAACTGCAGCATGTACTCAGTGTCACCGTGGTTACGCTACGAAAGAAGAGATCAATGGTTGGGCGAAAGAAATGGGTACTACTATCGAGCTTGGTGCTGACCTTTATCAGGTTAAAGTACAAGACGGTGAGTATAACTACAAAGTTCTTCCACCAGATTTCACTTATCACTCACTTCGTTCAATCACGGACGTACCTTCAATCGTTCAACGTCTTATGTACGGTGTAACTGGTTCAGGTATGCCAGGATGGAAAGATGTAGTGACAGATGAAGAACTATGGGCACTTGCTTACTATGTTCAGGACCTACGTGATACAGGTGCTGATCTGGCCAAGCGTAATGCTCTTATGGATAAAGTTAACAAGCAGTAAACTATGAACACAGCAGCTAATCCTGAATATATTCGTAAAACGAACGTGGTGGAAAACCTCGTTCGTTCTAAAATCTTCTGGGTGTTGTTCCTGTTGTTCGGTTTTTCTTATCCGATTTACCGCTCGATGAACCGAACACTTCCACCGGAGCTTCCGGTGATTGCTCAGGTTCCAGAGTTTGAGCTTATCTCAGAAAACGGTCAGCGTTTCGGTTCAAAGGACCTTAAAGGAAAAGTTTATCTCGCGAATTTTATCTTTTCTCGTTGTCCTTCAGTATGTCCAAAAATGCTGGGCGACCTTGAGAAAATTCAGAAGCGTGTTCGTGGTACCGGCCAGAAAGTGGCGATTGTTACTTTCACGGTTGATCCTGAATACGATAATGAAAAAGTTCTTTTTGATGTGGCCCGTAAGCACGATGCCAATCCTTATACATGGACCTTCCTTACTGGAAGCGACAAAGAGGGGATGTTCAAGCTTTACCGTGATGGCTTCAAAGTTGGCGTAGAAAATAATGTGCAAAACATTATGGACATTGCCCACACTGAGAAGATCGTTCTGGTTGATGGTGAGAACCGCATTCGTGGCTACTATGCCTTTGATGAAAACAGTGTAAACCAATTAATGATTGATGTTGGACTATTAATTAATCGTCCTTCAACTAAGGAGTAATCCATGTCAGATAATCACGGCCATGCCCCGGCCCACGCTCATGAGCACAAGAGCCATAAGAAAGAATATCTTTTCATTTTCGTGCTTCTTGCCGTTCTAACAGCAGTAGAGATTTGGGTCGCAGAAATCCACGGTCTTTCTAAATTCGGCAAAGGCTCAGCGCTAACTTTTCTTGCAGTAGGTAAGGCATTTATTGTTGCTTATTACTATATGCACTTAAAAGAAGAGACAAAGTGGCTAAAATTCATCGCAGCAGTGCCTATTACGGCCGGCATCTATGCTACTGTTCTTTGTCTTGAAGCAATCTACAAACCGTTCTAAGATCATATATTAAGGGGCCCATTTGGGCCCTTTAACCATAAAAGGTCTTTCATGAATCACGACGAAACACGAAAATACATCCATGATTTAGCGAACACGTTCTCAATTATTGATGCGTCGGTTTCTCGTGCCCTTACTATGCTCACTCGTAATCATCCGGAACTTGCTGAGGAGATCACTCGTCTTAAGAAGGCCGATGAATACATCAAAAAATCAGTTCATACACTGCGCTCTCTAAGAGAGCATGTTCACAATCAGATCAACGCCCAGAAGAATTCTGAGACCTAATTTAATACAACAATTTAACATGGAATGACTTTCGCTGGCGGTAGTGAAAGTGGGGATTATTTGGCCGAAGTCCCCCGTGTTCTCCTTTCAGGAGACCCAGAAAAATGACCATAAAAAAAGGGCCCTTTGCAGGGCCCTTCTCTTTATTACTGAAATCAGAATTATTTTACTTTCCAGTAGTACTCAATCACGAGACGCTTTTCGAAAGCGAATGGGATGTCTTCAGCAAGTGGTTTAGAAACCATTTTTGCTTTCTCTTTCTCACCAGAAGCTTCCTTAGAAAGGAAAGCTGGAACTGAAGAGATACGAGGACGTACTTTAGCTTGTAGGTAGTTACCAGACTTAGCACCTTTATCAGTGATTTCGATCACGTCATTTGGTTGAACTTGGTAGCCTGGAACGTTAACAGTTTTGCCGTTAACTTTGATGTGCTTGTGTGTAACCATCTGACGAGCAGCTGGAGTAGACGGGGCCCAGTTAAGACGGAAAACAACGTTATCAAGACGAGACTCAAGATTGATGATCATTGTATCAACCCATGAAGCTGTCTTAATTTTCTTAGCGTTCTTTACGTAGTTACGAAGTTGAGACTCACGTAGACCGTAGTTGAACATAACTTTTTGCTTCTCGATCAAACGAACAGTATAGTCCGATAGCTTCTTACGTTGCATACCGTGCTGACCTGGACCGTATGGTTTTCTTTCAAGAGCACCGGCCTTACCAAGACCTGGAAGTTCAACGCCAAGACGACGTTGGATTTTGAAGCGAGAGCGCCCCATGTCGATTTTTGCCATAAATTTCTCCTTTAGGCATTTAGCAGGAAACAATATTAATCAATCTCTCCACAGGGAGCCTGCATCCTCACGCAATAGAGAGAGTGGGCATCATAAAGAAAATGGACCAAAATAGCAAATTTTATAGGGATTTATTTTAACTTGACCACGGGCGTTGACTTTCAAGACCGCCCCCTTTATTGTTCGCGCAATTTTCGGCATACTTTATTTAGAGGTTTTTATGAAAGCTTTCGCCCTAATTTTGGTCCTGGTTACGTTGGTGGTGGGTACATACCTGTCGCTGACTAAAAAACCATCTCCGGTGTCGGCCGAGACTCTAACTGAAGATGCGGTAAGCAGCCAGATGGCAGCTCCTCTTCATCCGGAAAGACCGCTTTAAATTTGGTTCTTATATCCTTAAAAAGCAGTACCCGCTAAGAGAGTCATCATTGGGAGCTTCTTCCACTTTCATAATGATATGAGGGCCAATGAGACGAATTCTGAATCTGGCCGTGTCCTCGTCATCCGCAAAAAATGAACCATTATCCATTCCTAAGGAAAGCCACTTCGCTTCTTCGACAGAAAAATTCTCCAGGAATTGACGGACTTTTTGACGAGTAAAGTAATTTCCATTTTCCTCTTCATAGGCCAGGTGAAGGTAAGGGGCCCCAGAATCGTCTTTCGCAACAAGTGCTAGGTACGAATACCATGCAGTTGATTGATGGTCATAGCAAGCACCACTCCAGGGACCTTGAATGGTCTTCTCAATGGAGCCCATGGCGTAAAAGTTTGCCAGGGCCTCAGGAGAGGGTTTCTTCAATTGAGTCGATAATTTTAAAAATCCTTCTTGAAGAAAAGTACGCATGGCCGGAATGTAAGTGCTCACACTAAGTGTTCCATTACCCAGACAACCTTTGGGACCGTTGCTGGTAACTGTGGCCAGATAAAGTTCGCCCTTTAGCTCCACAAAGCCGGGGCCACCAGAATCACCCTGACAGGTGTCTTTTCCGGGAGTCGCAGTGAGGATTTCAGTCTCAGAGGGACTCATCGAATTAAATTTGATGGAGACTTTTCTTAAAGTTCCAAGGCCTTTCTTTTTTACGCCATCAGTGAATCCATATCCAGCAAAGGTCAGGAATTGATTTGGACTCAAAATGTGGCCGGCATCCAGAAGCTTGGCCGGTTTGTAAGAAGGGGGAAGGGACTCGCTTAGTTTTAGGAAAGCGATGTCATGCCTGTCTGGATAATCTTCATTGGTATAGGTCTTAGGGAAATAGTACTGCGAGATCTGTCCCTTTTTTAAAGGGCGAGAGGCCTCAAGGCCGTAAAGAACTTGCATCTCACGAGAGCCAATAAGCAATTGATATTTGTCATATAAACAATGGGCAGCAGTCAAAATGAGTTCTTCAGTAATGATAGTGCCGGTACAAATGTTCGTGCCCATTTGAAGGGCCACAGTCACTTTGCTGATCTCATCATGACTTTGTACGGAGGTCCCACCCACAATTGCATAGGAGTTGGTAAGGGAAAGTACCGAATAGATAGTCGCTATCAAAAATGAATTTAAGTATTTCATGGGTCCTATCTTGATAATGATTATTTATACCAGATAGGACCCTCGGGATTTGGAAGGTGTGTAATTAATTTAGGACTGTAGTTTTTTTAACAGATTTGCCATCTCAACAGCTGCCATGGCCGCGTCCCAGCCCTTGTTACCGGCCTTCGTTCCAGCTCTTTCAATAGCTTGTTCAATGGTATCAGTCGTAACAACACCGAAAATAGTAGGGACCTTCGTTTTAAGACCCACATGAGAGATGCCTTTGGCCGTCTCGTTACAAACGTAATCGTAGTGAGAAGTTGAACCGCGGATCACAGCTCCTAAGCAAATGATGGCATCGTATTTTCCAGATTCAGCAAGAGCTAAAGCGGCAACCGGGATTTCAAAAGCACCGGGTACCCAAACTTCGTCAACATTACTTGATTGAATATCATGACGGTTTAAACAGTCATGAGCACCGCCCACAAGTTTTGAAACGATGAACTCGTTGAAACGAGCGGCAACGATAGCTACTTTAAGTTTTGAAGCGTTTAATGATCCTTCGATTTTCATACAGAACTCACTTATTGATTTAAAAGGTTTTGTTTTAAAAGATGCCCAAGCTTGGTCTTCTTGGTGAGAAGATACTGAGCGTTCTTTTGATTGGCATTGATCTCAAGAGGAACACGTTCGATCTTTGAGAAGCCATGTTTATTGAGTCCCTCAATCTTCTGAGGGTTGTTGGTTAAGAGTTTAATGTCACTGACATTGAAGTAGCGAAGAATCTGAGCGGCCATGGTGTAATCGCGAGAGTCCACCGGAAAACCAAGATGTAAATTCGCTTCTGCAGTGTCCATGCCCTGGTCTTGAAGCTGGTAGGCCTTCACTTTATTGAAAAGACCAATGCCACGACCTTCCTGGCGAAGATAAACCACCATGCCAGAACCATTTTCTTCGATCATCTTCATGGAGTTATTAAGCTGATCACCGCAATCACAACGGTAAGAACCGAAGATGTCTCCGGTGAAGCATTCTGAGTGAACACGAAGGAGAGTAGGAGCTGATTTAAATTTCTCCAAGTCACCTTTAACAATCGCCACATGTTCTTGCTTTAAAAGTTCTGAGTGGAAAATGAACATCTGGAATTCACCGAACTTGTTCGGGAATGGGATGCTCTCTACTGAAGAAATAAGATTTTCATGACGTTTGCGATATTCCACAAGGTCAGCAATCGAAACAACTTTGAGTTGGTGTTTATCCGCAAGTTGGAAGAGTTCAGGAAGACGAGACATGGAGCCATCTTCATTCATGATTTCGCAAATCGCTCCCACAGGAGAAAAACCAGCGAGACGAGAAAAATCAACCGCCGCCTCAGTGTGGCCCGTGCGTTCTAAAACGCCGCCGTTCTTAGCGATCAGTGGGAAGATGTGTCCAGGTCGGGTGAAGGCATGGGCCTTTGTCTCAGGACTTGTCATGATATTCAAGGTGCGAGCGCGATCAGAGGCGGAAATTCCAGTTGAGCCTTTAATTTTTGCATCGATGGTCACTGTGAAAGCAGTTCCCATTGAATCCGTATTAGATTGAACTTGAAGAGGAAGTTCTAAGCGTTTCGCAATCTCAGGAGTCACCGGAGCGCAGAGAAGTCCGCGTCCGTGAGTGATCATAAAATTAACTGCTTCAGGAGTAATTGTTTCGGCCGGCATGACGAAGTCACCTTCGTTCTCACGGTCCTCATCATCAACAACGATGATCATCTTTCCAAGTTTTAGATCCTGGATGGCCGATTCAATGGTATCAAGAGGTCTTTGTGTTTCAGTCTTCATACTTCACGTCAAAAAAGTTTTTTGCCCATTCTTCCTTGCGGGAATCTTTATCAAAACGCAGGAAGTTCTCGATATATTTGGCAATCATATCTACCTCTAAATTCAGGTGATCACCAACTTTTTTAGAGGATAATGAAGTCTTTTCTAGAGTATGGGGAATGATTGCAACGGTCAAAGTGTCACTAGTTAATCTCGCAATTGTAAGACTGATACCATCAAGAGTAATAGAGCCTTCTGATATCATGTATTTACGAAGATCCTTGGGGAAAGAAACTTCGATCTCCCAATTATTCCCGATCTTCTCAATTTTTTTAATTTTTCCGAGAGCGTTCACATGGCCCTGAACGAAGTGGCCACCTAAACGGTCATGAGGACGAAGCGAGAGTTCAAGATTCACCTTATCACCGGTCTTTAAATAACCGATGCTGGTCTTCTCTAAAGTCACGTGAATTGCTTGCACCTTAAACGTATCACCAGCAATTTTAGTGGCGGTTAAGCACACACCGTTGGTCGCAACTGAATCATCAATTTGAATGTCTTTAATCAGTCCTGGAGCGCGGATAATAAATTCTTTTCCTTCAGCGTTACTCACCACCGATTGAATGGTTCCAACTTCCTGAATAAGTCCTGTAAACATAAACGTCCTTTATGTCAGGCGACCTGAGATGAAGATATCTTCACCAATAAGATTGGTCTCAATGTTTTTAAGACGAGGTCGTCCTTCCAAATTTGAAAGACCGAGGTCACCTAAGAGCGAAGTTCCTGAACCAATAAGACTTGGATTCAGAAACACGGTGATTCGATCAATCAGGTTTTCAATAATAAAGTTTGAAGCGAGAGTTGCTCCGCCTTCCATAAGAAGATTCATAAGCTTTCTGTGATAGAGGTCTTTCATGGCCTCTTCAAGAGAAGTTATCTGAACCACCTGTTCTTTTGGAAAAGCAAAAGACAGAGGCGAAAAAGTATAGATGAGAGTTTTGTGTTTTAACTCATCCGTAAAAAGTAGAGCGTCCTTAGGAAGCTTTCCACTCTGAGTGAAGACAATTCGATACGGTTGTTCACCATGATAATCTTCCAAACGCACATTGAGTTTTGGATTGTCTTTACGAACGGTCTCGGCCCCCACAATCACTGCCTGATGCTGAGAGCGAAGCAGATGCACGCGCTCACGAGCAAGAGGGCCTGTGATCCATTGAGACTCACCAGTGGAAAGAGCGGTCTTCCCATCCAGGCTTGAGGCCATCTTTAAATGAATAAAAGGGCGCTGAAGTTTTTGCGAAGTGAAGAACACTTCATTAAGTGCTTCACCTTCTTTGGCAAGAATTCCATGCTCCACTTCAATTCCGTTTTGTTTTAAAAGCTCCACTCCTTTGCCATTCACATTTGGGTTCGGATCAAGATTTGAAATCACCACTTTTTTGATCTTTTCCTGAATCAGTCGTTGAGCACAAGGGGGAGTGCTCTTGTTCGTGTGACAGCAAGGCTCGAGGTTCACATAAAGAGTGGCGCCTTCCACAGACTCGGTGGCGTTTTTAATGGCATCAATCTCAGCGTGGTCCTGACCTGCTTTATGGTGAAACCCTCGAGCGATGATTTTTCCGTCTTTGACCAGCACTGCTCCCACCATAGGGTTGGGCCAGGTGTGACCTTTGCCTTCTTTGGCGAGTTCAAATGTTTCCTGGATCAATTCTTCATTGGTCATCTTCTACCTCGAGATCTTGAAAGACTTTTCCTGCCGGATCTTTTTTGAGTTCCTCAAGGTAAAGTTCTAGTGAGTAACTTGGAGTCACACCCAACCATTCTTTGATTGTGGTGTGAGACACTGTCATATTAAGCCATTTAAAAATGCAGGATTGTCTAAGGGACTTCGCGGTCATCTCCGTTTTCATTTCACGGCGAAGCTCTTCAAAGAAAAGTTCGGTTCCGCGAGGAGAAAGTCCTCCAGATAGAATCTTGTAGGGATTGGCGTTGAAAAGAAGCTCTTCCATTTCGAGCTCTTCCTGACGTTGATAATCCTGAAGACGATTTTTATAAAAGAGAAAATCCTTATTAAAAGCTTCTGGAAGAGGAATGGAATAAGGATCACGTTTTGGGTGTTCCACCATCACGCGGTAGCTGTTTTTATCTTTCAAAATACTGCCGAAACTCAGTTTCGCCAGATCCGAGACTTTAAGGCCCGCTCCGTAGATCAAATGAAAGATCACGACGTTTCTGGCGTTCACCAGTTGTTGTAGGCCCTCAGTGTCTTTGATGCGTTTTTTAAGCAGTTTGTAGGTCTTAATCACTTCCGGAAAAGGAGTGGGCTCCGGATTATCTAAGACCTTGGGAGACACCGCCATTTTCTTTAAAGGATTTTCCGGGAAGAGATTCTGTCCCAGGAGGTAATCAAAAAATAAACGCAGGGCCTGAACACGACGTCTCACTGAATTAGGCGAGCCGTATTTTTCGTCCAGATAGCGTGAATATTCTTGAACCTGAGTAGAGCTGAAGGATTTAATTTTTAAATGCTCCTGCTTATCAATCAGGAACGTATTAAAACACTGCAAGTCGGCCTTGTAGTTCTTGACCGTATTGAAGCTTTTTCCTTGGCGCTCGAGAAGTTTTAAAAACTCTTGTTGTTTATCTAAAAGATTGAAGTCCATATGTACGTATATTACGAAAAAAGCTTGGATATGTACAAGAAAAACGCTACTCTTGGGCCTTCGGAGGAATTCATGATTACTGTTTCTGGTTTAACCAAAAATTATGGTGGGCAAGTCCTATATACAAATGGATCTTTTTTCATCGGTCCGGGTGAAAAAGTCGGTCTAGTGGGACCAAATGGCGCCGGTAAAACTTCTTTGTTTCGACTGATTGTCGGAGAAGAGCGCCCAGACGCAGGAACAATTGATTACGCGAAAAGTTTACGAGTTTGTTATTTCTCTCAAAATGTTGGTGAGCTTAAAGGCCGCAGCGCTCTTGAAGAAGTCATTCACGGTAACGTTCGACTTGGATTCTTAAAAACTGAAATCTCAAAAATTGAAAAAGCATTGGAAGACGGGGAGTACTCGGATGAGATGCTGGAAAAATTGGGTGACTACCAGACTGAGTTTGAAAAGCTTGGTGGTTACGATATCGAATATCAAGCGGCCGAAGTTTTAACTGGTCTTGGTATTATGCCTGACGAGCAACAGCGTCCAGTGGAGTCTTTCTCTGGTGGTTGGAAAATGCGTATCGCTCTGGCGAAAGTTCTCGCTCAGCGACCAGAATTCATTCTGATGGATGAGCCTACCAACTACCTTGATGTTGAATCGATCATCTGGCTAGAAAGCTGGCTTAAAAACTTTAAGGGTGCCGTATTCATGACAAGTCACGATCGTGAATTCATGAACGGGCTCGTTAAGAAAATCGTGGAAGTAAACCACAAAACGATCACGGTCTACTCTGGTAACTATGATTACTACGAAAAAGAAAGAGAGCTTCGTCGTGAGCAATTAATCGCGTCTGCTGAAAGACAAGAGGCAATGCTTAAGAAAGAAGAAGAGTTTATCGCAAAGTTTGCGGCCCGTGCTTCACACGCGGCCCAGGTTCAGTCTCGAGTAAAGAAATTAGATAAGATTGATCGAATTGAAGTTATGCCTGAAGATCAGGCGATTAACTTTGAATTCCCGAAGCCTCCTCGTTCAGGTAACGATGTGGTGAAGATGGAAAATCTTGCTAAGACTTGGGTCACTCCTGAGGGCAAGGAGAAGAAAGTTTTCTCTGGTGTAACTGGTCTGGTAAAGCGCCTGGATCGCGTAGCGGTTGTAGGTGTGAACGGTGCCGGTAAATCAACTCTTCTAAAAATCATCAACGGGATGACGGACGCTACTGAAGGTCAGGCGACCATCGGTGCTAACGTTCAGGTTGGTTACTTCTCTCAGTATTCAATGGATGTATTAAATCCTAACAACACGGTCTTTGATGAAGTTCGCAATCGAGTGAAAGATAAGTCTGATGGTTATATGAGAAACCTTCTCGCTGCCTTCCTTTTCAGAGGGGACGATGTAGAGAAGAAAGTTTCTGTATTGTCCGGTGGTGAGAAATCACGTTTGATTCTTGCTTGTATCCTGACCAACCCTTGTAATCTTCTGATTCTGGATGAGCCTACCAACCACTTAGACATTCGTTCACGTGAGGTTTTGGTTGAAGCTCTTAAAAACTACGAAGGTACGATCATGATCGTATCCCACGACCGTCACTTCTTAAAACAAGTAACAACAACGGTTGCGGAAGTGGATAAGGGTGGAGTGCGTTTCTATCCTGGAACTTATACTGAGTATCTACAAGCAGTCGGTGAGCACTAAGCTCACCGACCAGATTTCATTAATTACTCGAAAAAGACATTGATTTTAGTGGCCTTATTAAGATCCACATAGAGGCGAACAGATTTGCTAGATTCCGCTTCACCTTTTTCCCTACATTCCATTCCATATTTGCCTTTCGAGCAAATCAGGTCAATTTCAGCTGGGGCACCATTATCTGCAAAAAGAGTGAGTCCAACTGTTTCTTTATTATCGAAGTTTAGTCTCAAATAGACATTGGCAAATTTATAGTTACATAAACCGCCTAACTTTTTATCAAATGTGATCTTTGAGTCAGTTACTTCCACTGCACTTATTTTTTCTTTCAAAGATGGAAGAGGAAAAAAATGGGTCGGTTCCATTTCTACACAAGTGGGATTACCAGCAATGTGAAGTACTCTCGTGCTCTCAGCGGCCTTGAAGGCCACTCGATTATTTTCTGATGCTAATTCAACTGTGGTTTTGGTTCCTGCCATAGCAGACAAAGAAAGTGCAGTAGTTAGTACCACGAAGAGAAATTTCATTTTTTATCCTTTTTCAGTTTATTACCGGCCTTATAGCATGCTTTATCGGGCCTCTTAGAAGCATATGAAAAATATTCTCGTCCTTGGAGTTGCGAAAATTCTAAGACCGCTTAAGCTATAAGAACTTAATTGGAGTTAAGCCATGGCAAAACAAGTCTTTCTCGTTCCTAACCAGATTCTCTTAAGGGAAGGCGAACACTCTAATAGCATGTATTGGGTCCAAAGCGGGCAGTTGTTGGTGACAAAACAGCGAGGGAATGACGAAATTGTTTTGGGACATATTTACAGTGGTGAATTAGTAGGAGAAATCTCTTTTCTGGATCAGGAGGCGAGGAGTGCCACTGTTAAGGCCGTAACTGGTTGCGAGTTAATTGAGATCCCTCAAGAAACCATCGACGGTATCTTCAAGTCACATCCAAAATGGTTAGAGATTTTAGTAAAGACATTGGCCGAACGTCTTCGTAAGGCCAATGCCCGCATTAAGATCTAAGGTAATTTAAGGGAGAAGCTCGATTTTCTGTTGTAGATCGTGAGTTTTGCCCCACGATAGTATTCATCATGAAGTTTATGCTTTCTAAGAGAGAAAACGGCCTGGTGACGAATAATACCCTGACAGTAGTCCTCACCATCTTCAATCTCTTCTTTTAATTCGGCCGCACATTGAACGGGATAAGTTTCCAAACACATTCCATCCATTTTGAGTTTGAAGATGTGCTTTTTGCAACCTCCGCTATAGGCCACATCTATCAGTAGATTTTTTTGGTCTGAATCCAGTCTTGCTGAGAGAATGTGGGCAGCTTCTGCACCAAAAACAATAAACAAGAAAAAGAGAGCAAAGTACTTCATAAACCTCCTCACAAATTTAGAGACTGATATTTAATGAGGGATGAGGACTTTTGGAATAAGGTAGATGACGTAACTCGTGAAATTTAGGCTCCTTTAGGCCAGGTTTCGGGTTGCGTTATTGTAAAATTTTGCATAGTATCCCATGGTTATTGCGAAAGCAGCTCAAAACCATTAGAAATGCTTCACATTAATTAATTTGCTCACTCCTCCGTGGGAGCGAGATAGACGACCTTAGGTGATCTATGTCACGGCCTCGCTTACATCAACTTCTGAACGAGCTTTACACTACAAAAGAAGCTTCGCTCCTCCATCAGGTTCTTCTCCACGAAGATTTTCAGATTTTCATGAACAAGCATTCCTTGAAGATGCCGCTGAAGGAATTGTCTCAGGCCTTTACTCATACTTCATTTTCTCATGAGTTTAATGTTCCTCATCAGGAACAGATGGAATTTTTGGGAGATGCGGTCCTTCAGTTGATCCTGACTGATGAGTTGTACCGTCGTTTTCCTGAGGAAAAAGAAGGAAGGCTTTCTAAATTAAGAAGCGCCATGGTGAATGAAAAAGTTCTCGCCAATATCGCAAGTGGCCTGGGCCTCAATGAACTCATCATCGTAGGAAAGGGTGAATATAAAAAAGGTCTCTATGAGCAGGCGACTGTTCTGGCGGACACTTTTGAAGCATTACTTGCTCAGGTTTATCGCCATCACGGACTGGAATTCGCCAAGACTCTTTATCTTGGTTGGTTAAACCTATTTGTTCCAACTGCTTTTGATGCCGGTTTCTTAGATGATTTTGATGCTAAATCAAAACTTCAAGAGAAGAGCCTGGCCCTCTACAAGAAACTTCCTCGTTACACGGCTGAACAAAAAGGTGACGAGTTTGAGATCACTTTGTGGATCAATGATGAAGTAACAGCAAGAGGCGTTTTTAGCTCTAAGAAGATCGGTGAAAGAGAACTAGCTAGCGAAGTATTAAAGAAAGGAAATATTTAAGAGGAGAACATATGTTATTTGAAAACCAACACCCGCATAATAAAGCGATCATGATCGCCGTACTTGGAAAACCAAACGTTGGAAAAAGTTCCTTCATTAACCATCTCCTTGGTTTTGATCTTACAATCGTGAGCTCTAAGCCACAAACAACTCGTAACCAATTCCACTGTGCATTCACAATTGACCGCACTGAAGTTGTGATGGTGGACACTCCGGGAGTTCACTCAACTTCTCAAGAACTAAACCGTCGTATGAATGGCCAGGCCCAGATGGGGTCTGAGGGTGTGGACATTAACTTCGTTCTGGTTGACCTAACAACGAACATCCTTGGCGAGTTCAAGGACTTCCTTAAAAATTTCGAAGCACCTCTTTCTAGAACTTGGATCATCTTCACGAAAGCTGATCTGGTTAAGAAAGAAGAACTTAACCTTGGCGAAACTCTGGTGAAGATGCAGGAGCTTTGTCCTTCAATTGAAAAGCACTTCATCATCTCGTCAAAAGATGGCCACAATATCCATGAGCTAACTGGTGCCATCCAAGACGCCGCTCCAAATGCTATGCACCTTTATCCAGGTGGAGACGCCTCAAACATGAACGAGCGTTTCTTCGCCACTGAGTACATCCGTGAGCAGGCCTTCCGTCTTCTTAAAGAAGAGCTTCCTTACGAGATCGCAGTGGTGATTGATGAATATAAAGACGTACGTAAGAAAGATGAGGACGCTGCTCCTGAGGCCCATATTTCAGCTTCAATCCTTGTGAACCGTCCTTCTCAGCGTGCGATTGTGGTTGGCCGTGGTGGTTCAATCATTAAAGAAATTGGCATGAATGCCAGAAAGAAAATTGAAGCGATGACTGGCGGTAAAGTTCACCTGAACCTTCACGTAAAAGTATCGCCGAAATGGATGACAAATAACTACGTGCTGGATGAAATCGGTCTTCCAAGAACGCAGAAATCTGCCCGCGTGTGGAGGAAAAAATAAATGAGCACTAGATCAATGGTGGTCTCCATTATTGGGAGACCGAACGTCGGGAAGAGTACCATCTTCAACCGACTGATGAAAAAACAACATCTCGCCATGACCCACGACCAACCGGGTGTGACTCGTGACCGTCACTACGGCATCATGACTCTGGAAGAGGCAATTGATGGTGAGGCCCATAAAGAAGAAGTGATCCTGGTTGATACTGGTGGTTTCTATCCGGATAAGATTGAAATTGATCCTAAGAAAAAGAACAATATTGATCCGTTCTTTAATATCATGGCCGATCACGCGAAACTTGCGATTGATGAATCAGACCTGGTTCTTTTCGTGGTGGACGTTCGTGAAGGACTTCTGCCTTTCGATAAAGGGATTTGCGATTACATTAAATCAACTCGTAAGCCATTCTGGCTTATCATGAATAAATTCGACACTGAGAAACAGGAAGGGGATCAGTATGATTTCTATACCCTGGGTCTGGATGAAGAACACATGATGAGAGTGTCTGCGGAACATAACCGTGGTTTCTACGATCTTCGCGAAAGGCTGATTAAAACCGCCCTTAGTTTTCGTGAAAAAGAAATTCTCAGTGTTGCCAGTGATTATCTTCAGCCAGGCGTGAAGCCTCGTAACGATGTGGTTTCATCAGTGGCGATCATTGGCGCTCCGAACGCCGGTAAATCAACTCTTCTTAACTGTCTGGTGGGTGCTCAAAGAGCGCTGGTTTCGGAAATTGCCGGAACAACAGTTGATCCAATTGAAGGTTATATTGATCTTTATTTCGGTCCAGATGTTGAAATGCTTTCAACTCGTGAGAATCCATTTCGTAAGGACAACTCAGAAATCTTCGCTGAGCTTAAGCGGTTTCAGGAATCAGGTGACGTGGATCTAAACATCTCTGAAGACGAAGATGATCTGTCTGAAGAAGAGAAGAAAATCTACGTTGAGTTCGGTCAAACGGTTGAATCAACTTTCGAAGACGAGGCCTCTGATGATGAAGTTGCGGCCGCTGGTGACTTTAGCTTCGATGAATCGAATACAGGCACTGATTATTTTTCTGAAGATGAAATTGTTCAGGAAATTGAAAAGAACTGGAACGCTCCTGAAGAGGAAGTGGAAAATCTAGAGCACGCTAAAGAGGTCAACCGCTGGCGTTCAATTAAGATCGTCGATACGGCCGGTATTCGTAAGTCGAAACTGGTTGAGGGTTTTATTGAAACTCAATCCGTTTACCGCTCTCTTCGTGCGATCACTGAATCAGATGTTGTGCTTTTCATGATTGATTCTACTCTTGGTATCACTCACCAGGATCGACGCCTTTTAGATATCGCCCTTGAAAAAGGGAAGTCGCTGATCGTGTGTCTGAACAAGATCGATCTCTTAAAAGAGACTTTCGCGGATGCGAAGAAAAAGAAAGAGTGGATGCAGAACCTTAAGGACGATGTGCCTTGGCTTGGTTTCTGTCAGCTCGTGACGATTTCTGCTCAGAAGAACCGCAACATCAATTACCTTCGTGAGGCCCTGAAGCGCACGATCGTGATTCGAAATAGAAAGATTCCAACTGGTGCTCTTAACCGTTGCTTCTTAAATCTTACTGAGAAGAATCCAGTGATTGTAAGAAAGACCAATGGAGTTCGTTTTAAGGTGAAGTACGCTTCAATGCTTAAATCGTCTCCTCCAACGTTCCTTCTTTTCTCAAACAAGTCTCAAGGGATTCCTGAGAACTATCGCCGTTATTTAATTAATGGTTTGAGAAATGAGTTCGATTTGACCAATACGCCGGTGCATCTGATTTTCAGAACGTCGACGGACATTGAAAGACGAATGAAGAAGATCGAAAAGAAAAATGCCAGATAAAAAAAAGGGACTCGAAAGAGTCCCTTTTTTTATACTACCAAGTGAAGTTATAAGTAAAAATTAAGCTCATCACGTTACCGGTGAGATCGTCAAAACCGTAGGTACTGGTGGCAAGACCAGGTTCCTGAGCATAGTCCTGAGTGTACTTATCGTAAAAGTTTACGACGTGGTACAGGGCCTCAACACTGATATATGATTTTTTGAGTTCAATTGGAAATTCAAGTCCCATACCGATACCTGTTCCAATACCACCGCCCTTATCATTAGGGATTGTATCTTGGTCCAAAAATTTTGTGGTTTGGTACCAATATTCTAAACGTCCAATGAAGTGTGGGTTTGAGTAGGTAATGGCCGTTCCGAGATCTGTGGTGTCGATGTAATACTTATAGCCCACAAATACACGGGTCATGTCTTGAGTTACAGCGCCTAGATTCCCTTGGTTTTTATATCCGTGTACGACGGTATCCAGAACCATGGTGTGTTTAGAATATTCCACACCAAGAATGATGGCATTCTGGAAATCCAGAAAGTAGCTCATGGATAAATGGAAAGTTGGGTTGTTGTCTTCGAAGGCCTTTCCGCGATTCCCGGTAAAAGTCGTGAAGCCTCCACCGAGGTTTACCGAAAAAAATCTGCCGTAGCGATAGAAGCGTTCGTCTTCTAAAACTTGGGCCGATTCCAGGTCTTCGTTAAAATCAGAGAAAATGTCACTTCCGACTGTTACATCATCTTCAACTTCCTGCAGGATTTGATCAGTCGACTGACCCCATGCAAGGAAAGGAAGAAGAAGTAAAAAGAGAATGAAAGAGCTTCTAATCAACATATTTTATAGATAGAAGTGCACAGCTGCTTTCACAAACTGATCACCGAGGGTTTCAAAACTTGTTCCGCCATCTGGATCTGCGTCTCTCACTGAAAGACCGAACTCAAAAGAGAATCCGAGACTTTCTAGACCCGAAAGGTGAAATTCGGTTCCGAGTGTTCCGTCGATCTGATAGCCAGTTTTGGTTTTATCTTTCTCATCCAGGTAGTTTTCAGTGGCGAAAAGCCCGGCCATATAGAAATTGAGCTGTGGTTCGTCAAAAATGATGCGGTAGAACTTAACTCCGGCACCATAGAGAGTCTCGTCCTGATCAGATTTGAATCCCAAAATTCCACCGATGGCGAAAGTTTTACTCTGCTGGATCTTCAGAGAAATGGCAGGAATTTCGTTGGCCAATTGGTTAGATGCACCAATACCAAGTCGCCCACGCATGTCTGCTGAGAATGCAAGAGTAGGGAAAAGGAAGAGAAAGAGAAAAAATAATTTCATCATTCTTTAAGTCTAGGGAATCTTTTGATCTTTGACAACGAGTGAGGAGGAGTTTTAAACTTCTTAGGTATTTTAGCATTAAAAGGACCAAGAAATGAGCGAAACGACTCAGACCCAGACACTTGAACAAACTCTTAATAAGACCGATCTAGGTCACGTGCTGTATGAAAACCGCAAGATTTTCTTCGGAATCATCGTGGCAATCCTAGTTGCTGTAACTGGTTTTCTTGCTTGGAAAAAAACTCAGCACCATTCAGCGATGGACAACTCAGTTAAGGTTTTCGAATTCCAGTCTGGTATCTGGTCCGATGTAAAGGCCAATAAAACTGGTGTTCCTGAACTGGTGAAGGCTTTCGAAGGTCTGGACGAAGATGTTCGTACTGCTCCAGTGATGCTTCCAGTGGTTCTTGAAATGGGTAAATATCTTTACGAGAAAGGTAACTACGCTGAGGCGGAGGCGATTCTCTCTAAGGCCGGCAAAAGTGGTCATCCAGTTGCCTCTTTCTTCGTGAGCATGCAAAGAGCTGTGGTTCTTGAAAAGCTAGGAAAAGTTGATGAGGCCATCGCGGTTCTTGAGCCTCTAGCACAGGCCAAAGAGGCCCTCATGCCAGCGAAGGTTTCTCTTGAACTTGGCCGTCTTTATCTAGCAAAAGGCGAGAAGGCAAAAGCTCAGACTCAATTTGATTATGTGATCAACACGTTCCCAAATGATGATCAAGCGAAACTTGCTAAACTTTACCTTTCTCAATTAGCTCAATAATGAAATATCTCGTTTTACTTCTTCTTGTGGCAGCATGTGGTTCTTTCAAACCGCATGCTCCTGAGAAACCAACTCGTGTCTTTAATGTCAGCTGGTCCAAAAATTTAGATGCTGAATACGTGTCAGGAAACCTCGCCATTGGTCTAGGTGCCCCCCGTATCTTTAACGACATTGTGTATATGGGAAGCCTTGATGGTGTGATGACCGCCTATGACCTTGAGTCGGGTCGCGTGCTGTGGAAGCACAATGAGAAGACGCCACTCGGTGGACCGGTAGAGTTTTTTAAAGATCATGTGGCCTATGGTGGATTGTCGGGACGTTTGTTCGTTCGTCATTATCTAACCGGCCAGCTTAAGTACGCCATTGATCTAGGGGCGCCAGTTGAAAGTGCTCCGCTTTACTTTAATGATCGCATGATCATTTATCTGCGTGGCCACCAGATTGTTCATATGGACGCTGAGACTGGAAAGATCCTTTGGGTTTATAAGCGCGCAGTTCCTGTTACAACAACCCTTCAAAGAACCACTAAGCCTTTGGTGCTTGGAAATAAAATCATCGTAGGATTTGCTGATGGGTTCGTAGGGGCACTTTCTATTGAGGAAGGTCTTCTTCTTTGGGAAACCAAACTGGTTGAGCAGTCGAAGTTTGTGGACGTTGATCTCAATCCACTCTTAGTTGGTGGAGTGGTAGTGACTGGTTCACCTTCTGGTGAATTAAAGGCAGTGAACCCTGACAGTGGCGCATTGTTCAGAAGCTATGGCGTTAGTGTCGCGGCCCATCCATTACTTAAAGGTGAGCAGCTTGTTCTTGGCACCAACGACGGTGAAGTTGTTCTGATGAGCGTCGGGGGAGAGATCCTGAAGCGCGTGAAAGTTTCTAAACAGCCGGTGAGTGCTGTAGGTTGGTGGAAAGATAATATTATTGCTGCGAGTTTTGATGGATACCTGCGCGCCATTGATCCACTGACATTAAAAATCGTGGATGAGTTTGCGATGGGCTATGACTACTCAGCGGTGTTTTCAGACCTGGTTATTACGGATGAATATATGGCCATCTATTCATCAAGAAATCGTTTGTATCTCTTTCATTAATTTCTCTTCATCTAAAATAATATAACTTCTGCTTCTTGCCTTTGCTTTTCAATCGCTTCAGGGTTTACCATGAAGAGATTGAAAACAAAGGATTTCACGATGAAATTACATTTTGCTTTTTCGCTTCTCGCTCTATCAGCGTCTGCTATGGCAAATATCAAGATTCAGGAAGAACTCTATGTCCCAGGGAAAAATCCTGAAATCGTTAAAGAGTTAGTCGACACCGGCTCAGTCATTATTGATCACGTAACATCAGAAGGTTTTGAGCTTTATGGTTCAAAGGGACTTTCTCGTTACCTGGATCAGAAAAACATTGTTCATTTGGACATGAAAGAGATCAATGACAAGGCCCTTGCTGATTATCCGACTTCTGTTCAAGTAGGACAAAAACTTCAAGATCTGGCCCGCAGATTTCCAAACATCATGCGCCTTTTTAGTATCGGAAAGTCCGTCAGAGGGAAGGACCTTTGGGTGATGAAAATTTCTGATAATCCGGCGGCAGATGAAGTAGAACCGGAATTTAAATATATCTCTTCTATGCATGGAGATGAGATCACAGGACGTGAGCTCACGGTTGCTCTTATTGAAGAGATCGGTCAGAAGTATGGCCGGGATCCAGAGTTAACTGAACTTGTAAATAACACGGAACTCTTTATCATGCCTTCCATGAATCCAGATGGCAGTGATATGAGACAACGTGCGAACGCCAACTACGTTGATCTTAACCGTAACTTCCCGGACATGACTCGTGATACACAAAGTTCTCCGAACGGTCGCCAGATTGAAAACCAGGCCGTAATGGCGTTCCAGGCCTCTCGTCAGTTTTCGCTTTCTGCGAATTTTCACGGCGGGACCATTGTCGCGAACTATCCTTGGGACTCGAAGTACGATCTTCACCCTCTGAATGATTTCGTAAAAGAGCTTTCAGTTGAATACGCTGAACTCAATCCAGAGATGAGAAGCTCAGATGAGTTTCCTCAAGGTGTGACGAACGGGGCCGCTTGGTACATCGTTCGTGGTGGTATGCAAGACTGGAGCTATGTATGGCACAATGATCTTCAGATTACTGTGGAACTTTCCCACCAGAAGTGGCCTTCGTATTCAGAGATTCCTGAGTTCTATAGAAACAATCGTGATTCAATGGTTCACTTCATGAAGCAAATTCACCGTGGAGCGGGCTTTAAAATCTCTCGTCCCAATGTTCAAGGTGTCGTGAATATCAGAAACGGAAACCGCGATATGGGGAACTTCTCATTTAAGGGATCTGAGTTCTACAAAGTCATGCCAGAAGGGGACTACACTTTTACGGTGCAAGAAAAGAACGCCACTCCGAAGGTTCTTAATCTCAGAGTTCAGCGTGATATGATCCGTCCAAACGGAAACTACGTTCAGCTTAACTAAGACCTAATTTCTTGATGTAATCAAATTCTTCGCGGGTAACTGGCAAAATCGAAAGCCGGTTACCTCGTTGAAGAAGTCTCATGTTCTCGAGCTTCTTGTGCTTCTTCAATTCTTCCAGGGCCACATGATGGTCTAAATCCATTTCAAAAGTTACATCCACCAGGAACCAGCGAGGGTTTTCTTTCGTTGATTTCGGATCATAATACTCGGATTTTGAGTCGAATTGAGTAGAGTCAGGATAGGGTTTAGAACCAACCTTTGCAATTCCGGCCACTCCTGGGATCTCACAACTTGAATGGTAGAAAAGAATAAGGTCACCCACCTGCATTTCATCTCTCATGAAATTACGTGCTTGGTAGTTTCTCACTCCATTCCAGGGTTCAGTTTTCTTGGGACGTTTTTTCAAATCGTCGAAAGAGAAGACATCAGGTTCAGATTTCATTAGCCAGTAGTTCATATAAACATATTGGACAAAAAATGACGGTTAATCAAGTTCCTCGTGGGATTGTCGAATAGTGTTCTTGCGAGGTGGACTATGAAAAACATGATTCTTGGTCTTTTAGTTGTAGGCTCAGTCGGCTGCTCACATTTTAAAGAGGCGCCTAAGACGGTTGAGTTCCCATATGCAGCGGAACTTCTTCAGAAAGTACAACAAGGGACTATGAGGTCACCTGCTTCGATTGAACTAGAGGCGGAAGAACAACCATCTCCACGTCGAGTTTATTTCAGTGCTCTCTATCAGCAGTATCTAACTTTGGGCCAACATTTGAATAAAAAATCTGACATTCAGTTTTGCCCGGCCTTCCATCATGACAAGATTCAAACTGATTCGAGTATCGTTCCTAAGGTAACGTTGTATCCGGCCTCTCAGATTGAGGAAGAGGGGAAAGACTTCTTTCCGGAGCTTGCCTTCAGTAAGAAGTTTTCTCTTCGCGACTATCACGGTGTGATTAAGGGAGAGTTAGAAATTCTCTGTGAGGAAGGTGTTTCAGATAACTATTACAAGTTTGATAACCTAGTGACTCATTATGCTGGGAAAAAGTCGTTCCATACGAAGCCTGATGCCATGAGATCAGTTCTTAAAATTCCGGTGTTCGCGAATTTTTATCTAGTGAAAATGCTCGAGATTCCGGGCCTAAAACTTGAGTCTCCGGAAGAAAAGCGCTTCATTAAGCTCACTCAGACCTATTGGTTTGAAAAGTATGTGACAGAAGCAAGCCGTATGAGAAATAATTTTATTAAGAACAAGATGGTTCAGAGGTAACAAATGAAACTTGCCGTTCTTTCTTTGGCAGTATTGGCCTTTGCTTGTGGAAAATACGAAGGCGTTGTTCCTGGTAGTTCGCTTGGGCAATCACGCTCGTTTCAACCAATTGTGGCCGATTCGACCCTTTTAAATAACGTGACAAGCATTTGCAGTGCCCTGACTCAGAAAAATAGCATCTTAAATTCGGCCGTGAATTCTGTTCATAATTTCGATGCTTCACAAACCAACTGTGATGGGACCATGCTCTCTACCGGAATTGTGAAAACCACCATTCAAAACATTGGCAGCGAGTATCAGTTTAGAAAAGATGATGGAACGTCATTTATTTTTCCAAATGTCGAAACGAACACTTCGGGAATCATGAGTTCATTTTGTTCAAACCTTTCAAACCTTCAGAACCAAACAGTAAGTAGTGATAATATCGTAACTTCTATTACGACTTCTGGAATCAGCAGTGCTGATTGTTCGCCGGTTGCGGGGGAGATTTGTGTTTTGATTGAAACCGGTCCTCTTTCTGGGACTGCTTTTACAGTGACCACTCAGGAATGGATCCGTTTCCGTGTCAGCAATTCTACCGGCCAGAAAATCGGATTCTTTACTCAAAGAAAGAAAGTTTCACGATCTTTTTGTGGAACTAATCAATCCATCGAGTACCGCGCGACCCTTAAATAATCTAGTTGCCGACCCTTTTTAAAAAAAGGGACAATTTAAATACATTTTAAATTGTATGGAGGCAATTATGATGAAGTTCATCCTTGTGGCCCTTTTTATCGTGGCCGGCTGTAACAGCGACACTGATAAAGAAATCATTGGAAAAGAAGTAAGAAGCTTTGATCCTATCTCTGTAGACGATCCTCAAACTCTTTCGCGCATTAATGCTATTTGTAGCGCTCTTCTTTATAAGGAAGGCATGCTGAATATCCTGACTTCAACCGAATACACTTTTGCTTATTCTCAGAAGGAATGTGGTACGTCTGCAGGAATTCCAAAAAATGTCAGAGTGGCCATTCAGGACACAGGTTCTGCTTATATCTTTAAATCAGTAAACGGTGAGGCCTTTGGCCTTAGTAACGTTGAGACGGCAAACTCTGGTCTTATGAAAGAGATTTGTCAAAACAGAACGGCCCTCACTAATCCAATGCAAAGTGCATCTGGTGCTATTTGGTTTAGCACAACTCCGGCCAATGTAGATTGTGAAAACGAGAACGATGCCTTCTGTATTCAAGTTGAGCGCGGCTCACCTCATGACGGCAACAGCTATATCGTTCACACTAAAGAGTGGATGAAAGTAAAACTTGTTGGAACGAATCGTGGTTTCTTTACGGATCGTAAAGTTGTTTCATCTGCTAATTGTAATAACGGCGAATCAATCGAAAGAAGAGCGATTCTTAAATAACACAACCCTGGTGCATCTTCACCACCACGGTCTTCTTTGAATCTTCATCCCACACAGATTTACAATACTCGACCCCGAAAATTTTCGGGGCGAGTTTTTTTGTGTCCTTGGGACAAGTGACGTTTTCTTTTTTGTCTTCCCATTCCGTAAGCTTGGACATATCGAGGCCCTCCACTTTCCAGTCACCATTCTCTGAAACTTTTAGTGGATAGAAGAAGCCATCTTCTTCTTTGAGAACATACATTTCTTTGTTCTTTAGAAAGAGTGGTTGATCAGTCAGAGGGAGATAATAGGTCTTGGCCCCTTCCGGATAATATACAATCACTGGCTGAGGGATCAAAAGTTCTTCCGTTGGAACTTCAATTTGAGTTTGATCTCTCCAAACCACCGCCTTCTCTTTACTGAGTGACTTTACAAAAGCGATGCCACGAAGGACTTTTTGATTTGGATCCTTAGGGTTGTGGTCCTTGCAAGGAGAGTTAAAAAGCAGAGGTTTAAAACCTTGCTGAGATTTTTGATAGGTATAAAACTCTACCGGAATGCCGTATTTCGCGCGAAAGAGTTCCACGAATTGAGGCTTTTTGGTCGTTTCGACCTTATCTTCTTGGACTTTTTCAATGAGTTCTTTCCAGCGAGTAAGCTGTAACCCCATGACCTGGTCACATTCCGAATTTTCCAAGCAGCCCTTAAACTGATGATCGAAATCCTCGACACTTTTGGGGTTAGGGATCACCTGAATCTGTCGCGGAGCTTGCGCAAACACAGAAAGTGATAGAAAAAACAGTAAATAAGATACATGCATGTGTGACTCACCGTTTTCAATTGAACTTTTTTATTATAAGCTCAACCGAATTGTTAATTTAGGAGGATTTCATGAAAAAGTTAAAAAAGTCGCGCCCAGCGAAGAAAGCGTCTAAGAATAAGAAGAGCGGACTAAAGCTTAAGCGTCTTGCTCGTAAGAAGAAGCTTCTTAAGAACCACAAGAAATAAGAATTTCCATTCTTAGTTTTCAATAAAAGGGCCCTCTCATAGAGGGCCTTTTTATTTTGCACAAAGTAAAGTTCGCGAAATTAGTTATTGTGTCAAATCGCTGACAAAGAAAAATACTAGATATAGTAATTTGTGTTTGACGGGTTGTTGATTTGACAGGTTTAATAGATTTATTAACTCCTTATTTTATAAAGAGCTTTAATTTCCTGCACACACACACAAAGCCTCCGAATGGAGGCTTTTTTTATTTCCAGCTTCCAAATATTTAACAAAATATTCTTTATTTAATGTTGATTCTTGGGGTCAGTCATCATCCACTGCTCAAAACGGACCGAAAATAGGGCATGGGTTTCAAGAAATTGATGATTGTCTTCGCAGGCTGTTTGTCATTTTCTGCATATGCGGAGACTCTAAGTTATTCTGGCCGATTAGTGAATGCGGATGGTTCTCCTGTTGCAGGTTCAGTTTCACTTCTTTTTGAATTGGCCTACTCAAATTCGACAAATTTAATTAAATGCAAGGACACAGTTTCTGGAGTGAACCTCACTAATGGTGTGTTTCATGTTTCACTTAATTTTAATTGTTCCATGTCAGGAAAAACTTTTGATGAAGTGATGGCAGAAATTCCCTCGGGGGATTCACTTGCAATTCGAGTCACGAATGGAAGTAAAGTTTATTCCTTTCAATCCATTCACTCAGTGCCGTCTGCAAAACTTGCTCATGGTCTTTCAAAATTAAATGCCAATCCCAATGAAGTGCTAACCTGGACCGGAGTAAAGTGGGAACCTAAACCGATTGCTACGGGTGGAGTCACCGAAATTTTTACGGGTTCTGGTTTGTCTGGTGGGCCTATTTCAAATTCGGGAACTATTTCTATTGCGAGTGGTGGAGTCACTGATTCACATCTTGCGAGTGGAATTGCGAGAGCAAAACTCGCTAATGGAACACCTAATTACGTTATAGTTAATGATAGTTCTGGTGCTATGACTGAAGTGGGGCAACTTACTTTAGTGAATGGGGGTACTGGTGCAAACACTGCGAGCGGTGCTCGAACAAATCTGGGGCTAGGTTCGAGTGCGACCGCCAATATTGGAGTGGGAGCAGGAACAGTTCTTTCAGGAGATGTTCCTAACTGTTTATCAACTCAAAAACTTCACATGAATTTAGGGCCCATGACTTGGTCATGTGAAGATGCTGTTGCGGATGGTTCAATTGTTGATGCTGATGTGTCCCCAGGAGCTGCAATTGCTCAATCAAAAATTGCAAATTTAACCAATGATCTCGCGAATAAGCAGAACGTAATTCCTCTGGGAACCTCCGCTCAGTATTTTCGTGGAGACCATTCTTTGCAGCCATTAGATGCAGCAGTGAGAAGTACCACTCTCACGGGATTAAGCACGACTCCAGGCACGGTTACTGACTCTGACTCCATGTTGGCGGCGATAGGGAAGTTAGTCGGAAATCTCGCCAACTATCTTTTGAAGTCTGGCGGCACCATGACGGGTGCCATTGATATGGGAAATAACAAGATTACAAATCTTGGGACACCAACATCTTCTACCGATGCTGCCACTAAAGTTTATGTAGATGGAAAATGGGTCACCAGTGGAAGCAACATCTATAGTGGAGTTTCAGGAAACGTAGGAATTGGAACCTCTGTTCCGGGTTATAAACTGTCAGTTCTAGGTACAATTGAATCCAGTGCTGGAGGATTTAGATTTCCAGATGGAACAACCCAAACTACTGCTGCTGCGATGACTGGGGTCGTGATTTTGAGTTTAAATGGTTATGCCTATCCACCTCCTGCAACTCCAAATACTGCATCAAGTGTTTTAACAGGTGAAATGGCAGGTCCTGTGGCCATTAAAAGTTTAATTTCCGGAGACGTTACCTTTACTCCTCCGGCAACAGGAAAGTATTTGATTGAAGTTGATATAACCATCACAGCTACTGGGGCAGGTAACGTGCAATTAGGTTTTGGTCTTGCAGGTGGTTTTGCAACTAACATGGCCCCTGTTGTGAATGTGGCAAATGGATCAATAACTCGTTACAGATCAGTCCGTATGGTAAGTGGTGGGTCTGCGGCCTTGAGTTTTATGACTGGACCTAACCATGCTAATGCCAATGTCAGCTTCAATAACGCTGGCAGTACCATCAAATTTTACCGACTGGAATAATCTTCCTTTTCTAAATTCTTGATTTTCCAGCCATCCTTTGGAGCACCTTAATTTGTAAAGATCGCTTTAATTTCCTCTGAAGCAGTGTCGATAAGTCTCTGTAACTTCATATAAGGAACAGGGGAATGAAGTTTTCTGTATTAGGACTCCTAACAGTCATCAGTTTAATTTCGGCCGCCCAAGCTGAATCGTTAAGTTATTCCGGAAGACTTGTGAACGCCAATGGATCACCGGTGGCAGGGCCAGTGAAGTTAAAATTTGATCTCGCGAGCACCGGCGATACGAACACTATTCTTTGCACTCAAGAAATTGATCCCGTTAATCTCACGAACGGTGTGTTCCATGTGAAGCTTGAATTAGATTGTGGAACTCCAACGCTTTCCCAAGTTTTGGCCTCTATTACTTCACCAAATACTCCGGCCATTCGGGTGACAAATGTAGATGCAGGAAAGGTCTATTCTTTTCAGGAGCTTCATTCAGTTCCTTCTGCACAGGTGGCCCATGGTCTTTCAAAATTAAATGCAAGCAATAATGAAGTTCTCACTTGGACCGGATCGAAATGGGAGCCCAAACCTATTATCGGTGCTACAGGTGGTACAGTCACAGATATCACCGCTGGTTCAGGGCTCTCAGGTGGAACAATCATAAAATCAGGCACCATTGCCATCGCCAATGGAGGAGTGACTGATTCTCATCTTGCGGGAAGTATCTCTCGTTCTAAATTAGCTAACGGCACTCCTAACTATGTCATTGCCAATGATGGTACGGGAGTGATGAGTGAATTGGCATTTCTTGGAATCACTCAAGGTGGTACGGGTGCGAACAATGCGGCCGATGCTAGAACAAATCTGGGCCTAAATGCTTTGGCCTCATTGACACCGGGACTGTATTGGAATCAGGCCCTCTCAGGTGATCTAAATTCATGCCTCGGTACTGATAAATTAACTCTCACTGCCGGGCCAACTGTTACCTTTGCTTGTGTCCCTGACGTCTCAGTTGATAATTCAAAACTTCCACTCATTGGTGGGACGATGAGTGGCAATATCGACATGGGAACAAATAGGATCACCAACCTCGGGGCACCTTCGGCGCTGACTGATGCTGCCACAAAAAACTATGTGGACACTGTTGTGAGTGGATCAACTTCATGGGCCACATCAGGAACGAACATCTATAACAGTAATAGTGGTAACGTGGGAATTGGCGCCACTAACCCGGTTCAAAAACTTCATGTGACGGGAAAAGTTATTGTGAAACCAGATGGTGGGACACCGAATACTCCGACCACAGATGCAGTAGCTTCATTTGATAGAGAAGTGGGACCGGTCGCCATTAACTTATTTACTTCAACCAGCAACACCGCCTCAGTTTATTTTGGTGACACATCTTCCATCTCTTCTGGGGCCATTAAGTATTTTGTTCATTCGGGAGTTCCTACAAATCAAGTGATGGACTTTTATGTGAACAATACAAAAAACATGTCGATCACGGGAACTGGAACTGTAGATATTCAGACGATCCTTCGATTGAAATCTGATAATACAAAATATGTTACGTTACGGGCCCCGGCCTCACTGGCCAATGATCTTATGATGAGTTTACCGGGAACTGCCGGTTCATCAGGACAAGCGCTCATTACTGACGGATCTGGAAATTTATCATGGGCCACTGTCGCCACCGGAACAACTGCAGTTGGCGGAGATATCACGGGAACTATTAGTAATGCTCAAATCGTGGCCGGTTCCATTGTTGATGCTGATATTTCCGCGAGCGCGGGAATTGCTCAGTCAAAAATTAATGGTCTCTCAACGAGCTTTGATGGGAAAGAAAATCTTATTACTGCAGGAACCACCGCCCAATATTGGCGAGGGGACAAGTCTTGGCAGACGCTTAACACAGCCGCTGTTCCTGAACTAACAAATCTTTATTATACAGATGCAAGAGTAAGGGCCGCTCCTTTAACTGGACTTTCTTCAACACCGGGAGTGGTTTCTGCTACCGACACAGTTCTTCAAGCGATTGGAAAACTAACCGGTAACCAATCTGGATTCGTGGCCAAAACCGGGGACACTATGAGTGGTCCCCTTGCTATGAGTAACCAAAAAATCACAGGTCTCGGAGCTCCAACTGCCGCCACAGATGCTGCCACAAAAACTTACGTTGATTCGAAGGCCACTCAATGGATCACAACTGGCAGTGATATCTATTACAACTTAGGTAATGTGGGAGTAGGAACCACAACTCCACTGACAACGTTACATGTGAACTCGGCCACTAATACCGTACTGAGAGTTTCAGCAGGCAGTACCACTCGAGATACGCAAATTGAATTTATGCGTGGGACTTCTGGTACATGGTTCGGTCCTTCCGCTGGTGGAACATTGGATCTTTGGACGGTAGAAAATATTCCGATGCTCTTTGCGGTCAACGATGACGAGAAAATGCGCATTAGTGCGAACGGAAATGTTGGTATCGGAACGGACACTCCGGCCGCAGAACTTCATGTCGCTGATTCAACCGATAGTCAGGCCTATGTGAGAATTGATAGTGCGCGCTCGGTGAACGGTGCTTCAACTGCCGTGATAGAAATGAACGCGACCGCTTCTCCAGCTCCTGTAGATAAAAAGAACTTCCAAATCATGAACGTTAACGGAACCACTGGTAACCAACTAACGGTCATGGCCACCAATGATAACCTTACCCAGAAAGGAAAACGTATGACCATCACTCATGATGGTGATGTGGCGATTGGTGCGACCACGGCTCCTGCTGCAAAACTAGAAGTAGAGGGCGGAGTAAAAATTGGGAACGACGCCGGAACTTGTGATTCATCCAAGCAAGGAACCATGAGATTTGTGGGAGGAAACTTCCAAGGTTGTGATGGAACTTCATGGGTCACCATGGGCTCATCAACTCCGGCGGGACAAGTCGCAACTTATGCCATGACCTCTTGTCCATCTGGCTGGATCAAGGCCAATGGGACAGCAGTTTCAAGAACCACATATGCTGGTTTGTTCGCGGCCATTGGAACAACCTGGGGAGCAGGTGACGGATCAACGACTTTTAATCTACCAGATCTTCGCGGTGAATTCGTGAGAGGTTGGGATGATGGTCGTGGAGTAGATACTGGTCGGGCGATCGCAAGTGCCCAGGCCGATGATACGAGATCTCATACTCACGGTGCCTCAGCTTCAGCTGTAGGAGATCACGCTCACAGTGGTACGACATCAACTAATGGGAACCACGCTCACTCAGGTTGGACTTCTGTTGATGGTTGGCACGGACACTCCATTAATGCTCTTTATCCTTGGGACAGCACTGTTCTTACAACTAACGACTGGTCTACTGATGCTCTTTTAGGGACGGATAATGCTCCAGGTGGTAACGGTTTTAGAAGTACCAATCAAGGAACCGACGGGAATGGTAATCACTCCCATACCGTTGCTATGAATGGGGCCGGTGATCACGCTCACACATTCAATACCAGTGCGGCCGGCGCTCACTCACATACCATCACTGTGAATGCAGTTGGCGGGACTGAGACCCGCCCTCGAAACAAGGCCCTGCTTTATTGTATCAAGCTTTGATTTTCATGTTCGATTGAAGATCTAATCACTACTTATTCTTAAGCGAACTACGAATGTCTTTCTTCATTTGAACGCGTTTTTTAGCGTTATCAAAACGACGGTGATCATCTTCTGTCTCTGGTTTAAGCTCAGGCACCACAATCGGGCGACCAAGATCATCCAGGGCCACAAACGTCAAATAGGCACGAGTAGTAGTGCGAGATTCACCCGTATAAGGATTTTCCGACGTCACTTTTACACCCACAATCATTGAAGTTTTACCAACATAATTCAGCGAGGCCTGAATCAAAACGTGGTAGCCCATTTTAATCGGAGCGAGAAAATCAATATCATCAATATGGGCCGTTACAACCGGACGTCCACAGTGACGAGCGGCAACCATGGCCGCGGCAATATCAATCCAACTCATCACAGTTCCCCCGAAAACAGTTCCGTGGTTGTTGGTGTGATTGGGCATGACCATTTCGCGCATTTCAATGGCAGTTTCAGCGGGAGTCTTAGCTTGAATTTTCATAATTTCCTAATCGTTACAGTAGAGGTGATGGTTCCATCTAAAACCATCTGTGAACGGTGCATATCCAGTCGTCTCAGTCTTACCGGCATTGGAGTGCTGACCGCTATCGTTAGATGAATCTACGATATTATACATCTTTTGTGTAAGGTTTGTCTCTGATCCTTGTGGCTCAGGTTCAAAGCTACCAAAAGCACCACCCTGACGGACTTTACCAGTTGAGCAGTAGGCGATACCTAGTTCACGGATCTTATCGTTAACTGTTGCACTGAGAAGAGGCTCACCTGTTAGGTCCGAGAAATCCTCATCCACCAGACCACCACCAGGTTGCTCAGTACCTCGACCTTCGTTTGAAACGAAACGGTTAAAGTACACCATGAGGTTGGCACCAGGAGGAAGGGCACAAGTGTAGGCCGTGCCTGATTCACCCTGTGCTACGCCGAAACCAGAACAGCATTTTGCAGCACTTGTGACGGTCTTACCAAGTGGAGTACAACACTTGAAATCGTTCTGTGAGAAGACCGGTTCATTCAGAAGCGCTTTGAAGTTTGTACGACGAACATCACTCATAAACGAGATGTTGTTAGGAATGAAGTCGTTGTATTTAGCAATCGTTGATTTAAAGATTCCAGGAACGATTCTGTCTGAATTGTCATTACAGTAAAGTGGTTCGTACGTAATTTGAGGAATACCACTTAGTTCAAGACGACCGAGACGACGTAGGTAATAGCTATTGGTGCCCGGATGCGTACGATTAATATTAGCTAGTCCAGCACCAGCAGTTTGAATATCGAATGCCACACCAACTCGGCCACTGGCAAACACTCCTGCACGAGCAGCAACTTTAAGAACTCTTGAAGTCGGGTTGTAGCTGTAACCGCAGTTACCTGGTCCTGGGTATGGAGTTGTCGGAATTGCCGGATTAAAGGCGACATCTTTGGCACATGCTGTAGTCGCGCCGTTTGAGTTCTCTAGCCTGATATTGAGCGTGTTGCTCGCATATAAATCATCAAAGGCCCGACGAGAGACGAAGCTTGGAATTTTAATGACGATATTACGTCGAGCAGTTCCAGAAGTGTTGCCATAGTCCACTATGACTGCTGGATCACCATCAGCACTTCTTGGCTTAAAGAAGTTATCAATGTTGGTGCCTGTATGCACAGAATTGAGTGTATTGATGGATGCCGTATTATAATCATTACCAACAGTATATGTCGGAGCAGTGTCTGTTGAGGAATTTGTAATCGTGAACATGGCACAAGAACCCGCAACACCATCTCTGTCTTTACAGTAATCACCATAGTCCTGAGCGACCAGAGTCGCAACATCTGTGGCGTTGTTATATTCGGCCGCTAGATCCTGAGAAGAAGTGAGAAGCGGAGTACGTGAATTGATACAACGGAAGTTGGCCACATCCATATAGACGCGATCACGACGTGTCCAATCGTTACCACCATCAGAGAATTTTCTGATCCAGCCACCGCCACAACAGCTTTCAGAGTTGGCCTCGCCAAGTGTTCTCCATTGTTTTGGAGTCATGACGTTTGCCCCTTGAGAACTGGTCGTGATGGTACCGGCACCGTTTCTATCCTGGAAGGCCGAAAGAATAGGACGATCAGCGGTTCCTAGATTTTCTACTGTCGCCAGTCTTGAGTAGCGTTTCGCATCGTTTGGAGCGAGACCCGGTTGTAGAGACATTTTTAGGCCGGCCGATTTTGCATCATAGGCCGCACCTTGAGTTGCAGTAGGAATGTCAGCTGTATACGTAGTAAGATCGCTTCCGATTTCGCGACAACAACGGTTCTTTGACATATCGTAATTCTTGAAGGCCTCGGTATTAGATGAAAGTGGTTTTGGTTCTAATTGTCCGCAAACCAGATACTCTGTGTAATAGCTCTTCTCAGCTTCATTACCAAAGAAACTCGTCACAAAGTAATCCACCTGAGAAGCATGCATTTTGTTCGGAGTACAATCTAGGTCTGTGTGACAGACTGCCCCCGCACGTCTTAAACAAGCGTCTCTCACCATGGTTGGATCAGTGATGATTTGAGAGTTAAGAGGTTTCGCCTCAATATTTCTAAATGGAGAATAAGGAAGTAAATTGTCGGCCGATAGTCCGAGGTTGGCGGTGGCCGCAAGAGATTCAAGGCCACAAGCGTTTTGGTTTGTGGCGCGACCATTGTAGCCAGCGCTTAAAGTAGCGTTTGCAAAGAGTTCATAGTTACCGTCAGCTCCAATAACTGGACAAGATGAATGACGGTATGACGTAAAGAGAGTCGAGTTACAGCTACCAATCTGGCTGATAAAGTCAGCACGACGAGAGGAGTCCGCTGTTAGATGTTGATTAAATGGATTTCCATAAGTCGCTTGGTTAGCGGCCGTAGGAAGTGCCTTACCAGGCTGACAAAGTCCTGTGTTACTTGAACCCAGGGCCTCCATGGAAACCATGTTTTCAATAAGGGTTGAACGAACACCGGCCGGAAGAGAAGTTGTGTCTCCTGAGGCCACATAAGAAAGGGGACGGCCCAGAACGTTTGCGTCTTTACCAAAAAGGTGGTTACGAGCAACCGGGATATCTTCCAGAGCAGCGGCATAACGGGCGACTTTAGAGTTAAAAAGTCCTGATTGGTTGACGTTGGCGCAGAAGAAATTCGGCGCACAAGTCATGAGCTTTCTCTTATTCAGATCAGTGCCCGAGATGGTTCCAGAATTTACAATACAAAGAGCACCGGCCCCACGATACACACAGCGCTTGCTGCTTGAAGAAGGAAGGCGTTTTTGTTGCAGAATTTGATCAATCGTTGTTGACGTTGATGAGGCCGCGATTTCTACCGCTTCAGAGCTAAAGCTTGGCCAGTTTGTTTTAACGTCACGAATATCGGCACAAGCATATTCCCAACCAAGTTTTGTCACACAATCCGTGTCCGTTTCACACATGTGATACTTCTGACAGTTACCGGCCTCGTTCTGATAAGGATGAGACTGGTGATATTGTGGATCGTAGTCAACTTGGGCGGCCTGGGTAATACCATCGTAAGCATAAATGCCCACTTGGTGAATGGTAGGAGAGGCCACGTCGGCAAAAGGAGCATTGATGGCCAAGAAAAGTTTCTTCGATGTCGATTTTACAATACGACCTTTACCGATCGCAAACCAGGTCACTCCATCAAATGAACCAATCAGCGCACCTTTATTAAAGCCGTACCAGTCACGCTGATAACCGTTAATAAAAAGGGCCGCCTGAGTTTGAAGGCGGTTTAATCTCTGATCTTGAGTCGAAGATTTTGCTGAGTGAGAAAATGGGATCATGGTTGGTGGTAGCCAACAAGCACGTCCAAAAATAGTATCTTCGTAGTTACCACCGGTAGTGTTGGTTGAGAAAGCATCACGCTCAGTGGTGTGGCCCACGGCCTGAAGACCAACTCCGAATCCGGTATTAGGATAAGCGGTAAATGAACTTAGCCACGAGTCCTTAGCACAGCTTGGACAAGGAGTGTAGTAACCCGAAGTTGTAGAGATAAAGTAGACCTGGTCCAATTCAACCGCCACGGTTTTGGCCGGAAGAGTTTTATCTAATAAAACACTCATTGGCCCAAGAATGGCGTTCATACTGAAGTTCTGTTGATTCGGAAGAACTTTTCCTTCATCCAGGTATTCAAAGGCGTCGCCTTCCTGAACGAAAGTGCTGGTCATGGTTGGAACTTTTTCAACTCCTGTCGAATCAAAGAAGCGGTGAGGAGCTGAACGAGAGTTCAACGACACTGTTTGAGCGGCCGGAACAGTCGGTACATTTGTCGGAGGAGTATAACAGTCAATACTTGTCGGTTCACCTAAAGTGTCTCTTGTCACAACCTGATACTCATAGGCCGGACAACTTGTAATCATGTCCGAGAGATCGGTCTTGGCACATCCGCAAGTTGTATAAAGACGCTTCATCACATTTTGGAAATACATCTCCTGAGACGAATCACCCGAAGCGGTCAAACAATCTGTTGTTCCTGTATAAGAGCGCGAGAGAAGCTCGTTGTGGAAAGGCGTTGTTGTTGCTTGTGCCTTGATATGTTCCACACAACGATAATCTTTTTTTAGTTTTTGGAAGGCCTCATCATAACCACCGCCAGTTGAACCACCAGATGTTGTAGGTGTTGGTGGAACGTAAGTTCCGCAGATGTAGTAGAGCTGAGGATAATTTAAATAAGCGAGAGGATTTTGAAGTCTTTCCGCTTCTGCCGTTTGTAGAAGAGTTGGATATTGAATAGAGGCCGAAGGTCTGGTTGCCCCATCTTTCACACACTGATTATCCAAGCAACAGTCAAAGCCACGGGCCTGGCAATCTGAGTTTGAACAAGTTCCTGCGCCACCACCAGTTGAATAGTTGGGATCAACTTGAAGAGCGAGTGGAGAAGTTGCAATTAAGTTCGTTGGAACTTCATCCAGATAAGATGTTCCTTTTTGGAAGAGTCTCACCTTCGTTGCCATCAGCATGCTGGTACAAGTTGGACATAGAAGACTTGGATCGTATTTGTAACCAGACGGTGAGGATGTATCGACAACGTAGTCACCATTACTGTCTTTTACGCGAATGGCCCCATTACAAATTGTCGATGAGTTGGTGACGTCCTGAAAATCCACACGCAGAACTCTGACGGTACGTTTTTCATTGAAGTCATAATATGAAATCGGGACCACTCTAGAACGCAGTTCAAGAGGGACACCACCTAGAGTATAGCTACTGACTAAACAGTAATTAGCATTAGTAAAATTGAAGCTGTTTGAAAGATAGCTCTCAACCGGAGTTCCAACCAGATAAGCATTGTTTAAGTTAGAAACATTAATGGTGATTGAAGTTGAAACGGTTCCGAGGTAGTTCCACTTGGTTGTGATAGGAGCAGTTGATCCCCCACCAGTGCTTCCACCGGTTGAACCACCTGTGGTGGTTGATCCTGATAAGTTACCGCGTGTAACCTGAGACTCAGGCATACACGAAACCAGGAAAAATAAAGTTAAAATGAGGAATCTAACATCCATGCTAGTAGTGGTCTCCCATTCCTTTTTCGGAGTTTCATATTGTTAGCTTTATTTTAGCAGGGGTAGGGAATTAATTGCCTAAGATAATTAACCCTTTGAATCTATTGGTTATCAGATGGTAGGAGTCGGAAATGGCGCCAAATTTTTTTGGCTATTTTCCAAAGTAGGTCGGATAGCTCGAGGCCTTTAGGGCCGTGTATGAACCAAGACTCGAAGGCGTGGAAGAGAAGGCGGTATAAGGTGTATAACCCGGCGTAGGCATATAGTAGCCATAGGCCCCGTAGTAGCGGGCATTGAACATGATGGTATCAGCGATCCCCATTGGGCCACGTCCACCATTATAAGGCCCATAATTGTATGGGTAAGGTGAGGTCGTAGGAAGGACTCCGCGATTTGGGTTGTATGAGCGAAGAAGCTCGTTAAGAATTTGAGTACCGCCTTGAATCCAGGCATCTCTTTCTTTGGCAGCGGCGTTTCCGCCATCTGGTGCAGTTACCGGGCCATCGACATCTTCTTTTTTATGGTTGTCCGTCTTCACGATGTTAGAAGTCGTATCATTGAAGAAAGCACAGAGGCGCTCTTCGGCTTTTTTCTTTTTCTCACTCTCATCTTCGCAGAGTTTTTGTACTTCAGTCTCTGCTTCAGATTTAGGAGTGTAGACGAGGGAGATGTCCATCATGGCATTCGAAAGAAAATTGGCCTCTCTCGAGATTTTATCTTCCGGATCACAGAATTCAATTAGACTGTCGGCCACGTCACATTTCTGAGTGCCCCATTTTAGAAGAGCAAAGTTACGATAGGCCATAAGGTCTTTGTTCTCAAAACCAATTCTTTCTTTCAGAAGATTGAGTTGTAGAATCTTGTCTTGAACATCGGCCTTTTCAGCGTTCAGTTCTTTTAAGCAGCCTTCAGTTAAAATACCTTTGGTTTTCACTTCATCAAGACAAGAGTCCCCGACATTGGCGAGTTTATTTTCGTACTTGATAGAAACACCAAGTGGCCCAAGAAGTCCGGAGATGTGGGCCTTTGCGTCCCCTGTAAGCTGGTCTTTGATTTTGTTCTCAAGGACAAAGTGACAAGACAGGGCCTTCTCGTAGCTGTCTTTTGCCAGATTACAATCATTCAGATCGAGTTGTTCGAATTTAATTTTTGATTTATCCAAATCCGCCCAGGCGATAGAGATTTTACTTTGAATCTCATACTGCTGGCGACGTCGGGCATCTTCTAATAAAAAGCGAAAGCGATCAGAGGCAAATTGTGATTTAAATTGATCTTTCGCCAGACCTAGATCTTCCACGAAAGAAAGACCATCGGCATTTTCAAATTCATTGAGATTCTGAATGACTTTAAGTTCAGGACGAGAAAGTTTTTGATTCTTATCCAGCTTATCAAAGCCCGCATTCATCTCCATCTGCATTTGCGTGAATGAATAGGCCGACTCTTCAGGGGCGACGTTCTTTCTCTTGATAGAAAGCATCTTTTGCCATTTTTGAATCTGAGTGGCGTTTGGTTCTGCTTGAGAGATGAGACCATTAATCTCTTTGACCGCGTCCTGATTAGGAGCGAAGAGCTTTGGATCTACGCAGGCATCAATGACATTTGCTTCTTGTTTATTTTTACAAAGTTCTTTAACGGCATTTTTAAAGTCCGTTGGATTATTACGTTTGTCCTGTGGAATCTTTTTCAGCTCAGCAAGAAATGGAGTTCCCTCTTTAGTGTGACTTGAGAGGAGAAGTTCCAGTGACTGGGCCGTATTGAGATTGTTAACGAAAGTATTTCCGGCCGTACGAGCGACCGCTTGATTCTTATCACCGGTGCCGGTCTTAGAGTCTTTGATGGTATTTTTCAGCTTATCAATACCAGTAAGAATGGCCTCTTGGTTTTTAAGGGTCTCAAGTTGGGCCTCAATTACAGATAAGCTTGAACACTTATTCTCTTCAATCAATTGCGTGTTTTTTAGAGGGATATTGGAGCCCAGATCTTCTAGCTTGAGACTTCGGCATTCAGTTCCCGGGGAACGAACAAACTTCTTTTGCAGATCTTTTTCATAGCCTTGAATGTAGCGACCAAGCTCCTGACACGTCGGGGGCGAGTCTGCAAAAGCGAAAGGAATAAGGGCTAAAAAGACCAAAAAGTTCATACCTTTCTATTTTCGGATAGATGGAGGTAGATATTTAGTACTTTATTCCAAACGTCGGTTAATCTTTTGATTTTAGGTTCTTAAGTTTCACTTTCTCTGGAGAAAGTAAGGCGAGGTTAACTCATTAGCCGTGACCAGAACTCATGAAAACTTCATCGTAGTTAATGAATTTCTGAGAGCCGCCCAAAGACAAGAAATAATCCTCAGCAATCTTCATGCATTCATCAACTGTTTGAGTGGCAAAGATTTGTCCGCGCATGGCCGCTGCATGAGGGAAGCCGGCCGCGAACCACACGACAAGTTTACGAAGCTGAACCAGCACTGTTCTTTCTTCATCGAAGGCCTCTGAACAGTAGTGATGAAGACGTTGAATGACTTCCCAGTAATCAGCGCCGCTGAAGACTGAGCGTTTTTGAGAAGCGTAGGTTGGATCAAGAGACTCTAAGAAAATAAATGGGTTTCTAAGAGCACCACGAGCGATCATGAGAGCATCACAACCAGTTTTCTGAAGACGTTCTGAAACACCATAGGGGTGATGAAGGTCACCGTTACCGATAAGAGGGATCTTCTTATCTTCATTCAGAGTTTCAATGAAGTCCCAGTTCGCAAGACCCGTGTACTGTTGAGTACGAGTACGACCGTGAATCGCCACCCACTCAATCCCAGAGTTGTGGGCGATATTGATGATCTCTTTAGCGTTTAAAGAATTGGCGTCCCAACCCGTTCTGATTTTAATCGAGAGCGGAACTTTCATGCGTGAGCGCATTTTTTCAAAAAGAGGAGCAAGCTTTTGCACTTCTTTCATCATCGCCGAACCGCCGCCCTTACTTACGACCTTCGTCACTGGACAACCCATGTTGATGTCCAAAAACTTTGGCCCGTAACTTTCTGCTACTTCGGCGGCCTTTGCCATTGAATCGGCGTCTTCACCGAAAAGTTGGATCCCCACGTTTCTTTCACGGGGGTGAATTTTGAGCATATCGAGGGTGCGCGCATTTCCGTAATTGATCCCGTGGCAAGAAATAAGCTCAGACACCGTTCCACCAGCGCCCAGGTCTTCCATCAATACGCGAAAAGGAATGTTACAAATGCCGGCCATGGGGGCCAGGATCAATTTGTTATCAAAGTCGATTCGACCCAGCTTAATAGGTTTGGCGTGAGACTTAAAAGACTCAATTTTCTGAGACAACTCAGCACTAAAAGGACGGGGATGATTCATGGTGGTATTTGTACAGGGGGCCTTTATGGTTGTAAATATGTGGGGGAAGCTATTAAAATCTTTTCCTATATGAAACACATAGTTTTTGACTGCGACGGTACCTTAATTGATACCTCAGGGTCTAAATATAAACTCTTTCCCGGCATTAAAGAGCTTTTAGCGGAACTCTCGCCTCACTGTTTGCTGTATGTTTGGACCGCCCGTGGGCGCTCTTCAACACTCCGCATACTGGAGGAATTAGGTGTTTATTCCTATTTTGATAGATTCTGCTGCGTCGACGATGCTTTTCCAAAGCCACATGTGGCCGGTCTCATTGATCTAGTCGGTAAGGCCCCGAAGCACTCGATCTGTGTGATTGGAGACAGCTCGGGCGACATGCTGGGAGCTAAAAACTTTGGTGTTATGGGAATTGGGGCCATGTGGAACAGAGATGTGGAGATGCATTATTTGAAGGACGCGGGAGCGGATTTCATAGTGTCTCATCCTTCCGAATGTAGTATCCTCATCCAGCAAAATCTTAAGGCGGAGTAGATCATGTTTGATAATCTAAGTGAAAAGTTCTCGGACGCGTTTAAAGCATTACGCGGGAAAAATAAGATCTCCGAAGAAAATATCGAAGAGACACTTAAAGGTGTTAAGACCGCTCTACTTGAAGCGGACGTTAACTTCAAAGTTGTTAAAGAGTTCGTTGAAAAAGTTAAGGCCGAAGCTCTTGGCGAAAAAGTTCTTCGTGGTGTTGAACCAGGCCAGCAGTTCGTAAAAATCATGCACGATGAGCTCGCAAAGCTCATGGGTAGCGAATCAGAGGGTCTAAATCTTAACCGTCCACCAGTGATGCCTATTCTTATCGTAGGTCTTAACGGTGCCGGTAAAACGACTTTCGCCGGTAAGCTTGCGCTTTACCTTCGTAACAAAAATAAAAAAGACGTTCTTCTTATTCCTGCGGATAACTTCCGTCCAGCCGCTAAGGATCAGCTTATCACTCACGCCAAAAATCTGGGCGTTGATTACTTTGATTCTGATCTTTCTATGAAACCAGTGGACATCGTTCGCGCGGGTCTAGAACACGCCAAAAAACTTCATAAAGAAATCGCGATTATTGATACGGCCGGGCGTCTTCAAGTTGATGAAGAGTTAATGGGCCAGTTGGTGGATGTTCGTAAGTCTCTTGATAATCCAGAAGTTCTGATCGTAGCGGATGCTATGACCGGACAAGAAGCGGTGAACGTAGCGAAAGTTTTCCATGAGAAAGTGGGGCTCACGGGTGCGGTTCTCTCAAAAATGGATTCAGACGCCCGCGGTGGTGCTGCACTCTCAATCCGTTACGTAACGGGTGTACCTATTAAGTTTATCTCGGTGGGCGAGAAGATGAAGGACCTTGAGGCCTTTCATCCAGATCGTCTGGCGAAACGTATTCTTGATATGGGTGACGTTCTTTCACTGGTAGAAAAAGCGGAAGAAGCGATCAACCAAGAAGATGCCATGGGGATGATGGCGAACCTTGAAAAAGGTAAGTTCACGATCAACGATTTCGTTAAGCAAATGGAGACGATTAATCGTCTGGGTTCATTTGGTTCAATTCTTAAAATGATTCCTGGTATGGGAGGGGCCCTTCGTCAGATGGGTGACTTAAGTCCGGCCGAGAATGAAATGAAGAAAATGAAGGTCATCATCAACTCGATGACTAAAAAAGAGCGCGAAGACGTGGATCTGATTGATGGATCTCGCCGTAAACGTATCGCTGCCGGTTCTGGCCGCTCGGTTCAGGAAGTGAACCAATTCATCGAACGCTTCGGGCAGATGCGTCAGATGATGGTGGGAATGATGGGCATGATGAAAGGTGGCGGGCTGCCAAATATCCCGGGAATGGGTCCAGTAAAAGGGTTTAGACAGGCCCCGCAGGCCCAAAACCAGCAGATGTTTGGGGGTGGCGAGAAGAAGGGACCGAAAAAAGGTCAATTCGGGAAGAAGTATTTCTAAGACGTTAGGGGTAAAACTTTTGACTTTACCCCTAGCATGATTTATAAATTCTAAAAATTTTTCGTGAATCTATAGGAGATTTCCAAATGGTAAAAATTAGAATGGCCCGTGGTGGTCGCAAAAACCGTCCTGTTTATACGATCGTTGCTACAAATTCTCGTAGCCCGCGTGATGGCCAATTCCTTGAAAAATTAGGCCAATACGACCCTAAAGCTACTGAAGCTATCAAATTTGTGAACGTTGAAGGCATTAAGTCTTGGTTATCTAAAGGTGCTCAACTTTCTGATACTGTAAGAACTTTGCTCAAAAACAACAATATTAAGTTATAATGTTGTTAACCCGGGGCTCGTAACCGGGGAGAAACCTTTCCAGTAGAGGGTAGTTATGAGCAGCGAATTGAAGACACTGATTGAGTTCGTATCAAAAGCACTAGTGGACATGCCAGATCGAGTTGAAGTCAACGAGATCGAAGGCGAGCAGACCACAGTCATTGAGCTGAAGGTAGATAAATCTGACCTCGGTAAAGTGATTGGTAAACAAGGTCGAACTGCTAGAGCACTTAGAACCATTCTTAATGCGGCCTCGACCAAGTTAAGGAAACGTTCGGTACTCGAGATCATCGAGTAGATTCGTTTTAAAAGTTTTAAAACTTCTGACCCCAATTTATCTCTCAAAAGATAGATTGGGGTTTTTGCGTATTCTGTGGAACTTATGAAGAAAGAAGATCTGGTTAAACTCGCTTTCGTCGCTCACCCTCATGGCATCAAGGGGGAAGCTGAGATTCGTCTCATTAATGATAATCCAGAGGAATCCATTCTGGATGACGAGATGAAGGTGTGGCTCTTTCCTTCAAGCCCTAAATCAAAAATCAAAGCAACCGGTGAAGAGTGGACCATTCAGAAGATTCGCTTTGGAAACAAAGTGATCTGTCAATTTGAGGGTGTTAAAGACCGCACTCACTTAGAAAGCCTTATCCCATTTGAAATCTATCTTGATCGTGAATCATTTCCGGAGCCAGAGGAAGACGAGATCTATCTCGTAGATCTGGTTGATATGGACGTAGTGAACCAAGAAGGCGAGAAGGTCGGAAAACTTGAGAGCTTCTCGGACAATGGCATGCAGTATCTTTTCGATGTTCGCATGGATACAGGAGAAGTCGTGACTCTGCCCTATGTGGACGCGTTCTTTCCTGAGATCGACATGGAAGCGAAACAAATCACGATGATCATGCCGGAGTATACTGAGTGATTCGAAAAATCTGGATTCTCACTCTCTTTCCAGAATATTTTAAACCGCTCCTAGAGTGCGGTATCTCTGGCTCAGCTTTTAGAGGTGAGCGCTCAGATGGCAATTTTAAATTTGAAGTTAAGTTCGTTAATATTCGCGACTATTCCACCACCAAGTACAAAAGTGTCGATGATACTCCTTTCGGTGGAGGCCCAGGGATGGTCATGCGCGCGGACATCCTAAGAGATGCTCTGGTGAAAGGTGTACAAGAGACGGGCAACTACGCTTCTTTGGAAGATCTGCATGTGATCTATACTTCTCCTCGTGGAAAAGTTTGGAACAATAAAGTCGCCCGCGATTTCGGAACGCAAATCCTCGCTCATCCAAGTAAAGATGTGGTCTTTATCTGCGGCCGTTATGAAGGAGTGGATGAACGTTTCTTGGAAAAGTATGTGAATGACTATTACTCTCTGGGGGACTTTGTTCTGACCGGTGGAGAGCTTGCGGTCATGACCATGCTTGATTCAGCGGTACGATTCGTTCCTGGAATTCTTGGTAACAAACTTTCATCTGAATATGATTCATTTGAAGACGGATTAATTGAGTATCCTCAGTACACGAAACCCCGAGAGTTTGAAGGAATGGAAGTTCCGCAAATCCTTCTCGATGGCCACCATAAAAAAATCGGTGAGTGGCAACACGAGCAAAAAAAGGCGATGACTCTTAAGTGGCGTCCAGATCTAATGAGTGATCGGAAGTCTGACGGTAAAGGTTGATCCTTGATTGACCTCACTCTCGACGGTAATTTCTCCACCGTGATCTTCTAGAATTTTACTTACCACATAGAGACCCAAACCCATTCCGCCATAGTTTTTATAATCATGGGCCCGTTCAAAGCGACGGAAGATTCGTGCCTGATCGGCCCGTGAAATTCCAAGACCGTGGTCTTTGACAGAAAAAACCGCCATGGCGTTCTCTACGTGTACATCAACTTCAATCAATTTGCCTTCACCAAATCTAATGGCATTTAAGATCAGGTTTCTTACCACCTGGCCAATTCGTTCTCCGTCCCAGTCGCCCCAGATTGTATTCGCGCAGTTAAATTTTATTTCTCCCTTAGAACTTAGGCGTAAGAGATTCACATTATCTTGAACAATTTTACAAAGCTCAGTTCTGGACTTTTGATGAGAGAACTGACCCAAATGAATTCGGGACACATCCAATAAGTTATCAATAAGTTTTGAAAAATCATTTAATTGATTTTTTGCTTTATCGAGCATCTGATCAACCTGCGGTGACTGGCCCTTGATGTACTTACTTAGGAGATTCAATTGAAGACCCAAAGGAGTCAGAGGCGTTCTTAGTTCGTGGGCAGAAATGGCGATAAATTCATCTCTTAGATTTAGCTGGTGAGTGAGATCACTCAAAAGCTGAATGTTTTGTAAAGAAATGGAAGTTGTGTCGGCAAGGGACTCTAAAATCCGAACTTCTTCTTGAGTTGCCTCGTGAGGTTTTGCCCAATAGGTTCCAATAGCACCAATTGGGTTTTCTTTACGAATTGGAATCATCACCATACTTTTTACGAATGTTGGCCGATAGGCATCTACCGGGACTCTTGAGTCTTTGTAGATATCAGGAATGATCACATTCTGTTTGTTGAGCATGGCCCAGCCACTGACACAGGCCCTGAGTGGGAATCGAAGGCCTTTCCAAAGAGGCGTAATGGCGTCTTCATCTACGTAATAACATTTATCACCGTCACGAAGGACAAAGGTCGCACCATCTGAGCCCGTTAATTCTCTCGCTGCATGCCGGATGATATCAACAATCGACTGTAGATCACGGGCCAGAGAAAGTTTTTGAATGACCTGCACTAGTTTTTCAGAAATTTCACTTTGCTGGACAACATTCATTTGCAAGCCCCATTAGTTCTTCCATGTCCAATGGTTTACTTAGGTGACCTCGGGCCTTGATGTCTTCGGCCTTATCCACGAAGGCAGAACAAATCACAATAGGAATCTGTCCCATCATGGCGTCCTTTTCAACGATCTTCGCAAATTCCCAACCGCTCATAACTGGCATCATGAGATCGAGTAAAATCAGACAGGGTTTATCATTAATTTGGAGGAGGGCCAAAGCTTCTTTACCATTTCCGGCGACCCTTACTTCATAGCCTTCAAATTCAAGATATGCTTTTAATGCCTCTCGGATATTGGGATCGTCATCGACAATGAGGATTCTTTTACACTGGTTCATTCTTCCCCCTTATGAGCATTTTATCACTCTGCTAAGTTGAAAGACTTCATAGGGGAAGGAAATTAACGAATCATTTAGGTAGAAGCATTGACAGTTAAGATGTTCGTTAATTTTTTATTAATACTCTTAAGATTTTTGAAAAATGCTTAAGTGATTAAGCTTGGTTTTTCTTCAATTTACCAAGAGAAGTGCGGTCAAAACTTTGAAGGATTCTTACCTCATCAAGCTTAACTGGATGAATAAGTTTTGAGATCTGATGATGAATTTCTGGAAGGTTTCCTTCAGGCAATGTGAGGAGAATGAGCTTTTTTCCTTTGCGATCATCAGGTTCAATTTGAAATTCCATCTTTCCGTAGAGATTGTGCTCAACAAGAAATGTTCCAAGGGTGTTTTTCAGTTGAAGAAGATTGACCAGATGTCCTGCAATTTTAAATTCATCACCCAGACGACCTAAGTGTTTAATCGTATCACCAAAGACGAGGGCCTTGTCTGAGGTTTTATAATATCCATCAGCATCACTGAGATCTTTTGCCATTTGAATTTTAAGTTCATTCCCCAGTGTGAACTGGAGAGTGAAGAGGGCGGAACTTTTCACCAGAAGTCTTCCTTCTGCATCAGTTTTGGCCCTATGAATGGGAAGAAGTTTTAATTCATCTGACTCTGGTGTTTTGGCAGAGGCAAGCTGTGAGCAGACTTCACTCATGCCGAAAGTCCGGATCACGGGCCATCCGTGTTTCATGGCCTCTTCTTTAAGACCGTTACTTAAGAGGTCTCCACCAACAATAAGATATTTAAGATGCCTACTAGGTTTGGCCTTCATCTTAACCAGATCATAAAGCTGAGTAGGAACAATCGTTGTGATGGTCGCCTCTTTGATTTTCTCAAGCCAAGACTCTGGTTCCCAATTTCTAGCGTCCACCACTCGGTAGTTTAAGAGATAGGCGCGAGCAAGAACGGAGAGGCCTCCAATGTGGTAGACCGGAAGAGAGAGGGCCGAAACGTCATCTTTGGTCAGACCAAAGAATTCATTCACAGCTCGGGCATTATTAAACAGGGCCTCTTTAGAAATGGCATAACCTTTAAGATCACCTCCGGTGGTGCCCGAAGAAAAAAGAACAAAGTGATTTTTAAGATTGAGCGGTCTAAGGCCCTCAAGAATTTTAGGAGCAACTGAATCGTATTGAGAGTGACAGATGACTTCTGTCTCTGAACTTTCAAAGTTTACATCGAACATAGAACTTTCCAATTCATGCCATTTACTTCGTGATAGATCTTGTTGGCCGCATCCATATCCGCCATGAAACCGTCCTTATAATTACCTTTGTGGAAAGAAATCTCTTCTTCAAAGTAACCTTCAGAGACAATACCGTGAATATAAGCAAAGTTTCCGTTTTCTATCAGCTCACAATGGGCATGCCAGCGACCGAGGTCTCCACCGAGGTAAGAACTGTAAATGCAGATGCAATCACTAGCAGGTTTAAATTCTTTATTCGGTTTATAGATCTGATAATCAAAAGGTTCGCCTTTAATAAAATCCCTGGCGGTAGGAAGAATCAAATCACTCCAGTCCTTTGAAATGAGAGGGTCTTCAATATAGTTAATTAGCGAGTGATATTTTTCTGGAATACTGTCAAAAAATTCAAAGAAGCCTTTGCGGTCAAATAAGGCGTTGGCATCCAGGCGTACACGAATACCGCGTTCCAGCAGAGTAAGGAAGTTTCGATCCTGGGAGTGCTGAAGTTTATACTTCACAATATTGGCACTGATTTCTTCAAAGCCAGACCAGAGCTGGTGATTGAAGAACTTCTTTGGAGTGATTTTTTGAAACTGATGATCACGTAACAAAAGATCAAAGACTTTGCGATCGTACTCATCTTCTTGGAATTTAAATTCTTCCAAAAACTGGTCGCAGCCTCGGTCCCCCAATGGAAGGTGGGGGAAGTAATCCGCAAATAGCACCTTGTCACCAAGTTGGGCCTTTAGATAAACGCCGCCTTTTTTATCCATGGAACTTAGGCGGTTGGCTTTTTTAAGAGGAGTTAGTGAATATGGGCTATAAAGAACTTTCATAAATAAAAGTAAAACTCAAGAGTAGAGAAAGCACAATAAGATGAATGCCTGAAAATTTTAGGCCTTCATTTAGATCAGCACCTTTTTTTGTAAGGGTAATTTGAGTCAGTTTCAGAGCGGGAACAAGGCCCAAGAACACCCAATAGATCATCTTGAGATCGCGGAAGTAATGAAGAAGAAGATATGGTGCAAAAATGGTTACCAAAATAAACAACTGATAAGTCTTGGCGGAGAATCTGGTGGCCAAAGTTTTCTTACCAACTTCAGCGTCGGTTTCACGATCACGCAAATTATTGATCATGATGAGCGTTGTTGCGAGAAGACCAAAAACCGACGCCAGGATAAAGGCGCCCCAGTTTAATTGAAGAGAGAAGAGATAAAAGGATCCCATCACTGAGAAAAGACCAAAGAACAAGAACACAAAAAGTTCACCCAGTCCGCGGTAGGCAAGAGAGACCTTACCGCCAGTGTAGCCGTAAGTGAGATAGAGAGAAACGACTCCGAGAATGAGAAAAGGCCAGCCACCACGGTAGATGAGAGGAACTCCGCACAGAGCTGCCATTGTCACACAACCGATGGCCCATTTTTTTACCGTTTTGATATCAACCAGTCCCGCTGCCGAAACACGAGTTGGTCCCACACGTTTTTTATCCGCACCTTTTTCAAAATCAATGACGTCATTAAAGAAATTGGTCGCAAGTTGAATGAAGAGGGCCCCGAAAACCGCAAACCACATGTAGATCACAGAGGATTCTTTTGATGTCGACATGTAGTAAGCATAAGCAACCAGCGGAGGAAGAACTCCGGCCAGAAGAGTTTTAGGACGAGAAGCGAGGATAAAATTTTTCATAGGATGCCTTCATTCATCAGAATGGATTTAACTTCTTGAGAATTCTGAAACAGTCTGTGGCCCCCGGCAATTGGTGTTACCTGGATGCCATAAGGGGCGATCACTTCTTCTGCCAGAGTGAAATACTTATTATCAAAGAGACCCACCAGATATAGGACCTTGTCCTTATGATCTTCAAGACTTGGTAAAAAGTTTTGTTGTTTTGAAAGTCGAAATTGGTCGAACAATCTTTGAGAGGCGAGATAGCGCTCTTCCGAAATCGGTTTCAGTGGAGAATCGAATTCAAAAATTGAAAGTTCGTTCCAATAGTCAAAGAACTCTGACGACGGCATGGTCTTTAATTTTTCAAGAACTGAATCTTCCCAGTCTCTGCGGGACTCTTTCTCATCCTCAAACTCTAACCCCGGATGAGAATTCATAAGAACCAGCTTATCAATGTTCCAGTTTACCTTGCTCGCGAGTTCCATGGCGATTCTTCCCCCCATGGAATAACCGATTAAAGTATCGCCCGGGTTAATCTCTGGATTAAAGTCCATAGAATAGAGATCATGAAGGATGACATTATCCTGTTTTAGAAATTTAAAGTCTTCGGGTGAACCCAGAAAGCCGTGGAAAACGTGAATCATCTCCACTCCCGAAGGAAGTTCTCGCTTTGCTCGCGTGAAGGAGAAAGTTCTAAGACTTTCACCAAGCCAAAATCTTTAAGGTTATTACTATAAGAGAGGTGAAGGCCCTTGCAGATATTTTCAAAGTCATTTTCGTGCTCAAGCACAATACGTTTATCAAGCTTCAGCATATCAAAAATCCTGCCGCCCTTATTATTCATGATGATGAGGTGGAGGTTCTCGGGCATTTCACGCAGGGAAGAGAGATCATAAAATGTCGTGACGTCCCCTAAGATGCAATAAACCGGATTCGAAGTTCCCATGGCTAAACCAATCGCTGAAGCGAGTTGTCCATCAATGCCATTCACTCCACGATTTCCAAAAACCTGAAGAGGGGCAGTTTGGGTCAGCTCAAAAAAACGAATGACAAGCGAGTTTCCAAGATAAACCTGGTCATTGGTATTTAAATGGCCTTGAAGCTTTTTAAGAGTCGCGACTTCTGATTCGGGATACTTCTGGATGAGCTTTTCCAGGGTCCAAACCGTCTCGTCCCCAATCGGGAACGGAGAAAGTTTATCCAGGGCATTCCAGAACTGATCGTTTTTAAGTAGCGCTTCTGAATCCATCGGGAGAACTTCGCCGAATGAAAGTCCGGGAAGATTACGGGAATCAAAGTGGAACACTGGTAGGGGTTTCTTTTCTAACAGACGCCAAATTTTTGTAAGGGGAGTGTGTCCAATACGAACGACACCATCAAAGAAACCAGCATCGAAGAGCTCAATCAGTTTCTTTTCAGTCTTTAGATTTGAAAGATCACGTCCACCACTTAAGGTCTCAGCGTAAAAAAGAAGACCCAGTTTTGAGAATTTCTCAATCAAAGGTCGCATGCTTTTATTTTCGTGCGAGAAAACAAACAAAGGTTTCTTCACTCGATTTAGGAATGAAGCGAAACCAGAGATGCTCTCATGATTTATAAGTTCCATAGTATGAGGAGCCGTATCATCAACGAGAACATTAATATGAACCGGAAATTCCAGGCCCTCTAATGAGAAGGTCGCGAGCTCCGAAACATCAATTTCTACATAGCTTCTGCGACAACTACGAGTCAGTGCTTCGTGATCAATCGTCTGAGGAGAACCCGTGCCGTGAAGTTTCTTAGGTCGGTCACCGCTGATAAGAACCAGTGGATTCTCAGAGTAGTAGGCCTCAAGCATGGCCGAAACACATTGAGAAACCGCCGTGCCAGAAGTAGTACAAATTCCAACTGGATTCTTGGCGACTTTTGTGAGCCCCAGGGCCTTGAAGCTTGCCATTCTTTCGTCGTACTCGAATTTCACATTAGATGAATCAAAGATCTTTAAAAGATCGTGATTACGAGCACCAGTACAGAAGAAGATTTTCTCCAGGTTCATTTTCATAGGTAATGCTTTCGGATGGTGTTTCGTTTTAAATGAATCTCATCCATCTCTTTTAAGAGCACTGAGTCTGGCACAACACCGCCGCCACTTTCAATGAATAGATGCTTTCCTTCCCATTGAACGTTTCTGATCGAAACAACGAATTCTTTCACATCTTTTTTGATGAGACCAAAGGCCGAACCAAAATAACGATGTGGGTATTTTGCTCCATAGTTGGAGTTCTTTAAAAATTGGAGAGAGGCGGTCTTTGGGTATCCACCTAGTGCCGCAGTAGGTGACATGGTGTTTGTCAGGGCCGTGAAATCCAAATCAGGATTGGCCTTGGCCACCATATCTGTTTTTAAATGCACGATGCTCTTATAAGGATGAATCTTGGTTTCATCAATTTTGAGCCCGGTTGTATAGTCAGTGAGTTTTTCCTGAATGTCTTGAATCACTAGATTGTGTTCTATGCGATCTTTCTCGGATTTTAAGAGTTCTTCCTCGAGACCCATCTTGGCGGTTCCCGCGAGTGCAAACGTCGTGAGCACATCGTTCTTCACTTGATAGAGAAGTTCCGGAGTACTGCCAATCACACCATAGTGTTTGTTCCAATAACCATAAGGAGTACCCACGCCAAAGCTAAAGGCCTTGTGAATCAGATTTCGAATGGTTTTTTCACCCTCAAAATTTTCATAGTTCTCACGGGAAACCAGCACCACTTTTTTGAGATTAAATTTGAAGGCACTTTTTAGAAGCTCAAAGTCTTTCTCGTAAATATCATCATCATTTGAAATCGGGCCATGGTCCGCTTTTTCATACTGAAACTCTGCCTTGATCTCTTCCAGTGAAAACTCTTTCACGGAAATGGGGGTGTAGGCGAGGTACGACTCCTGATAAAAATCTTTTAGGTAGAAAACGGGATTAAGAGTAGGGAAAAAGCGATCCACCGGAATGCTTGCCCCACCTTTAGCAAAAGTGATCGACTTCCCATCATGCGAACATAGGAAGGCACCGGTTTCAAAGAAATCACGATCAAGCCAAAGGGACAAAGCTGATGGTGATTCGCTCATTTAATATACCCAGGGAAATTTCTCGAAGTCTGCTTGGCGCTTCTCAAGGAATGAATCTCTTCCTTCCTGAGCTTCTTCAGTTCCGTAGGCCAGACGTGTCGCCTCACCGGCATAAACTTGCTGGCCCACCAGACCGTCATCAATCAGGTTGAAACCGAACTTAAGCATCTTGATGGCCGTTGGAGATTTTTTACAAATCGTGCGTGCCCACTCAAGACCCACTTTTTCAAGATCCGCGTGAGGAACAACTTTATTGATGGCACCCATTTGAAAAGCTTCCTCAGCTGTATACTGGTGCTCAAGGAAGAACACTTCACGACCACGCTTCTGACCCACTTGGCGAGCAAGGTAGGCAGAACCAAATCCACCATCGAAGCTTGCAACACGAGCGTCAGTTTGCATGAAGATCGCATGTTCTTTCGAAGCAATGGTTAGGTCACAAGTCACGTGAAGAGAGTGGCCACCACCCACGGCCCAACCAGGAACCATGGCGATCACAACTTTTGGCATGAAACGAATCATGCGCTGAACTTCAAGAATATGAAGGCGACCATGGGCCACCGGCATTTTTGAATTATTAGTTTCTTTGTATTCGTAGCCCGCTTTACCGCGAACGTTTTGGTCTCCGCCAGAACAGAAGGCCCAGCCCCCGTCTTTTGAAGAGGGACCGTTACCAGTTAGGAGAATCACGCCCACATCGTTCTTACGGTGTGACCACTCCAGAGCAGTGAGAAGTTCATCCACTGTCTGAGGACGGAAAGCGTTTCTCAGATCCGGACGGTTGAAAGCGATGCGAACGGCACCCGTGTCTTTCGCTTTATGGAAAGTGATATCTTTAAATTCGAAGTCAGTAATTTCCGTCCATGCTGATGGATCAAAAATAGGAGAGATCATTTCTTAACCTTCGTTATTAGCAAAGTAGATGTAAGCAATTCCACCAAACACAGGAATGCATCCGTAGTTCTTGAAGTTCATATTGGCCTTCATGATATCTACAAATTTCTCTGCCGAAGGGAAGGTCTCAGATGAAGCAATCAGATACTCGTAAGCATCTTTGCGTTTTGAGATGAGGCCAAATACTGGCACATACATCTTAAGCATGTTGAAGTAGGCCTTCTTATAAAGACCGTTCTTCGGTTGACCGAATTCCAGAATATAAACGCCGTTAGAAACGCGGCCAAGCTCTGAAAGACCAAGCCCTAAGTTTTCAACGTTTCTGATGCCGAAAGAGATCGTCGTGATATCGAATTCTTTATCTGCGAAAGGAAGCTTCTGGATGTCTGCTACTTTGAACTCAACTTTTTGAGTCTCAGTTTTAGCGCGCTCATTGGCGTATTCAATCATGCCGCTAGAGAAATCAATACCAACCACTTTGCCGGAGATTGATTCTTTAAGCTTGAAAGCGATGTCTCCAGTACCAGTGGCACAATCAAGGGCAGAGTTCGGTTTCTGCTTTAGAGCGAAGTTAATAAATTTTTTCTTCCAAAGACGGTGAGTGCCCACTGAAAGAACATCGTTCAATAGGTCGTACTTAGGAGCGATGTCATTGAACATCTTGTTTACAAATTCAGCCTTTGCCATGGATTACATCCTTAATTCTTTTCCAAAGATCGGAGCGAGTTTATGAAGCTTCTGAACCATTTCATCAAACTGAGGGATATTCAGGGCCTGTTGACCATCAGAGAGGGCAACTGCCGGCTCAGGATGAACTTCTACGATAAGACCATCAGCTCCTGCAGCAACCGCCGCGTAGGCCGCGTCAGCAACGTAGGGAGTCAGTCCCATTGAGTGAGAAGGGTCCACGATAATTTTGAATGGAGTATTTTTCTTTAAGTAAATCACAGAACCAAGATCCAGAAGGTTTCTTAGTTTGTTATCGAAAGAGCGAACACCGCGCTCACAGAGAATGATGTTTTTTTCGCCCAGGTTGAAAAGGTATTCAGCAGCTCCCAGCCACTCAGAAATAGTCGCAGAGAAAGCACGTTTTAAAATCACCGGACGGCCATAACGAGAAAGCTCTTTTAGAAGCTCATAGTTATACATGTTACGTGCTCCAACCTGGAACACAGATGTGATCGGAAGAAGAGCTTCGATCTGACGAGCATCAGTCACTTCCGTGATGAAGTCGAAAGGAATTTCCTTCTTCATTTTTTTTACAATTTCCATGCCTTCATCGCCCATGCCCTGGAAGGACTTGGCGTTGGTGCGCATTTTATGAATACCTCCGCGAATTAAACGCGGACGGTTTTCGTTCATGAGAATTGTTCTAAGTTGATTTTCTGATTCAACGGCACAGGGGCCTGCGATCAAAAATAGCTCGTTGGAGCGGAAGTTAAGAGCGTTGTTTTCCATAATGATTTTAAACCTTGCAGGGGTTTGTTTTTCGGTAACTCCTTTTAGCCGATTTGCCCCTTAATGGAAAGCGTAAAGAGAGTGATTTCTCCTAGACATTTTGAGAGTTTAGGAGCTAAAACCGAAGCTCTAAAAAAAATTGGATGTATATGGCCCTACCAGTACCTTGTTATATCGGCTTAGTTCACGGTCCTATTCGCTCGAAAGAGGGAAAAGAGATCACAACTTCCGTCACAAATCTTGATATTCACGACATTGCTCGTTCGGCCCGAACCTTTGGGTTTAAACGATATTTTTTGATTACCCCAATCAAGAACCAGCAATCCATGGTGAAGAAGATTTTGGGTTTCTGGGAAGCGGATAGTGGACTCATTTACAATCCAGATCGTAAAAACGCTCTTTCCGAGGCCGAAGTCATTGATTCGATAGAACTTGCTATCGAAGAAATTACTCGCATTGAAGGAAAGAAGCCGTGCGTTGTGGTTACCGGTGCGAACTTTGAAAAGTACGATGGGCAGGAAAAAGAGCTACTGCACAAGTTAGCTCTTGACGGTAACCCTATGTTCTTGTTATTTGGTACAGGATGGGGATTAACTGCTCCGGTTGTTGAACAGGCCGATTTTCGGCTAGAGCCTATCTTTGGCATAGCAAATGACGGATATAATCATTTGTCTGTTCGGTCAGCTGTAGCGATCTATTTGGATCGTCTAGCTAGAGCCTCTGGTTCCATATAATAATTTGAACTCGCAAGAGTTCTCTTCCCGTCCCTCTGAGCACATAGTTAGCTGAATGGACGGATACGTTGTGGAGACGTTATGAATTTGATTGATGTTGTTGAGAAGAAGTACGCTAACCCAAATGCTTCAAAGTTCGCTGAGTTCAAAACTGGTGACACTATTGAAGTTGGCGTAAGAATCAAAGAGGGTGAAAAAACTCGTGTTCAGGCTTTCCAAGGTACTTGTATTGCTATGAAACACCCAGGGCAAATGAACGGTCACTTCCGCGTTCGTAAGATTTCTGACGGCGTTGGTGTTGAGCGTGTATTCCCGTTCCACTCTCCAGCAGTAGAGAGCATCACTATTATCTCTAAAGGTAAGTCTCGTCGCGCTAAGCACAACTACCTTCGTACGAGAACTGGTAAAGCTGCTCGCGTTGCAATTGATTACTCTCGTTAATCACAAACGTGAAAACTTAGGCCCCTTTTTAGGGGCCTTTTTTTTTGCCTAAAGATAAAACTCAGGGATGAAAATCATCATCCTTCTTGTCGTGATGTTCTCTTTTCAGGCCCATTCTCAAATCCTTGCTCCTCGGGAGCCCTTTACCACCGAATCTTTTTTTGTTCCTTCCACTGAATCGCAAACTCTTGAAGGGTCTCCTATTGAGGAAACGGCCATTGAGGCCCAAGAGATGGAAGAGCCGATTGCGGAACCAAAAAATATAGAACCAGAAGAAAAGCGCACTACTGCAACTAATCGAAGAGATTCATTCGGCTCAGTGATGTTAGGGTATCAGGTTTTAAATACCTGGGTGCCGGCCAAAAAAACCATCTCTTATACACAAAATTTCAGTGAGCATTGGGGACTGGAATTAGAATACGCCACTTCGAAGTTTAGCCTGGATATTGCAGGGATTGATCTCGGACGAGTGGAAGAAGATCGTTATTCACTCTTAGGAAAGTATTTTGTGGGTAACAGTTTTTATTTTAATTTTGGTGCGTATGTATCAAAGTTAGAAATTTTTGTAGGTGATAAGTTTGCCGACACTCTTGGAAATAAAATCAATGATTCTTTTATCATGGACATCTATGGAGCAAGTTTCGGAGTAGGTAACCGCTGGATCTTTAATAATGGTATTTCTCTCGGTGTGGATTGGCTTCGATTCAACATGCCATTGGCGACTTCTACTAAACAAAGAGTTTTGAAAAGGCTCGATGAAGAGAATAGTGATGACATCAAACGAGTAGAAAAGGTGTTCAAAAACTTTCCTGCCTTTACCTTCATAGGTATCAACATCGGTTACACTTTTTGACGCGAGTTCACTTCGGCGTCGAAGTGGAAACGCGTCATGGAATTCTTCTGACGAAGTGACAAACTCTGTCGTATAACTTCGCCTCCCATGATTGAACTGAAGCTCATTCCCAATTTCCCTCAGGAAATTATCGCCACTGATGAAGTGGGCCGTGGTCCTTTAAGCGGACCTGTGGTGGTGGGAGCAGTTCGCATCTTTGTTGAAAACGCTGATTCACTAAAAGCTCTTCTGAAATTTCTAAAACCCAAAGGTGTGACTGATTCAAAGAAGCTCACGGCCGAAAATCGTTTGAAGATTTTAACGAAGCTTGGTGCCCATGATCTTTCATTCAGAAAAAAGAACGTGCTGAATTTGAAAGGTGTTGATGTCAGTTATGTTACTTGGGAAATGTGTCACAACACGATTGATAAAGAAAATATCCTGGCCGCGAGTCTGCGCGGAATGAAAGAAGCATCTCAGTTTCTTTCAGAAACGAAAAAAAATCTCACCACCGTTTTAATCGACGGGAACATGAAACTTCGTTGGGGTACAGAATCATCTCCCTGGAAGGAAATTCCCATCGTGCAAGGAGACTCGAAGTCACTTCTCATTGGTCTTGCTTCCATCATCGCCAAAGAAAAGCGCGATGCTTACATGAAAGAGATGCATGAGCTTTACCCGCACTACGGATTTGATTCAAACGCCGGCTACCCAACCAAGGCCCATAGAGAAGCACTCGAAGTGCACGGCCCTTGTGAGATCCACCGGAAGACCTTCAAAGGCGTTAAAGAATTCGTCACAGCTGGAGAATGATTTTTCTCTCGTCTTTCATACTGAAGGAATTCCGCTTTTAGTTTCACCTCAATTACTCAGGATGAGAAATCTCGGACAACTGGATCTCGCTCGGATAAAAAAAGACCGAGAGGGATGGATGGTTGAAGTCGGAGAAGTCAAAAGTTCTGAGATAGGGCAAGAGATGATGGAAAGATTTCAAAAAAATCGCATTCGTTCTGCTCAGAATTTTCTCTCTGGAATATTCGGAACGAGGGCCAAACTTATTTCTCTCGTGAAATCCGAAACTGAGTTATAAATCATTACATGATTGAATTAAAACTCCTCTCAGATTTTCCTCAGGAAATTATCGCTCTCGATGAAGTTGGTCGCTCTCCCTTGAGCGGGCCGGTGGTCATTGGAGCGGTGAGAGTGATGATTCATTCTCCAGAAGAACTGGGACTCTTAGTTCGTTCTCTTCGAAGAAATGGTGTGAAAGATTCAAAGATGCTCACCCATGAGCATCGGGAAGAAATCCTTCAGAAATTTAAGGCACCGGTTTTAAATTATCGAGAGAAGCGCTCCTTTGTCTGGAAGGGACTTGAAGTTCAATACGTCACCTGGGAAATGGATCACTCGGTGATTGATTCAGAGAATATTTTTCAGGCCTCTATGCGAGGGATGAAAGAAGCGGCGGAATTTTTGGCGGGCGAAGATAAAACTCGCACCACAGTTCTGATTGATGGCCAGTCGAAACTTCGCTGGAAAGAGGAGCCTCATCCTTGGAAAGAAATCCCGATTGTAAAAGGCGACGCTAAATCTCCATTGATTGGTTTGGCCTCAATTCTCGCTAAAGAAAAGCGCGATGCCTTTATGCGAGAGATGCATCTCTTGTATCCCCAATATGGTTTTGATTCGAATTTCGGTTATCCCACACCTTTTCATCGGAAGGCGATCGAAGAGCACGGTCCTTGTACGATTCATAGGAAGAGCTTCGGCAAAGTGAAAGAATTCGTAGTCGAATAGTCAGGTTTGTATCTTTTGCAAAAAGTCAGGAAGTTATTTAATCTATTTCTATGAGAAAATTCTTGGCCCTATTTTTTGTAGTTCTTATTTCCTCAAGCCTGGTAGGAGCACAACAAGCTCGCGCCGAAATTCCGGTGAAGGCCAAAGCTTTCCTAACGATCACGGGTTATGGAGCAGGTGCTGGTGCCATGCTGGGGGCCGCTTCTATGGCCTTTGGGAACTCTTCTCGTGCCATTGCTCAGGGTGCTTCTTTGGGTCTTTATGCCGGTATTCTTTTTGGTACTTACGTTCTCGTTTCTCATCATCAAAAACGTTACGGATCTTACGACGATAATTCTTCACCTTATCAGCAGTCGAGCGACATTTATGGCGACGATTATCAAAATGATTCAGGTGGAAGTAACACTGAAGAAGACGATGGCCGTGGCGGATTCTTTGATCGTTTTCAGACGATTCAGCAGAAATTTCAGCAAAAAAAAGGAGGGAACATCCCTCCTATTACAGTTAATCTTTTAAACTATCAGTTCTAGTTTTCGAAAGTGTGATTACGGTTACCGAAACGGGTATTTAGGCCATCTGTTTCGTCGTTATCAAAATTCATAAGTTCGGCCACATAATCAGCTTCATTGATCGAATAGAGGCGGAAGATTTTCAGAAATTCAGGTTTAACGTTCGAAAGACTAACGTTTGCCTTGCGGTTTTCCTTCAAGAACTTTACTGTTTCAACAAAATGACAGATCCCTGAAGAGCCCACGAAATCAATGGCGCCCAGGTCGATGGTAATTTTTGCATTTGGGTTATTGTTGGCAATAGATTGAAGTTCGTTTCGGAGAGGTAGGCTATGATCGTAGTTCAAATCCCCCTGCATATGAACGATAATATTTCCATTGGCGTCTCGAAGAACATTGGCCTTCATACTCATGGGGTCATCTCCTTTGGTGTCATGCCCGTACCTGTAAGATTTTAACACGAGACTTAAAAGGGGTTTAGAGTGGGAAAAATCATTCTCTTAAACACGCCTATTGGGAATCTTGGGGACATGACCCCTAGGGTTTCTGAGGCATTGAAGACCGGAGTGCAATTCGCCGTGGAGGACACTCGGGTATTTAAGGACCTTTTAAATCACATCGGAGTCAGCCTTCAGGGAAAACGAATTGTTTCTCTTCATGATCAATCTGAGGGCACTCAAATTGGAAAGCTAATTGAGATGGCCCAGCATGATGATCTTTATGTGGCCTCGGAAGCGGGAAGTCCGATCGTTTCTGATCCGGCCTATCCCTTGGTGATTGCTGCCTATGAGCAGGGAATAAAAGTTGAATCTTATTCTGGAGTATCATCTCCCATTATGGCCCTGGAACTTTCGGGATTGCCTCCGATTCCATTTCAATTTCATGGATTTCTTCCTCGAGAAAGTGGAAAAAGAGCGAAGATTTTTCAAAATGTGGGTTATGGCACACATATCTTTTTTGAGGCCCCTACTCGCGTGGAAGAGACCTTGGATGAACTCGGTGAGTTGTTGCCGGAAGTTGAGCTCGCAGTAGTTCGCGAGCTTTCAAAGAAGTTTGAGCAGGTGATTAAGCTCAAAGCGGGCGAGTGGAAAGAGCGCAAGAAGGAAGTAAACTTCAAAGGGGAGTTCATCTTTTTATTCCATAAGAAAGAAGAGAGTCAGGCATTTTCGAGTGAAATTCGTGAGCTTGCCCAAGAAATTGTGGCAACAGGTGCTACCCCTAAGCAAACGGCCAAGTTATTAGGACTAATTCTTGATCGTCCAACTAAGGATATTTACTCAGAAATGTCCCGGCAGAAAAGGCATGAGTAAGACTTGTTGAGGAATATTTTTATTCCTTTTACAATAGAATCATGAAAATCCAGGTTCTTGGCGGTCACGGAGGACTCGCAAAAGGTTTTGCGACTACCTCTTACCTGATCGACGACACATTATTGATCGATGCTGGAGCTGTCGCTTCCATGTTGAGCGTGGAAGAGCAGTGTCGTATTGAGCATATCCTGATTTCTCATTGCCACCTTGATCACACCAAAGACCTGGCCTTTATTTGTGACAATTGTTTTGGATTAAAGCCTGCGCCTTTCGAGGTCTTCACTCATTCGACAGTGAAGGACATCATCAAAAAACATCTCTTAAATGATATTCTCTGGCCCGACTTCACCAAGCTTCCAAACACTGAAAACCCTACCATGAGAATTAACACCGTGGAGAGTGAGAAGAACTTTAAAGTGGGTGAGTATTCCATTACTCCCATTAAAGTGAATCACGACTACGATGCCATGGGCTTTATCGTAGAAAAAGGTGACAGCTCTGTTCTCTTCACTCTGGATACTGGTCCAACTGACCGCATTTGGGAAGTGGGATCAAAGGTTAAAAACCTCAAAGCGATCTTTACTGAGGTGAGTTTTCCGGATGAACTTCAGAAGGTGGCGGACGTTTCAAATCACCTTACACCTAAGACACTGCGTGAAGAGCTTAAAAAGATGCCGTCCAATATTCCGGTGATTCTTACGCATTTAAAACCAAATTATCAGAAAGAAATTCTTCTCCAGATGGAAAAATTAGGGGAGAAGAGAATCAAAATCCTCGAGGAAGACGGCGCTGTCTTTCATTTCTAATTTTATTTGATACCCATGGCCGATGTATCGTTACCCATTCGTGATGGCATCATTGGCTGTTGGCCCGTGGCTCCACGGTTAATAGGTTGAGCTGTCGGAGTAGCTTTCGTTTCATCGGCCTTCGGAATTTCCACACAGTCTGAAGCAACTGAGTTGCCGTCATTTCCAACAAGATCTGCGCAGACTTTATAGTTCGAAGTGATGATAGGGACGGAGATGTCCTCTTTGTTCTCATCTTCTGCCAGAATTTCAGTTCCTTTATCTTCAGGCTTCTCTTCTGGTTTTTTCTCTTCCGGCTTTTTCTCTTCTTCGTCCAGACCGGCCACTTTTATCTCTGACTTTTTTTCTTTTGGCGTAGATTTTTTCTCGCCGTTGAATCCTGAACGCTTCCAAACAATTTTTTGTCCTTCGCGATCAATGGTCGTAGCGTGAACGTTTTGCGTTTTACCTGTCTTGTCCTTTAGCTCAAGCTTGATGCTTGGTTTTTTACTTGGGGTCGGATCGGCCGCAATGGTTTGCTCTTCAAAATTCACAGGACAAGTAAGATCATGGGGCTTCCCTTCGAAGCTCACTTTCACTTTTACTTCTTTCACTTCTCGCGAAGCAGGACTTTCGGTTGGAGCAGAGTCTGGCTCTACGGCAACTTTCTCGTTGGTTTCAACGAACTGATAAGTACACCCAAACTGAGGTGCATCGGATGGTGCGGCGGATTTGTCGTCTTCTTTTTTCTTCCCGTCATTTGAGGCCACGATTTGCTGCACACAAAGGACCTGCTGACAGGCGTACTCTTTCTTCGGAGTTTCAACCACCACATCAGGCTTTTTCTCTTCTGGTTTTGTTATTTCAGGCACCGTATCGTTTGGACAAAGGGCCTTGTACTCAGAAGGAGCAGAGGTCTTCACGTCTTTTAAAAAGTTTTTGTAGAAACTATCAATGGCGCCACCACCGGAAGATTTGCTGATTTTTCCTGAAGTCGCGGCATCACGAAGTTTTTTAAAGATGGTTGTATCAATGTCAATTTTTGGTTCTTCACAAATGCTGGTCTCGGCCACCATTTCAATCATACCGAAGCAAGTACGGTGAGGTCTCACGCGATCGTGGTACTCTTTATTCGTACCGTTTGGAGAGGTCTCACACACACAATACTGATAGATAAATTTTTGAACGTTAGCGAAGGCCTCTGGTTTGGCCACCAGGCGTTCTCTTAAATGCTGAAGACGTTTTGCTTTTGAATCAGTCTTTGCGTCCTGGTAATCATTAAGAGCGGCCTTCATACAGTTCAGAGCAGAGTTTTGAGACTCGGGAACTCCGGCCGGTACACAGAAAAGAGATTTTTCACTTTCACTTCTGTAACCAAAAACAACCGGGTTACAAGTGATTTGGTTTCTACCCGTACATCCATCCTGAACAGCATAGGTCATGCTTTCTGGAACCGAACCCGGGTTTTTGGGATTAATGTAATTCGGGTGAACGCAAAGAGCAGGATTGCCCTGCATTTCAGAGATCCATCCGGCATAGACACATTTGCTGCCGGATTTTGTCGTAACGTTTTTGTAAAACTCATCTGCCAGCTGGTCCCAACTTTTCTTTGGTCGGGCAAGTGTTGGTGGGATTTGCTGAGTGTTCGTTTTCGCTGGCCGTTTCAAAACCAGGGGGGTTGTATTTTTCTGTTTTGGGAGTGCATCTTTAACCGAAACCCCTTTACCTTGAGTGAGTAAGAGATTCGAGGTGTCGGCGTGGGCCTCGCTCATCAAAAACGACGTTACCTTTTGCATGATGCTGGTATAAACGCGGAATCGTTTTTCATCGTACCCGTAGGTCACGACTTCATATTGATAGGCCTCTTCAAGTTCAACCACAAATTCCATGGTTTTAATGATGACTTGTTCTTGTTCTGAATCGGTAAGATAGACGAAGCGATCATGAGGCATGATCGGAGAGCGCGCATGGGCGCCAAAGCAGATCAGAAGAATCGTAAGAACTAAGAAATGGATTTTAGACATAATCCTACCTTAATGGTCTCTTCGGAATTTTTCGGATCTTCTTAATAGAATAGCTGAGGTTCGTTTCTTGACCCTCATTTCTAGGGCCACACTTTGGGATTGTGCGTAATTTTAGCGACTTAGAGGGGTCAGCAGGACAAAAAAACGTCTATTTCTTTGATTTTACGCCAACAGATGCTGGCATTTTCCTTCTCAAAGGGGTTCGTCCCATTCTAATATTGGGTTTCTTAAAATTTTAGAAGGAAGGGATCCATGGGCTGGTTTCATCAGGTCAAAAACCCAAAGTTAAAGAACGTAAAAAAGATCGCCTCAAATACTCCGGTAGGTCTTTGGAAAAAATGTAATCAATGCGGAGAGATTCTCCAGACAGATAAACTTGAAGAAAACCTGAACGTTTGTCCGCTGTGTGATTATCACTACCGTATTTCAGCATACGAGCGTATCGCCGTTATGACTGATGAAAATAGCTTCGAAGAAATTTCTCCGGATCTTATTTCAAATAACCCACTTCAGTTCCAGGACAAGATGCCTTACGTTCAACGCCTTCAGGCCGCGATTAAGACAACTGGTCTTAAAGACACAACTGTATGTGGTACGGCCACAATCGACGGCAAACCAGTTGCTCTAGCAGTAATGGATTTCCGTTTCATGGGTGGTTCAATGGGTGTCGTAACAGGGGAGAAAGTGGCCCTTGCTATGGACATTGGTTTTGAGAAGAAAATTCCAGTGATCGTGGTTTCATGTTCTGGTGGTGCTCGTATGCAGGAAGGGATTCTCTCTCTTATGCAGATGGCGAAGACATCAGCATCACGTGCTCGTCTTAAGTCTGCAGGCATTCCTTATATTTCAATGCTGACGGATCCTACGACTGGTGGTGTGGCCGCAAGTTTTTCTATGCTTGGGGACATCAACATCGCTGAACCAAAAGCGCTTATCGGTTTTGCCGGTCCACGCGTAATTGAACAATCAATCCGTCAGACACTTCCAGAGGGCTTCCAGCGTTCTGAGTTCTTACGTGATCACGGGTTCATTGATCGTATCATTCACAGAAAAGACCTGAAGAAGGAACTAAGCTTTTTTGTGAAAATGTTCACCCCATAATTTCTATGCAAGATATCGTTCATTGGCTCCTGTCTACTTACGGACAGGAGCAAATGCGACCCGGTCTCGAGAGAATTAAAAGAGCACTTGCTCCGCTTCTTCCGAAATTTAAAAATACGAAAATTGTGATCATCGCAGGAACCAATGGTAAAGGGGAGACCACTCTTCGTTTATCTGATCTTCTGAGAGATCACTCGCATTTTACCTGGACCTCTCCTCACATTGAACGCATCACTGAACGTTTTCGAAGTGAGAAAGGAGAGATTTCCCTCGAAGAATTGCAAAACATTATTGATCGCTGTCATGAGACCGTGTTGAAAGAAAAGTACGAACTTTCTTTCTATGAGTTCTTATTTTTTGTTTTTTGCACCTGGGCCTCAGAAAATCCTCCTGAATATCTTCTTTTAGAAGTGGGTCTTGGTGGAAAGCTCGATGCAGTGAATGTTTTTGATGCAGATCTGGTTCTTCTGCCTTCTATATCCCGTGATCATCAGGAAATTTTGGGCCGCCGTTACGATCAGATCCTAGAGGAGAAACTTGGTACTCTTCGCGCCAAGAGCACACTCATGAGCTTTGTGCATCTCAAATATCTCCGGGATCGCTCTCGCAAGATCGTCTCTCGCATAGGGGCGGCCATGGTGGACATGGAAACTCTCGTGAACGTTCCAAGCTATGAGTTTTCTCTTCGAAATTATCTCTTGGCCACTGCAGCATTTTGTTATCTCACCAACCGTGTCTTTAGAGTGGAAGATTGGCATCAAATGCCCGCACCTCTCGAGCACCGAGGAGAAATTTTTAGAGACGCGAATGAGTGGATGTTTTTTGGCTCTCATAATGTCGATGGAATGAGAAAACTTATTCAATTTTTACAGTCGGGGAATTATAATTTTTCTAAGCCCCCATTTGACTCTGTGATCGTCGCTTTCTCGGATAGAAACACCGCCGATCTAAAAGCGATGCTGAAAATGCTTAAGGCCTCGGGACTCGGAAAAATTGTTCTGACAATTTTCCCACATCCTAAAGCGGCCAAAAAAGAAGTCATCGAGGGTCTGGGTACGCTGGAAGGATTAGAATTTGTTGAAGATATTAAATCATACGTTCAAGGATGGAACCAAAAGAGGGTGCTGGTCACTGGCTCTTATTATTTTATGGGCCATCTGCAGTCTTTCCTTCGCGGCCGATAATCCGCAATTTCAGTTAGGGGACAAGCTCTCCATTTTCTCAGATAAAGCTTATCGTAAAAACCAAGGCCGCTACTTTGAGGCAGTTGGTAACGTTGTGATCATCAGCCAGAAAGATACGGTGTATGGTGAACTCGCGTCTTTGAATCAAGAAGACATGATGGTGAAGATCGAAGGAAACGTGCGAGTCATTACTCAGATGATGACGTTGTACGGTTCTCGTGTGGACTACAACATCACCACTGGTGCGGCCCATATTAAGAACGCCCGTATTCTCACTTCAGATTTTAATCTCGTGGCCAATGAACTTATTCGTGTGTCGGAAGATGAATACGTGGCAAAAGAGGCCGAGTTCACCACCTGTAAAGACTGCGCAGAATCTTGGTCGATCTATGGAAAAAATATTCGCCTTAAAGTGGGCAAGTACGTTCAGATTAATCACGGTCTCTATAAGATCAAGGGTGTGAACGTTCTTTATATTCCTTATATCGTTCTTCCCATTCTTACGAAGAGAAAAACCGGTCTTCTTGTTCCGCGTGTTTCAAGTCGTACCGGTGAAGGTCTTTCATTCGAGCAACCTGTTTTCTGGGCCATTGATGATCACAAAGACGCCACGATCAGTCCGACCTTCTGGGCAAAACGTGGTTACGGGGGAGATCTTCAGTATCGCCAACGCTTCAGTGAAATGAGCTGGGCGGAATTCAATACTCGACTGGTGAACGATACGATTTATCAGCCAGGCGAAAGTAACAAGGGAGAGTCGGGTGAGACCTTCTTCCGTTACTTTGGTGAATTTGAATCTCACCAGTTTTGGAGTCCTGATTTAAATTCTCACGTTCGATATACAGGACTGCGCGATCTAGATATGGTTCGTGACAACCCACAGTTTACGGATTTAAGAACCATCAGTTCTGATTTTGGGTTGAATGGTTTTCTTAATTGGCGCCAGGAAATGTTCTCTCTTGGTGCAGAGGCCGATTATTTAAGAAACGAACTTTTTGATGATCCGGTGGTTTTTGATCGCTCTTACGTTCAGACCATGCCGAGATTGTCGTTTAACACGACTCCGTATTCAGTTCTTCAATCAAGAACTCCACTGTTCCAGCATATCGCAGTGGGGGCGGATGGATCGTTCTCGCGCTTTCGTCAGGTCCATGAAAATGAAGCGGATTTCCTGCGAAACGCGGATCGCCTGTCGGTTCAACCCTATGTCATGTGGCACTTGCTGAACTGGGGACCGGTAAGTCTTAAAACTCGTTATACTTTTGATCAGCAGGCCTACCGATTTGATGATCCTACTCAGGACCATGCCGGTAAGAACGCGGGTCTCATGAAGACCGAAATCGGTTTTTCGATGGATCGAATTTTTGGTCTCGCTTACGAAGAAAAAGTTCCTCTGAAATATGTTTCAGAAGAGCAGCTCAAAAAACTTCGCGAACGTCGCGAACAAGGTCTTTCACCGATTCAAAAAACTGAAAAGAAAAATCGCCTCGTCGGTGATTTACCAGAGTTTGAACCGGCCTATACCAAAGACTATTTGGTTCAAAGCCGTAGCAGTTACCGTCACTCTCAGGAATTTAAGTTCGTTCACCATTTCATTACCTCGCAGAATGAATATGGTAACAAAAAATTCATCAGTGATATTAAGACAAATCAGTCGGCCTTCTTTGATTACGAAGATTCTCTTCGCTCTCAAGAATATCTCTTCGGTGCCAGTGCCACGAGAACGTTAGTTCCACCAGAAAATACATTAGAGTTCCAATGGAACAATAGTCTTACTCGTAAATCTCCGAAGAACTTTAACTATCTGGACGATGATAAGTATCTTCGTGATAATTTTAGCTACACCAAGATTGGCCATTTCAATGTTTCTCAAGGTTATCTCTTAAATGAGCAAGACGCTGAAGACTTCCGTCAGAAGCTGACTCGACTTGCGATTCTTACTGGTTACACCGGCGCTCGCTGGAACGTGAACTTGTCAGAGTATTATTTCCATTATGAGAACCAAAATATCTTCAACTTGAACCTCACGCGAAGATTTGAGTACCTGAATATTTTCGCGAACTATAACTATAACTCGTTTGCTTCTACCAATCTAAATACGTTGAACTTTGGTGGACAGATTCGTCCTACCGATACTTTGGGTCTGGCGATGGTAAAAGACATCGACTTAGAGGCGAAAAAAGACATCCGTACTGTTTATTCATTGGATATCATGCCTCATAACAACTGCTGGATTCTGAACTTAAACTACCGCGAAAGTCTTGTGGATAATCGTTATTCATTCAACATCATCTTTAACTTCGGCGATGATAACTTCGACCGCTACCGAAATGATTATTTCGGAGTGAAGCGCCTGTGAAGAAAGCGACCTTCATTGATTTTGAAGACAGTTTCTCATTCAATGTCGTGCAAGAGCTGACCGGGATCGGTTTTGATGTGAAGGTCATTAATTGGAAAGACTTCGAAACTCTTCCCGAAAGTGGACTCTTGGTTTTGGGACCCGGGCCCGGTCATCCTGATGATTATCAACAGCTCTTTCCTTTAATTCAAAATTGGTTGAATAAAAAATCTCCTTTTTTTGGTGTGTGCTTAGGGCATCAGATTTTCTGGCGTCTGCAAGGTGAGGATGTGGTCCGCTCTAAAGAACCACTCCATGGACAGAAAGTCAGGCTGGATCTCACTTCAGAGTGGCGGGAGTGGTTGGGCATTCAGAAAGAGGTCTTCGTCCAACGCTATAATTCTCTAGCAGTTATGGGCCAGGCGAGTCTCAGAAATCCTTATTTGACGAATTTTATTCAAAACGATGAGATTCTTATCACCCGAGGGCCTCACATATTAACCTATCAGTTTCATCCGGAATCCATAGGAACAAGTTTCCGAACTGAGTTTATGAGACCCGTTTACCGGGATCTTGTATAATTCTTAGATGACCCGCCTTCTTGTTCACGGCATTTATGATCAAAAGACCCTGGAGACTGTGAAGTCTAAGGTGCCTTGTGATTTTGCCTTCGATCTTCGAGGAAGAAGTCCCAATCTTGTGCCTTTCCATCAATTGCAGGTTTTGCTGAAAAGCATTCAATCCGAAGAAGTCTATTTGACCTTTGAAAATGATCGACCTGAGACGATTCTTTCATTTATCAGTTTGCTAAAAAACGAACCGTTTAAATTTACCCTGGTTTTTCGGGACCGACAGTCTGTCGACTTTTACCAAAGACTAGGTCTTCCCTATATCTGGATGTTTCATCCGGAAGGGGACTGGACAGGAATTTTGAATACTGAGTTTTGTCGAGGTGTGCTTCTACCAGTGAAGTGGCAACATCACTATCAGAACAATTCTACGTTGTGGAACCTGACTCAGTATCGAAACTTAAACGTCTTTGTTCATGCCGATAGTTTCGAAGAGGCAAGTCGCCTGGATCTGGGTCCCCATGTGAATCTTAGTCTGGATCTCACCAATGAGATCGAGACCGGATATCGCAAAGTGGATCAAGAGAAATTAAAAAAGATGAACATTTGGAGTAAGCTTCATGAACATTCTTCTCGCCAATGATGATGGCGTTCACGCTCCCGGTATTAACAGTTTATATGATGAACTCTCTGGCCACTATCAAACGACCATGATTGCTCCTTTGGAGGAGCGTTCAACCACTGGCCATTCCCTTAGTCTTGATAAGCCCCTGCGTTTAGAAAAAATTCGTCCGAATATTTATGGTTGCTCCGGTTTTCCCGCGGACTGTGTGCTGATGGGACTCGGTCACGTGATGAAACACAATCGTCCGGAGGTGGTGATCTCAGGAATCAATCGTGGGGCCAACCTTGGACAGGACCTTTACTATTCAGGCACCATCGCCGCTGCTAGAGAGGCCGCGTTTCATGATGTTCCGGCCATTGCTGTAAGCTTAGTGTTCAATGCTGTGAATGAAGAACATCGTTATCACACTGCTGCGAAGATCATTCGCATGTGCCTTGAGGCCGGACTACATAAGCACTGTCCTCCAAAAACTCTTATCAATATTAACGTTCCAAATCTCGATTTAGCAGAAATCAAAGGTTGTAAGCTTTCAGAAATAGGTTTTAGGCGCTATTCTGAGGAAATTCATGCTAGAATGGACGCTAGGAATCGTGAATATTTTTGGATCGCCGGAGTTTATGAAGGATTCGCGGCAAATATCGAATCTGACTGCCAAGCAGTGATGGATGGATACGTCGCAATAACTCCGCACGTTTTGATTGACCGGATCCCTCGAGACTATAGTGGTCTGGGCCAGTGTATAGAGAAATTAAATGCTAAATTTTCTGCTTAATATATTAATTCTGGTAACGCTATTTTCATGCTCGAGCATGAAAAGTGGCCAGTATGTGTACGTTGAACAGCCTTCGCACGTGAAGAAAGTGGCGAAGACCTACGGTGTAAGCGTAGATGATCTTAAGGCCGCTAACCCGGATAAAAATTTTCAAAGAGAATGGATCTTTATCCCATCGAAGGTGGGAATAGCTTACTTCCTAAGAGACACCTACGTTATTGAAGATTACGGTAGCCTTGGTACAGGTCGTTTTCTGTGGCCAGTTCCGCATTTCTATAAAATTTCTTCTCAGTTCGGACCTCGTGGTCGCAAGCACCATGACGGCATCGACATCCCGGCACCAAGTGGCACTCCCATCGTGGCAGTCGACACCGGTGTGGTGATCTATTCGGATAATGGCATTCGCGGTTACGGTAACATGATTGTTGTGGCCCATGGAGATGATATCTTCACTGTGTATGCTCACAACCGTAAAAACAAAGTGGATAAAGGTGAAAGAGTAGAGCGTGGACAAGTGATTGCTGAAATCGGTAACACTGGACGCTCAACTGGACCGCATCTTCACTTTGAAATTCGTGTAAAAGATCGTGTGAGAAATCCGGCCCAGTATTTATCAAAGAAGGAAGACTAGTTTTTCTTCGCTGAGTATTTTTCCAAAAGCTTCAAATACATAATCGCAGTATTCTTCGCGTCCTCTAGAGCAGTATGTGCCACTTCGCCCATGCCTAAGTGATTCATGAGATTTGATCCAGAATCCATTCCCTGAGGAAGCATTCCCAGATCAATCAAGCTGTAGCCCACACCCGAAAGATCCAAGTTTCTGTGGTGGAAGTATTTACGCATAAAATCCCAGCCAAGATCACGAGTTAAAAACGGCAGATCAATTGCTGTCATGGATTTACCAAACAGGACGATCTTCTGGTTATTGAAGTACTCGCGCACTTCTTTGCTCTCGAGGTAGTTTTTTAAAAACTCTTTGAACTCAGAAAGCATCATGCCTTCGGCGTGTGCTTTACGGATGATCTTTTCATTATGTTCACGGACCCATGGATCCAGAGTCGGTTTTAGATCTTCAAAAGATGGGCAGTGAATGTACATGGTGCGAGCAAGAGAATCTTCTAGACGCATGAACTGGGTATCAAAAGGAATCATCGCAAATTCGATGATCTGGCAGTTCTCGGCGAGACCTGTGGCCTCAATATCAATGCTTAGGTATTTCATTTTGTTCTCCTGCATCTATTCTAGAGAGGAGAAGGTCCCCTGGGAAGGGGACCTTGGAAGAAATTATTGAATCGTAGCAGTAATCGGACAGTGGTCAGATACGCCTTCGTAGCTCACGCCTAGGTCCTGAACTCGTGCCTGACGGCACTGAACTTTAGCACAGTGACCGTAAACGAGTGGTTTCGGTTGGCCCTTAATTAGTCCTGGAGTCGCAATAACGTGGTCAAGTGTTGTTGGGTTTTCAACGCCATCATCAGTGCCGCCCCACCAGTAAGCAGTACAACCTACACGGTCAGTAAGGTTCACCATTCCAAGATCTTTTACAACTCTTGAAAGTTGAGTGAAGTCTGCGCCTTTGTTACCGTATTCAGTCGTATTAAGGTCACCAGCGAAGTAGAAATCTTGAACACCAGTTTTAGATTTAAGTTCTTGAATCGTCTTCTTGATGATGTCGTATTGTTTTTGACGTTTCATCATCGAGCTACCTTGGTTACCAGACTTAAGGTGAAGTGTGATACCGAAGAAACGTTGTTTAGTGGCCTTAACTTGGAAAAGGGCGATCGCCATTGGACGTGAACCAGAGTCACAAGTTCCAGGGCCGCCTGGATTTGAAACCGAAAGATCTTCGTTGAAAGCAAGCATTTCAACAGTACTTTTATTATAAAGGAAGCCAAGACGTTGGCCGTGGTCACCACCACAACGAGTAACTTCAGTGTCGAAGCCTGGAAGAGACTTCGCAACGAACTCGTCCCATTTAGCTGTGTCGTGGATCTCTTCAACGCTTAGTACGTCTACATTTAGGTTCTTGATGATACCAGCAAGTTCCGGCTTGTTAGTCGTGATACGGTAACGCTCATCATAGTCGAAGTTTCTGATGTTATAAGCGCCGATCGTAAGGGCCTGGGCCGAGAGAGTAGTGAGAGCGAGGGCCCAAGTTAGTAAAAATTTCATAGCAATCCTTCCATTAGAGTTGGTAATAAAATTCATAAGAATTTCTTATGTGTTGAACGAGAAGCATCCTACTTAGGTCAAGTAAAGGGTGGCAAGGAAAATATCTGAATTTTTTACTTAAAAACCTTTAATTTGCGCGAGGCAGCATGTAATAAATATGCTGTTTTATTTGAAAATTGACTTTACTAGTCGAATCGTGGTTCTCTAGGTTTCATAAAAGGTCCGTAAGGGGGAATTTTATGGGTTTGAAGTTGGCGCTAGCATTTGCTGCTCTAACACTCTCAGGAGTGGCGATGGCCGAACAAAAGGTCGATGCTAAGTACTTCACCATCTCTCAAGTGAGAGTGGAAGAAGTGAAGACTTCTGCCATGGGGTTCGAATACACCGAAGATGATGATAAAAATTTTGGCTGGGGTAACATTGCAGGCATTCCAGATCCCATTGGTGATGCTGGCCGAGTGATTGCCATTGCTCGTGACCTGGTTGCTCTCGGAGAAGAAGTTTATCGTCTGGTTGATCACGGCCGTCCTCACAACGTCACTGAATATGCTCCTATCAGTGTTGTTCCTCGAATTAATGGTAAACCAGCAGATGTGTTTGAGACAGAAGGCTGGAGAGCTCCTACTAAGAAAACCTACAAAGTTTCGTACGACAATCTTTACGGTGTGACCGTTGTGGATTTCAAATACAGTGTTGTCTATTCTTACGGTGGCCACTTCAATGGTGCCGGTGCTTATTTAACTGCGGTTCAGATTATTCCTGAATATGTGAAGACTCTTTTTGGTTTTGATTTCACTGCGACGATGAAGCTTGGTGGGATTCAGAACCAGGGAACTCGTAATAATCCAATCGCGGGTGCGACGATTATTATGGAATACACTATTAGTAATATCCTTCAGGCCGTTAACCGCGCCGACGCGTATTTCATTACTGGCCAGGGTGGATTCAAAAGACTCTAGAGATACCCGACTTCGACTCTGCCACTTGGCTCTTGGATGAGAAATTCTCCAACCGTCATTTGGCAGGTAAGCCATCCGTGCTGAATATTACAACGCTTACAGACTCCATCCCCATCACAAGAAGAAGCAATCGTAATTCCCCGGTCTCTCAACCAGAAGAGTAAATTCTGAGTGTGATCGACTTCAGAAACTTCGAGTTTTTGCTCCCGTCCACTGGCCTTGCCTACGATCGTGATTATTTGCATGTAAAGGCACCAGGATTCCGATCATCAATGATGAAACGGTTTCCTTCCTGAAACATGGTATAGGCCCAGATATTTCCCAGTTTGTCTGCATTGTAGATCGGAAGATTAAGCTTCAGAAGGTTTTCAACCTGATCATCAGAGGAGCGCTGAGATTCAATGATTAAACGCACAGGATCTGAAAGAAACAAATGGCGGGAGTGACGAATAAGCTTGGCGACCTCGGCGGTGGTTTTACTGCCGGGCAGTCCATAGCGGACAAGATGGAAGAGGTGTTGTCCCGGATCTCGGCTTTGGTTTGAAATGGCCCAGATTTTATTATCTGCATTTTCAATGATACAGACCGCGGAACTTCGGACCTTTGATTCTCCCTTAAAAAGTGGGAGATGATCGAGGGAAGAAATCTTTTCGAGCTTCTGAGATGATGAGGCCATGAAGGCCGCACTCGGAAGAGCAAGACCGTAAAGATTTGCCACGGGGATGATTTTATCAATCAGGAAAATGGAATTATCATAGAGATTGAAATCATAGTTACAGCTTCCCGAATTTCCTTTTTCTGTCACAAACTGAGTAAGGGAAGTATTGATGATGATCTTCTGGTCTTTTTGAAATTTACGATAAAGGGCCACCACTTTTCTGTAGCTTAAACTTGGGGCCGTTTCATTTTCTTTTAGAATCTCTACACCCCGGAAGTAAAAGGGAGCAAGCTCTGGATCGTTTTTAATGCCCTGGATGTTTTTAACCAGAAAGTTTTCAAAGTCCTTACTGATTTTAAGTTGGGCGAGGTTAGAGTTGTCCAGGAGTTGGGCGTAGTGCTCGAGTCCTTTCTTGTTGCCATATTTTTTTAAGATCCATTCGATACCGTAGAGGTAAGGAAACTGATTTTCAGAAAGCTCTGAGAAAAAGTCAAAGTAAGAGCTTCGTCCATCACGATGGAGGAGGACCTGGATTCGTGAAGTAGGGGAAGATTGATCCGGTCTCACTGAAAGCTGCAAGAGATTCCAGAGTGCGAAGTGATCCATGAAGTCCAGTTGGGACTTCCCCAAATTTTTTACCAGCTGATGATAGACGGTCTGGGAATTTTCACTGTTCCCCACCAGTTGGAAATCGACTTTCTTATCAAGGGCGCAGAAGCCTGGGACCTGGGGCATTTTTTTTTCAATCTCATCAACATCGGCCACCAGGGGAGTATCGATTTGATTCACAAAGAAAGCACAGGAACTTACGAAAAATAAGAGGAGAAGTTTATACATCTTCTTCCTCATCTAAAATAATGTCAGGAGACGAGTGAGTGTGGGAGAGTTTGAACTCTTCTTGAAGATCCTGATTTACATCGCGGTCAAAAATCTTTTTTGAATTTGTCTTTAATATGGCAACAACGAACAAACCGCCTGATTCACCACCGGCACTTTGGGTCTGAAGAGACTCAATTTCAAAACCTGTTTGTAAAATCCCCTGCATGATCTTATCAAACTCGCGTTCACGGTAACCAGACTTTCGATGAGGAGGGGCCGGAATGTAGTAGGTAAAGGTTTTTCTAAAAAGCTTCTTTCCTGAGCTGGTTGATCGAGTACTCATCTTAATTACTCCGGTAATCCGTGGTTTCCATGATTTAAATCAATTTACCTCTCTATTGTAAGCGAGAGTGAAACAAATTGTTGAGTAGTTCTTTAACAGTTTAAATAAGATCACTTGGAAAAAGTTTCCTCCTGATATTTTTCTTTGTCCTGAAAAAATGTTGGGTATAATGATTATAAGATGTGACAGGATGTCACTCTCAAAGGCAAGATGCCGAAAAGAAGGGAGCCAAGCAGGGGCTCCCTTTTTTATTTGTACGCATCTTATTCGTTATCTTATTTCACTCTCAGAATTTAAACTTCTTCACACAAAAACTTGTTCGCTTTGATTCACATTTGTTGGTGAGTAGTAAGATGTGGTCGTTGGCCCATTTAAGAAACGGAAGTTTTTGCCTCAGATATATATCAGTCAGAGAACATTTTTTGCCTTCAACACGCTTTTGTCATCATCAGCTTCTTCAATCACTTTTTGAACCCGCCAGTTATTTCGAAGGGTTTCATTTAACCAATCTTAATTTTAGCTCAAGATGACTCTTTTCCAGCATCTTCTAGGTCTTCAACCGACGGAAGGGGTTAAAATTATTAAACTATGAAAAAATTGTTAATTCTCTCACCAATTTTTTTACTGAGCCTCACCGCTTGTCAGGATGTTTCCAATCTCACTGGACGCATACATGTATCAGTTAAAGATTCGAAACCTGTCATCACAAAGGTCACAGTCAGTAATAATCAGTTGATCGTTAAAGGTCGTAATTTACAAAATATTGATGTCGCTAAAATTGAAGGAAGTACAAATCATCAGTTTGATATTGAATCTAAATCTTCAGGCCAACTTGTTTTAAATGCCCGCAGTGCTTTGAGTATACTGGTTGGACAGTCGCTCAATCTCATTATTTCCAATGCCTCAGCGGCCGCCACTTTCCCCATAAGTTTTGACTTACAAAATGGCCAAGTTCAATCTGTTCATTTGCATGATATGGGCGCAAGTACGGGACAAGTTCTCCTTTTTAATGGAACCAACTGGGTCCCTTCTACTGTCAGTACATCTCAGGTCACAGAAGACACGAATTTATATTTCACTTACGACCGTGTGAGAGGAACGCCACTTCTAGGGTACACGGCCGTGGCGGCCGCCCCAATCAATGCATTGGATACGATTCCGCAGGCGCTGGCGAAGTTAGAGTCCTATGTCACTTCATTAAACAGTTCACAGGGCAACTATGTTCTGTTGAATGGAACAAGTGCCATGGGTGGTAACTTAAATTTAAATTCTCACAAAATTACTAACGTGGTTGATCCTACTGATCCAACTGACGCTGCCACTAAGGCCTATGTGGACTCAATTGCGGGAGCATGGTCGGTATCCGGGGACAGCATTCATCGTCTACCGGGATATGTAGGCATCGGAACGAATTCTCCGTCTGCAAAACTGGATGTTGCTCATCATGAGAACAGTACTTCAGGAGAATATAATGCCACTCAGACCATGATGACCGCTGAACCAACTGGGGCATCAACCGCAAAATATGTAGCGAATCTTAGTAGGACAACTTTTATAGGCCCCTATGCTGCAGACATTATCATGGGCTCGCAGGCCCAGGCCTTTCATGAGGGGACACAGAGTTTGAGCTATGCCGGTGGCTCCCAAAACGAGGCCTATCTGAATGCGGCCGGTTCCTCCGGAGGGCTGTTCGGAACTATCTCAAAGGCCGGTGTTCGTGGATCAGGCAGTACTGGGAATGCAACTTCCTATTATGGACAAATTGAAATTTCAGGAGGAGGTAACATCACCAATGGAATTGGCCTTTATCTGGCGTTGCCGAATCTATCCAGTACAGGCGTTATAGAAAACTACAACAGCATTTATATCGAAAATCACGATGGAGTTGCCACCACGGACAACAACGCTTTTCTCTATGATGGAGTTTCTCCTGTTGCCATCACTGCGTCTGGAGATATGGGAATTGGTAACAAAACACCCAGTGAGAAGCTGGATGTCACAGGTAATATTAGAACATCTGGTTGTTTGTATTATGCCAGTTCCTCTCTTGGTACATGCGCCTCTGATGAAAGAGTGAAGAAAGAAGTTCATGACTTCAGTTTGGGTCTTAAAGAACTTTTAGGAATTAATCCTGTTACTTTCAAGTACAACGGCCTTGGTGAAACATTGGATGATGATGAAGTGAAACTTGGGGTCATCGCTCAGGAAATTGAAAAGGCCGCCCCTCAATTAGTAAAAACAAAGAGTGTTCGATTACAGAAGAGCGATAAAACGAAAACCGAAATTAAAGCGGTTGATTATGGTGCTTTTACTTATGTCATCATCAATGCCATTAAAGAACTCTATACTTCATTTAACGAGCGTTTAAATAAGCTAGAACAGCACCAACAACGGGCCCCTGCCTCGGTCTCAGTAGAGCAATTCAAAACGATGGAGCAGGAAAATAAAACTCTCAAGGAGAAAAATGAAGAGTTAGAGGCGCGGCTTGTACGAATTGAAAAGGCCCTGCTTATGAAAGAAAGCAAGGCCCAGAAAAATCATTAAGCTTTTGTTCTCGTGACCGGAACGATCTGCACACAGATATTATAAACTTCAGTTTTATCGCCCTCTTCTAAAAGAGTCGCAATTTTACGTCGGAAATCACGGGCAAGTTCTTTTGCCTTTGGAAGATTCGCCACGTTCACAGGAAGCGTGATCGAAGTAATGTCACGTAGCTCTGTGGGATCCATTTCAAGTGAGTCCAGGGACTGCATAATGACCTGGCGGTGACCTTCACGGATCACTTCGGAAGGAATCTCATGGGTCGTGGTAATGTTTTTATGAGTCGGGGTGAATCTGTCTTCCCGTTTCTCGATAAGTTCAAAGGATAAAAGTTTTGAAAGTGAGTCTTCTACAATCTCAACTGAAAGATTAAGTCTTTTTGCAATCCAGGCCGCTTCACTTTGAAAATCCTGGGTCTCCATTAGATTTAGAATGGCATAATGATGCCAATCCGCCAGGATGGAAAGATGAGCGTCCTGTAACTGATGGGCGCCACCAAGGAGCTTGAGGGATTGATGTGAGTGCTCAATGAGCTGGCGAATCTTTGGGCGTTCATCTTCAGTTAGCTCAAGTGAACCAATGATTCTTTCTGCCACGGCCGCACCAGGAACGTACTTACGATTAATGATATCACTAAGACGACCGGATGAAATACTAAGATCACGGGCGAAAGCTCTCATTGAGTAGCTTTGGTTTTTCTTTCTTCTCTCGTTCAGAATATTTTGAAGCAGGTTAGAAAGTTCCATAGATTAGTTCCCGTAGTAAACTCGGTTTAAAAACAATCTGTATTCTTCTTCCGTAAAAGTTTTAACTTCATCAGCAAGAATCAAAGAATTGAAATAACGGACCATCTCTGAAGAAAGTGATTCATGCTGAATATAACCATAGTAGCCGTAAAGGATCTCGTGAACGATACCGACAGCTTTTTGCTTGGTATCCAGCTGGTTCCAGTATTCATTTGAGATGATATAGCGCTTGTCATGTTTAAAGAGCGGAACTCTTTGAACAATGGTCTGACGAAGAGAGCAGTTTTTAGGAATAAAGCCAATTCCAGCATCATTGACGGGAAGGATTTCGATGTTGTTTAAAAAATTTGCTTCTTTTGTGAATGTTTCGATACGTTCTAGCGCGAACTTTTTAACACCAACGTATTTATTAAACCGATTCTTTGGATCTGCGGGAAGACGCTGAAGTAACTCTTTTGCAATGTTGAGAGATACTCCAAGACAGCTTGCTTCGTCAGAACACTCCTCATTAACTTCAGGGAAGATGGGAGTAAGGCCATAACGTTGTTCAGTTTCATAAGCGTCGTAGAACATATTTTGTGAAGGATCTTCACAAATGATTGAGAAACCTGAATTTCCTCTTTCAGACCATGACCAAGCATTTAGGGCGAATGAAAATAGAGAAATGAATAATGTTATTCTTAACATAATAAGGGCCTCTTATTTATAAAAGTGCCTATGGAGTACGTAATAAGTTGCGGATTTTCAAGGAGGTACAGAGCGGTACACTTTCTAGATACATGAAATTACATTCATGCGTTTACCATATCAAACAGAATTCGCTCCCAATTGGATCGGAGCGTTTCTACTTATCAAAGAAGATACTCAAAAGACCAGATCGGAGCTCCTCAAAAGAATGTGGATTTATGTCACTGGCCGGGCCCCGATAAAGAGCTAAGTTATCTTCTCCAGGTCCAATTGGACTGAATCCGCCGGTAAATTCATTGGCATCAGAAACTTCCACAGGAAGACTTTCAAAAAAATCGAAATCTCTCAAAATCATTTTTGAATGAATGCAGGCAAACTCGTCTTCAACATATTGCGAGCTTTTAATGTAGCTTACGAGATGGTTTTCACCATAAATGAGCTTCGTAAGATTGAGCATCACATTGAGTTGGTCCATGGGAGTGTAGGGAAAGACAGGTGTCTCAGGGAGAACAACTAAATTCCCAGAACCGGCCCAACCAGAGGGAACATATTCGACCGCTTCCTGGCAATTGAGATTCATCGTTTGAGGATTCGATTGTCTGAAATTAATCAGTCCCACAGAGTGATCATTTGAGCCGAAGTCATTACTCATGATGGCCATCTGAGTTTCAAGTTGAGTGGTTTGAATTTCTAGTTTCTTTTGAAGAATATCCAGATGAGGAAGATCAGCATTAAACGAATAGATGGCCTCACTTACATCAGAACCGCCAGTGTAGCTTAGACAAAATGTTTTTGATGGTTGACCGATGCTAATCGGGCCCGAGTAAGTGGATCCTGTTTCCGGATCACAACAAGTCCCTTCACTCAAACAATATTTAATAGTGGATGTGTGAGTACATGTTAGTTCAACCGAGATTGGACCGTTAAAGGAGCCGCCTCCTAAGTTTGATGAGCAGATGGAAGAAGGGTGTTCATGAGAAACCTGGCCAGGAGGAGAATTATCTGATGACGGGCCATTTGAATTGGTCGTGTTCGTATTTTTCTCTGAAGTCCCAGGAAGGGGTGGTGGATTAACATTTCCGAATGTCATGTTTGTTTTAGTTGGGCCCCCCGTTAAAGGAGGTCTTTGAATCTTTTTTTGGGCCATCAATGGAGAAGGTGCATTTTGAGTTGTTCTTTGAGCACCGAGAATAAGAGGAAGTTCGGGAGATGTTGGTACTATTTCCTCTTCTTCGTTTAGAAATGATTTATCTGTCAGGAATTTTTCTCTATCGGCGACGTTAAAGAGGGGACCTTCTTGGGTCTTCGAGGTTTTTTCTTTTTCGATGACTGCTTTAAGGATCGAAGATGGTCCTCTGGATTTAAGTCTTTTCTTGATGACAATCACGTCGTCCTCAAAGGTCATGCTTTTAACTTTGTTCCTGGTTGTTTTCAAAGAAACACTTACAGCAAGAATAAGAATGAGAAGTCCCGCGAGGATGACACGTTTTTTATTCATGTGAGTCTCTTCGGCTGAGTCTTTTCCGCTTACCTAAATTTCAGCTTAAGGTGTCTCATATCTGTTCCCCTGAAGAAACGAAACGTTTGTTAGGTTTTACCATTTATGAAGAAATAAAAGGTGAACTGTGAAAAATTTAATTTTAATCCTCACTATTGTTAGTGTTTGTCCAATCAATGCATGGGCCCTGGACTCATTAAGTTATTCGGGACGATTGGTGAATAGTAATGGATCTCCTGTAAGTGGGCCGGTGTCGTTACGATTTGATTTAAGTTCGACCAATGATTCATCAACTACACTGTGTTCAAAAACCATCTCAGGCGTTCCACTGTCAAACGGGGTCTTTCACGTCAAATTAAAATTCGATCCACCTGATTGTGGAGGAGAGACACTTCAAAACGTGATGGAGGCCGTTCCTTCTGGCCATAACATGACCTATCAGGTGACAGACACAACAAATAGTAGAACCTATGCAGTTCAAAATATGTATGCGGTTCCATCTTCTTATATGGCCAATTACGCCAAGAACCTTCCACAGATGGGGGCCTTACAGGACCAAGTCTTAAAGTGGGACGATACGCTCAAAAGATGGACACCCGGCATTGGTGGGACTGGAAACGGATCAGTGACAACGATTCACACTGGTTCAGGATTGGTAGGTGGACCCATTACAAATTCAGGAACTATTTCAGTTGAACCAGGCGGAATCACCAATGCGCATTTAGCGGGAGGAATTGATCTTGCGAAACTTGCGGGGACCCGTGATGGGACAAATTATTTAAAAGGGGACAATACTTGGGGCACTTTTGCCTCTGATGTTTTGAATACGATACTAAATGGTTTCTCGGCCGCTTCTTCATCTGTCGTCCTTGCAACAGACAACATTCTTACGGCCATTGGAAAACTTCAAGGACAGGCGACTGATTTATCCAACAATAAATTAGATAAAACCGGCGGAACACTAACTGTTGGGACGATCAATGGAGTTCCTACTCCTGTATTTCCTGATCAAATTGTTAATAAGCAGTATGTTGATAATCAACTTGGTGGAGTCACTTCATCTCAATGGATAGATGCAGCTCCTCATATTTATTTCAATGCTGGTAATGTTGGAGTAGGAACGGGAACTCCGAGTGAAAAGTTAGATGTGGTCGGGAACATTGCAGTAACTGGAAGACTTCGTTTCAAAGATTCCGGATCAAACTATGTCGAACTTCGCGCGCCAGTGACAACTGCTGGCGTGACTTTTACTCTGCCTGCGAATGATGGAACAAACGGACAGTTTTTAAAGACCGATGGTTCCGGCAATCTCTCCTGGGACAATACTTCTGTGAGTTCAACCGACATTACTGATGGGTCGATCGTGGACGCTGATGTCTCTGCGACTGCAAACATTGCGCAATCGAAGATCGCTGGCCTCACGACAGCATTGGATGGAAAAGAACCTGATATTGCTCCAGGGACGAATGCTCAGTATTGGCGGGGAGACAAAACTTGGCAAACGTTAAATACTGATGTGGTTCCTGAAGGCGCCACTAATAAATATTATTCAAGCACTCTCGCCCGAGGGGCAATCTCCGCTTCATCTCCCATCAGTTATAATTCCGGCACTGGTGTGATTGGAATGGTGGGAGGAACAACGGGAGATCTTCTTCAATACAATGGATCTGCTTGGGTGCCGTGGGCGCCAAACTTTTTAACTTCTGAAGCGGACACACTTGCGACGGTGACTGGTAGAGGAGCGACGACGACGACAGCGGTGACTTTTGATGGAGGGGCCAGGTTTCCGAACTTCGGTATATGGAACGCTTCAGGTAGTGTGGGGATTGGAACACTTACTCCTCGATCAGCACTTGAGGTCATCGGTGGAATACAAATTGGTAATGATGGATTAGCATGTGGCGCCAGCAAGGTGGGCACACTCCGATACAATAGCGGTAATGTGCAATACTGTAATGGAACTAGCTGGCTTACCTTCGGAGTAAGTGGTTCAGGAATCACCGATATTAATGGATCATCTGTCGGCTCTCATTCCTTTGCGGTTCCTGGATCAACAGGGGCTTCTCCCAATTGGGTAACAACTCCAGCAACAGGAGTTCACACTTTAAATATTCCTATGGCCAGTGGAGCAGGTGTCACGGCCGGTCTCCTCAGTAAAACAGACTACGATGCCTTTTCTTCAAAGCTCGGAACTGCAACTTCTTTAACGGGGGATGTAAGTGGCACTTACAATGCGACCAGTGTGGATAAAATTAAAGGTACGACAGTTACGATCTCATCTCTTACAAGTGGGAACTTTTTAAAATACAACGGTACCGCTTGGGTAAATGCCATGCTGGGTGCCTCTGACATTCCTAATTTAGATGCGGCCAAAATTACAACTGGTGTCTTACCGGTTTCTAGAGGTGGAACCAACACCAGTTCGCTCTCTGGAAATAGAATCATGGTGTCGACTCCGGCGGCGATCGTTGAAGCACCGGCCTTGACCAATGGACAGTTGTTAATTGGATCAACTGGTAATACTCCAGTGGCGGCAACGATCACCGCTGGAACAGGAGTGACGGTGACGAATTCTCCTGGCGGGATAACCATCGCCGCTTCTGGTAGTGGAGGAACTGTCACGAATGTAACAGGGACAGCACCCATCAATGTGGCAACCGGATCAACAACCCCAGTTATTTCTATTTCACAGGCCTCTGCGACCACCAATGGATTTTTAAGTTCAACAGATTGGAACATTTTTAATAATAAACAAGACGCTCTTATCGCTGGGGCGACGATTAATAATGTGATTTATCCGGCAACTCCGGCCCAGAACCTGCAAGTGTCAAATACTCCGATAAACTTAACAGACGTTGTTAATAAGCAATATGTAGATGGCTTTGGACAGTGGGGAACAAGCGCAGGAAACGTTTATCGAACTTCAGGCAACGTGGGGATCGGAACGTCATCTCCGACTTCTGCCCTGGAAGTGGTCGGGCAAGTAAAAATCACTGGAGGTTCCCCTGGTGCTGGTAAAGTTCTGACTTCGGACGCTTCCGGATTAGCATCGTGGACAACGATCGCTCCCGGTGGCGTCACAAGTGTAACTGGGACCGCTCCAGTGACTGTTACTGGAACAACAACTCCAGTTGTTTCGATCTCTCAAGCAAATACTACGACAGATGGTTATCTAAGCTCAACGGATTGGAATACGTTTAATAATAAACAATCTCCACTTTCTGCTGGGGCAACGATAAATGGTGTGACTTATCCAGCGAACGGAACACTTCCATTACAGACGACAGTAGCTCCTTTGAATTTAACAGACGTGGTGAATCTTCAGGCGCTTAATACGGCAATTACTGGTGCTCAGGTTTGGACGACTTCAGGAAGTAATATCTATAATAATAATTCAGGGGATGTAGGAATAGGAACCACTACACCAACAGCTAAGCTTCATGTTGAAAAAAACGGAAGTACCTTTAAAGCAGATTTATTCGCCCAAGATTCAGCTGTCGTAGTAAGTGCTACTGGAAGTGGTGGTGGGTCAGATCCTTATGCTGGGGTAATGGCCCGAACTTATCGTAATGGAGAAACTGGAAGTGAGTCTTATTTCCAAGTTTGGGGTACAGGGGGAACACCAGGAGCACATTCTCCTTTTGCAGCTAATAGCAGTATTGGATCGTTCTCATTTGGAGCAAATTATACAACGGGTGCCTCAACTGCAACTCAAGCTGTTGCAAGAATTGTTGGTTTAACTGGAGCAAATTTTACGAGTGGAGACCGCGAAGGAATCATGGCCTTCTATACCTCTGATGGAGGGGTGGGTGACACTGAAAGAATGCGGATTGATAACCTTGGAAATGTTGGAATCGGAACAACTTCTCCAGGAGCGAAACTCGAAGTCGCGGGTCAGGTGAAAATCACAGGTGGCTCACCGGGAGCAGGGAAGGTTTTAACTTCCGATGCAGCTGGTTTAGCGACTTGGACTACTCCTAGTGCAGGAGCTACGAACTTAAACGCTTTAACTGATGCTGATACGCCTGGAACTGCCAACGTATTTGTTGGAACCAATGCAGGAAATCCTTCAGTGACAGGTTCTGGTAATACGGCCCTAGGGTACGGAGCATTGGATATCATTACTTCAGGAAATGGCAACGTCGCTTTTGGTAACGGGGCCGGTGATCAAATTACAACTGGTGGCCAGAACGTTGCTATCGGATACAATGCCAACGATAATGCTGATCTTTCCCAAAGTGTTGCGATTGGTGCCTATGCACTTGCTCCAACTGCATCTGTGGCGATCGGACATTCTGCCCGCTCTACAGGTTCTAATACAGTTCTTGTGGGTAAAAATTCATCATTAGAAGGATCACAGTCTGTTGGCATTGGTTATGGGGTTTCGGATAATGGTGCGACTGAAGCTGGGATGAACGTGCTCATTGGTTATAATGTGGGTTATGGCTCCACTCTTGGAAGCACTAACGTAATCATTGGTAACGATGCTGGTAACTCTTTTGCGTACGGAAGCAATAATATTTTAATTGGTAATAATGCAGAAGCTCCTTCGGCCTCTACATCAAATCATCTAAATATCGGTGATGCTCTTTTTGGTAACCTCTCTACGGGTAACATTGGCATTGGTACAAATGCTCCTGGAGCCAAACTCGAAGTCGCGGGCCAAGTGAAAATCACAGGTGGCTCTCCTGGTGCCGGTAAAGTTTTAACTTCAGATGCAACGGGACTTGCGACGTGGACAACGCCGGCCAGTGGTTCAGGTGACTTTATGAAAGATGGTTCAGTTGCGATGACAGGACAATTTAAAGCTATTGATGGAAATTCAACGACTCCATCTATCACTTTCGCGGCCGATACCGGAACTGGGTTTTTTAGAGTAGGAAATTACGCCATTGGTTTAAGAACAACTTCTCATGGAAACCTTTGGTCAATGGGAAATTCAATTATTTCGACTCAGACTGGGGGGGCAGGGATTACTCGAACAGCTGGCACAGAGACTTCGCCAGCTTTTTTATTTCAAGGAGATGCGGATACAGGGATGTTTTCCCCTACGCAAGAAGTTTTAGCTTTCACCACAAATGGTTTAGAAAAAGTTCGTATTACATCTACAGGAAATGTCGGGATAGGCACAAATAACCCTGGAGCAAAATTAGAAGTCGCAGGCCAAGTGAAAATCACTGGTGGTATTCCTGGTGTTGGTAAAGTTTTAACTTCTGATGCTGATGGATTGGCCACTTGGGAGACTCCATCCGGTGGTATATCAGGTTCAGGTACAGCAACATATATTCCCAAATTCACTGCCGCTGGAACGATTGGCAACTCTACCATTCTTGAGGATGGAAGTAGTAGAGTGGGGATTGGTGGTTCTCCATCTAACTACCGCCTTGAAGTCATAAATAACGTGAATAACCTTCATGGGATATGGGTGAAAAATAGCAATAATGGAACCTCCAGCGGTTCTCAGATCGCTCTTTCAATTGGATCATTGAACAATGTTGGTGGTAACCTTGCCATTAATGGAAGTGCGGCCAATGCCGATTTAGCAAACCGTCTTGCTCTATTTACTCAACCAACAACAGTGACAGGAATTTCAATCGCAGCTCGAAATGCTGGACAAGATGTTCGATTTTACACTGGTGGAACATTTGAAAAAATGCGGTTGGATTCAAGTGGAAATCTCTTGATTGGTACAACGACTGCAAACTCTGTGTTAACAGTGGCAGGTGTTGTGACTCCTTCCGTGGACAACACTCATACATTGGGGAATGCGACTTATCGCTGGTCCGCCGTTCATGCGGCCAATGGAACAATTCAAACTTCAGATAAAAGGCTAAAAAAAGACATTTCAGGACTTTCACTGGGTGAAGGATTCATCAACTCTTTAAATCCTGTTCAATATCGCTGGAAAGATGAAGGTGATAATAAAATTCACTTTGGATTCATTGCCCAGGATATAGATAAAAAATTAAGAGACCAAAGGATCGGAAGTAACGGAATCGTAAATTACGATAAAGATGCTGATCGCTTTGGTGTCAATTATTCCGAACTCATTGCGCCCATAGTGAAATCGCTCCAAGAATTATTTCAAAGAGTATTGCTGGTAGAAAGAAGATCGCAAAAAGTCGTAGATGAGCACGTGGAATTGAAAAAAGAAATCGAAAGATTAAAGGCCGAGAACAACAAGCTCACCGAAGAAAATGAAGAGAACAGGGAAAGACTAGAACGTATTGAGAAGCTGATCTTACAGAAGCAAAATAACTAAACGTTCTTCATGATATTCTTTGTCACCGGCACGATCTGAATATTGATATTGTAGACCTCTGTTCGCTCTCCTTCCTCGAGAAGGAGGGCCGCCTTTCTTCTGAATTCGCGGGCCAGCTCTTTTACTTTAGGAAGATTGGCCATATTGACCGAGACGCTTACTGAAGTAATGTCTCTGATGTCATTTGGATCATTAAGTGAGTCCAAAGACTTGGTAATAATCTGACGATGACTTTCGCGAACGACTTCCGAAGGAATTCCATGGGTCGTCGTAAGATTTTTATATGTAGGGTAGCGCTTTCCTTTCTTCATCTCAATCAGGTTTAGGTCTTCCAGGATGTCTAAGGACTCAATCACTGTTTCAACGGTTAAGTTTAAACGGCCGGCGATCCAGTTCGGATCATCAACATACGTGGATGTCTCCATGAGATTGAGGATGGCAAAGTGGTGCCAGTCTCTGATTAAAGCGTACTCTTCCTCGTGAAGTAAGTGCGCTTCTCCAAGAAGCTTAAACTTTTTGTGACATTCCTCTAGTATCTGATTGAACTCTTCACATTCTTTTTCGTTCAGGTTGAGGGAAGCTATGATTCGGTTTGAAATCGAAGTGCCTGGTAGGTACTTATTGTTCAGGATATTACTCAGTCGCCCGGATGAAATACCCAAATCTCTTGCGAAGGCACGCAGGGAGTAGTTTGCGTTTTTCTTCTTTCTTGCTTCAAGTATATTTGAAAGCAAGATGGCCAGAGAGTTATCATTTTCCATCATTTGAATACACCTGATTCATAACTTTCTGGAAGCTCGCTGGAGACATCTCTTCAACCTTTCCGGAAATAATTAAAGCATTCAAGTAGCGGACTTTTTCTGAATTGATAGGTTTGATTTTTAAGATACTATAGTATCCGTACAGAATTTCGTGAACAATTCCCACCCCTCTCTGCTCAGTGGTAAGAAGTTTCCAGTAATCATTGGAGATAATATATCTGCGATCTTCTTCGAAGATGGGTTCTTTCTGAACAATGGTCTGGCGAAGCGTACAATTCTTGGGAATCATACCGGTACCGATGTCATCTACAGGAATAATGACAATGTTATCTTTAATCGCAACTTCGGCCATGAAATTACTGATTCGGTAGAAGGCGTAATCTCGAATGTCAGTTTTTTCAGGAAGTCTTTTTAGAAATTTTCTCGCCACGACCAAAGCGGATGCCAAGCACTGCGATGTTGTATAACATTCTGAGGTCACTTCCGGATAATCCGGAATCATGCCGTAACGATGTTCGGCCTCCCAGGCGTCAAAAAACTTATTGTCTTGAGGATCATCGCAAATGAGGGTGAACCCAGAGTTTCCTCTTTCGTTGTAGGACCAGGCGTTTACAGCAAGGGCAAGCAAGATGAAACACGAGATAAGTTTTCTCATAAGACCTCAGGAATTTGTTGAACTTAAAACCTACGTTAGGGAAATCTTAAAAACAAGTTGAGCCGTTTAGTATTGCTCAGTAACCCATTAGAACTTCTGAGGGCATGTTTACTGCCCAAAACAAATTGTGTTCCCCCTGAAAATCGAAACAGTTTCGTTTTGCTGTGCGTCCAACTCTTCAATTCACTTCCAAACCCGCTGCAATCTTCTTAGAATTAACTCCAGAATTTACTCCAAGGTTCAACATGTCACCCGCAGAAAAATCTCGCGCTTTTTTAGAAATTGCCCCGCAATTTCAACTCGGTCACTTAGTAACTGAAAGTTTTCATCCCAAAACGGCCAATCTCTCACAAGTTGTTAAGAAGGACGTGAGTGCGGCCTTAAAACTTTTGGAAGAAGTGGATCATGATGCTCTAAAAATCATGGGAACAAAGACTGATGCTCTTTGGGAACTTGCTTTAGACATTCAAGATACGCTTGAAAAAGGGAACAAGATTTTTATGTGTGGTTGCGGGGCCACCGGAAGATTGTCTCTGGTTCTTGAAACACTATTTCGTCAGCGGTTCGACGGGGCCAATCAGGTCTTCTCATTCATGGCCGGTGGAGATTTTGCTCTGATCAAATCGGTTGAAAGTTTTGAAGACCGAACTGATTATGGAGAAAGACAATTATTGGAACTGGGCTTTGGGCCAAATGATCTTCTCCTAGCAAGTACCGAAGGTGGGGAGACTCCCTTTGTGATTGGTGCCGCTCAAAAGGCCGCTTCATATTCAAAGAGAAAACCTTATTTCTTATACTGTAATCCCGATGACGTTTTGATGCCGATTCATCGTTCACGAGAAGTCATCGAGAACAAAAACGTTAAAAAGATTAACCTAACAGTTGGGCCGATGGCGATTTCGGGCTCAACTCGCATGCAAGCCTCAACCGTCCTTATGCTGGCCATAGGTGTGGGTCTTCTTTACAAGCACAAAGATAAAACTGATTTTGAGATCTTTTACAAAGACTTTCTTCACCGCTTGAGCTTGACTCGTTATGAGGCCATGGCCCCGCTTACAACTCTGGAAGCGAAGCTTTATCAGAACAAAAAATATCTTAACTATGTGACTGATCCCTTCCTTGCGATCAGCATTTTGACCGATACAACGGAACGTTCCCCGACTTTTTCTTTACGTGCTTTTGAAAACCGCTTGGATCACGATGCTCCCCATGGACTCTGTTACCTGTTTATTCCTGAGGCCGAAACATCGGCCCATGCCTGGAGCGAACTTCTTTGGCGTGCCCCAAGGCCTTTAGAGTGGAGTGAACTAGGTGGGCGCATTGGTGGCGATCGTGTGTTTGGTTTTGATATCTCTAAAATTGGACTCAAGACCCGTTCGAAAAATGTTCCTACTGAAGAGTTCAGTGTCACCTATGATGATGGCCGTGTGCTCATGAAGTGCCAGGGCGAGGAAGCATTGTTTGAGTGGGGTGAAGATCCGCTGTTTAATCACTTGATGGTGAAGATGCTCTTGAACGCTCATTCAACTCTCATCATGGGACTCATGGGCCGTTATGAAGGAAATGTCATGACGTGGGTGCGACCAAGTAACAATAAGCTTATTGATCGCGCCAGTCGCTATATTCTTCAGCTTCTTAAGCAACAAGGAAAAACTGCGACCTATGAACAAGTGGTTTTAAAAGTGTTTGAGACGATTGATGAGTTAAATGAGAATGAGCCGGTGGTTCTGAAAGTTCTGGAGAAGTTCTAATCGAAGAGCGAAAACCAAGTACGACAGTCTAATGCTCCAGGTATGCTTGAATCAATTTCATTTTGTGATGAGGTGATTGAGTTTGAGCTGGCTGCAATCAAAAGTAAAATTTAGGAATGAATTTCTTAATAAAAGATCAGGGTTTTTCCCTCGTGGAAGTCCTGATTGGCGCTGCAGGCATAGGTGTTGTGGCCCTCGCTCTTATGAATTTGACCAATAATCACGCCAAAAATCAGGCGAATATTGAGGCCAAGTTTTCAACTCAAGAACTAAAACAAATCATTACTAATCTTTTTTACGATAAAGCTGCCTGTACAAATACGTTGGCCGGCTCAAGTATTGGATCGGAAATCAATCAGCTGAGAAATGCGGCGAATGAATCGGTCTATGTTAAGAATGGAGTCTATGGAGGAAATAATCTTACGATAAGTTCTCTCCGCACACTAGACAAGAACCAACCTTTATCTCCTAACACCAGATTAGTCGATCTCATTGTGACTTTCAGAAAAAATAAGGTGATCACTCATCAATCTAATCTAGCAGTAACGGTTCCTCTTAAAGTGACTGCTCCAAGTGCAAGCGGAGTCATTGTTGATTGTCTCTCTTATGATGATAAGTTTGTGCAAAAAGCCGGGGATGTGATGAGTGGGGCCTTGATTGCAACGCAATTAAACGCCACCAATAATGTTACGGCCAGTGGTACAGTTCAGGGCCAAAGGATTTGTACGAATGGTGTTTGCAAGGTCATAAACGACTTTGTTGTTTCCAATCAATTTTGTCCACCCAATCAGTATCTTGATGGTATTCAGGGAGCTCCTCGTTGTCGCTCATTCACTTTTTCTTGTCCTCCAGGGCAAGTGATTCGAGCGATCAATTCTAATGGCTCCGTCGCCTGCGCGGAGCTGATACCACCTTCTTGTCCGGCCCAGACCTTCTCACAGGATGGCATTACATGCACCATTCCCAGTGTTGCTCATGGGCAGACATCGTCTTGTTCTGGGAACCAGCCAGGTGAGTGTAAATGGGGCCACTATGGAGATAGAGGAGCTGGATGGGGTTGGAAATGTAAGGCCACAGGATCGGTCACATATGGGGGCGGAAGTGGTGGAATGTATCGTTGTCTAGAGTCTTGTAGAGGCGATATCGTTACCATTACGAAACTTTGCTTTAAAGGTGCCTGGCAATGAGCATGAAAAATAACAAACAAGGTTTTTCATTAGTTGAACTCATGTTGGTTGTAGGTGGCATGGGCGCGCTTCTGGTGCTTGCCATGAATCTCACCTCGCAGTTTCATCAAAATCAAGTCTCATCAGATGCAAGATTTGAGGCCCTGGAAATCAGAAGACTCGTTACTTCGATTCTCTTTGAAGAGGGCGCTTGTAAAAATACTTTTGAAGGAAAAAGAATTGGTGATTTGATAACCGAGATTAAGAACGCCACTCCTAACGGAGGAAAAACCGTTTTTAATGTTTCAAAAATGGGATCCTCGGCGGTGAAAGTTCAGAGTATGAGACTCATTAAGGCCGATCCAAATCCAGACGGTTCGCCGAATGTGGTTGTCACAATTGATTTTGAAAAATCAAAAGAGAAAGATCGAAATCACTACCGGCCGATTTTGATTCCTTTGAAAGTAAAACTCAACGCTTCGGATGTGGTGACTACGTGTCGGGTAAACACTGACAAGTTTGTTTTAAAAACCGGAGATGAAATGACGGGGGCCTTGACGGTTCCAAATCTTGTTTCGACAAGTGGAGTAATTGCCACTCTTAATCTTTATGCCGCTAATTTTTGTACTGGTTCCGTTTGCCGAACCATTGCCCAGTTGGCACTTAATAATCAACTTTGTCCCGCCAATGAAATTTCCCGTGGGTTCAATTCTGATGGTTCATTGAATTGTGAGCCCTTTAGTTTTTCCTGTGGCCCAGATCAGGGAATAAGGGCCATCACAGCAACGGGCGCAGTTGTATGCGCTGATTTGGTGCCATAGATGAATAATAAAGGTTTTTCTCTTGTTCAGTTTTTGATGTTTGCTGGCGCCTTAGGTGCTGGTGCCGTTGTGATCATGAATTTATCTCAGCAGCAAAATCAAAGTCGTTCGAGTTTTGAAACGAAGTTTGAGATTCTTGAACTGAAGCGGACCATCTCAAGTCTCTTGTTTGATAAAGGCGCTTGTGGTCTGACTTTTTCTGGAGCATCGGTGGGATCATCCATCTCTAGGATTAAGAACGTTTCCAACCAAAATATTTATGAGGTTGGAAAAGAGTATGGTCACGATACTTTGGAAATCACGGGCATGAGAACCCGGGATAAAAATCAGTCTCTAGGTGGCGGGGTAAGGCTGGTTGATCTTGAGGTGTCACTCAGAAAAACCAGAGACAAAACTTACATTCAAAATGCGATGATCCAAATTCCGCTGAAGGTTTACGCTTCTTCTCCGACCGCGCCTATTACCAATTGTCAGGCAGAGGAAGATCAGTTTGTTTTTAAAAATGGTGACATTATGACTGGTGACCTCACTACAACGAACCTCACTTCTCGTGGTCATGTGGTGGCCGCTAACAGAGTTCAGGGGTCTCTGATTTGTACTAATGGAGTTTGTCGCACGATGGATGCTCTAGCGCTGTCTAATCAATCATGTCCAGCGGGCCAGTATAGTCGAGGTATTAATGCAAATGGGACTCAGGCCTGTCAGGACTTTGCCTTCAGTTGTCCGGTCGGATATTTTATCCAGACCATTCATGCAGATGGAAATGTGACTTGTGTGAACGAATAAGGGGAAAAGATTACGACTTCTTGTCAGTGTCGTCTTCTTTCATGCCTTTCTTGAAATTCTTAATTGATTCACCAAGTGATGAACCCAACTGAGGTAGCTTTTTTCCACCGAAAAATAGCACCACGATTAAGAGGATAACTATTAATTCGCCCATTCCTAAACCCATCATAAATACTTCCTTGATCCTAATATTTTATTAATAAAGTCGGGCCAGGTCCATTCCGTACTTACCTGGAGAATAATTTGCCATACGAGCATCTTTCAGAGCTTCGTACTTTTTTGATCCGTTACTCATAGAGGCGTAAGGGAAAATGGCAATTCCGCCTCGTGGAGTGAAGTCCCCTTGAACCTCGATGTACTTCGGCTTCATGAGCTTAAAGAGGTCCTTACAGATCTTCTGCACACAGTCCTCATGGAAGTCACCATGGTTTCTGAAGCTGAAGAGGTAGATCTTAAGAGACTTAGATTCCACCATATCTTTATCGGCAATATAGTTAATAAAAATTTTCGCGAAGTCCGGCTGGCCCGTCATAGGACATAGAGAGGTAAACTCGGTACAAACAAAAGTCGTCCAAGCGTCGTTATCTGGGTGCTTATTTGGGAACTTCTCAAGAACTTCCGGGGCATAGGTTTCAGGGTAATTGGTCTTAGTGTTCCCTAAAAGGCTCACCGAACCCATTTCTTTTGATTTACGACCTTCTGATTTCGCATTTTTGGCCATTGTCTAACCCCTGTTAATACTTTTGATTCTAGTCATTTAGCATGATTTATGACAAAAAGGGAGGACTCTTTCAACACAAAGAAGCATATGGCAGAAAAAATCAAAGTGATCCTTGGTCAATTGGGTTCTCCTAAGAGTACGAAAGTCTCGGATGTCCGCGAATTTCTACGCGAATTTCTGGCCGATCCCAGAGTAGTGGACGCACACCCTCTTGTTTGGAAGATCATCTTAAATCTTTTTATTCTCCCTTTTAGACCTCGTCGTTCGGCCGAAGCTTATGCCCGCATTCATACGGCGGAGGGGTTTCCGCTCATTACGAATACCAAAAAAGTGGCGGATTCTTTACGTCCGAAATTGGATGAGAATCTTGAAATCAATCACGCTTTTTTACTCGCAAGTCCTCGTGCTTCGGATGTTTTAGATGAATGGGAAAAAGAAGATATACATACGCGCGCTCAAAAGGTTTTAGTGCTGCCACAATTTCCGCAGTATGCGGAGAGTACCATCGCTTCCGTGGTGGACGCTCTTGGTGGAGATTTTAAAAAGCGTGTGAACCTTCCAACTTTTACCATTGTGAATTCTTATCATCGTTCGAAGGCCTTCATTGATCACTCGGTGAGAAAGATCCGTGAATCTCTGGTGGCAAATCCTGATATGCAGGAACTCGTGATTTCATTTCACGGGATTCCACTACGTCGAGTGCTGGATAAGAAAGATCTTTATCTTCTTCATTGTTTAGAAACTTATGAACTGATTAAAAATCAACTTCAATCTCCGGTTCCTATTTCAATGACCTTCCAATCCCGCTTTGGGTCGGAAGTTTGGCTTGGGCCTTACACAGACGCCACGGTGGTGAAGAAAGTTGAAAAGGGTTCGAAGAAGATTGGTGTGTATTGCCCAAGCTTCGTGGTGGATTGTTTAGAGACCACAGATGAGATCGGAACTGAACTCGCTCATGAAGTGAAAGAGGCCGGTGGTACTCTGGTTCACATCCCGTGCTTAAACGCTGATCCAGAATGGATCAACGACTACGCTCATTTTATTAACGTGTATGCAAATGGCTCTACAAAAGAGCGTGACGAATTATTTTATCAAATTGATGTGAAAGAAAGGTATAAAGCAGTGATTACTGAACAAGCAAAAGAAGCTCCTTCAAAACTCCCTGATAGCTCGAAGAAAATTTTAAAACTCATGTTCTTGACCATGTTTATGGATCTGGTGGGATTCTCGATTATCTTCCCGATGTTTCCGGCCATGGCGAAGTATTACATTGAAGTGGACAAGGACAACTTCTTCCTTTCTGGAATGTTGAACCTTATCTCAAATATCCAGACGATTTCATTAACCGCTGATGGCACTCCTCAGATGAGTACGATTGTTCTCTTCGGTGGATTGTTGGGTGCCTTGTATTCATTGTTACAATTTGTGGCCGCACCAATGTGGGGCTCAATCTCAGATCGAATTGGCCGTCGTCCCGTACTTTTAATTTCAGTTTTTGGATTGTTCCTAAGTTATGTCCTTTGGATTTTCTCTGGTTCATTCACGCTGTTAATTATCGCCCGTATTGTGGGCGGACTCATGTCAGGTAACCTGTCGATTGCCTCCGCGGTGGTAAGTGATGTGACAGATGAGAAGAACCGTTCAAAAGGTATGGCGGCAATTGGTATTGCCTTCGCGCTGGGCTTTGTTTTTGGTCCGGCCCTGGGTGGTATCCTGTCTTTATATAATCCGATTGCTCACTTCCCTCATTGGGAAGCTTATGGCGTGAACCCATTCTCTGCGGCAGCAGCACTGGCCGCGACTTTGAGCTTTATTAACTTTTTTACTATTCTCAAATCTTTCCCAGAAACTTTGAAGGAAGGTTCTAAGAGACACCTTGAGCGAAGTATTAATCCGATTAAGCTTATGAGGCCACTTCCGTTTCCAGGGGTGAATCTTACGAACTTTGTTTACTTCCTTTTCATCACGGCCTTCTCTGGAATGGAGTTCACTCTCACGTTCCTAGCAGTTGAGCGTCTGGGTTATACCTCGATGGATAACGCTTATATGTTCATCTTCATCGGTTTTGTGATTGGTATGGTTCAAGGTGGATATGTTCGTCGTAAGGCCCACCAAGTTGGTGAGAGAAAGATGAGCTTCAATGGTCTAGTTGCTATTGTTCCTGGTCTTATTCTTCTTGCTTACGCACAGGCCGCTTGGATGCTTTATGCGGGATTATTTTTCCTGGCGGTTGGTTCGGCCATGATTATTCCATGTCTCACAAGTCTGGTGTCGTTCTATACTCCGCAAAACATGCAGGGACAAAGTTTGGGAATTTTCCGTTCACTCGGTTCACTTGGTCGAGTGTTGGGCCCAATCTATGCATCACTTGTGTATTGGAAATTTGGATCGGTGAGTGCTTATCTCATTGGTGCTGTCATGATAATTGTGCCGGCCGTGGTGGTGAAGAGACTTCCAGAGCCACCAAAGGCAAACGCTTAATCAATTGGTGGCTTCATCTTGTGCTCAATAGCGTAGATCACGGCATCTCCAAAGAGCTGCCAAAAGCGATCTGTTTCAGTGGGAACTGTGTTCGGAAGTTCCAAAGTGTAGGTCGGAATGCGATTTTCCTTCCCGGCCCAGTTTCCTAAGCTTCCGGGAAAAATCGGATAATTTGAAATCTTATAGCCTTGAGACTTTTGGGACATCTGTTCCAAAAGTTGCTTGGCCGATTGGCCTTCACTGCCTTTAAGAGATGGGCCGTCGTAATCGAGGATCGTCAAAGGGGCGTGAACAGTAATGATCTTGTTCGGCCTGTAGCGCTTCACCAGATTCATTTGGAAAATAGTTTCTTGCTCAGAAGCGGCCTTGGGTCCTGGGTACTTTCGTTTGTCTCTTTTGTAATGATCTTTCCAACGTTTTAAAGCTTCTTTCTTCCAATCAGCAGTCGGGAAGTTTCGGTTAACGTCTACACCGGCCGCATTGGTGCGAGTTGGTTTTGCTTTAAAGAATGAATCAGGAGAAACCAGTGGTGCTACTACTACCATTTTATCATTGAAAGAGTGGTTGGATTTTAGTTCGCGCATCAGGTCCCAGCAAAATTTCACCGGAGTGATCTCGTCCCCGTGAACGCCACAAAGAACCAGTGTGGTATTGGCCGCCGCGGGCGAGTCTTCTATACCAAATGTCGTCCAAATCAGGGGAGTTCCCGCGTTTGATTTACGAACGTTGATCCACTCAAAATACTGACAGTGGGTCTCGCCCCATTTGTACTCAGCAAACTTCTTATCTAGTTCTTTACAGACTTTTTGAACCTCATCATTCATCGGAAAAGTAATCGGAGCAACTGGCCTTTCCGGTTCAATTTTTGTTTCAGGTTTAAGCCCTTCGGCCGTTGTTTGGGCATAGGCAAAGGACAGGGTCATGAGGTAAATAAAGAGAGATTTAAACATGGGATCATTTTAGTGAAAAATAAGCTCTGTGTAATTGCAAAAAATAAGGAAACCTATTTTGTTAAGAGACTGATGGAAGAAGTCGGCCAAGTGGCGCTTTTCGATCCATGGAGTGATTACCTTTTACCTGAGGCCGATTTCTATTTGGTTCGCACTACCGGCATTTATCGAAACGATCTTGATTTGATGTTTATCAAAACTCTTCTAACTAATAAGGTCGCTAACCCTCATGATGTTTTAAAACGCTTTCGTTCTAAGCCCACGCAGTTTGACTGGTTCGAAGAAAAAGATGTTCCTTCTCTTCCTTGGATGTCGATCAAGGGCGGAGACCTGATCAATATCGAACGCTTCTTCAGGCTCTACCCAAAAGTGGTGGTTAAGCCCCATGTGGGCCAGGGCGGCTGGGGCATTGAGGCCCTCTCTTGGGACGAGTTCAAAACCTGGTGGAAGAAAAAGAAGGGTGTGGATGAGGATTACCTTATCCAGCCTCTAGTTCGTGATGCCCGTGAACTTCGCTATTTCTTCATCAAAGGCCAAAAACCTATCGTCTTCGAACGTACCGCTAAGTCCGGCATTGTGGCGAACTTCCAGCGCGAGGGGGCGGCCACTGTGGTGGATTTCCCGGCCGAACATCAGTCCGTCATCGATACCTTAATCAATGCCTCTGGCGCCCATTATGGGGCCATTGACCTTTTCATCCATGAAGATGGAAGACTTTCTATCCTCGAACTTAATACGGTTCCAGGTATTCAACAGCTAGAAAAGGTTTCAAATCAGAATGTGATAAAGCTCCTTCTGGAGAGTTTAGGCCGGCCCTAATTCTCGCCCTTTGGTTACATTGCGAGCACAAGAGTCTTAGATTTTCTATCGTACTTGGTCCTCCCATTGAATAGGGAATAATGTGATCATAATTTAGGTTATGAGTTGTTCCACAATTGGTGCATTTTTTATCTCGTGCGTATACTTCCCGTTTTACAGATGCTGGAATGGCACGTCCCACTTTCGCTGGAGAAAGTGAAGTTCGGGGTTTTGTTTGTTTGAACTTCGTCTTTTCCACAGACTTGATGGCTTCCTTCGCCATAAACTGAACCAACTGATCCATCTCCATATCTTTACCCAGAAGATTTTTTAGCTGATCAACCACCGCCATGGTTTCGTCTGATAAAACAAAGGCGACTTGGATTTTGTCTTTTGAGATACGCTTCTGCTTATCTTTTGGTTTCTCTTCTTTACCGGTGATTTCGAATAATTTCTGTTCGCATTCTTTCTTAGTAAGATTTTCAACTTCTTTAAAGACTTCACGTTTTTGAACAGGATCATCAATAAATTGATTCACTAATGAAATATTTGTGAGATTTAATTTTCCATCTTCGATTTTTTGCTCGATTTCTGGCATTTCCGCGAGGGCGCGGGCGGCGACGATTCGTCTTTGAGCTGAAGCTCCATCATAACCTAATTCATGAACGCAATAAGCGAATAAAGAAGAATATTTTAGATCGCAATAGAGCTTTCTTCGCTCTATTTCTATTAAGTGATGAAGCAACCTCGTGGTTGCACTCCTCTCAACACCCACCAACTTTTTTGTATCACTCAGTAAAATTTTATTTGCAACGTGGTTCAGTTTCATGTAGAACCTTTTACGGAAAAGATACGGATTAGTCAAGTATTAAAAAAATCACTTTCTCTGGAGAAAGTAAAAGGAGGAGAATTTCGGTCAGTAAATAAGCTAAGTTCCTGTAGTGCCAAGTTTTTGTGTCAGGAACCCTAAAGTTAGGCCCCTTTTAACCGATAAGCCCAAAAGCTAGCTTTATTTGAAAGGGAGCTTCCATGCTGACCAGTTTTTCAGAATTTAAATACTACCAGTCTTTTCGAGTGCCAGTTGAGTCTCGAGATGATGTGCAGTTTCTGGTGGAATATGAAAATGATCAGGGGCGCTTTGAGTTTGTAGAGAAGATCAAACTCATGGACGTTAGTATGACGGGACTTGGTTTTACCACGTCATTCCCTTTGCCTGTAGGTGCGACTCTTCGTTGTTCACTTCAATTTAAACGACTTCGTTTTGATTTTGGTGCTTCAGTGGTGCGTGCTTTCAGGAACGTAAATTCCTCTGATTCTGAGGCCATGAATTATGGTGCCGAACTCGACACTGAAGACTATGGCAATATGAAGCGTTTCATTGAGCAATATATTCAAAGTCTTCCGCCAGAGCGTTTGAAAGACAGCTTGATTCAGCTTGCTCTGACTCAGCACTATGCTTCTGAGAAAGAGGGCTTCGAAATGTTCTCGCTTCTGCTTTCTCTTTTTAAAGATATTACTCAGTTTGGTAATAAAGAGAAGTTTGTGGAGAGTATGCTGGAAGAAATCGTGCGCATCCTGAATGGCCAGCGCGCTTCGATTTTTCTGATCAACACAGAAACGAATGAACTAGAGGCGGTGGCGGCCCTTGGAATTGATAAAGAGCTTTTGAAATTTGATTACCGAAAGGGGATCGCGGGTTCAGTTTTCACAACCGGTGTGTCACTGAACATTGATACGCAAACAGACAAGGTTCGCTTCTCGGAAGAAATGGACAAGGTAACGGGCTTTGATACTCGTTCTATTATCTGTTCTCCGATTACAAACCGCGAAGACAAAATTATTGGTGTCATCGAAGTTCTGAATAAGCGTAACGAAGATCGTTTTACAGTGGAAGATGAAAAAACAATGAAGGTTCTTGCCCTTATTCTTTCTTCTGTGTTCCACCATTATAGCCCAGTGTCTGAAAAGTCGCTTATCCGTCGCTTCTCAACTCCTTATGATCGTGAGTGGGCGTGGATTGGCCGTTCTCAACAGACCTCTGAAATCAGAAAGGCAATCGTTCGTCTAAAAGACATTGATTCTCCTCTGATGATTTCAGGTGAAACGGGTGTTGGTAAAAAACTTTTTGCTCGTATCGTGCACAATGAAGGGAAGCGCGGTCTTGCTCCTTACGTGGTGATCTCATGTAAAGGTGTGGACGAAGCAACTCTTCAAAAAGAAATTTTTGGTACTCCGGAATCAAAAAGTAAGCTTGAAGAGTGCGTGGGTGGGTCCATCGTTTTCGATGAGATCTCATTTATGCCGGTTCATATGCAGATGCAACTTATGCAGGTCCTAAAAGATCGTCGCATCCCAGGATCTCATATTTCCCTGGATGTGCGACCGATGTTCACGACCAGCAAAAATTTAAAACAGCTGATTGAAGAAGAGGGGGCCTTTAACCCTGAACTTTATCACTATATGTGCTCTTCCGAGGTGAATATTGATCCACTTCGTAAGCGTCCTCAGGACATTGAGGATCTTTTGAGTTTCTGCCTTCGTAAAGAATGTAGAAAGCAGGGACTTCTCCTGAAAGACTTCTCAGATGTAGTGAAAGACCAGCTGGTGAATTACGCCTGGCCAGGTAACGTTTCAGAGCTGGAAAAGGCAGTAGAGAAAGCAGTTCTTTATAATCCAAAGGCCCATGTGATCACGGACCTTGGAAGCAAATCTTCGCCAATTATTGACGTGTCGAAGACCGCGAACTGTCTATTGGAAAATATTCCGCATGCGGACGATCCTGCCATTCCACTTAAGGACCGTGTGGCCCTGGTTGAACGTGAGATGATTCTCGCCGAAATCAAGCGCCATAAAGGAAATAAATCGAAGGCGGCCACGGCCATGGGTATTTCCCGTGAGGCCCTTCGTAAGAAAATGCTGATGTCAGATGAAATTATTGAGGGTCTCAATAATCCAGGCAAGGCACCAGCTCCAAAACCGACTCTGGTTGAAGACGAAAAAGAAGCAGCTTAATTCCATTTTGAGATCGGAGGAATTTTATTTTCCTCCGGTCTTAAATTCCTCTCCATTCTTCCGATAAGCCCAATAAATAACACGAGGTACTTTTGCAGCAGCTGGGCATTCTCCTTGCCAATTTTAGGGTCATCGACCTGCTAGATATAGCAGCTGTAGCCATTATCATGTACCGTTTCCTCATCATCGTTCAAGGGACACGTGCGTATCAAATGCTTTTTGGTATCGTCGCTCTTGCCATGCTTTGGTGGGTGAGTCAGTTCTACGAATTGTATTCTCTCTCGTGGATCCTGCAAAACTTCTTCGACTACTTGTTCATCATTCTGATTGTTCTTTTCCAGGATCAAATCAGAAGTGCGCTGGTTTCAATTTCAAGTACAAAAATTATTGGCCGCAATGGTCGCTCGAAATTCGATCAACAAATTGAAGAAGTGGTGGCCGCCTGTTCGGCCCTTTCCCGTGAAAGAACGGGTGCCTTAATTGTCTTTGAAAAAAATCACGGTCTTCTAAACTACTCATCATCTGGTACGCGTTTAGATTCAAGAATTCACTCTGATATCATTTATTCAATTTTCCAGACCAACTCACCACTTCACGATGGTGCCATCATCATCTACAACGGTGTGATTCAAGCGGCGGGGTGTTTCCTGCCCCTTTCAAAGAACGTGGAGATTGATCGCCACTTTGGTACTCGTCACCGCGCGGCCCTGGGTATCACTGAGATTTCAGATGCGGTGGTCGTCACGGTTTCAGAAGAAACAGGAAGAATCAATATTTGTTATAACGGCGTTTTCCATTACATGGAGAACGAAGATCTACTAAGAAAATACCTGCGCAAATTCTTATTAGAAATTGATCGAGTTGGACCGGTTGAGACCGTGGGGAGAATTACTCCATGAAGATGCGCAACCGAATGAAGAAACATTCATTGAAGTTCATCTCGATCTTCCTTTCACTTTTCTTGTGGGTCTACGTTCTGAACTCAGAGAAGGTGAAGTTCGAAAAGACCGTGACCCTGGAATATATTCTTCCAGTGGACATGATGTTTGCGGCCAAACCTCAGCATGAAGTGACCTTCATGATTGAGGGCCCACGTGCTTTCGTGCGTACCGTGGCCGAACGTGAAGATCGTCTGGTGATTGATCTAAACCGCGCCAACGCCCGCAGGCAGTTAAATTTCACAGTGGACATCAATCCGGCCCAGTTGAACCTTCCATTCGGAATGGTGGTTGAACGGGTTCTTCCACGCCGCTTGCCGATTAAACTTGAAAAGAAGGCGAGTAAGATCGTGCCGCTTAAACTTCAGTTTGCGGGCCACTTACCGGAAAAACTTTCTCTCTCTAATACGGTGCTAGAACCATCAGAAGTGGAGGTCTATGGGCCTCGCTCACTCATTTCAAAGCTCAAAGAAATTCCAATAAAACCCGTTGAGTTAGAATCTCTGACTGGTCTTAATCAAGTGCCAGTTGAAGTCGCACTCCCTGATGAACGCCTGACCCTGACTTCTGGTTACGACATCAAATTTTCTTATCAGCTCAAGGCAGCAAGTGCTAATTTCACTCTGAAGGACCTGCCCATTAAGTTCCTTTCGCACTCGCGTAAAATCAATTCAAGTGTCAAAACTGCGTCGGTGAAACTTCTGGTCCCAGACAAGATTATTAAAAACCGATCAAATGTCTCATCCACTGTACAAGTGTGGGCCGACATCCCGGACGATGCCCGCGGACGTATTGAAGTCCCTCTGAAAGTGGTCCTTCCACCGAGCATTCATTTGCTCGAAATCTCTCCCAAGACCATTATTGTGAATATACAATAAAATGGTATAGTTAAATCAGTTATTTCATTCTTAAAGTGAGTCATTATGTCAGGTCGTAAATTATTCGGTACAGATGGTATTCGTGGGAAGGCCAATGTTTATCCCATGACTGGTGAAGTGGCGTTTGTTCTAGGCCGCGCAGTTACCAGTTACTTTCAAAAAAATTTCACCAAGAAGCCGTTGATCATCATCGGTAAAGATACAAGACTTTCGTGTTACATGCTTGAGCAGGCCTTTTCTGCGGGTGTGTGTTCACAAGGTGGTAAGGCGATTCTAACGGGTCCACTTCCTACTCCTGGTGTGGCGTTTGTGACTCAAAGTATGCGTGCCGACGCTGGGGTCATGATTTCAGCTTCTCATAACTCATTCGAAGACAACGGAATTAAAATCTTTGATCGCACAGGCCACAAGCTACCGGACGAAATTGAACTAGAGCTGGAGAAAATGGTGCTTGATCCGTCGAGCATTCCAGTTAAGGTCGGAGACCAACTTGGTAATGCGAAACGCTTAGATGAAGTCATCGGGCGCTATATTGTAAATACAAAAGCTGCTTTATCTCCTCAGTACACTCTCGAAGGTCTTCGCATTGTGGTGGATGCGGCCAATGGTGCTGGTTATAAACTTGCCCCAATGGTGTTTGAAGAACTTGGTGCTGAAGTGATCGCCATTGGAAATACTCCGAACGGAACGAACATTAATTTAAACGTTGGTGCTCTTCATCCTGAGGCCTGTGCTGATGCCGTGAAAAAATACCGCGCTGATCTTGGTGTTTGTCTTGATGGAGATGGTGACCGACTGACTATCGTAGACGGTAACGGAACGGTTGTTCATGGAGACAAACTCATTGGTCTTTGTGGAAAATTCTTAAAAGATAACAATGAAATCGGTCCTGCCAATGAAGTGGTGGGAACTGTGATGAGCAACTTCGGGGTTGAATACTTCCTTCAACAGCAAGGTCTGACTTTCACTCGTACTCAAGTGGGTGACCGCTATATCGTTGAGCGTATGAGACAATCAGGTGCTTTATTCGGTGGCGAGCCTTCAGGCCACCTGGTCTTCAAAAAATATTCAACCACCGGTGACGGAATTCTCGCCGCCTTAAAAGTGATCGAGAGCATTCGTTTTTATGATATGGATCTGGCCGATCTCACAAAAATTGAAATGTTCCCACAAGTCATGCAGAACGTTCACGTTTCAAAACGTGTTCCGTTTGAAGAAGTGGCAGAAATTAAAAAGGCGATGGATCACGCTGAAGCAAAGCTTGGTAAAGAGGGACGCATCCTTCTTCGCTACTCAGGAACTGAGGCCCTGGCCCGTGTGATGGTAGAAGGAAAAGATAATAAACTTGTGAACACTCTCTGTACTGAACTCGCTGAAACAGTGAAGAAGGCCCTGGGTTAAAATGAAATACGCTCGTCTAGGTGTTAATATCGATCACGTGGCGACTCTTCGCCAGCAGCGTGGTGAATACTATCCTGAGGTCATGCGTGCCGCTGAAGTCTCTTTGGCAACGGGTGCTCATCAGATTACGATTCACCTTCGTGAGGACCGCCGTCATATTCAGGACCACGATGTTCCGACAGTGCATGACATGTGCCGCAAGATGGGAAGGCCCCTTAATTTAGAAATGGGCGCCTCGGATGAGATGGTGAAGATTGCCATCAAGCAGAAACCTGAATGGGTGTGTCTTGTTCCAGAAAAGCGCGAAGAGCGCACGACGGAAGGTGGCCTTGATGTGATTGATCAAAAAAACTATGAGCGCGTGAAGAAGGCCTGTGAAGATATCAAGGCCCAATCTCCTAATACAAAAATTTCTCTTTTCGTTGAGGCCGATGAAGTGACACTTAAGCGTTGTCTTTCAATCAAGGCCGATGCGGTGGAGATTCATACTGGTGACTACGCCAAAGATTTTCTGAATAAGAAAGACGTGACGGGCCATCTCGTTCGTTACCGCGAAGGCGCTACCCTGATGAAGCGCGCTGGTTGGGGCTATCACGCGGGCCACGGGCTGACTTTTGATTCATTAGAACCACTTCTCGAAGAGAAGCAGTTCGAAGAATACAATATCGGTCACTGGATCATTGCGGAGGCCGTGTTCTTAGGCATGGGCCACGTGATTAAAGAAATGCTTACATTAATTAATAAATACCCTTTAGAAGGTTAATTATGAGAATTGTTACCCAAGCAGAAATGAAGGAACTGGAAAAAATCGCGCAGACGAAGTACCACTTTCCAGAAAAACTCATCATTGAAAACGTTTCGCTCTTGGGGGCGAAGGCGATTGTCGAAAAACTCGGTGATGAAATTCACTACGGAGAACTGATCTTTCTGATTGGTAAGGGATTCAATGGCGGAACGGGTCTCGCGATCGCTCGTCACCTTTCAAGCATGGGTCTTGAGCCCCGCGCTTTCCTCTTGTTTGAAGAAAAAGATTGCTCGCAAGAAGTTAAAGAACAACTAAAAATTGCCAAGTCCTATGGGGTTCGTACCGCTCACATCGACGACATCGGTGCCCTCGAAGCTTATTTCCAACAAAACAGTTCTCCCAAAATTATTGTGGACGCCATCTTCGGAACTGGTGTCCGTCTTCCGCTTTCAAACTTCCTGTATGACGTGATTCATTTCATCAATCAGGAGAAGGCCTATACCATCGCTCTTGATATCCCAACTGGGGTCGAGGGTGACTCAGGACAGGTTCAAGGTAACGCCATTATGGCCGATTTAACACTTGCTGTGGGTCTGCCTAAGCTTGGTTATTACCAGGCCGATGGTGCTCGTCACGTGGGTGAAGTACAAGTGATCCCTTCTGGACTTCCGAGTCAGATCATCGAACAGAATGGGGACAAATTCCTGATTGATAAAGACCTAAAAAATGATCTTCCTCCAGCGCGAAATAAGTTCGGTGATAAGAAGCTATTCGGTCACACGCTAGTGATTGGTGGTTCTCACGGTCTAACCGGTGCTCTGGTGATGAGTTCAACTGCGGCCCTGAAAGTAGGTGCAGGTCTTGTGACCGCCTCAACTTGGGAACCTCAGTACCAGGAATTCATCTCTCGCCTCATTCCTGAAGTCATGACGGGCTATGTACCGAATGATCAGGCAAAGTGGGGAAAACTCCTTAAAGACCTTAATAAGTATGATTCGATTGTGATTGGTCCGGGTCTTGCTCGTTCCCTTCGCGCTCGTGCTTTAGTGCTTGAGATTTTAAATAACTTCTCTGGCCCAGTGGTTCTCGATGCAGACGCGATTAACGTTCTTAATATTAAGGACGATGCCGAAGTTTTCAGAATGCGAAATGCTCCAACTCTTTTAACTCCGCACTTCGGAGAGTTTGCTCGTTTCACAGGTATTCCTCTGGAAGAAGTTCAAAAAGAGCCGTACTTCCATTTGAAAGAAACGATTGAGCGTATTAACTGTTCTATTATCCTGAAGGGACCTTGTACTTATCTGGCGTTCCCGAATGGTAAGACCTATTTTAACTTTTCACCAAATGATGGCATGGCCACAGGTGGAGTAGGTGACGTACTCGCAGGTATTCTTGGTGGTCTCATCGGCCAGGAAGCAAACTTGAAACGCCGCGATTCACTGTATAATATTTATGAGAACCTGAACCGCACGATCCTTTTAGGCGTGTTGATTCATACTTGGTCTGGACAATTTGCGGCCGAAAAACTCGGTGTTCGTCCTATGACTGCCACTAGCTTGATTGATGCTCTCCCTGAGGCCTTCAAAGCTCTGGATGAACTACTGAAGGATTAAATTGACCCATGAATAAGAAGCTCATCCGCGAATGGAAAAAAGTTTATAAGTCAGACCTGTCTTATATTGTGTATGAATTAAAGGACCTCGCTAAAACCCCGGCCATGATTATTCTGGAAGGGGACTTGGGCGCCGGCAAAACAACTTTCACTCAGTCTTTTATTGGTGAGGCGGAAGTGATGAGCCCGACTTATTCAATCCTCTCTGAATGTAAAAATTTTCTTCACGCCGATCTCTATCGGATTGAAAAAAACGAGGAAATCCTTCAACTGGAGATACCTGTTTATCTCGAAGATAAGCAGTACTTCTTTGTTGAGTGGGGAATGAAATTTGCCCGACGTTTGGTCAGAGAATTACCAGAGAGCTTCACCCCATACTTATTAGAAATTACCGTTCAACCAGGTCCATCGGAGTCTCCGGAAGGACCTTCTCGAAACTTCTTTTTGTACTCACTTCACGATGACTGATTAACTCTGTCGGAAGATTCTGCCCGGAGACAAATTAACACCACCGCTCCCTTCGGGGCGAGTTAATTTGGCGATATCATGGTCGTTTTTTGCAGAACCAAATGCCCCTACGGAAAATACAGAATTGTTTCAGATTTAAAAGTTGACGTGGGAAAAAAGAAAAGGTCATACTATTTAGGAGATATTTAGTCTGGATTGTTATGAGCGGCATCCAGATCGAAGTCTCTCGGGTGACAAGGATGGTTTGGGAACCCGATAAAAAATTTACCAACTTTTTTGGATTTATGGAGGAAGACAATGAGACTTACATCTAAAGGACGTTACGCAGTTCGAGCTATGCTTGACCTTACTTTCCACTCAAATGGAAACCCAGTAAGACTTCAAGAAATCTCTACAAGACAATCAATCTCTCTACACTATCTTGAGCAGCTTTTCAGAAAGCTTCGCACAGGTAAAGTAGTAAAATCTGTTCGTGGTCCAGGCGGCGGTTACGTACTATCTCGTCCTATGGACGAAATTTCAGTGAAGGACGTTCTAGACTGCGTTGGTGAGAACATCAACCCAGCTCGTGACATTCTTGGCGTACCATCTTCTGGTATTGAAATTCTTAAAGACGAAGCAGGTAACGAAATCAACGCTGTTGTTGATACAAAAGAGTTCAACCTGACTAAGTCATATTTCGAAAACCTAGGTACAATCATGCAAGATTACCTAGCTACTACAACTCTTGGTGACCTTTCTCGTAAGGGTGCCGGAGCGTTCGGAGAAACAGCTGCAAATACAAACGCATCTGCAATTCGCTCAAATGTTGGAGAAATGAACCAGTAATAATGGTTTTTTCCTAACGAGTGAATCTCGAACGTCTATACCTCGATTATAATGCTACGTCGCCACTTTCTCATTCAGTCTTAAGCTGGATGAAAAGTGGCGATGTGCTTTTCGCAAATCCGGCCAGCCAACACACTTCCGGTAAAGCATCTCGCAAACTCATTAATGAAGGACGAGCAGAGATCTATCAGATCTTTGGAAAATCAGAAAAAGACACGAAGCTTTTTTTTCATTCTGGTGCTACCGAAGCATTTTTAACTTTTACTTATTCATTTTCAGAATTGGCCCGTCTTAAGGGTAGTGAACTTTTAGTGTGCTATTCACGCATTGATCATCCGGCCGTGGCAAATTTGAGTGAGCGTTATTGGGGTCCGCACGTGAAGTTTTTGGAACTCGTGCACAATGATGATCTGACCTACAATCACGAGAAAAATTTAGAAATTATTAAAGACAAAAAAGACAATAATCCAGAACTCGTCATTCTGTATCATCATCTTTGGGTCCATAACGAAACAGGTTTTGTTTCTCCTCTGGAAGAGCTTGTTCCTTTTAAAAGTGTTCCTGATCTCTACATTCACGTGGATTGTGTTCAGGCCCCGGGAAAAATTCCCGAGTGGCAGAACCTTTCAGTAGGGGATGTGTGGAGTTTTTCGGCCCACAAGTTCGGGGCCTTTAAAGGCATCGGCTTCTCTTTCTTTAAGAAGGAACTTCCTTTCAGTGCTCTTGTTTTAGGTGGGGGACAGCAACAAGGACTTCGCTCAGGGACAGAAAATCCTCAAGGGGTGAGAAGCATTGTTTTGGCCTTAAATGACCTTAAAAAATTTGATGTCGTTCAGAATGCAAAGAGACGGGACGAGCTTGAAAACTTCATAGAAAGCGAATTAAGCGGCATTGGCGGGGTCTTAAAAGGTCCACGTCGAAACGCGAACACCATTTACTTTTATTTGAATCGACTCACCTCTGATATTGCACTGGCCCTATTTGATCTTAATGGGCTCATGATTAGCGCCGGCTCTGCCTGCAGCTCAGGTGCGGCCAAAGACAGCCTGGTGCTACTTCAGTTAGGCAAAAAAGATGTTGCCAAGAACGGCCTTCGTCTTTCATTTGGTTTTCATCTCTCTGATGAAGAACTCGCAAAAATTAAGACCCTTTTTCACAAAACAATTGATCGAGTTAAACAAAACTAAGTCGGTCTTTTAGGGCCTTTCACTCCAACGTTCTCAAGTTCAACTTCATTTACGGGCGCCTGAGGTCACATGAATGATCTCCAGAGTAAGTAACTCGTAACTGGAGGCCTTATGAAAAAGATTCTCACTAAGAAAATAGCACCTCTACTTCTTGTATCAGTCATGGGAACGGCGCTGGTTGGTTGTGGAAGTGATGATGATGATTCAAGCAGCACTCCACAGCAACAACAAGATCAACAAGTACAAGGAACATATCAGGGAACTCTGGCCCCTATTAATACTGGTATTGCACCGGACGTTGGCGGCACGGCCGATATTATTGTGAATGGTGATGATGTTGGGATTAATATGGCCGTATCAGGCGCTCCTGAGGGCCAGCATATTCAGTACATCGCAACTGGAACGGCCTGTCCGACCGCCGCTGCTGATACCAATGGTGATGGAATTGTGGATGCGGCCGAAGCTCAAGCGGTTGCGGGCCAGATGCTTGTTCCATTAGATGGTGATCTTGATTCTCAGAATGAGGGTGCTAATCAATATCCTTCAGGTGGAAACTACAATTATAGTGAAGATTCATCTTTAGCGGAAATGATGAATGATCTGACTGCTACTGATTCGAATCCTGATGATTCCATTGTTAAACTTCCGGCCGGTGACACTTTACAGTTTGAAGGCCAAGTGATCATGGTTCACGGTGTTCCTTCGGACACCATTCTTCCAGCAACTGTTGGCTCAATTGATGGCCTTCCAGCGGCCCAAACTCTACCGATTGCTTGTTCGGTAATCACTCGTACTGGTAGCGGCACAACTGGCGGCACAACTGGTGGCACAACTGGTGGCACAACTGGCGGCACAACTGGCGGAACTACTGGCGGAACAACTGGTGGCACAACTGGTGGCACAACTGGTGGAACAACTGGAGGAACAACTGGCGGAACAACTGGCGGAACAACTGGCGGAACTACTGGTGGAACAACTGGTGGAACAACTGGTGGAACAACTGGTGGAACAACTGGTGGAACAACCTACGGCGCGACCAGTGGTATCTAATAGAGGATTTCTTTTCATGTCTTAGGGAAGGGGCCTTTTGGGCCCCTTTTCTATTCAGGTGAGAATTTTTTGTTTCAATTTGCCTTCAGAACCCACTTTTTAAAGAAATTCTTAATCATGGCCTTTATGAAACTTAGAGATTTCAAAAGGTTACAAGTGCTTAAAATTTTTTGTTTCACATAAAAATCCGGCCCTATAATTCTCTTCCATGGGAATGCTAGATCGTATTAAACGCCGTCAACTGGATGGATTTAAAGAATTCGTCATCAATATGGAAACTACTGGAGCACAAACGCGCGCCCAGATTTTCACTGCAGGAGTTTTAGAAGATCCGATCTTCATGAGTTATGTCATGAAGAACATCCGGACTTTTAAAGATTTCTTGGAGCTTACGAGTGATGATATAGATTCAGTTCTAACGGCGCAGGAACAAACACTTACTATTTTTGCTAAATGTCTTTGGGGTTCAGAGGAATCCAAGATCATGGAGATGGAATCCATCATTCCTCGTCTTATGTCTCGTCTGAAAGATGAACTCTCTTACATTAAAGAACTCACTCCTCAGGAGATCGATGCGGCCAAGTATTATATCTTAAAGGCCACTCGTAAACTTCAGATGGAAGAGCGAATCAATGGCTTCAACTGGAAGTTTCCTCCGCAGGACGTGTTTTATCCGAAACAATGGAAAGACGGCCCAGGAAAAATCATGTTTGAGAATGGTGTGCTGGCGGCCGAAGGTGTTTATTCTAAGAATAAGCGCATCGGTTCTTGGCGCCACAATTACGATACAGGATCAATTCTCGCTGAAGGAGATTACCTCGACGGATTTAAGGCCGGTGTGTGGGTGTTTTACTACAGCAATGGCCAGATCAAGGCACAAGGAAAGTACAAAGACGATTTGAAAAATGGCCTTTGGAAAGAGTTTGATCGCAATGGAAATTTAACCGAGATTCAATACAAAGAAGGCGTGAAGGTCTAATCTTCGAACTGCACGTCTTCTGAAATCATCACTCCATCAACCATTCTTTCTGATTTCTCTTCGATAAAATCAAATTGAATTGTATCAAGACCTTCGAATGCTTCATCGAAGGCGATGGTGATGGTACGAGGACAAATGTCCATCAGTGTACTGAGATAATAATTTTTCCCAAACAATTGAATCGCCTGATCATCTTCAGTCACGTGACGGAAATCAGATTCATCAATCAATGGATTGTGAGAGGTATTTTTAACAATGATCGCACCTTGGATTTTTTCTTTCGGAAGATCCTTAGTGACTCCCCAAGTTGCCAGTGGAAAATAATCCAAGTGGAAAGTTGAGTTACCGTACGCAAGACGACGAGGCACAAGTAGGCGATTCATGAACTTACGAGTGGTCTCATCTTTCGCTTTGCGTGCTAATTTCTCGGCGAGCATAGAATCTTCGATTCGTATGATATAATGGCCCGGGTGTTTGGTTGAGCGGAACAAAATATACTGAAAAGCTACGCTAAAAAGAGTGAAAAGCTTTTGCTGATTCAAGTGGATATGTTGAGACGGCGTCTCTACAAGGGATTTGACAGCTTCGTATAGGGTTGATTTATCTAAGTCTTTCTTACCAGTCATACCAAATATTTCGTCGAAAAAAGAGATTTTGGCAATAAGCAAAAAGCGATTCAAGTGGGCGAAAACAATTGACGATAAGCTGGGCCTTCATTATGATGCAGGCTAAAATTTTTTTATATAGGACCCTCTAACTTTATTTGGAGTACAGATGAGTATCGACAAGAACCTGTCTAAAACTAGAAACATTGGGATTTCTGCCCACATTGACTCTGGTAAGACAACACTATCAGAACGCATCCTTTTCTACTGTTCTAAGATCCACAAGATCGAAGACGTTAAAGGCGGCGGCGCCGGCGCAACCATGGACCACATGGAGCTTGAGCGTGAAAAAGGTATTACAATTACATCAGCAGCTACAACTGTTGAATGGATGGGTATTGATAAGAAAGGTATCAAGTACGCTGAAGGTGATGAGAAAAACATCAAGATCAACTTGATTGATACTCCGGGACACGTGGACTTTACGGTAGAAGTAGAGCGTTCACTTCGCGTTCTTGACGGCGCGATCCTAGTTCTTTGTTCAGTAGCAGGTGTACAGTCTCAGTCAATCACTGTAGACCGTCAGATGAAGCGTTACCGCGTTCCTCGTATGGCCTTCCTTAACAAGATGGACCGTATGGGCGCTAACCCTTGGAACGGTGTAAAAGCTCTTAAAGAGAAGCTTGGTCACAACGCTGTTCTTATGCAAGTTCCTATTGGTGCTGAAGAAAACTTCAAAGGTTGCGTAGACCTAATCACTATGAAGGCCTACTACTTTGACGGCGATAACGGTGAAATCGTTCGCGAGGAAGCAATTCCTGGTGAACTAGTAGATCAAGCGACAAAAGCTCGTGAAGAAATGCTAGATGTTGTTTCAGCTTTTGATGACAACATGATGGAAGCCATCCTTGATGGTAAAGATGTATCTGAAGAGCAAATCCACGCTGCAGTTAAGAAAGGTGTTCAGTCACTAGCTTTCACTCCAGTATTCATGGGTTCAGCTTTCAAAAACAAAGGTGTTCAACTTCTTCTAAACGCTGTTGCTCGTTACTTACCATCTCCGGTAACTGCTGAGCACTCTAAAGCTATCGACTCTAAGACTGGTGAGAAGGTTGACCTTCTTCCTGAGTTCGACAAAGGTCTAGTATGTATGGCGTTCAAGATCACTGACGAACAATTCGGTCAGCTGACTTATACTCGTATTTACCAAGGTACTCTTAACAAGGGTGACACTCTAATCAATACTCGTACGAAGAAACGCGTACGTGTAGGTCGTATCGTTCGTATGAACTCTAACGATCGTGAAAACATCGATTCAGCATCAGCTGGTGACATCATCGCGATGATCGGTGTTGACTGTGCTTCGGGTGATACTTTCGTAAATGAAGATGGAAACCTAGAGCACCTATCTTGTGAAGGTATGCACGTACCTATTCCAGTTATCGAGCTTTCAATCAAAGCTAAAGATAAGGAAATGCAAGCTCGTATGTCTAAAGGTCTTGCCCGCTTCATTAAAGAAGACCCTACGTTCCACCTTTTCACAGATGAAGAATCTGGTGAAACACGTATCGCAGGTATGGGTGAGCTTCACCTAGAGATCTACGTTGAGCGTCTTAAGCGTGAGTACAAAGCTGAAGTAGAAATCGGTGCTCCACAGGTTAACTACCGTGAAACAATCCGTGGTTCTGCTAAGCTTGAATACACACACAAGAAGCAAACGGGTGGTTCGGGTCAGTTCGCAAAAGTTGCTGGTATGATTAAACCTCTTACTGACGACCGCAAAGAGCGTGAAGACCAAGTTTACCGTTTCAACAACGAAATTAAGGGTGGTGTAATTCCTAACGAATTCATCCCTTCTTGTGACCGTGGTTTCGGTGACGTTATGAACAAGGGTCCTCTTGCTGCGTTCCCAGTAATCGGCGTAGATGCTTACCTACAAGACGGTCAGTACCACGACGTGGATTCATCTGATATGGCATTCCGTATCGCTGCTCGTATGGCGATGAGAGATGCTATTAAGAACGCTAACCCAGTTATCCTTGAGCCTATCATGAAGGTTGAAGTAGAAACTCCGCAAGACTACCAAGGTTTCGTAATCGGTGACTTATCTTCTCGCCGTGGTGTAATTCTTGGATCTGAAACAACTGATACTGGTGACGCTGTTATTAACGCTCACGTTCCACTTTCAGAAATGTTCGGATACGCGACAGTTCTACGTTCAGGTACAGCTGGTAAAGCTGGTTACTCGATGGAATTCGCTAAATATGAGCAGTGTCCATCAAACGTTCAAGAAAAAGTTATCGCTTCTCGTAAAGACAAGCTTAACGAGCGTGCTGAATAAGCTATTTTCCATTCGAAAGAATAATAAGGGCCAGCTAATGCTGGCCCTTTTTTTTATCCACTTTCGCTGGAGAAAGTGAGAGTGCCAACCTGATCCTCCTAAACCGCACCTTGCGCTGTGTAATCCATCCGAAATCACGATTGATCCAATCGGTCAGAAATTTGCATATATGCCCTCATCGAGACATTTCGGAGGGACACTATGAAACTATTTATACTCATGTTTACACTTCTAGCGCTTATTTCCTGCGGGAAGAAGAACTCGTCAGGGAAATCTACTAAGTCGGTAGCGGGCATATCATCCTATACCGCTCTTGAAGAAGAAGAGTTTCGCCGTGACTTTGTGAGAACGGGGCAGGAGCTTTTGCGTGTCTATGACAATGAATTAAAAAACATGTTCGGATTTCGGGTCGTGGGCTTCATTCGGAATCGTCTTACAATTGAAAATGTTCAAGTGACGGAACAGATTCTGATGAATGAGCGCAATCAAATGGTTCGAAGCCATCAACAAAACAGTCAGATCTTTCTTTATATCGGTCAGCAAGAGTGGCAGTTGGATTGGATGCGGGCGAGACGGGGTGCCAGAGGGAATTATGAGCGCTTAGTAATGCATGAGATGCTGGTTCTAGGCGGCATTGCGGATGTGAGTTTTCGTTATACGGATCAAATTATGAGAGGCCGGAGATAACTCCGGCCCTTCTTTCTAACCACGTCATCCTCGCAACCCATTCGTTTTATTAATTATTTTTAACCCTGAAATACTTTCCTATTTACAATATGTTGCAAAACATATTAGTTACACTAATATTATATATAAGGTATAAATATGATTGAAACATCCATGCTGCAGGTGCTGATTGCCCTGTCTCAAAATGAGAATATTTCCAAGGCCGCTGAGGAACTGAATGTTACTCAGAGTGCGGTGTCTCAGGCCCTGAAAAACCTTGAAAGTAAGGTCGGCTTCTCGGTTGTGACTCGTCAGGGGAAATCAGTAAATCTCACTGAGAGTGGGATGAGACTAGCGAAGGTAGCAAAACAATACTTCAAACGTATTGAAGAAACAATTGAACAAATTCACTTAGAAAATCACGAGATCAAAGGAAGACTCCACGTGGGCTCTCTTTATGGTCTTGGTAAAACTTGGCTTTCGAGTCGTATGCTGGGATTTCTTTCTCAGTATCCGGAACTGGAAGTCCGTCTTTCGATGGATTTCCCAGAGACAATTATTAAAAAATTCGAGCAGCATGAGATTGATTGTTTGATCATGCCGGAGCATCTGGTTCCAGCGTTTGCTGAGAAGCTGGATCTTCATACTGAGCACACGACACTTGTGTTCTCAGAAAAATTCAACATTACTAATAAAACAGAACTTAAAGACATTCTGAATATCCCGATCATTTTTTATGAAAACAATGATCCAAATTTCTATCGCTGGTGTCGTGAAAAGTTCGGAGTGGTTCCTAGAAATGTGAAGCCTCGACTGGTGGTGAATTCATTCGGACAAATGCTTCAGGCCGTGAATGGCGGTTTGGGTGTGGCAGTGGTTCCCACTCACGTTCTTCAGCGCTCGAACATGAAATCGAATCTTAAAACAGTGGGTAAAGAGTTCGAGATTTTCAGTAACAAGGTTTCATTCGCGTTCCATGCTGACGAAGCGCAAAGCTATAAGATTAAAGAGCTTTACAAGTATCTTCACGAAGCAGCAAAAGACTTATAATTGACTCGCGGGGGTTCCACTTCCATAATAGGTGGAAGAGGACCTCTCGTGAATTTCGATAAGAAAAAATTAGAATCAGAACTCCCTTCTTTTTTTCCGGCACTTTTGGACGAACTCTATTTGCATGGCCATGTTCCAACTTTGGTTGGTGGTGCGGTCAGAGATTTTTTTCTTTTTGGTTCAACCGGAAAAGACTGGGACATTGAACTTTCACACGAGACCATCGCCTTTAATAAAGATCAATGGAAGCAACTTGCAAAGGACCTCTCTCGGTTTGGGAAAGTGACTTCACTTCCTTATGAGATCATTCGTCTTGAAGCAGAGGGATTTCAATTAGAGTTCTCGCCACCACGTAAAGAACACTTCGAAGAAGATAAAAACCATCACAGTAATTTTACCGCCGAGTTTATTTTTAAACTTCCTTTTGAAGAAGCGGTTCAAAGACGTGACTTCACCATCAATGCCATGGGATTTCGTTTTAAGACGAAAAAAGACATCGAGCACCTAGATCCTTTAGAGGGCCTTCGCCATCTTCGAGAAAAAGTCCTGCATTTCGCGGGGCCCGATTTTGGAAAAGATCCTGTGCGCTTTTTACGGGCCCATCGGTTTGCTGAAAAATATCAATTTCAATTCTCCCCTGAACTTAAAAAAGTTCTGGATCAGATGAGAGTAGATGGATTCACTCCAAACTATCTCTGGACTGAGATGCAGAAATCCCTTCATCAGGTTGGCTTTTTGGGGAGAATACTTAAAGAAAAAGAACGTCATCCGGAGATGAGACTTCCGCTTGATCCTTCAGTCTTGCCGAAGCTTGATGAGGTCAAAAAAGTCCTTTCAGATCCAAAACGGCACGAGGCCTGGATTGTGGCCCTTGAATGGACGGACATTCCTTATGAGAGTTGGAGAGAGTACTTTTCGGTCGGGAGTGATTCTGCCAGAAGGCTTGCCCGTTGGGCCCAAAGCTCAAAAAGTTTTCAAAAAATTCTCCCAGAGACCTTTCATGGAGAGTTTGAGGAGATTCGAGATACAGAAAATTTCGAGAAACTTTTTGATTGGTATTTCACCACCAAACAACTTCTTCAAAAAAATCCTGATCTTCCTCTGATGAAGATGATTGAAGATTATCTTCCGGATTGGATTCATCTTTACCGTTTTGAGGCCGTCAAAGATGTGAAACATATTGATCCTCCTTTCCGCGCCAAGTATCAGGTATGGAACCTATGTCAGCGTCTGTAGTTCCTTTCCTCGCAGTTAAAGATCGAGCAGAGGTTCTGCTCCAGGTAAGAGAGATCTTCTTTGAAAGCTCTACTCGCAAAGAGTTCAAAGATGAGATTGAGCGTGACGCCTTCTTTGAAAAGTACGTGGGTTTTTATTTACGTCATTACCCGGAGCTGGCCTGGGTGGGAATCCTGGGGGACAAGGTCTTAGGTTACATAGTTGCCGCACCTAAGAGTACAGACACTGAGCTATGTAAAATTCAGCCCCATTTGAAAGCATTTGAAGCACTTTTTAATGAGTATCCCGCCCACCTTCATATTAATTGTCATCATGAATCTCGCGGAATGGGACTGGGAAGTCAGTTAGTTAAGGCCTTAGAAGGGGAACTTAAAGCAAGTAAAATCGCGGGTCTTCACATCATGACTGGGTCTGATTCGGCGAATCGAAATTTCTATAAAAAGCTTGGCTTTGACTTTGAGTCGGAGCTACCGTTTCGAGGGGTACCCATTCTTTTCATGGGTAAACGTTTGTAAGAGAATAAGTTTTGACAGAGTTAGTCAGGAAATCCTAACCTAACCTTTATAACATTAATTTTGGTAGGTTCAAGTGAAGCTAATTATCGCATTTGTGGCCCTCTATTCTGGCCTCATCTTCGCCCAGGAAGTAACACCAACTGTACGCTTACAGCAGTCAGTTTCTTTTTCTGATGATCTACAATTTGAAAATTTAGATTTAGCGATTGAGCGCCAACTGGCCTCTTTCGATCGCATTGGCCTTAAAGGTCAAATCAAGTTTGGGACAAAGCTATATCCTAAAACTGTTCTAAGAGATTCTTTAGTTCTTCTTCGTGACCTCGCTAAGAAGGCCCTACTTTGCCAGAGAACAAATCCGGCCACTGCTTGCTTGGATCAGTTCAATGCGGCCATGAACTCGCAATTTGCGATCTATGTTCCGGTTGCGGGCAAAAATAAGAAACGCGCGCAAACGAAGTTCACGTCTTACTATTCTCCAGACCTTCACGGTTCACGTGTTCCAACTGAAAGATTTAAACGTGCTATTTACCGTAAACCAGAAGCACCCCACGATAACTACACACGTGTAGCGATTGATTATAAAGGTGCTCTAGCTGGCCGTGGTTACGAGATCTTCTGGGTAGAAGAGTCTTTCTATGATCTGTACCTTCTTCACGTTCAAGGCGGCGGACGTATTAACGTATTCGATGCTAACGGAAACAAAGAAGTTAAATACCTAAGTTACGACGGAAAAAACTCTCAGCCGTTCAAAATGGTTTATCACTATATGATGGCCCAGGGTTACCTTCAGCCAGGGGACGCTGGTATTCCAGGACAGCGTCGATTCTTAGAAGAGCATCCTGAAAAAGAAGAAGAAGTTTTCGGGTCTTGTCCTTCTTACGTTTACTTCAAAGAGTCTGATCAAGAACCGGTAGGACTGAATAACATTCCTTTGACTGAGAACCGCTCTCTGGCGATCGACAGTCGTATTTATAAAACAATGGGGATGATTAACTTCGTGAAAGCTGTGAAAGCGACTCACGTGGATGCAAACGGAAAAGTGGTTAAGGTTCCATTCTCTCGTTTCTTCATCTCTCAAGACACCGGTGGCGCCATTCGTGGTAACGCTCGCTGTGACCTATACTTCGGCTACGGTCCACTGGCCGAATTAACTGCTTACAATCTGAATGACTTCGGTGAGCAGTACTTCCTGATTAAAAAATAATCTATCTTAGATCTTTGTTGCGAACAGCATCTTCTTCTTTACGAAGACGATACTGTTCGCGCAGGTTGTGATGAAGGCGATTAAGTTCACCAATCTGTTCTTCATGGTATTGTCTGAGCTTTTGGAATTCTTCCCGGTCAGCACCCTCGTAGTCCTTTAACTTTTTAAATTCTTCCACTTCAAGACGCATTTGTTCCAGCATACGCTGCCTGCGAAAATTGAGATCGCCGACGAGTTTCTCTTCATTGGCAAATTGATGGGGATCAGCGGGAGAGTATTCCGAGGGAAGTCCTTTTTCAAAATCACTTTCATAGGGAGGATTTACGGCCTTACCGACGATTCTATCCATGAGGCCCTTGGCCCCTTTACCATCTTGGTTACCTTCATAGATGAGGTAACCCAGAATGAGAAAGAAGAGAATGAGAGGCAGGTCTTTTTTCAAGCTGGATTTTCCGAATCAAAGAAAGTGACTTCCATATCAGGTAAGTCTTTCTTCACTCGATTCATAAGCGCGATGGTGCCGAATCTCTCAGTGGCGTGGTGGCCACCGGCATAGTAGTGAATGCCGGCTTCAATGGCATCATGCCAGTTGTACTCCGAGATTTCACCCGTGAGATAAGCATCAAGGCCATCTTCCAGAGACTTGATCCATTCATTGTTGGCCCCACCGGTGATGATACCGATGGATTTCACTTTTTTATTTTCATCGGGAGAGGCGAGAATCACCTGATGATTGAGAATCTTAGCGAGTTTTGTTTTTAGTTCTAAAGCTGTAAGAGGAGTTGTGAATTCGCCCTTAATCCCTAGAGGCTGGCGTTTATGAAGGGCGAATGGGGCCTGGTTTGATAGACCCAGTTCATTGGCCACTGCGGCCGCATTTCCCACTTCAGGATGAGCATCCAGAGGAAGATGGTAGGCGAAAAGATTCAGATCATTTTTGACACAAAGTTTAACTCTTTCTCCCCAGCCACCAGTTATGGTGCGGGCCCCTTGATGCTTCCAAAAAATACCGTGATGCACTACCAGACCATCAGCGCCCCAGGCAATTGCCTTTTGAATTGAATCCTGAGTGGCAGATACTGCGAATGCGAGACGTTTCAGAGTGGTTTTACCATCAACCTGAAGACCATTCGGAGCATAGTCCTCGAAGAGTCCTGGAGTCAGGAGTTGATTAAAGTAGTTAACAAGGTTTAATTGCGTCTGTGCCATAGCGATTCCTTTTCAATACATCCTGATTTTAATACAATTTTTCAGTCTTAAACAAAGGATTCGATCATGAAATTTAAACCAGGAATTGTTTATGGTAAGGCCCTGCAGGATCTTTACCAATACGCCAAAGAAAACAAATTCGCGCTCCCTGCGGTTAACGTTGTTGGTACGAACTCTGTAAACGCTGTGCTTGAGACTGCTAAAGCGGTGAACTCGCCAGTGATCATCCAATTCTCTAACGGTGGTGGCCAATTCTTTGCCGGTAAAAGTTTAAAACTTGATAACGATAGAGCGGCCGCACTTGGTGCCATTTCTGGTGCTCACCACATTCATATGATGGCCGAGGCCTATGGTGTGCCGGTTGTGGTTCACACCGATCATGCGGCTAAAAAACTTCTTCCATGGATTGATGGAATGCTTGATGCGGGTGAGGCCTACTACAAAACTCATAAGAAACCTCTTTTCTCTTCTCACATGCTGGATCTTTCAGAAGAGTCACTTGAGGAGAACGTAGAAATTTCTGCTAAATACTTTAAGCGCATGAATGCCATTGAAACCGGTATTGAGATTGAGCTTGGTGTGACTGGTGGAGAGGAAGATGGCGTTGATAACTCTGGAATCGACAGTTCTAAACTTTATACTCAACCGGAAGACGTGGCCTATGCTTACTCTCATCTGCGCGAGATTGGTTCAAACTTCTCGGTGGCCGCTTCATTCGGTAACGTTCACGGGGTTTATAAGCCAGGTAACGTAAAACTATCTCCGATCATTCTTCATAACTCGCAAGAGTTCGTGCAGAAGAAATATGGCACTGGTGTGAAGCCGGTTAATTTCGTTTTCCACGGTGGTTCAGGTTCACTTCAATCTGAAATCCGTGAAGCGATTGACTACGGTGTGATCAAGATGAACATCGACACGGATATGCAGTGGGCGATGTGGGAAGGGATTAAGAACTTCTACAAAGAAAAAGAAGCCTACCTTCAAGGGCAGCTTGGTAACCCTGAAGGTCCGGAAGCTCCTAACAAGAAATACTACGATCCACGTGTATGGCTTCGTAAGGGTGAAGAGAACTTCGTGAAGCGCTTAAAAGTGGCGTTCGAAGATCTGAACAACGTAAATCGTAACGGTTAAGATCGTCTTACCTGGCACCTTTTGGACATTGTGTTCAGTTAAAAATAGTTCTAGAATGAAAAAATAAATAGGTGGGGATATGCTCTCAACATATCCCCTAAAGCCTGCTAACTAAATCTTAAAACTACAACAAGTTGTAGGATAAGAAGAATTAGCAGTAACACCCTAATTATTTCCTCCATGAAACTCCTTTATTCAAGGCGCCCTTAATTGGGCGTCATGGAGTAACTCCTGCCTTATACATTTTCAAAAAAATTCCTTCGATTAATTCCAACGCAACCTCAGCGCAAACTTTAGATTTGAAACGAAGCCTCTAGAATTTTGCATTCTATTTCCAAATTTGATTAAATATCACTCTTATTTGATCAAGCTGAGGAAACCATGAATCAAGATTTGTTCGATTGGATTTTGTTACTCGCTCGCTGGCTTCACATCACCGTCGCGGTGACTTGGATTGGAACTTCCATTTTCTTTATGTGGCTTGATCGAAGCTTCGAAAAAAATCCCGACTCTAAAAATGCCGGACATGTTGGTGAAGTATGGATGGTTCACGGTGGTGGCTTTTATCACGTGGAAAAACTTCTAATGGGGCCCACCAAAGTGCCGGAGCGACTTCACTGGTTTAAATGGGAATCTTACTGGACCTGGATGAGTGGGATGTTTTTGATCGTACTTATTTTCTATACCGGTGACGGAACTTTCCTCTTGGATGAGATGGTTTCCAAGATCACTTATTGGCAAGGGGTAGGGATCAGCTTATTCACTATTTTTGGTTCGTGGTTTTTCTACGATAGCGTTTGGGAGAATCAATTCATTCGTTCTAAACCAATTGTGGGACATATTCTTACGATGGTGTGGCTGGTGGGGATGTCGTATTTTCTTTGTCACACTCTAAGCGGTCGTGCGGCCTACATTCACATCGGTGGGATGATGGGGACCTGGATGACGGCCAATGTTTTTATGCGAATTATCCCTCGCCAGGTTTTAATGGTTGAGGCATCGAAGAAAGGTGAGCCTGTAAACCAGGACTGGGGAAAGAACGCTAAAAATCGTTCTACTCACAATACTTATCTGACGTTGCCGGTGATTTTTATCATGCTTTCAAATCACTTCCCGAATACCTACGGGCATGAATACAACTGGCTTATCTTGCTTTTAATCAGTGCTGGTGGAGCGGCGATTCGCGAGTACTTTGTGGTTAGATTGCAAAACCCTAAACGTTCTATGACGGCCGCTGTAGTGGGGATCGCTCTTATCGCCGGTGTGATTGTCTTCTCGCAACCAGATACAGGAACTACCACTGTGGTTGATACCCATATTCATGAACCTGAACAGTCCGCGGCCATGCCAGTGGAAGTGAAAGTTGAAGAAGTAAAACCGTCGGCATCAACCAATTCGAAGACTTTTGATGTGAAAGGTTTGGTGACTTTTGATGGAACACCTCCAAGAGGAAAAAAACTCAATCTTCCGGCCGGTTGTCAAAGACCAGGGGAAGGTGAGGTTTATTCAAATGAAGTCATAGTGAATGATGGGAAAGTGGAAAATGTGCTCGTAAGAGTCATTAAAGGCCAGGAAGGAAAAGATCCAGGGGCCGTGCCGACTTCTGAAGTTGAACTCGATCAAAAAGGCTGCATGTATCACCCACGTGTGGCGGCCGCTCGTGTCGGTCAGAAAGTGACCTTCATTAACTCAGACCCTATTTTTCACAACGTCCGATCAGTTACGAAAGAGAATCAGAAATTTAATATGGCCATGCCAAAGAAGAATCAGCGTGAGACCAAGGTCTTCACAAAACCTGAGATCTTTTTGCAGGCCAAGTGTTCGGTTCATCCATGGATGGGGGCCTATGTGGCGATCATGGATCATCCTTTTTATGACGTAACAGATGCAAAAGGTGAATTTACCCTGCCGAAGCTTCCAGTAGGGCATTATACTATTGAGGCCTGGCATGAGGTCTTTGGAACAACAACTCAAGAAATTGATGTGACTGATAAGGGCGTACCTTCATTGGCACTCAAGTTTAAATAAGAGGAACTATGATTAGCACTCACATTCTAGACACAACAAAAGGTGTGGCGGCAAAAGACGTGGCCGTGACGCTGGAAAAACAAGAAGGAACTTCTTGGAATAAAATCGCCACTGATAAAACCAATGCTGATGGAAGAATCGTTTTTGATTGTCCGAAGGTGGCGGGTGTTTATCGCTTAACATTTATGGTGGAAGATTACTTCAAAGGTGAAGAGCATTTCTTCATGAATACTCCCATCATCTTCAATATCAAAAATACTGAAAGAAAATATCACGTACCGATGCTCTTAAATCCGTACGGTTATTCGACATACCGAGGGACATAACTTGAAATCTGAAATTCCATATTACGACGATTATATTTCTCCAGAGATTAAGGCCCATCTTTTAAAGGCGGCAAAACCTGTCCCTGGAACGGAAGGTTTAATGCAAGTCGGAGAGTCGGGTGGACTTGAATCCACTGAGTCTTTGCGTTTTTTGTGCGAACTCTATGAAGCGGTTAAAGATGAGTTGAATCTTGTTCTTAAACGACGTAACCGTGACCGCAAGTTTATTGATGAGCGTGTGAAGGCCATGGCTACTTTCAACAAGGACTTTAAGCGGGACTATCTTTCTTGTGATTATAAAACAGTCCTAGGTCTTGAAGATGGAGAGGGCCGCATTGTTTTTGGCCCAAAGACTCCTAACTATGCTCGTCCTGGTGGAAAAGCCATTGCAAATATTCCGGAGTTCCTCCGTGGTCCACATGTGACCCTTTTTGGTCCTCCAGATTCAGCGAAACTTTCCATCAATGCCATGAATGCCTATCACCGAAAGCTTAAAGATGAGCCGGAGATTGTGCGTGAACTTCTTTCAACTCATGATTCACTTCCAAAATGGGGAGCGGATGATGAAGATTCGAAGACTCCTCTTCGCGAAGATTTAATTTCGGCGGGAGTGAATCTCACTAAGTGCTTAGATGGCAATCTTTCTCTTGAAGAGAACGGTAAAAAATATGAGTTGGAGAAAGAAAAACTTTCTCTTCCTATTAAGCGGTTTCCGGGATTGGCACTTCCATGCTTCTTCTTGTTCTATAAAGAGCAACCGATTCCACTTCATCTTTATGACTTCGCTCTTCACTTCTTCCGCAATTGGCACAATGAAAAGGCCCTGGCCTTCTACGTTCCAAAACTCGAGAACGAAGAAGAGGCGCGATACATCCGAATCATGCTGGAAGCGGCGGAAAAACTTTTAAAGAAAACCTATCCTACCTATGCCGTAGGAAGTATTCGTCTCATGATTGTATTAGAAAATCCTCGCGCGGTTTTCCGGGCTCATGAAATCATGGACGAGTTGTATCCGTACTTTGTGGGTGCTTCTCTTGGTTGGCATGATTACCTCGCGAGTACTGCTCGACTCTTTAAGGAAGATGCAAACTATCGCATCCCGGTGAAGGCCGATCCGGACATTGTGATTAAGTACATTAAGGCCTCTCATGATCTTCTGGCGGAAGTGGTGGGATCTCGTGGAGGAATTAAAGTCGGTGGGATGTATGGCATTCTTCCGACATCAAATGATCTCCGTTCACCTTCCTATCAGGTCACCATTAAAGGTTATATTCGAGACGTGATCACACAGATGAAGCGTGATCTTTCTGGTTTCTGGGTGGCGCATCCGGATTTCGTGAGATTGGGTCTGGCCTTTGTGGAAGCGTGGAAAATTCATAAGAAAGGAGATTCGTCAAAATTAGAAACATTAGTGAAGTCTCTCTTGGATGAAAAGTATCACAAAGAAATTTTGGATTTTATTCACGGCCCGGACATTCAAGGGCTGGACAAGAACGATCCGATGTATGCTCGCTCTCTAATTGTGGCCGATCTTAAAGAATCAAATTTCATTGCCAATAATCACCCGGAAGAAGTTCGCTATAACGTTTTTCAATCTCTTCAGTACATCACGGACTGGTTATCTGGGAATGGGTGTGTGGCCCTTCCTGCCTTGGTGGCCAATACTCCAGTGAGAGTGATGGATGATCTGGCGACAGCTGAACGTTCTCGTTGGGAAGTTTGGCATGAGATTCGTCACGGACGCTTTAAATTGGAAGAGTTCTTAAAGATCGCTCATGAAGAGCTAAATTTTATCCGCAAAGACAAATCGAACGATAAAAAAATTGTGCAAGTGAAATGGGACGAGAGAACCGAGAAGTGGTACCCGGTGGCCATGAACCTCATGATTAAACTGATGACGGATCCGGAACCAGTGGAATTTGCGACTCAGTTGTTTTTACCATTTACCATTCCGGCGGTCAGGGAAGCAAAGGATCCGTGGACGTTTGTAACAGAGATGGATTCCGAGAAGTTTAAGATTGATTCTTATATCAAACGCTTCAATTACTTTTTTGAAATGTGCGGGTCTCTTCGATTTGCTTCGGAGAAGGCGCGGTTGGCGACCGCTGACGTAAAGATGTGCGAGAACTTGGTGAAGTCTTTTACCAAGTCAGACATTCTGGAAGCGGCCTCTTTCCACGGGGACATTGGAGAAAATAAAAAGACCCTGGATAAACTTGCAAGCTCTGAGCAATCAAAAGTCCTGACTGAAGATGAATCCGTTCGTCAGGAACTTCGTGATCTGGGTGCTCAGTATCTTGGAAAATTTGGAATGAAATTCCTCGTGAGTGCCCAAGGAAAGTCCGGCAAAGAACTTCTGGCACTACTTAAAGAACGCATCAATAATCCTGAAGAAAAAGAAATTGAAAATGCTCGTTATGCTCTCTGGGAAATCACCGAGAAGCGCATGAAGGGCCATCCTTTGAATGATCTTTATACGCGCTTAGAGAACGCTTACAAAAAGCACGGAATTAAAGACGCTCAGGTCACTATCATGACGGGGAACGGTCACCAGAACATCGTGTTCGGCAAGGCCAAGACCACCACTTGGTTTGAGATGGCCTCCCTTAGTAAAACCGTAGGAAGTGCTTTTGCCATCGAATACTTTAAGAAAAAAGGCATAGCACTTAATTCTTCAGTTAATGATTTTCTTCCTGATTTGAATCTCGATCCTAAAGTCACGATTGCTCATCTTATGAGTCACTGTGCACTTAATCTTCATTACGTGAATGGAGTTCCGGCCAATCGCAAAATGCCAAAGATTTCAGAGTTTCTGAAAGGGAACGCGGAATATGGTTATGAACCAGTTCGTGTCGTGAATACACCAGGTGAGAGGTTTCAATATTCGGGTGGTGGGTTTTTAGTCCTTGAGCACTTAATTGAAACGTTAGAGAAGAAATCCATCTTTGATCTTACTCGTCCATTCCTGGATAAGTTAGGAATGAAGGACTTCTCTTTTCAGCAAGAGACACTTCCAGGGGTGGAGTACGCTCACGGATTTAAGGATAATGGAGACGAAATCGAAGGAACTCGTAAGATGTTCCCGGCCTTCGCTGCCGGTTCTATGGGAACAGCGGACGCCATGGCAAAATTTCTTGAACACATGGAAGAGGCCTACTGGAATCTTAATGGTTCTGGCCCAATTTCTCACGATACCGCAAGACTCATGCTTCATGGAACCGACAAGGGCTGTATGAAGTTTATGGGTGTGAAGATGGGTCTGGGGGTCTTCGTTGGAGAAGCAGGTCCGAATAAATTTATGATTCACCAAGGGGCCAATGATGGCTTCCGCTGTATCTTCTTACACTGCTATTTTGGGCCGGATCGTGGCAAAGGTGTAGTGGCACTCGCGAACTCCGATTTAAAGGGTGTGCTCTTTAATGCAGAAGCGACCCAAGACATTTTAAAGGTTCTGGAATTCCAGGGTGTGGACTTTTCGAAATTTAAAACGACGTTTACTGCGGACAAGATTCCTCAAGAGCAGATTGTGAACATGGGTTACAAGAATCTGGTGTTCGATGCCTTCCTTAAAACTCGTCCAGAACCAATCATTGAAAGAGGTCCGATGGATCCTCTTGCTCCTTTTAACATCGGAGTAGGGTCTACGGTAGTAGAAGTTTCCAACGAACTTTTCGCTCGAGCGGACAACCTTTTTAGTGATCATCTTCCAAAGTTTGATCCCGAACTTTTCGGGAAGCAAGGAAAGGTCATGGATAGTTGGGAGACTGTTCGTCACAATCAAGCGGGTGTCGATACACTTACGTTTGAGTTAAAGAAACCGGCAAAAGTTAATTATGTTCTTCTTTCGACGAAGTATCACTTTGGTAATCACGCTCCGGCCGTGAGAATTGAGGGACTGGTGGATGGTGAGTGGGTGGAACTCGTTCCAAAAATGGAAATGGAAGGACACTCCGAAGTACGAATTAAACTTCCGAAAACAAGTGGCGTGGTGACACAAATCCGTGCCTCACAATATCCGGATGGAGGTTTTACTCGTCTGGGCCTTTACACTGATCTTCCGGAAACTGAGAAAGCGACCTTTGACGGAAAGATGCGCTCTTATGAAGAGAAAATTCCTCAGACCAAAAAGCCACTGAACATTAAGTATGAAGTGACAGAGGCCGAGATCAAAAAGAATTGGTTGTCCCTTCATGAGGGTGATGAGTTCAATAACGCCAGTGTTGCCTTAGGGGCCAAAATGCTTAAGGCCACTAATGAACATTACAGTCCAGCTTCTCAGGTAATTTCACCATTTGCTCCAATTAATATGTTTGATGGTTTGGAATCGGCCCGTAGTCGAAAGCTAGGTGGTTGTGAAGAAGTCACTATTCAACTTGCTAAACCCGCTAAAATTCATCGCGTGGAAACGGATTACACCTACTATGTAAACAATAATCCTTACGAGTTCTCGTTAGAGGGACTTACAGAGGGGAAATGGATCACAATTATCCCTAAACAAAATGTGAAGGCGTTTGCTGGTCATATTCAAAGTTTTGAGATAAACCGTCCGGAAATCTTCTCACAAGTTAAGATCCAAGCCTGGCCTTGTGGGGGAATGAACCGTATTAAGGTGTTCTCGAAATGAAGCAACTGATTCTTGTTCTGAGTTTAATTTGGTTTCTCCCGGTATGGGCCCAGGACCTGACTTATTTAAGTCCAGATAGTATTGATCTTAATTTGATCCCAGCTCCACCGGCCGTTAACTCAGAAGAAGATCTCGCTGATCTGGCGGAAGTGCTTCGTTGGCAAACTGTTCGCACCGAGGCCGATTGTGCGAAGTCCGCATTTGAATCCGAAGGTTTTGCCACTTCATTTTTTGGCCCTCCTTATGGCCCATTAACACAAGCAGAGGCCCAGAAGTTAGTCGCTCTTCAAGAAGTTCTTTTTAAAGAAGTAATGATCTTCTCGCGCGTGAAAAAAGATGAATGGGGCAGAGTGAGACCTTATAATCGTGATCCTCGTATCGTTCCTTGCGTGAGAAGGCCTCGTTCGCTTTCTTATCCTAGTGGCCACACTACCATTGCTTACGTTGCGGCAAAAACTTTCTCACTGATTTATCCAGAAAAAGCGGAAGCGTTTGATCAGCGCGCGAAAGAAATTTCTCTTGGCCGCGTGATCGGTGGAGTTCATCACCCTCTGGATACTGTGGCCGGAAAAGTCATGGGAGAGATGATCTTTGAAAGTTTAATCAAGTCACCAAAATTTTTGGATGATGTAAAGGCCCTGACGAAATGAATATCGTTTTGATTGGCGCTCCGGGATCGGGAAAGACTTGGCTCGCGACTCAGCTCTCCGCCAAATTAAATCTTCATCATATTGAAGCAGATCAGATCTTTTGGAACGGAGGGGATCTTCGTTCTGAAGTTCAAAAATTAACTGACGTTGATAACTGGGTCTTTGAAGGACATATCTCTAAGGTCTCTGATGTGGTTCTGCCAAAGGCAGACAAGGTGATTGTGGTGGAGCACCCGGAGTTCTTTAGTCTTGTTCGTTCCATCAAGCGTGATTGGAGAAATTTCAAAAAGGTCTACTTCAATATTCAAAACTACGAAAAGATGCGCACTCGTCGTGATGAGATCATTGGTTCTCTGGATGATGTTATCTACTGGCAGAGCGGAACGCCGATTCAGTCTTTAATTAAAAAACTTTCCTGATCTTTTCTAAAGCGACCTTGCAGCCTTCAGCAAAGGCATGAAAGCGTCCATTTTCTAAACGAGCAAGCCATCTATCTAAGGTGAGTGTTCTTGAAAAATAGAAGAACATAAAACCAATGGCAATGGGACGCATGAGATACCAAACGATCTCGCCGATTTCGTATTGAGAGAAATAAAGAAAAAGAGTCGTTCCTGCTAAAGACAAAAGAAAGATTGGCCTCAATAGGTCTTTTAAAGCGAGGACCAGAGGATTTCCTGTGACGGGTGTTTTGGCCTTTGCAAAGCCCGCAAAGCTGTCCTGATAGTCTGATCTGCCCTTGGTTTTCCAGGCCATCAGGGCCAGAACCATTCCTGCGATGGCCTTGACCGCGATGAATCCGACAAAGAGCCATAGGAGATTTTCTGCCTTGATCCCGTGATACTGAAAAGTCTTTTGATACAAAAACTCAGCGGCGTTAATGATCTCATTTCCAAAGAAAAGATAATAAGTAACCAGCGGTTGAATGAATGACCAGAAAGAAAGAAGAACCATACCTAAGGAGAGACCAATGGGGTTAATGCCAAAAAGAGTTCCGATATAGAAAAGAAGTCCCTGCATCGAAAGACTCAGCATAGGACCCAGTTTTTTACCGGCGGGAGAGAGAGATTTCAAAACCGCCGCAATATTAGAAACTCCGTAAGTAAGACTGCGATCATTTGAAAGAATCGCTACTCGACAAAGAAGAAAACCTTGGTTGAGAGAAAGTATGTGCCCTGCAAACGGAATATATAAAGAATGCAGTAAAGACCCAAGTCCGATTTCAATTATTGAAAGTAGAGCTCCATAGTTTCCAAGAATTTCAATTTTGCGTTTTTGATCCATCTCTTACCTGTAACAACTCTGCCACAATACTGATTGCCATTTCATAGGGCTGATTGGTGCCAATCGGAAGTCCCATAGGAACGCGAAGTTTTTTCAAAAACTCGTCTGAGACACCCATCTCTTTAAGCTCTCTTCTAATCTTAATGCCTTTAATATCGCTCCCGATGACTCCCACGTAAGGACAGTCCGGAGCGTGTTTCGCAATTTCATAAAGAATCGGCACATCGTGAGCATGGCCCATGGTCATGCTCATAAAATAACAGTTAGGTGAGAAGGTATTTACCATGTCCTTGGGTGTGGGATGATGAATGCCTTTCACTCCTTCTAGTTTTGCCACCCATTCTTCACGAGAGTCCACACAGGTGACTGAACAATTAAGTTTTGAAAGAACTCTTGTGAGAGCTTGTGCCACATGGCCCGCACCAAAAATCACGATGGGCCAGCTGCTTTGATGATGATGTTCAAACAGCATCACCACTTCGCCACCACAACTCATGCCAATATCTTTTTGAAGATTCCAAACCACTGATTCAGGTGGAACTTGTTCACCTTTTAAAATCTCTTGCGATTTCTTGATGGAGGCCATCTCAACTTTACCACCGCCAACGGTGCCGTAATAGAGTCCGTCTTTCGTGACCAGCATCTTGGCCCCAATGTCCTGAGGGGCAGAGCCGCGAACGCCGGTCATGGTCACCATCACAAATGAGATGCCTTCACTCGTTAATTTTTGACAAGCTTCCCAAATGGTCATCGTTCCCACTCCTTGAATTTCTCTGGCATGATTTCGCGAAGAACATTTTCTGATGTGGCCGGAATTCTAATTCCTGGATAGTCCACTTGAAAGTGCGGAAGGTAAGAAAGAGCATTGGTCACAGCAGTCCAAGCACTCAAGGCAAGAAGGAGTGGAGGTTCACCCACCGCCTTTGTTCCGCGAACGTTGGCATAGTTTTCATCGTTCTCGAGAAGCTCCACTTTAAAAGTGCGTGGAATGTCCTGAACGTTTGGAATTTTGTAAGTACTAGGTGCATGAGAAAGGAGGAGCCCTTGATCGTTATAGAACAAGTTCTCTGTGGTGACCCAACCTAGACCCTGAATAAAAGCGCCCGTCACCTGGCCCACATCCAGATCATGGTTCACTGGACGACCGAGATCCATCAAAATATCAGTGCGAAGAACTTTGACTTCTCCTGTATGGCGATCAAGACTTACCTCTGAACAAGCGGCCCCTTGTGTGAAATACAAGAAAGCATCTCCCTGGCCCGTCATCTTGTTAAATTCAATGCCCGGAATTTTATAGAAGGCATAATCACTTAAAGAAACACGATTCAGATAAGCTTCCAGGATAAGATATTTGAATTCAATCTTCTTATCCAAGTGCTTGGGGTGGAACACCCATCCATCTTGGAATTCCATTTCAAAGTATTTGGCGACTCCTGATTCCCATTCCGCTCCGGCATTCGGATCATTCTCGTCCAGATTCGGAGTATCGAGCATCACTTCTGGTTGGGTGCCAAGGCCCGCGGTTTTTGAGGCCCATTTATCTTTTGGAATATCTAATAGTTTAAGTGCCAGTTCACTTAGACGCTTCTTGATCTTCCGAGTGGCAAGAAGAGCGGCAGCACCGTTGATATCTGTTCCTGAGGAGGCGGCGGTTGGTGAGGTGTTGGCGTTCTTGTCCGTTCTAGTTGGCATCACACGAGCTGCAGTTCGCGGAAGACCAAGTTCAGTGGTTACCATCTCAGCAATGCGCGCATTCACTCCCTGGCCCATTTCAGTCGCCCCAGTGGCGATTTGAAGGCTCCCATCATTATGAACAATCACCAGAGCGTTCCCTTGATTCAGGAATCTGGTGGTGAAGGAAATCCCGAACTTCACAGTGGTCAGTGAGAGGCCACGGATAAAGTCTTTGTTCTCTTTATTAAATTTTGTGATCTCCTGACGGCGCTTTCGGTAATCGGATTTATTTTCTAGCTCGTTTACGAGGCGATCAAGCACGTTATTTTCAACCAGCTGACCGTAGTGAGTCGTATTTCGGCCATCTACATCTGAGTACAAGTTGATCTTACGGACATCAAGGGGATCTTTTTTAAGATAGTGAGCAATTGCCTCGATAATTTTTTCGGCCGTCGCCACTCCTTTAGGTCCACCAAAGCCACGGAAAGCAGTGTGAGAGTGGTGATTGGTTTTACAAACTTGTCCCACCACACGCATATGGGGAATGAAGTAAGAGTTATCAGAGTGAAGCATCGCTCGCTCCATAATGGAAGTCGAGAGATCCGCGTAGGCGCCGGCATCGGAGAAGAGCTTTATGTCCATGGCAAGAATTTTTCCATGCTCATCAAAGCCCACTTTGTATTCATTCTCAAACGGGTTTCGTTTTCCCGTCATGATCATGTCATCGTCTTTGGTAAGACAAATGCGTACCGGACGTTTTAATTTCATGGCACAAAGAGCGGCCATGGCAGCAAAAGGCGCGGCCTGAGATTCTTTACCGCCGAATCCACCACCCATGCGTTTCACCTGGCAAACCACATCGTTGTCCGGAAGGCCCAAAGCGTGGGCCACCACGTGCTGAGTTTCCGTTGGATGCTGACTTGATGAATGAATTTCAATTTGTCCATCTTCTAACGGATAGGCGATAGACACCTGACTCTCAAGATAGAAGTGATCGTGACCTTGAATCACGATATTTCCTTCCAGAGTGTGCGGAGCCTTTTTCATTTCTTCATCCACGTTTCCGCGTTCAATGGTGCGGGCCGGGATGATGAAAGATTCGTGTTTGCGTGCTTCTTGAATACTCATGATCGGAGCAAGGTCCGTGTACTCAATGATCGTTTTATGTTTTGCCCTTTGGGCCGCCTCGATCGAAGTTGCCACGATGAGAGCGATTCCTTCTCCTGCGTATTGAACCTTATCTGTGGCGAGGAGAGGTTGATCCTTAAAGATCGTTCCCCACATATTGTGAGCAAAGTCATGGCCCGTGAAGACCGCCACCACTCCCGGTTGCTTCAAGACTTCCGTGAAGTCCACCCGTTTAATAAGAGCATGGGCACGAGTCGAGAAGAACACATCCACAAAGAGTTCGTTCTTCATGATAGGGCGATCGTCTACGAATTCACTTTCCCCGCACACATGGGTGTGGGCATAGTCGTGTGGTAAACTCATACGCTCACCTCCGAGAAGAAGCGGCGGAAGAGATTTTCAACCAGCACATGTCGGTAGGCACTTGTGGCCCTGACATCACTTAGAGGTTTAAATTCTGCGTGGAGTTCTTTGACCGCGAGATTGATATCAAAATTCTTTTTGAGAAACTCTTCAGTCTTTACAAAACGAAGAGGAGTGGCCGCGACACCACCGGCCGCGATGGTAATGTCTTTAATTTCTTTTTTAGAATCATCTTTCCACTCTAGATTCACCGCCAGGTTTACCGCAGAGATGTCCAGGTCTTTTCGGTTAGAGTTCTTGTAGAAACGAACCGCCGCACTTTTTGCAGGGATTTTAAACTTAATGCCGGTCACAACGTCACCTTGTTTAAGATCCGTTTTTCGATAAGCGAGGAAAAACTTTGAAAGGGGAACTTCACGCTTCCCTTGTGGCCCCATGATGCAAACATCTGCGTTTAAGGCGAGAAGTGCTGGAGGAGTATCACCAATCGGAGAGGCGTTTGCGATATTACCAACAATGGTTCCTACGTTCTTAATTTGAGGAGAAGCAAAAATATCCAGGTAGTTCGCGAACTCTGGCATTTTGTCTTTAATAAAATGTCTGAACTCAGAATGAGTCACGCGGGCACCAAGATGAACTTCACCATTCTTCTCTGTCACATTATAGAGATCCCGAATCAGATGCAGGCTTAAGACCTTGTTGATCTTAATCTTGCGCTTATTGTGAACCACTCCTAGATCCGTGGTCCCGCCAATAATACGAATCTCGGGATCAGTTAGAAGGTAGTTAATCGCCTCTTCCAGAGTTTTCGGAGCAAAGAAAGAAAACTCTTCTCCCTCAATACTCACTCCTTCATTGAAGGCCTGGATCAGATCTACTTCTTGTTTTTCCGAATAATATCTTTTCTTAATGCTTTCGCATTTTTTTAAATCAATATCCAAGGCGGCATTGATAATGCCCTGGTAACCGGTACAACGACAAAGGTTTCCAGTCATACAGTTCTTGGCCTCTTGGGCATCAATTGTTTTTTCTTTCTTCTCAAGTTTTTCTTCCACCAGACCCGTGAGGGCCATGACAAATCCAGGTGTACAGAAGCCACATTGAGAGCCGTGACACTGAACCATTGCTCGTTGAGTTTCGTGAAGGATGCCTTCTTTTTTAAGAGCGTCCACGGAGACGATACTTGAACCATCTAATT